>CACWUS010000050.1 GCA_902764145.1 uncultured Erysipelotrichaceae bacterium | reverse complement strand
TAATAATATTATTTATAAAAAGAGAAAAATAAAACAATCAGAATATTAAGATATTCACGTACATTAAGGTGAGAAATAATCTCATCTTTTTTTAGTAATATTGCAATCAATCTAAATTCAAGAAAAGTACAAATTTATGATAAAATAAATATATAAGTTAAACTCCACGTTATGTTTGGTTACACCACATTAAAAACTTGTTATAATTATTTATGAAAAGAGGGATAATAATGAATCAAGAGAATATTGGAAAGTTTATTGCTGAATGTCGTAAGGAAAACTCAACAAGAATTGGCAGAAAAATTAGGTGTGACTGATAGAGCTATATCAAATTGGGAAAATGGTAGAAGATTACCAGATTTAAGTTTAATAAGTTTGGTTGCCAATGAATTAGATGTTAGTGTTGCAGAATTGCTAAATGGAAGAAAACTTAATAAAGAAGAACTTGAAGAATTAAAAACTACAATTGATAAATTGTTAGAGTATAATACAGTTGAAGAAATAAAGAAAATAAAAAAGATTAATGGTGCATTTACTTTATCATTCATTTTTATTGTTTTGGCAGTTATTATTAATGAATTTAATTTTTCTTCAGATATATTCAATTTTGAAGTTGCAGCATCTTATTTATTAGGTTCAGGAGTAGGAATTGGCTTATTAGCTATTATTAATAATTACATGAAGATAAATAAACAAAAAGATAATATAAATAAATCAAATGATAATTTAGTTTTAAGATTGAAAAAAAGAGCGAATACAAAAAATAAGTAATGCTCGTAATATTAAGATATTCCCGTTCCAACTGATGAGAGAAATCTCATCTTTTTTTAGTAATCTTGCGATGCTTTACTTTTGTATAAAATAGGTATATAATTAAGTATGAAAAGTATAACTTGTTATACTTTAAAGGAGGCATATATGAAAGATAAATTTGTGGGTATTGCTAAAGTTGGAGAAAAAGGACAAATAGTAATTCCTAAAGAAGCAAGAGATATGTTTGATATTAAACCTGGAGATACTGTTGTAGTTTTTGATATTAAACCTGGAGATACTGTTGTAGTTTTATGTGATAAAAAGAAAGGAATGGCTATTGTTAAATCTGAAGTATTAGAAGATACTATGGATAAAATTATGCCAGATGGTAAATAATATGTATTCAATTGAAACAAAGAAATTAACTAAAAAGTTTAAAGATAAAATTGCAGTAAATGGAATAGATTTAAATATTAAACAAGGTGAATTATTTGCACTTTTAGGAACTAATGGTGCTGGAAAAACTACAACAATTAAAATGTTATCAGGATTAATATTACCAACTTCTGGAAGTATTAAAATCCTTGATATGGATATGAAAAAAGATATATTTAAAATAAAAGAAATATTAAATGTTTCACCACAAGAAACTGCTATTGCTCCAAATTTAACCGTAAAAGAAAACTTAGAATTTATGGCTGGAGTTTATCAGATAAAAGATAAAGATAAAAAGATTAATGAATTAATTAAAATGTTTAAATTAGATGAAGTATTAAACAAAAGATCAAAAACTTTATCTGGTGGATGGCAAAGAAAAGTATCTATTGCAATAAGCTTAATTAATGATCCTAAAATATTATTTTTGGTTTAGATGTTATTGCAAGAAAAGAATTATGGAAAGTTATTTATGAATTAAAAGGTAAAATAACAATAATTTTAACAACTCATTATATGGAAGAAGCAGAAAGTTTATCAGATAGAATCGGTATAATGGCAAATGGTAATATTGTTGAAGTTGGAACCTCTAAAGAATTAATCAATAAAACTAAAGCTAAAAATTTTGAAGATGCCTTTGTATCAATTGCAACTGGAGGTGAGTTATAATGAGAATGATTAATTTTGCTAGAAGAAATTTTAAAGAATTAATTAGAGATCCTTTAAGTTTAGTATTTGAAATAGCATTACCAATATTTTTATTATTTATATTTCAGCAAATAAAAATACCTGGAGATACATATAAGCTTGAAAATTTTACTCCTGGAATCATTATATTTGGATTTTCTTTTATTACTTTATTTACATCAACATTAGTAGCAAAAGACAGAGGATCATCATTATTGATAAGACTTGGAACTTCACCAATGAAATCAAGTGATTATATTTTAGGATATATATTATCTTTAATACCAATCATCATTATACAAGATTCATTATTTTTTATAGTTGCTTGTTTATTAGGGTTAAATATTAGTATAAATATAATATTAACTATTATAGCATCAATATTTGTTTCAATATTATTTATAGCATTTGGGATATTAATTGGTAGCCTGGTAAGTGAAAAAGCATCAGGTGGAGTTGGAAGTATTATTGTACAGCTAGTTTGTTTTACTAGTGGAATGTATTTTTCAAAAGATTTAATTGGAAATGGATTTGCAAAATTATGTGAATTATTACCTTTTGAAAGTGCTTTGAATATAATTAAGGTATTTGTTGCCTATACAATAATCATATTGATACTATCTATTATAGTATTTAAAAGGAAAATGATTGGTGATAATAAGTAATCGTAAGATTAAGATATACAGAGCGGATGAAAATCCGTTTTTGTAAGGTATAATATAAAGTGTAAGACAAATAGTAATTTGTAGAATTGGAGGAATTTATAATGAAAGAAAATAGTGAAAAAGAAGAACAAAAAGAAAAAGAAGATAATACATATTCTAGAGAAGGAATGTGTTATGGTGTTGCAGCTGGCGCAGTAATTGGAGCAATAGTTATAGCAATTTCCAATGTAACATATTATCTTCCACTATGTGTTTGTACAGGTATGATTATAGGACTTGCTATTGGCTCAAGTATAAAAAAAGATAAAAAGAAAAAGTAATACAAATTACAATTTATTAATTAGTTAGAAAAATAGTGATTTGAAAGTGAGATAATTTATGAAGAAATATATATTAAATCCTATTTCATTATTTTTTATAGGTGCTATTTTAGGAATAATAAGCAAATTATTGGATATACTTTTTGTTGGCAATTTATTTATGATGACACTTGGATATATGTTTTCAGATTTACCAATATGGGTACTATTAGGAATATTGATTTCGATATATAGTGATACAAGGAAAAAAGCAATGATAAATATATTTCCATTTTGTATAGGAATGCTAATTTCATACTATGTAACAGCAGAATTAACAAATGCAGTATATAGCTGGAATTTTATCAAAGGTTGGACAATATTTTCTTGTTTATCGCCTTTATTTGCTTATTTTACTTGGAAAACAAAAGAAGAAGGATTATTTGCCAAATTTATATCAATAGGACTTATTTTAGTAACAATTATTGGAAATTATATACTAGTTAGAACATTTACTATACCAGATTTAATAATAATACCTATAATCGTTTACTTCCTATTTATTAAAAAAGTTAAAAGATAAATTACAATTTATTAATTAGTTCGGAAGATTAAGATATTAAGAAGGAACAATTTGTTCCTTTTATATTGATATAAATAGTACTATATGGT
>CACWUS010000049.1:1772-2492 GCA_902764145.1 uncultured Erysipelotrichaceae bacterium | reverse complement strand
TGTAAAAATCCTCAAAGTCAAAGAACAATATCTATAGGAGATACATTAGTTAAAGCACTAAAAGAATATAAGAAACTTCAAGAAGAAAATAAAGAATACTATGGCGAATCTTATCTAAAACATTATGAAAAAAGAATTATGAATGAATATACAAATAGACCTGAAATAAAAATAGTAGATGCTAAGGCAGAAATAGAAGTAGATCTACCTGAAGCTAAATTAGTATTTGTAAGAGCTAATGGGGATTTTAGAGGAACTGAATCACCAAGACATGCATTTAAAGTTATTAATTATGAACTTGGAATACCTTGTAGATTTCATGATTTTAGAGATACTCATGCAACTAGATTAATAGAACAAGGTGCTGATATAAAAGCAGTATCTAAAAGATTAGGACATTCAACTATAATGACTACATATAATATATATGTTAGAGTAACAAATAAAATGGAAACTGAAACAGTTAATAAATTTGAAGATTATGCTAATGCATTAGATATCCCACCTGTACAAGACATAGAATATCAAGATTAGTCATTCCCTAAATAAGGAATTGACAAATTTTTAAAAAGTGATAATATATATAACCAATGAAAGAGGTATTCTCTAGAAATGGAGGTACAGCTATGAAAAAACAATCGAAATTAATAAATCTTTATAATGAATTATTTAGAGGTGTCGGTAGTATTTAAACACTTTAATACTATTGACACCTTTTTT
>CACWUS010000049.1:0-1706 GCA_902764145.1 uncultured Erysipelotrichaceae bacterium | reverse complement strand
ATTATCTAACAAAATAATTGAACAATATGATTATATTGAACTAAAAAATGATTTTGCTGAAATAGTAGATATATTATCTACAAATATGTTAGTTCATGCGATGTATCAAGAGGCATTGAAATATGAAATAACTGAAGACTTGGAGTTTAAAATCTTTATTGATGAAAATGTTAAAGATTATACAATGACCTATGATTTTGCTACTAATTATACGTATTTTTCTAAAACTAATACTAGTTTAATCACATTAGATAGAAAAAACTATGATAGATCTATAGAAATGTGTATGATTCTTTTAAAAAAAGTAAAAGCATCATATGATAAATTAAATGAAGTAGAAAAATTTATAATTAAATCTTTAGAGTTACCTGAAACTGATGAAGAATTAATGGATAGATTAATGACATATAAAAATGGTTATTATTTATCAAAGAAAAGTGCATATATTAAAATGGCATTACAATTAAATATTAAAAATGTTATAAAAAGAGAGAGAACAGATATAATAAAACAAGCTATGGCAGATGCTTGTATTGTTACAATTTCTGATAATAAATAATAATCGGAAATTAGTAATCTTACGATTCTTTAAGTTGATATAAAAAATAGTTGTTTTTGTAGTATAATAATGTTTAGTGAAACTCGCGTAATTTACAATTTATATGATGAGGTGTAATTTATGGAAAATGAAAAAAAGTTTAATTTTAAAGATATGACAAAGAATGCAGTATCATTTTCTAAACAGAAATATGATGAAGTAAAAGAATTTACAAGTAATGTGGCAGTACCTAAAATAAAAGAAACTGCATTATCAACTAAAGAATCTGTTTCAAATGCTGTTTCTAATGTTTCAAACAAAGTAAAAACCACAATTACTGAAGAACAAATGCAGGAAATATTAAGTACATTATACATTAAATCGGTAGATGGAATACCTAAGGTAAGCCTACCAGTCGATGATTTGGTTGAAGACTATTTATCTAAAAATGAAAATGTTGAACAAGCAGTTAAATCCCTAATAAATAATTCTACAGTAAAATGTGGAACATCAGGATTTCTTACTTCGTTTGGTGGATTTGCAACAATGATAGCAACATTACCAGCTAATATTACAAGTGTTATGTATGTTCAGTTAAGAATGTGTTGTGCTATTGCAAAAATGGGTGGATATGATATACATTCAGATCAAGTTCAAACACTAATATACGCCTGTTTAACTGGATCTGCCGCAACTGAAATATTAAAAAGTTCTGGTATAAAATTTGCAAATAAATTTGGTGTAGCGATGGTTGATAAAATACCAGGAAAAGCCTTGACTGCTATTAACAGAAAAGTTGGGTTTAGATTTATGACAAAATTTGGTGAAACTGGAATAATTAATTTGGGAAAAGTTGTTCCAGTAGTTGGTGGATTTGTTGGTGGGGGAATAGATGTTGCTAGTACAAGGATAATTGGTAAAAATGCTTATAATATCTTTGTTAAAGGTGAAATGCCTACTAAAGCAGAAGTTGAAAAAACAATAATTAGAGAAGCTGAATATGAAGAACTTGATGACATTGATACAAAAACATTAAAAAAAGCAATTAGTGAAGAAACAAATACATCGCAAGATTAAGATATTACGATGCTTAATATTTATAACCCCCCTGTAATTGTAGTATCTAGTTATTCGATTTTTTTCCTGTTCTAAATAGTTTAGTTGTGCA
>CACWUS010000048.1 GCA_902764145.1 uncultured Erysipelotrichaceae bacterium | reverse complement strand
ACCATACTCTTCTTTTTCAATATAATAACTTTGCTCGTAGATCCATAAATATACATATTTATAATCATTCTTTTTTTCTATACCAAAAGGATGATAACTGTAAAAGACATTAAAATCTTTTTCTTTTGAATCTGGATTTTCTTTAAATTCTTTTTCTTTTATAAAACCAATAACTTCATCATATAGATAATCTGAGTCATTAACTAAATTAACTTTTAAATTTTTATTATAATAAATTAATCCACAAACTATAATCACGAAGATTGTTGATAAAATAATTAACAACTTTTTGGAATTCTTTTTTATCTTATTTGTTTCTTTTATTGTAGAAATTATTGCTTTTTCTTTTGCTTCTTCACTCTTGTCTTTTTCTCCATTAATTAATTCTTCTATATTTATATCCAACTCTTTGCATAATTTCTTAAATAGCGATACATCTGGAAAACTAAGTCCTCGTTCCCATTTACTAACAGCATTTATACTAACACCCATTTTCTCGGCAAGTTGTTCTTGAGTCATGTTTTTTTCTTTTCTTAATTTAATTTAGCAATAAATTTACCACTTTTATTTTGATCCATTTTCTCACTTCCTCAAAAAGATATTATCATTTTTAATTAATAATTAACACACACTGTTGGTTTAATTTTGTATATAATACTATTTTATCATAAAAAAAGAGAATTTTTACATTCTCTAATATAGCAATATCTTAATATTACGCTCATTACAATTTAAAATATTTTATTGTAAATTTTGTTCCATTTTTATTGGATTCAACACTAATATTTCCGTTATCTTCTTCTATAATTGTTTTTGCTAAAGCTAGACCAATACCAATGCTATCAGAAGTAGCATTTTCGCCTTTATAAAATCTCTCAAATATATGTGATATATCTTTTTTAGAAATACCATCACCAAAATCTTTAATTTCAACTGTAGAATAAACATTGTTATTTTCAACATTGATTATTACTTTTTGATTATCTTTAGAGTGATCTATAGAATTTTTTAAAATATTAGTTATAGCTTCTATTTGCCATTTAGAATCACACATAATTTTAGAAACATTTTTAATAGTTAATTCAATATTAATATTTCTTAAATCACATAAAGTAGAAACATTTTTAATTGATTCATCAACTATATTTTTTAAATTATATTCTTTCTTAATAAAATGAACTGTATTAGCGTCAAACTTTGATAATTTTAAAAGTGCTTGTACTAAAAAATTAATATTTACAACATTTCTTTTTATATCTCTAACAAAGTCATTTCTTACATTAATATCCATATCAGGATCTTCAATAATATTGTCTAACATAACTAATATGCTAGTAAGTGGTGTTTTTAATTGATGTGAAATATCTTCTAATGATTTCTTAAGATTCATTTTATCTTTATTAGAATTTTCAGCAGATTCCTTTAACATAATAGTAGTTTTATATATTTCATTTTTTAAAATAGATAATTCATCTTCTGACATTGAATCAATTTGTAATTCATAATTTTTCTTATTAATTTGTTCTATACATTTTATAATTTCCTTAATATCATTTTCTTTTTTATGATTATATCTAATAAATACAATTAATAATATTACTATAGATAAAGTTAAAAATGACATATTAACTATTAAAAATGTATGATAATCTTTATCATTATTTAAAAGTACAGATTTATTGTTTATATCAATTCCATATTTAGTAAAAAAATCATTTGATTCAAAATCATTACTATTTAATATCGTAATAATTTCTTTATCTGTTATTTCTGGATACTTATCTTTAATTACATTAATAATAGCACCAATCTTATTATTAAAATTATTTGTATAAGTATGGTATTCATATATGTTTAATGCTAGGAACAATACAAATAAACATATAGATACAATTAATGTAGAGATAATATATTGTTTTAATCTTATTTTATTCTTCATCTATTCTATATCCCATACCTTTAATAGTAGTTATAATATCTGTTCCTATTTTTTCTCTTATTCTTTTGAAATAAACTGTAACAGTATGATCATCAACATAATTTCCAGTCCAATCCCAAATTTTATCTAAAATTACATTTCTACTAACAACTTTATTTAAGTTATTAAATAATAAATTTACAAGTTTTAATTCAAGTGCAGTTAGCTCAATAGGAGTATTATCTTTCATCAAGACTAATTTATCCATATCGTAAGAAATATCTTTTATTTTAATAACTTTTTTGTTCTTAATAATATTCTATTAACTCTTGCCATTAATTCTTTAGTGCTAAAAGGTTTAGTTATATAATCTTCAGCACCAACATCTAATCCTTTAACAATATCATCTTCTTCATCTTTAGCAGTTAAGAAGATAGTAGGAACTCTTAAACTCTTAATTGTATTTTCAAATAGTTCAAATCCATTTCCATCAGGCAAAGTAATATCAAGTATTATTAAATCTATATCGGAGTTATTTATTAAATGTTCTTTTGAATCTTTAATTGTTGTTTTTACAGTTAAATTATAATTGTTTTTTTCAAAAGAATATGTAAGACCTTTAATAATTGATTCTGTATCTTCAATTAATAAAATATTCATATCTATAGCTCCTTTCATCACATAATATTATACCACAATATAAGGAGCTTTCGCTCCCTATATTAGATATTCTCATATTTTGTTTATTAATTTTACTCATTGAATACTTCATAATTAATGAAATAAGTATAAATACAACTACTATAGATATTATAATAGCAACTATAGGTAGTTTATAAGGTATTCCAGATTCTTCAGATAAGAAATGATAAATTACATACGACAATGCTACTCCAATAGGAATACCAAAGAATAATGATTTAATACCCATAAATAAACTTTCTAATCTAATCATTCTATTAAATTCTTTAGTTGTCATACCAACAGATTTTAACATAGCAAATTCTTGTTTTCTTAATTCCATATTAGTAGTAATAGTATTAAATATATTAGTTATTCCAATTAATGAAATTACAATGATGAAACCATATAAGAATATACCAACCAAAGTAAATAAGTTACTCATTTGTTTAACATTTTCATCTTTATTATTGATACTATAATCTTCATCTTTTAAATAATCATCAATATCATCTTGT
>CACWUS010000047.1 GCA_902764145.1 uncultured Erysipelotrichaceae bacterium | reverse complement strand
CTTTAGTGGAATGGTAGAAACATCTAATCCACCACAAATTGGTGCAGTTAAAGTGGAACTTATTAGTTAATCTCAATATTAAGATATTATGATAGAGATCAGAAAGAAAATTTCTAGTCTTTTTCGTTGTTCCGAATTTAGTAATTTTACGAGCAAAATAATTAATGAAATTGTGGTATAATATTCTTGAAAGAGGGATATATGAAAAAGAAAATAGTATTAAGCATTTGTTTATTAATTATTATAGCTATTGGTTTATATTTAGTATGTAATAAAAATAATGGTATAAAAGATAACAATATACCAGATATAAATAGTAATAAGATTGATGCAATATCTTATTACATGAAATTAGATTTAGATATCAATATGAAATCATTAATGGAAGAAGTAGAAATTGAAATTAAAAATGATACCTACGAAAGTATTGATGAAATTATCATAAGAGATATGACACCATCTATTCATGCATATAATAAAAAGAATTATAATAATGACAAGCAAAAAAGTAATATTATAAGTATAAAAAGTAATGAACAACAATTAGAGTATAAAATTGAAAAAGAAAGTATTATTAAAGTTAAATTAAATGAATTGTTAAAACCTAATGATATTATTAAATTAAAAGTAGAAATGAAGACAGATATACCAGATAGACAAGATCGCTTTGGGTATGTTAGAAGAAAAGATGGATATATTTATGCTCTTTCTTTTTGCTTTCCATATTTAGCTGATAATAAAAATGGTGAATGGATATTAAGTCCATATTTTGATGATGGAGAAAGTAGAAGTTATGATTTAGCTAATTATGAAATTGAAATCAAACATCCAAAAGATTATTTGGTAATTGCGACAGGCAAGGAAGAAACAAGTGATTTAGTGACTAAAATAACAGCTAATAATATTCGTGATGTAGCAATAGTAGTAACTAATATGATGGAAAAAGATACTTTTGAAGTAGAAGGAATTAAAATTAATAATTATTATTTAAAAAGTAAATATACTGATAAATATAGAAAATTAACAGAACTTGTTATTAAAGATGCTATTAAAGTTTATACAAATAATATTGGTAAATATCCTTATGAAGAATTAGATGTTACACCACTTTTGTTTGGTTTTGGTTATGGTGGAATGGAATATCCAGGTTTAATAATGACTAATGCAACTTCATTTTACGATGGAACACTAATGGATGCATGGAGCTTAAGTGATGGATTATCTCATGAAATAGCGCATCAATGGTTTTATGCTGCTGTTGGTAATAATGAATATTCGGAAGCATGGATTGATGAAGGTTTCACAACTTATTTAGAAAGACAATTATTTGGCTTATATGATGGTGATGCTCACAAATATCTTTTAGAAATAGATGATATAGTGCCTTCAATAGAAATGAATATAAAATCAAGAGATGAATTAATTGAAACGGCTAGAGAAGATTACAAAGATAAATTTTTAAATACAACTCCCGATAACTATTCAGAAGAACAAAATTATGGGGAAACTGAATATGAAGAAGCGTATCTATTTTTACAAGAATTAAGAATCGCAATGGGTGATGATAAATTTAATTTATTCCTAAAAGAATTATATAATAAATATTATTTAAAAGAAGTAAATACAGATATTATTATTTCCTTAATCAAGGAACATGATAATAGTGAAAGAATCAATGAAATAATTAAATTTTATTTTAAGTAGCATAATTAATATTTGTACATAATATTTTGCTATTAAAAATTTAGATACCCTGATAAGCTAAATAAATGATTTTTGACTCATTTTTAGCTATATACATTTAAAAGAATCCAGCTGAATTAGGAAGTACAAAAAGTGAAATGTTTTTCTGCATTCCATGCGGCAGTGGACGCAAGTATAAAATGTGCTATGGTAAATAAGCCTGCAAACCAGCATAAATAAAGGGTTTGCGGGCTTTTTTATAATTACAATTTTTAGGTAATTAAGCCTCAAAAAAGGAGATTAGATAAGTTTTTTTGTTAATTTCGAGGTTTATTTATGGAATTATACAAAGTAACTTAACTACTAAAAAAAAATTAGGAATAATGGTATAATAGTTATCGAAGGAGAGTTGAGTAATATGACATTTTTTCCACCAATTCCATTAATAAGAAAAAATAATATAATAAAAAAATTAACAGAGAGCAATGCTTTTTCTGAGAAAACAGCTAAAACATTTACTGAAGCTGGAATTATTAATCCTAATGGATTTAATAAAATAAATGAAAGATTGATTAAGCAAAAAGTATTAGTAAAAACAAAA
>CACWUS010000046.1 GCA_902764145.1 uncultured Erysipelotrichaceae bacterium | reverse complement strand
ATTATTATTTATTTAGATAATACTTACCATCTTTTGTTTTTACTAATACTTTTTGCTTAATCAATCTTTCATTTATTTTATTAAATCCATTAGGATTAACAATTCCAGCTTCAGTAAATGTTTTAGCTGTTTTCTCAGAAAAAGCATTGCTCTCTGTTAATTATTTTATTATATGATTTTTTCTTATTAATGGAATTGGTGGAAAAAATGTCATATTACTCAACTCTCCTTCGATAACAATTATACCACACAAAAACGGATTTCACCCGTTCTGTATATCTTAATATTATGATTTATATCTTAATATTATGATTTATTAAGCAGATGAAAAATTCTGCTGTTTTTATAGTATTTTATATATAAAAAAATTACGATAACTTAAGCTATCGTAATTTGTATTCTAATGGGGCCATGATTTAACGTGTTTACGAAAAATTGGCACAAATCTATGAACCCTGATTGACTCAATTACTTGAATAAAATATACCATAACATTATGACATTTGCAAATGATTATGATTTATCATATTTATAAAAACCTTCTCCAGAGGATTTTCCCAGTTTTCCTTTTTCAATATATTGATTTAACATATTTAACATTCCCTTGTAATTGTAAGGCAACATCATTTTCTTTAATAAAGGACTCATTAATCCAGGAACTTTTTGATATTGTTCAACAATATTTTTTGCTGTAGTTAATCCTACAGTATCAATTATTTCAAATGGCCCTTTGGGTGCTCCTGTCCCTCTTTTCCAAGCAATATCAATGCTTTCAGCATCAGATATTCCATTCGTTAATAAATCCATACCACTTAACAAAAAAGGAACGAGCATAGAATTTAATAAATATCCTGATTTTTCTTTTAAAACAGGAAGAGGCAACATTCTGATACTAACTGCAAATTCCATTATTTCATCAAAATACTTTTTATCAGTTCTATCATGTGCCATTACTTCAGCGGTATTTTTTATCCATATTGTATTAGCAAAGTGAAGTGATAAATATTTTTCTGCTCTTCCTGTATATTTAGCAAACATAGATGGTAATAATGTAGAAGAATTAGTCACAATAATAGTTTTTTCTTCTAACAATGGTGCTAAAGTTTGATAGAATTTAATTTTTTCATCTTTTATTTCTGCCATTGATTCAATTACTAAATCAGCATCTTTTACTGCTTCTTTCATATCTACTTCTAATTTAATACTATTATAAGCATTTTCTACCTTTTTTAAACAATCGGCTTTATTAAAATTATCAATATCAGATATTCCTCTTGCCCAACTATTTTCATCATGAGGATTTAATGATTCTATAGTTTTAATATAATCTTTTTTTAATGCATCAAGCTTAGGTTGTGTTCTTGTTTTGCTATCTTCACTTCTTAACCATATTGTCACATCATATCCACAATACGCTGACTGAAAAGCAATTTGGCTCCCCAAAACACCACCACCAGCAACAACTATTTTTTTATAATTCATATAATTCTCCTTACTTTTTAATATATTTTATTATACCATCTTATTAAAAAAAAAGAATCTTTTTATTCTAAATGGGTCTCAATTTAACGTGTATACGAAAAATCGGCACATATCTATGAATTGAGATTAGCTCAATTACTTGAATAAAATATACCACAAAATTTTGACATTCGCAAATATGTTTTTAAAAGAATTTTTTTATAATTTTATTTAATTAAAGATTGGTTCATAAATGATTGAAAAATTACTAAAAAAAGATGAGATTATTTCTCACCTTAATGTACGTGAATATCTTAATAATGCGATTGTTCGTGAAAGCAAGAATCTTCCGATTGTTTTAATCTTCGTAATTTGGTTTAGCACATTGATATAAATCAACATCTATAGATTTTAGTAATTCTTTTAGATATTTATTATCGCTATCAGTTATAAACTCATGCCCTTTACCAGAATGAATCATAAATTCTGGTAGAGCATCATTTGTATATTGACGAATATTTCCATCCTCACTGTGTCTTATTATTTCTATAACATCATAATTATATTCACCATCAACTGATTTTACATATTGTAACATAGCATTACAATATTGAGATTTACAACCTTTATATTCAGTATATAATTTATATCTGTTGTTTTTATATATACTTAATAAAACAGGAATATTACATTTTCCTTCTTTATATTCTACAGAAAATATTAAATCATCATAAACCAAATCATCTATTGTTATTTTACTCATATCCAGGTTCAAATAATCATAATATATGCTTTTTCTTTGTTCAACTTCATTAAATAATTTATTAATATTTTTCTCGTTATCGAAGTTTAAAACTTGATACTCTATTATACCTGGAAACATTTCTTTAATTGAAGGAACATACTGATTACCATCTTTTGGATATACTATATCTTGTAATTTATTATTTTTAAAAATAGCTTTAATTGGCATGGAACTTCCTGAAGATATTGCTAACCCACTACCATACTCTTCTTTTTCAATATAATAACTTTGCTCGTAGATCCATAAATATACATATTTATAATCATTCTTTTTTTCT
>CACWUS010000045.1 GCA_902764145.1 uncultured Erysipelotrichaceae bacterium | reverse complement strand
ATAAGTTTTATATTTGATAAGAAAATGATTACCGGATATAAGTCAAGCCCAATCGACCATGGACCTGAAATTTTTTTAAAGTTATGGAAAGAAAGAATTAAACTTTAATCTCCGATAGATTATGGGCAAAAAATTTTAATTTATTTTATTTAATTTTCATATATAATAGAAAAAATAAAGGAGAATTATATATGGAAAATTTATTAAATCAAACTTTTAATTATTTAACAGTAATAGATGGTCCAATAAAAAGGGGTCGTCGTTATTATTGGAAATGTTAGTGTAAATGTGGTAATATAAAAGAAATTCGTAGTGATGAACTAAAATCTGGAAAAACGAAAAGTTGCGGCTGCTATAAAAATAAAATTCTTATAGAAAATAATAAAAAACGATAGACAGTTGATATTACAAATTAGCGTTTTGGTAAATTAATTGCTAAAAGACCAACAGAAAAAAGAAGTAATGATGGAAGAGTAATTTGGATATGTGAATGTGATTGTGGCAATATCAAAGAAGCTTCTACTCATGATTTATTACAAGGAAAAACTTAGTCTTGTGGTTGTATGCGGTCATCTGGTGAACAAATAATTGAAAATTTATTAAAACAAAATAATATTTCTTATGAGTCTCAAAGACAATTTAATACTTGTCGTTTCCCAGAAAATAATTATTTTGCCAGATTTGATTTTTGGGTAGATAACAAATATATTATTGAATATGATGGAGAACAGCATTTTTATTTTGATAATAATTCTCATACCTGGAATACATACAATAATTATTTAACTGTTAAATAGCATGATGAATTTAAAAATAATTGGTGTAAAATAAATAATATTCCAATTATTCGCATCCCTTATACTCATAAAGAACAAATAAAATTAGAAGATTTATTATTAGAAACTACACAATTTAGAGTAGTGTAAAAAAAAAGAAAGAGAGAATTAAATTATGAGAGGAATAATTTATTGTGATAAATTAGAAACAGGATTAGGGCAATTCAAAAAGATAATTGAAGATTATGCTAATATTGGCATTACTTGTGATAAGCCTGTTGCTAATGCTAATCAAGCCAGAGTTACATTTAGTAATGGCGATAATTGGATAGTTGTAAGAGCAACAGAAGGAAGTGCCAGAGGTCATGCTTGTAATGTTGCTTATATTGATAGAATGATACCAGACGATTTTGTTGAAACAATTATTATGCCAACAATAAAAGCATTTCCGTATCAAGCATATAGATATTATAACTGGGGCACTTGGTAATATAATGCGCGTTTCCAAATTTTGGAAATGCGCGTTTTTTATTTGACAATCACGAAATTTTATGTTATAATATAAAAAAATAATATGGAAATGAAGTGAAGAATAATTGGAATATAAATTAATAGCAGAACGATAGGCAAATGCCACTTTATTGGAATAGATACTTCTTAATCGTGGGTTTACCAATAGAGAAGATATTTTACACTATTTAAATGTTGATGAAAATGATGTTCTTGACCCAATGTTGCTAATGAATATGCGCGAGGGTGTTAAAATACTTATGAAACACATTGCCGCAAATGATAACGCATATGTTATTGTAGATGCGGACTGCGATGGATATACAAGTTCAGCAATCTTATTAAATTATCTTAATAGATTATTTCCTGCTTGGGTTCAAGGTCATGTCTCATATTTTATGCACAATGGAAAATAGCATGGGCTTGGGGATGTTGATATAACACAATTAATTAAAGAAGGTTTTCAATTAATTATTTGTCCTGATAGCGCCAGCAACGATTATAAAGAACATGAAACATTAAAAAACAATAATATAGATGTCCTTGTTTTAGACCACCACGAAGCGGAAAAAATTAGTGAATTTGCTTGTATTATTAACAATCAACTATGTGATTATCCAACTAAATCATTATGCGGTGCCGCAGTAGTATATAAATTTTGTTGCTATATAGATAAATTAATGGGAACTAATTATGCTATTGAATATGAAGATTTAGTAGCGTTAGGCTTAATCGCAGATATGATGGATTTAAAGGATTTTGAAACGCATTATCTCGTTAAAGATGGGCTTCAACGTATTCGTAATCCATTTTTTGTTGAAATGACAACAAGACAACATTATAAATTAGATAATAATATTACTCCTTTTGGGATTGCTTTTTATGTTGTCCCATATATTAATGCTATGACTCGCTCTGGAACATTAGAAGAAAAATATCTTGTTTTTGAGGCTATGCTTGAATGGTTAAGTGAAGAAATGATACCATCCACCAA
>CACWUS010000044.1 GCA_902764145.1 uncultured Erysipelotrichaceae bacterium | reverse complement strand
GTTACTCATTTGTTTAACATTTTCATCTTTATTATTGATACTATAATCTTCATCTTTTAAATAATCATCAATATCATCTTGTAATTTATTAGCATTATTAGATTTGTAATAAATATCAAGATGTTTTGACTCGGCTATATTATCAAACATTTCATCACTTAAAACAATGTAATTAGCAGACATATTTTTTAATCCAAAAGGTTTTATTTCTGTTATTTCACCAATTTCAACTTTAACACTTTTGTTTGTTGAAGATATTAGTGAATCGATTACATCACCTTTATTAAAATTAAATTTTCTTATATATTTTGTAACTCTTTTATTATCTTCACCATAATAAACTTGATAATCTTTATCTAGTAATATGGCTTTACCTTTTATATCATTATAATTTAATCCTAATGATTTAATATATTTTTTATATTGTTCTTCGCCAATAGCAAAGATAGTAATATATTCTTCATCTTGTTCTCTTTGTTTAATATTTAAAAAATCCAAATATTCTTTACTGTAATGAGTACCAACAAAAGATAATTCATTACTTCTTAATATAGTATAATCTTCTATGCCATCTAAATTAACAGTTCCAATAAACTTATTATATGAATTTTCATTTGTAATATTCGCACTTAACGATAGATTAAAATCAGATACTTTTAATTCGTTATCAACTTCTTGAAATGCTAATCCCATAAAACCAGATAAAGCAATAAATACGAATACTGAAACTACTATTGATATTACTGTAGTTCTATATTTTTTCTTATTTCTTTTTAAATTCTTAAATGATATTTCGCCACCCATACCAAATATTTTTTTAATCATTTTTGGCGATTTAATTTTTTTAGGATTAATTTTTATGTTAGCACTATTTCTAATAGAATCTATTGGCGATACTTTAGAAGCTCGTTTTGCACTTCTAAATGCAGAGAAGTAGATAGTTATTATACCTAAAATTATAGCCACTAAAACAGCTATTATTGAAAATGCAAATTCCAATTTAAGACCAGCTTGTAGCATATCACTCAAATAATAATTACTAACAATTATAAGTATATATGATGCTAAATATCCTAATAATATTCCTAAAGGAATACCAATTAAACCAAGTATAGTAGCTTCATAAAAAACATTTCTTTTAATTTGCTTTTTAGTAGCACCAACACTTCTTAACATACCATATTGTTTTATTTTTTCTGTAATTGATATATCAAAACTATTTTTAATACAAAATACAGAAGTAAATACAATAATTCCAATGACAATACAAACAACAACTCCTAAGCTACTTATACTACTACTTGCAATAGGATTTGTTTCTAAATCAATAAGATACTTATTTACATCAAATAAATAAGCTTTTTGAATTTGATTAGAGAATTCTTCATATTCTTCCCCATTCATTTTTTCATTGTTATAGACTTTTTTAAATAATACTGGATCAACACCTAAAAAGTTAGCCATTGTTTCATACCAGCTTTTAGTACCATCTTTCGTAAATCTTGCATATATGTCGATATTACCTGATATTTTACTATCATCAATATATGTAACAAATGTATATCCAGGTGCTGCATAATTTTCAATATTTGTTGCTGGTCTTTCAATAATACCAACTATTTTATATGTTTTGGTTTTAGTTTCAATCAAAGATTCACCATTACCGTCAGAATCAGATCTTTGAAATGGATTATTTTGATCTAGTTCATAACCAGTAGAATCTATTCTTTTACCGACTTCTAATGTAATGGTATCATTTAGTTTTAATTCTAATCGACCGTTTGTTTTTAAATGTGTTGGTATTACTATTTCACTATCATTTTCAGGGAGTCTTCCACTAACCAATCTAATTGATAAGTTATTAAGTGATTCTTTTGTAAAACCTTTTATATAAGCATATGGTTTATCTTCATTTTTTGAATCAACTTTAGCATAGCCAATTCCTTTAGTTATATTTAATGTTTCAATATTTCTGTTATTTTCAAATTTATCCATATCACTAATAGGAACATTATAGAAAACTGTATGAAAGTTACCTTTAATACGAGTTTCATAATTAATCAAAGATTTAATTCCACTAGCATATATTGATGCTACAGCAGTAATTAAAGCTACTGATAACATAATGCCAATAATAGTAACAATAGTTCTTTTTTTGTTAAGTTTAAGATTTTTAATAGTTAATCTGTTAAGTAAGTTCATAATTATACCTCCTCAACAATTTTTCCATCTTCAATTTTAATTATCCTATCAGCAACTTTTGCAATTTCCATATTGTGAGTAAT
>CACWUS010000043.1 GCA_902764145.1 uncultured Erysipelotrichaceae bacterium | reverse complement strand
AACTGATCGAGACGGAAGTATTATGTTTAAAATAAAAAATAATAAATTAAAAATAAAGACTTGCAGTCCGTAGAAAGGAGTAGATATGAATTACTACAATGAGATAAAAAATGAATTAATAAATAATGAGATAAATCGGAAAGTTAAAAATTATTCAATTAATAAGAGTGATTTGGATGCATATTACAATGTTGGAAGAATGTAAGAGAAGCAGGTAATCATTATGGAGAAGGAATAATAAAAGAATATTCGAAGAGATTAACATATGAATTAGGTAAGGGTATAGTAAGAGAAATCTATGGTTAATGTTAAAGTTTTATGAGTTGAGTGAAAAAGTGCAGACACCGTCTGCACTTTTATCTTGGTCGCATTATTGTGAATTACTATCTTTTGAGAATACTGATAAAATTAATTATTACATATAATTAGTTAAAAATAATAATTTATCAGTTAGGCAGTTAAGAGAAAGAATAAAATTTAATGAATATGAAAGACTACATATTGAAACTAAAAATAAATTAATATTTCATAATGGATTTGAAGTAAAAGATTTAGTACCAAATAGAAATAAAAATAATTTCGAAATAGTTATTGTGAAAGCATTGCATAATTAAATTTGATGGAAAATTTTTAATTGTAAAAAATGGTCCCATTGGGGACTAAAATTCCAATTAGTGCTTACTAAATAAAAATACCGATAACGTCTGAATAATTGTTGTTTATAAAAAAGTTGATTAAAAACTATATATAGGCTAATTAATTATTCTTATATTAACTTTATTTAATATAATATATTGTACACTTTAGAGTGTTTAGATAGATGGAGAGTAGGTTTTTACTCTCTTTTGCGTGAAGTTTTTTGAGTTTCGGTAAAAATAATTGTTGACATGAAAAAAATCAGAGAATGTGGAAAACTTTCTCTGATTTTTGCTTAAAAAATAAGGTAAACAAGTCCAAAATTTAGTATAATTAAATTGATAAATAAAACTATTACTAAACAAAAATATTTGGAGGTGTTTACATGAATAATTTTACTACAAATACATATGAAATGAAAAGAGAAATTTTAAATTTTTCTAAGAAAGTTTCAGAAGGTGTTAATAAAGCTACAACAAAATTTGTGATGGATATGCAATATGGCTTGGCGAAAGGTGGAAGTTGTTTAATTTCAAATATTGCAAGAAGCTTAGATGAAAATATAAAATTAAATTATACAATAGATAGATTATGTGATAATTTGTCTAATATGTATCAAGAAGAAAAAGAAATAATTTGGAATAATTATCTTAATGAAGTAAGTAAAAATATAGATAAAGAAAATGCAATAGTTTTATTTGATGATAGTGATATTAACAAAGAATATAGTAAGAAATTAGAAGACTTAGATAGAGTAATTGATGGTTCAAGTCAAGATAAAAAAATAGTAAATGGATACCATGTGTGTGAAGCAACTGTGTTAAGCATGAATAATAAACAACCTATGAGTATATATAGTAAGATATATTCGTGTAAGAGTAAAAATTTTGTAAGTAAAAATACATACACTTTAGAAAGCATAAAAGCAGCAGAAAATATGATTGGTGAAAAATTTATAGGAGTATTTGATCGAGGTTATGATGATAATAAGATTTTTAAATATATGAGTAATAATAAACATGATTTTGTAGTAAGGCTGGATGATGAAAGAATTTTATTATTTAAAGGTAAAAAAAGAAGTGTTGGAGAAGTAGCTAAAACAAGAAAAGGTAAAATATCATATAAAGCATTATTTGATGATAGTGAAGAATATGAATTAATGTTATCTTACACAAAGGCAACATTACCAGCAAATAAAGAAGAATATACATTAGTAATAGTGTACGGATTAAGTGAAAAAAGTCCGATGAAATTACTAACAAATATTAATATAAAAGATAAAGCAGATGTAATTAAAGTTGTAAGGTTATACTTATCGAGATGGAGAATAGAAGAACATTTTAGAGGTAAAAAACAAGAATATGACTTTGAAAATATGAGAGTAAGAACATTAGAGAGCATGAATACTCTAAATATGATGTTAACAATACATTTAGGTCATATAGCAATATTGGCAGATAAAATTGACAAAAAGTTATTAACGATAAAAATATTATATGCAAGTAAATCATTAAAAGATAAATCGATAGTATGGCTAAGTCAGATAGCAAGAGGAATAAAAAATATATTAGCTTATGCACATACTGGAATAAGAGATTGGTTAGAAATAGAAACCAGAGAAAAGTTCAAACAATTAGAATTAAAGTTATAAAGTAAGATTAATTGAATATTGAAAAAAAGAACATTTAGAGATGTTCTGCGTTAGCATGTTTAAAAGTCAAAATTATAGGCAAAATTAGAGAAAACTTTAATAGAAATTTTACTTTATAAAAAATAGATAAAAATTTTCGTAAAAAAACGAAACTCAAAT
>CACWUS010000042.1 GCA_902764145.1 uncultured Erysipelotrichaceae bacterium | reverse complement strand
AACTTGATATGAATGTTAGAGATGATCTTGAATACTATATAGAAATTAATAGTAGTGGTAAAATTGTTAAATTATATGCTCGTGATAATTCTTATCAATTTAACTATGAAGGTGAAATGACTATAAACGATATTAAAGACGCAGTTTCAATAGCTGATTTACAAGGCCCACAACTATTAATAATCAATGATGGTGTTGAAACTATTTATCCAGAACCAGAAAGTAGTGATTATTATTTAATGGCTGGGACTTCATCAAGCTCTGGTAATTTCTTAAGAACTAATATACAAAAGAATAAAATTGAAAAAATCACTTTTGTTACATCAATTGGTGGGCATACTGCTAATGGGACAGATTGTTTTGACTTAAGCAAGGGATCTAACGGTTCTGTTCTTGCATGGGTAACTGATGATGATAGTAATGGACTTTATGAACTTACTATTGGAACCAATGGACAAGTATTTATTTCTAGTGGTCAATATTTATTTTATGGTTTAACTAACTTAACTACTATTGAGGGAATGGAAAATTTAAATATTTCTAAAACAAATACACTATATATGATGTTTTATGATTGCGCTAAACTTACTAGTATTGATTTAAGTCATTTTGATACAAGGCATATAACTAGCATGGGATATTTGTTTAAAGGATGTTCTAGCTTAACAAGTCTAGATTTAAGTCACTTTGATACATCAAATGTTACTAATATGAAATATATGTTTTGGGACTGTACTAAATTAGAAAATTTAAATATAAGTAGCTTTAATACATCAAAAGTAACTAACTTTATGGGTATGTTTAATAAATGTAAAAAATTAACAAGTTTAGATTTAAGTCATTTCAATACAAATTCTGCAACAGATATGAGTCAAATGTTTAGTGATTGTAGTAATCTAACAAGTTTAAATATAAGTAATTTTAATACATCAAAAGTAACTGATATGTCTTCTATGTTTTATAATTGCTCCAATTTAACAAGTTTAGATGTTAGCCATTTTGATACAAGTAAAGTGACAAAAATGGGGGATATGTTTAGAAGTTGTTCAAAGTTAACAAGTATAAATGTAAGTGGATTTGATACAAGCAAAGTTATAGATATGCAGAGAATGTTTTATAGTTGTTCTAGTTTAACAAGTTTAGATGTAAGTCATTTTAATACAAGTAGAGTTACTAGTATGAATTCTATGTTTGATGGCTGCTCTGGTTTAACAAGTTTAGATTTAAGTAGTTTCGATACATCAAAAGTAACTGATATGTCTTTCATGTTTAGTAAGTGTAGTAAACTTACGTCGCTAAATCTAGATAGTTTTACTAATCCATTAGTAACAAATATAAATGATATGTTTAGTGATTGCACTAAACTTTCAAGTATTAGTTTTGGAAATTTTAATACATCAAATGTTATATATATGAATAATGTATTTGGGAATTGCAAAGCATTAACTTCTCTTAACTTAAGTAGTTTTAATACATCTAAAGCTCAGTATACAAAGAGTATGTTTTATAATTGTACTAATTTAAAAACAATTTATGCTAATGATATGTTTAATATTTCTAGTATTTCTTCATCTAATTCTGCGTCAATGTTCTATGGAGATACAAAATTAGTTGGTGGATCTGGAACTAAATATAATAGTTCTAAAACAGGCAAATCATATGCGCACATTGATGAAGGTACTTCTAATCCTGGATATTTCACGCGAGATGAATTGTAATTTATTAAAGTAAGGAAAAAATTATTATTTTTCCTTTTTTTATGTTATTATTATACTAGGTGAATAATATGAAGAAAAAAGGATTTACTTTAGTGGAATTATTAGCAGTAATAGCAATACTAGCAATACTTGTAATAATAGCATTACCAAATATAATGGGAATATTTAATAATGCTAAGAAAAGTTCATTTTTAACAGAAGCCAAAAGAATATATAGAGGTGCAGAACAAGCATATGTAAAAGATGCATTTTCATCTTCTGGTTCAAAAATATATGCAAAATGTAAGAATGGTTGTTCAAATGAACTTGATATGGATGTTAGAGATGATTTAGAATATTATATTGAAATAAATAGTAGTGGTAAGATTGTTAAATATTATATAAAAGATAATTCATATCAATTTAAATATGATGGTGAAATGACTATAAATGATATTAAAGATGCACAAGATATTGGTATTTTAAGTGAGAGTGAAATACTGGTTATTGATAATAGTGTTAGTTATAGATATGTTTATGCATTTCCATTTCCATCAATAGTATGCAGAGAAGGAGAAGTTCTTCCTAGTAATGTTGTTCAGTATAATAGTTATGAAGAAGTTGTTAATGCTTCTGGACACAATGTTTTTTTGAGATATTCTATAGATAGTGATAATATAGTAAGAGAATCATATGGTGGGTTTATTAAAAATGGTAATGTTTATTATATAAGAGGTGGTTATGCTAATTTATATGATGAAAATAAAGTCTTATTAAAAAATATATTTGGTTATGATTGTAGAGAAGATGCCAATAATTATACTACTTTAAAGTCATATGGTTGTAGTATATCTCGATTAAGAGTTGGGATGACTAATACTGGAGACACAGGAGTAGGAGATTCTAATAGTTATTGTTCAATATATAGTAATAAATCTTCAATGTGTTATTGATTTTAACTATTATAAATGTAGAAATTTTATTATATAATGAGGATAGGTGAATAATATGAAGAAAAAAGGATTTACATTAGTAGAATTATTAGCAGTAATAGCAATACTTGCAATACTTGTAATAATAGCATTACCAAATAT
>CACWUS010000041.1 GCA_902764145.1 uncultured Erysipelotrichaceae bacterium | reverse complement strand
TTTTTTATTATTTAATGATTTTAATTCTTTTTCTAATTCTTGTTTTGGATTATCTAATTTAGATTTTAATACTGGTAAGAAAAATTCATTAACAACATTGTCATATTCTAAAATATCGGATAATAATACTTTAACTGAATCTTCAATAGTTTCTTCCTTAATATTATTTTTACAATCTTCACACCTATAATAGAAATACCATTTATCATATTTGATTTTATGAGTAGCACCACCAGCAAGTATTCTTCCACATTTAGGACATCTTAATTTTTGCAAAAATATATAGGTTTGAGTTCTCATGTAGTTCTTTTGATTTTTCTTCTTTTGTGCTTGACAGTTTTCCCATAATTCTTTACTAACTAATGGCTCAACAACATTTTCATAATATACAGGTTTATTTATTGTTTTACCAGATACATAATCTCCCTTATATAATTCATTAGAAAGTATCTTTAATATTCTTGTATCTTTCCAATTTGTTTTTCCTAATACTTTTTCTTTATTATAGATATTTGCAATAGTGCTATAAGAATTACCTTTGAAATATAAATTAAATATTCTGATAACTATATCTTTTGTTAATGGATCAGGAACTAATTTTTTATCAACTCTTTTATAACCAATAGGACAAACTGCTGGAATATGACCTTGTTTAATAGCTCCTGCCATACCGACTTTAGTTCTCTCACTTGTTCTTTCTATTTCGTTTTGAGATACACTCATCATTATTCTTGTTACCATTTTTCCGTTAGCTGTAGTTGTATTAATATCATCATTAGCACATACTAAATCAAATCCATATTTTTCAGACGTTTTAAGTAAGTTTTCCCAATCATATATACTTCTTGATAGTCTATCTAGTTTTAAAGCAATAACAGTGTTTATTTTGCCATTCTTAGCATCATCTATTAATCTATCAAATTCTGGTCTATGATTACCTGTTTTAGCACTTATTCCAGCATCTTGGTAATAATCATATATCTTATAATCTTTAAACTTACAAAGTGCTTCTAATCGTTCTTTTTGTTCTGGTAAACTAAAACCTTCTTTGGCTTGGTCTTCAGTTGATACTCTTAAATATAAACCACATATTCTTTCTTCATCTTTCATAATCTAAACTCCTTTTACTAAAAAAGAGGAGCTGGTAGTATCTAGTAAAGTCTAAATACTACTGACTCCTCAATTGATTCAATATTATATAATTTTATTTTATTTTTGCAATTTAACATGATGTACCTCCATTTCTAGAGAATACCTCTTTCATTGGTTATATATAATATCATTTTTTTAAGATTTGTCAATTCCCTCTATAGGGAATAAATAGTATTTAGATAGTTTTTAAATAATCTTCAAATTCAGATAATTTAATCTTATTTGCTAAATTTTCAATAAAGACTTCATTAGAATAATTAAATATTAAGAAAGTTTTATTTTTTATGATAATTCTATTAGGTTCAATATAAGTTAAATTAGTTCTATCTATTTTTCTTATATTACCATTAATAATTGTTGGTGTAGCTTTAGCAAACTCACATATAAGTTCTAATTTCTTTCTTAATGATTCTTCAATAGGCAATTCTTCTTTAATAATATTTACCATAATACCATCCTTTCTTTTAGGATAGTTTTTAATAACACAAAAAAACTAATCCATTTCTGAATTAGTTATTTATCAAACTCGAAACTATAAAAGTTCGAGCAGAATTCCTCTTGGTATGCCGAGAAATGACCTGTTTGACTAGGTGTCACATAAAAAGGAATTCAATTCCGACATCATAATAGCACATTTTTATAAAAAGTCAAAATTGTAATATCTTAATCTTCCGATTGTTTATAATTAATACAATATTGTAATATTCCATAATAAATTATTTTCTATTTTACTTCTTGAATACCTTCAAAATTGCAATAAAAGCCATCACCAATTAATGCTAACTCATTATCAAATCTATCAGAATCAGAAGAACCAAATCCCAATGCCATATACATTGGCTTTGCATCATTTTCTTTGCATGCTCTTAAGAGTATATCTTTTATATCCTTTTCTAATTTTGGCATGTTAGGAGCAAGTGCTGTCTCAATTCTAAATATATATCTTTTCCCATCTTTAATTGTAAAAACATTGCAAACACTAGAAAGATTATTAATTGAATTTACAATCTCATATCCTTCTTTCTCTATCATATCAAGAGCAATATTAAATCCCATATCAAATATTTCATCATCAGTCATAATATCTTCTTCTCTATATTTTGGAATCCCTTTACCCCACTCTCTCTTTTGAAGTCTAGGGTCTTTTCGATTGGACAATGCTGATATTGTTCCTCTATTTATATAGACTGGCCCATTATTAACATCAAAAACAAGTCCAGTTAAATATTTGTTATTATATAACACATCTATTGCTTTATTAATATCTGTGCAAACATACTTTGATGTAGACAATGCATTTTTTTCGTTAGAAAACATTTCTATATATTTTAAGCCATGATTGTCGGCAATAAGTAATTCAAGTAATTGATTGTCTCCTTTGCAAGGCATATAAACCCATTCTTTATTATCTACAGCTTTACAAACTCTTTCAACAAACTTTTTTGTAGATTTTTCTCTTCCCTCTTCTAAATCTCGTTTCAACTCTTCTATATCAGTAATCAAATTATACACTTCCTCCCCTAAATATATTTTGTTAAATCAATTTTTTTATTAAATAAATCCCATACTCTTATATTATTTTTTATAGTTTCTTCTTTATTGATTTTATATATTCCTATAAATTTATATATTGTATTTCCTATTCCAGTTATATCCTTATATTTAACAAAAACATACCTAATTATATCTTTATCTAAAACTTCTTTTAAAAATTTATCATCTTTTTCTTTTTGATTCTCATAGATAATTTTACCATCTTGACTTATTTCATTTTCCCATGCATTATTATCACATTCACAACCATTAATTTTCAAAGTTGGAAACCATGCATATTCTGTTTCATTTAAAGGTATATAACCGTGCATTTTGTTGTAATAATTTGGAATAACATTAAATAATTCACAAGCTTCATCAATTGTTCTAAATTTTGATACTGTGTTTGCTTCAATATAGCCCATTTTTCTATAATAATACGGATTATTATTTTCATAAGACCATGGCACAAATTTATCGCCTAGTGCTTTTACTCTTTTGTTAACTTCATCAACAATTTGATTAATTTGATCATGAATATCTTCAATAGTATTATCATAAACCTGAATAACAAAAGGCTCTTCTTTTTCCAAATAAACAACCTCATCTAGTGCATCATATTTTGCTTTTATTTTTCTATCAATTTTATTTTCTTGAATAACCTCTTTTGTTCTTAATTTATCATTTTCTATATTGTTTTTGTGATATCCTTCATTTACTTCAACCCATAAATTTATTTGTGGAAAATATAAATCTGCATATGCAATGTCTTTTTCTTTTCTTTTAAACATTTGCTGAGTAACAAATTGTATATCTAAATTATCAATTAATGCAATAATTCTTGTAACACAATAATTTTCATATTTTTTACCATTTCCAAATGATTTTTTTATTTGATTGACTATATATTCTTTTTTATCCATTGTTTCACTTCCAATCTATGCAGTTTATTATCATAAATTACACATTTATATATCAATTATACCATACTTTTTTAATATTTTTTTATAACCCAAATTAGCGTAATATTCGTATACTGGGTATGTAGTAATTTTTATTATTTTCTACAAAACTTATTATACTTCTTTAATGATATAATAAGTATCGCACTGTGGATTTGTAT
>CACWUS010000040.1 GCA_902764145.1 uncultured Erysipelotrichaceae bacterium | reverse complement strand
CTAATTTAACCATTATTCTATAAACTTTCTTATGATTAACATTATAACCTTGATTTCTAAGTTCTAATGTAATTCTACGATAGCCATATCTTTCCTTATTATTAATAAATATTTCTTTTATTTTATTAATTATTTCTTTATTTTTATTATCTTTATCTGTTTTAGATAAAGTATAATAATACACTGATTTAGCTAAGCCAGATACTTTTAGAAGAATCATTAATGGATATATTAGCCGAAGTTCACTTACAACATTTACTTTTTCTTCTGTTGTTGATTCTTCCTTGCTTGAACAACGGCTTTCAATTTTTTTAAGTATTCAAGTTCAGCTTTTAGATATAGGTTTTCTTGTTCTAATCTTTTAATTTTTTCTTTATCTGTTTCATTTTCCTTTTTATTAATCAATTTTGGCATAGTTGGACGACCTCGCTTTTGTTCAACTATATTATAACCGTTTTCTCGATATTTTTTAAGCCAATTATTCAACATTCCTTTGGCTATTCCTTTGGCTATTAATCCTTCATCTATTGATACAGATAAAATAGACTCATTATCAATAAGGATTCGATTCAAAATTCTTTCTTTTTCCTTAGAACTATAACTTTTATTTTCATTAATTCTAAGAATATCAAATCCGTGTTTATCAATTAATCTAACTAGATATTCAACTCCAGATTTATTGATACCGTATTTTGATTTTAAAGAAGTAAAAGACATTCCGTTCTTTCTATCATAGTATAAATTAATTCTTTCTTCATAATTTATTTTACTCATAATAAAACCTCGTTTCTTATGTCCAAGAAACGGGGTTCATATCATTTTATACATCTTTTTTACTTATTTAATCTTAAACCATAATTATCTTTTTTATCACAAATATCTTCAAATAATCCAAATAAATATCCTTGATTTTCTTCTATAGCAAATCTATCTGCTAAAGTTACGTTTTTAGAAATACTAATATTTCTATCAAACTCATAAAATTCAACTATAGTAGTTTTACCATTTGTAAAATCATCTAATGAAATAGTTATTATATTATTATCATAGAAACCTAATATTAAGAATTTTTGATTATAATATCCTTTATGCTCAATAATATTTCCATCTTTTAATTCTAAATTATTTCTTTTTACTGATGGTTTATTATCTTGCTTTATAGTTTTAGATTTACTCTTTTTATCTTTTTTAACCATTTCCATTTCTTCTTCACTAGATAATCTTATGATTTTTGATAAAGCATCATTTTCATCTATCTCAGTTGTAACTTGATAATTTGGTCTAAAATATAAATCTCCAAAGCTTAGTGCATTTGAATCTTCTTTATTTGATAATTCTAATAAAAATAATTTTGCTTTTTTAGATTCAACTGTATTTACATAATAGTAATTATTCATTCTTTTAATTATCGTACCACGTACTAAAGAATTTGTCTTTTTAACTTTTTGATATTCAATAACTTTTTTTAAATAATCGCTATATTTATTTAAAACAACAGTTAATTGATTGTTTGGAAGAGTACCTAAAAATCTATATTGTTTTTTTGGTAAATGGAATCTTTCATAAAAATCAAATTTTTCATTATTAAAATTAATTCTATTTTCTTTTTCATCATATGATTCTAAATTTATACATAAGTATTTATCATCATCTGTAATATCAATAATTAGTGAAGTTAAGCCATTATAAGATACAATAACATCTCCGATATTAAAATCTTGTTTTGTATCTATATTAAATGATTTAGTTTTGCCAATATCTCTATAAAAAATATTTTCACCTAAAGATGATAAATAACCTTTTAGTTTTTTCTTCTCTTCTAGAGTTAAAGATTTATTGAAATATAAAGATGAGTGTCTATAAGATACATAATCTATAGCTTTAACAAAAGAATATAGAACATATGCTTTATTTTTTTCATCATCTTTATTTATAGCAAATGAATGAGAATAGTTTGGGCTTTTAGTAAGGCCGCATGCGATTAATTTATCATCTACTTTTCCTATAACTATATATGGACAAATTTTATCTTCTAAACCATCAAAATTAAAATCATCTTTTATAGCCCAAATATAGTCACCAAATTGTTTTGTATTTAGTATATTTCTTTCAAAATAACTTTTTCTTTCTTTTTCTTCTTCAGTTAATTCATACTCTTCATCATGAATTAAACTATTTCTAAATTTTTTTATTATTTCTTCAAACACTCTAATTCCCCCCTCTTGAAGCCTATATATTATAGCATTTATTTATTAAAAAAGCAATTATTTTATGTTATAATATGAAACGGATGTGATATTATGAAAAAACCAAATATGAATGAAGCAAGAAAAAGAAGTAAAAATAGTGAAGTTAAATATACTAATTATGTATCTAATACTTCAAATTTTGGTAAAGGTAAAAAATACTATGTAAGAACATATGGATGTCAAATGAATGAACATGATTCTGAAAAGATAGTGGGTATGTTAGAAAGCGTAGGTTATAAAGAATCAAAAGAATTGGAAAATGCTGACATTGTTATATTAAATACTTGTGCAATTAGAGAAAATGCGCATGATAAAGTATTTGGTTTTTTAGGTGTGTTAAAACATATAAAAGATACAACTAATCCAAATTTACTTGTTGGTATATGTGGATGTATGGCTCAAGAAGAAGTTGTAGTAAATGAAATATTAAAAAAATATAAATATGTAGATTTTGTATGCGGAACACATAATTTAGATAATTTACTTAATATAATTAAAAATAAAATAGAAACAAATAATCAATCAATTGAAGTATTAAGTTATGAAGGAGACATTGTTGAAAATATTCCTGTTGTAAGAGAAAGCAAATATAGTGCTTGGGTTGATATTATTTATGGATGTGATAAATTTTGTACATATTGTATAGTTCCATATACAAGAGGAAGTCAAAGAAGTAGAAAAAAAGAAGATATTATAGAAGAAGTAAAAAAATTAAAAGAATCTGGCTATAAAGAAATAACTTTACTTGGACAAAATGTAAATGCTTATGGAAAAGATATTTATGATGATTATAATCTTGCAAATTTATTAAAAGATGTTAGTGCTACTGGAATTGAAAGAATAAGATTTGTTACATCTCATCCTTGGGATTTTACTGAAGAAATGGTTGATGTAATAGCTAATCATGACAATATAATGCCATATATTCATTTACCACTTCAATCAGGAAGTAATAAAATATTAAAATTAATGAATAGAAGATATACTAAAGAAGATTATTTAAAATTATATGATAGTATTAGAAAAAAAGTTAAAAATTCAAGTATAACTACAGATATAATAGTTGGATTTCCTGGAGAAAGTGAAGAAGATTTCGAAGAAACATTAGATGTAGTTAATAAATGTAAATTTGACGGAGCTTTTACATTTGCATTCTCACCACGTGAAAATACACCGGCTGCCTTAATGAAAGAAACGGTAAGTGAAAAAGTTAAAATGGATAGACTTCATAGATTAAATGAAGTTGTAAACAAATATAGCAATGAAGCAAATAAAAAAATGAAAGACAAAATAGTCAAATGCTTAGTTACATCATTAAGTGATAAAGATAAAAATAAAGTATGTGGATATACTGAAAATATGAAACTTGTAAATATTGATGGTGATAAATCATTAATAGGAAAAATAGTAAAAGTAAAAATAACTGATACAAAAAGTTTTTCATTAGATGGAATATATGTTAAAGATTAAGCAATTTTATTAATTGCTTTTTTAATTATTTAATAACTTGATAAACAAATTTAATAATGATAAAATTATTTATGGTAGGAGAGAGTATGTGATGAAAAATATTTTAAAATGTTTAGTACTTTTTTTTGTTATGCCAATTATTATTAGTGCGACTGATAATTATAATGATGCATTATTAAAATCAAACAATTATATAAATACTGAAAATAATCAAGTAAATTTTTCAAGTAGAAATAAATACTTAATATATGGAGTTGGGACTCCATATTCTTTTTCGGAAGGAAAGAATTCTGTTAATTCATTATATAGAAATGGTGGAATGATAAATAAAGATGAGTTTCAATTATCGATTTTAAACAATTCATCTTATTTACTTTCAGGCTTTCCATATTGGACAATGACACAAAGTGCAAATGGTCATTATATATTAGGTGTTTATAAAATAGAAGATAGTCTAAATAGTAATTTAATTGACACAAAAATAACAGAGTTTGTTAGGCCAAATGTAAAAACAAAAGGAAGTGGTTCTTACTCTGATCCATGGTATTTTGTGGCTGGATATGATGTAAGAATAACAACAAATAATAAAGAATATGGATACTTTGGAAAAGATGAAAGTGGAAAAGAAGTAACAACATTTGAAAAAATGGTAGAAGTAGGGC
>CACWUS010000039.1 GCA_902764145.1 uncultured Erysipelotrichaceae bacterium | reverse complement strand
ACTCTATTATGTGTGTATATAACACTATGAAAATCTCCGCTTAATACATATGAAATTTTTACAACTAAATAAATTGGAATCAAAAAAACCATTCCAATAAGAGATACTAAGATATCAAATAACCTTTTTGTAACCAAATAAAAACCTTTTTTAACCTTACTTAAACTATCACTAGTAGCCAAAGTAATGTCCATTTCCTTTTCTCTCATTTTTCACTACACCCTTACTCGATTTTATATTATATATCAAAGCAATATAAATATCAAGAAAAATATATGTATAGTTGTACTATACTTATTTTTCTTTTTGCTTTTGTATATTGATTATAACATGAAAAATAATATTTTTGTAGTTAAAATGCATAATATGACACTTTATTAGACTATTTTTTTATTAATTGCATATAATATTAATAATTACAAATTGACAATTATTATCTATTTTGATATAATCAATCTGTAATTACGTGAGAGTATCGGCAATCCACTAGGGTTAATGATACTCTTTTTTATTTTCTTTTTAGATATAAAATTAAATTATCCTTATCATCAAACAGCATTATTTGTTTTACAAAAGTTTTCTTTTTATTTTTAAACATATGTATAACATCTGATTTTAATTTATTTATGTCAAAAGGTGTTTTTCTTTGAACTAAAATTGCATTTGAAGTTTGCTTTGTTTTACAAATATTTCCAAATATATTCTCAATTAAATTCTTTGATTTTCCATCTATTCCTTTTACATCCCATAATTCATTTATATCTTCTACATAATAATCAGGACTTTTTTTATTCTTAATAATTGGTTTTGGATTTCTATATACTTTATGATTTAGTTTGCTTTCCAATATACTTCTATATTTCTTTTCTTCATTAATTCTTTCTTTTTTCATTTTCTCAAAATAACATTCTATGTGAATATTACCTTCACTATCAATTGAATGCTTTAGTTTTCTATCTATATTCTTTATTTCAGTTGATTTTTGATTTGTTATTTTAGTTAAATCCTCGTACTTTACTTCTTTTATATTTCTCCTGCTAATTGAGTTTAACAAAACAAAAATTATTTATTATTTAAAAATCTAATTCATTATAAGTATATAGTAAAAATTTTTATATATTATTATAAAAATGAAATAATTTTATAAAAAAAAGAACTATTACTAGTTCTCATAAACACTAACTTGTTTTTTATCTTTTCCTTTTCTTTCATACTTTACAGTTCCATTAACTTTAGCATATAAAGTATGATCTTTACCCATTCCTGTATTTGTACCTGGATAAATCTTAGTTCCTCTTTGACGATAAATGATTGCGCCTGCTTTTGCTACTTGTCCATCTGATAACTTAGCACCAAGTCTACGTCCAGCAGAATCTCTACCGTTTTTAGTAGAACCAACACCTTTTTTGCTGGCGAATAATTGTATATTTAAATTCATTTTATTCATGGTTTTCCTCCTTAATATTAATATTTTTGTCATAATTATCTTTTAGTTCATATATCATATTAACTAAATTATTAAGTAAACTATTTGTTATATTATCTTTCTTGATATTAATAATTTCTAAATCATTATTATCAGTATAACTAATAGCATTCTTATCAATCTCAAGTATTGCATTTATAGTAGTTATTATCATTGTACTAAATGATGCACATACTATATCTTTTCCATAATCTGCATATCCTGCATGACCACTACATCTAATACTTTCGATTATATTATTATTTTTACTAATTCTTACTTTAATCATTATTTTGTAATTGATTTAATAAGTATCTTAGTATAAGGTTGTCTATGTCCTTGAGTTTTTCTATATTTCTTCTTTGGTTTATATTTAAATACAAGAACTTTCTTTTGTTTACCATGCTTTAAAACTTTAGCGGTAACTTTAGCTCCCTTAACAGTAGGAGTACCTACTTTACCATCAACATATAAAACTTCATCAAAAACAACTTCGCTATCTACTTCATTATCTAATTTTTCAACATATAGTTCTTGTCCTTCTTCAACCATATATTGTTTTCCACCAGTAACAAATATTGCTTTCATTTAAATTCCTCCTTCAATAAGACTCGCTTTTAAGGTAAATGCTTATGCATTATTTTGTAAACCTTTTCGATGCGGTTGTAGAGAAAGATTTCTACAAACATGAGTATTTTAGCATATTTATACTTTTCTGTCAAACAATTTATTTAAATAATCACGCTCAAATACATTATTTATTATATGAGTATTATCTCTTTTTAATTTATTAATGTTATTTATTATTTTAATTTTATTAAATTTATAATTATTTATATATCTTTCTAATATAAATTTATTATATTTATAATTAATTAACTTATATTCCTTATATATAGATTTAATTAAAAATATGGTTAGTATTATAGATAAATATGATTTATTTAAAATAGTAAAAATAATTATAAATACAATAGATATTATTATAGATATAATATTAGCTAACTTATATGAAAATATTTTATCAAGTACTATATTTAATAATTTGCCTCCATCTAGTGGCAATATTGGTAAGAAGTTAAAAGATAACAATAAATAATTTATTTTTTTAATTATATTAAATACATGAAGTGTTATATATGAATTAATAAATAAATTTTTCATTAGAAAATAAAATAATAATTGAAATGTTATTCCTCCTAGTAATGAAAATAATTCTTTATTTGCACTTACATTTAAATCTTCATTATAAAGAGTTAATCCCCCAAATGGATATATTATTATTTCTTTATATTTAAAACCAACTAATGATGAAAAGAAATAATGACCACTTTCATGTATAAATATTGTAAGTAATAATAAATACATATATTCAAAATAACCACTTAAAAATGAAAAAAGCAATACTATATATGTACTAGTATGTATTTTAACTTTCATCTGTTATTTTAATTGGTTTATCATCTTTTAATAATACATAATAGTATTCATTTTCACTTGTTCCTATTACAGTACCACTTTCTAAATAATCATATAATTTAACATTTTCTTTTATATTTCCATACCAAGCATAATATCCATCACTTTGTTGTATTACCACTGTATTATTATATCCTTCTTTTTTACCTATATATGTAACTATACCTCCATCTTTTACTAATACATTTCCACTATTTGTACATTTTATTCCATCTTTATATTTCTCACATGATTCGCTTTCCTTCATAACTGGAACTACTTCTTCACTCTTAAAAACATTTGTAACATTATTTACAATTTTATTAAATTTACTAAAATCCATAGTTTTATTTAATACATTATTTATTAAAAAGTTTCTAAAACTATCTGAATAATTACTAATAGTTACTACTAGCATACTAAAAATAATTATTGTAAATAATTTATTTAGTGCAGATTTAATAAATTTATTATTTTGTTTTTTATTACTATTATTCTTTTTACTTCTATATTCTTCATATGTCATATTAAATATTATTCTTATATTTATTTATATATTCATAAAAACTAAAGTATTCATTGTTTCCAAATATTATATGATCTACTACTGGTATTGCCATAGTAGAACCTATTTCAAATAATTTATTTGTTAAGTCTTGATCTTCCTTACTTGGAGTTGAATCACCTGAAGGATGATTATGCATCACTATTATTGATGCCGCACTTTCTAAAACAGCATATTTAAATACTTCTCTTGGATGAACACAAGAAGTATTAAGAGTCCCTTTAAATAATAATTTATATGATATTAATTTTGATTTTGAATCTAAATATATTGCATAAAAGTTTTCTTGTTTTTCATATGTAAATAAATCTTTAAAGTATTCATATATTTTTTTAGAATTATTTAATTTAATATTTTCTTTATTTTGAACATAATATACTCTTTTACCAAGTTCTAAACTAGATAATAATTCTATTGCCTTAACTTTACCTATTCCATTTATTTTTGTTAAAAAGTTAATTGTTATATTTTTTAAATCTTTTATATCTTTAATATTACTAAGTATTAATGAAGACAAATTTTTAACACTACAATTTTTAGTTCCAGTTTTAAGTATTATAGAAAGTAATTCTTCATTTGATAAACTTTCTACTCCATATTTAATTGCTCTTTCACGTGGTCTCTCACTTTCAGGAATATTTTTGATCATAATATTGTTTTTAAAATCATTTTGTGATAGTATATTACTACATGAATCAATATTGTTAAGTGGCACAGGCAATTGGAGCCCAAGCCCACTTAACCATTTATTGATTCTTTTTTTATTACTTAAATATAATATATTATCTTTATTATTTAACCATTTATTAATCGAATTTATATTAGATTTACCATATGCACTAGCAACTTTATATACTTTTTCAACGTTATTTACATTTTCATTTGGATTTAATTCCATAACTACAAGTACTGGACTATTATTAGTATCCATTATTTCATTAAATAAAATTATTCTATTTTTCTTGCTTTCAGATTTTAAAATAATAATTGGATTATTTAAAATATCTGGTATTTTTTTTATTATTTCATCATTCATTTCTGTATGTTTATTCTTAATCTTAATTAATTTAGATTTGTCTATATATATTTTTTGTTTTAATAATCCTGTACTTTGTAATGCTTTACTAGCCTCTCCAATTAAAAAACTACCATTTCTATCTATTTTATTCCAATTATTATAATCATTTTCAAAACTTTCATTTATTCTAAATAATTTTTCTTCTATTATATAATCCATTTTAACTCCTAATATTTGATA
>CACWUS010000038.1 GCA_902764145.1 uncultured Erysipelotrichaceae bacterium | reverse complement strand
ATTTAATTCTCCTTCTTTAAAAATATTGTTGATATGTCTTAAAACTACAGTTCTATCCCTTTCAAATAATTTTGATATTTGTTCTAAAGACAACCAAACAGTTTCATCTTTTAAATTCACCTCCAATCTTACATTTTGATTTTCAAAAATAACAATTTCATTTTTCATAACATACCTCCTTTTATTGTTATACTTTAATAATTACTTGCAATAAAAAAGGAGACATACTAAATAATTAGTATGTCTCGCATGCATGCAATATATTTATCTTGCCTTAAATAGAAAACCTTAGTCGACCAAATTGTCATAATAACACTTGGCAAGTAATTATTACAAATTAATTATACAACACAAAAATATGTTTGTAAAACACTTTAATAAAAAACTCGAACTATTATAGTTCGAGTAATATTCATTATGGTAGCGACGGGGGGACTCGAACCCTCGACCTCCTGGGTATGAACCAGATGCTCTAGCCAACTGAGCTACATCGCCATCACAAAGTAATATAATATTAGCATAATTATATTACTTTTTCAAGTTTTTTTTGATTTTTTATCTATTTAAAGATTCAATTTTATCCGATGATAAACCATCTATTCTATTTTTTGTTCCATATGGACATTTATACTTTGTTTCATCCATAGTAATTGCATAAGGAATAACTATGTTATATGTCTCTTCAGTTGTATGATTAAATCTTGCTGCAAAATCACATTCTATTATTTCATCTTCACTCATAGATAAATATTTTATTGCATAATCTTCAATTTCTTTAAAACTCAAATCACCATCATGAATAAAGTTAATAAGTTTTGTGCATTTCTTTCCACTAAGTGGTTCAAATATGAACTTATATTCTGTATCTGATATTTTATATAAATATACATAATAATCTATTTCATCACTCTTTGAATTTAAACATGTTCCTTCAGCAATTGGAGATAAACTTTGTAATATTTTTTGTCTTTTTGATGATTCTATTACTTCATTTACTCTTTCAACATTAGTACTTGAGTAAGCTATTCTACTTTGAGCATCACTATAATCTCTATGAGATTTATTTTGACTATAAACTATATTAGCATTTAGTGGTAATGTATTTGGAAGAACTATTACATCACTATTTGCTTCTTCTACATTTGTTCTATATAACTCACTCATATAATATATATAGTTTTCTATTAGGGGTATTATTCTATTTAAGCTTTCTTCTATTTTGGCACCTTCTATAAAATCTTTATCAGTGAAGCTTTGTAATATTCTATCTACTTCCTGAGCTGATATTTTTTTTGCTTCATCTTCTGAATATGACTTATTATTAACTAGAGCATCAACGCCTGCATAATATAAATCTTTTCTAACATCCCCTTTTGATGCTTCTAATAAAACATCATCCATCATAAGAGGAGTATATCTTTCATCTAAATATATATGATCTTGTGTATCTTTAACTAAAATATTTGATTTTCCATTTAAAAATGAAAAAATCATACATAAATGTTTATTATCTTTATCCATAGTTAAAATAAAAGAATCGTCAAGTTCACATTTCCAATTAAACTTTCTTGCTTCTTTTACAATTACTCTTCTAAATGACAATGGTAAAAATTTATTAGATATATATATTTTTTTATAAGATCCTCTAAAATAATTACCTTCTTTTATAAAATTATATAATTCTTTTAAGAATGTACTATGCATCTCATTCACCATTATAATAATAACACAAAAAGATATTAATTCATATCAAAATTAATATCTTCTTTACTTAATTTTACTTTATATAATTCATTTATTTTATAATTACCCTTTATTTTTATTGGTATATAGTTATCTGTAAATCCATAAAAATATCCATCTTTTTCTTCTTCTATTAAAACTTCTACATATTCATCAATAAAACTACTATAATACTTTTGCTCTAATTTATTTGAAAGAGATATTAATTTATGAACTCTTTCTTTTTTTATATTTCCAGGTACTTTATCTTTCATACGCGAAGCAACAGTACCATTTCTATCAGAATATGGAAATACATGTATTTTAGAAAAACCTACTTCTTCGCAAAATTTTAATGTTTCATTAAAATCTTCATCACTTTCACCTGGAAAACCAACTATAACATCTGTTGATAATGCTATTCTAGGTCTAATGCTTTTAATTTCATTTACTTTATCCATAAAATATTTCTTATCATATCTTCTATTCATTAATTTTAATACTCTATCACTTCCAGCTTGAAGAGGTATATGTAAATGAGATACAAATGTATTATTATTTTTAAGTACATCCATCATTCCTTCGTCTAATTCAACTATTTCAACTGATGAAAGCCTTATTCTTTTAATTAATTTATTTTCAGATATTTTATTAATTAAATCTGACAATCTTTTACCATCGCTATTATATTGTCCTGTATGTATACCAGATAAAACTATTTCTTTATGATCAGAAAGAGCTAAATCATTAATTTCCATAATACACTTGTTAAAATCCTTGCTTCTAACTCTTCCTCTAACATATGGTATTATACAAAAACTACAGAAGTTATTACATCCATCTTCAATTTTAATAAATGCTCTATGGTGATGAACATATTTTTTTATTTCCATATCTTCAAATGGTAATTCTTCCATTTCATCAAATTCTATTATTCTTTTTTTAGTTTTAAAGTATTTATCTAAATATTTTATAATTTTACTTTTATATCTATTTCCTATAATAATATCAGCATCAATTAAATCTTCTATATTATCTTTTTTAAACTGACAAAAACATCCCATAGCTACTACTACGGCATGAGGATTTGTTTTTTTTATATTATTTATAACTTGTTTGCTTTTATTATCGGCTGTATTAGTAACTGTACAAGTATTAACAATACATATATCTGCATTATCATCTACTTCTTTATAATCACTTGATAAAAGTAAATTTCTTACAAACTCACTTTCATATGCATTAACTTTACAACCTAATGTTTTAATTAAAAATGTTTTCATTTAATGATATTCTAAATTCTTTAAGTATTTTTAAGAATTCTTCTTCCTCCAAATAATTTTCTGTTCCTGTAACCTCTTTTTGTTCAAGTTCAATTTTATTTACTTTTGGAGCATCTTTACTAACTTTTTCTTCTTTATATGAAAGAGATATATTTGATGCATTTTTAAGTAATTGCTCATAACTAATTATTGCTTTCTTTTCTTGTTCTTCTTCATATGCAGCAATAGCTACTTGATTATCATTAGTTCCAAGAGTTTCCATTCTTTCTTTAGTACGTTTTTCAAGTTCATCTGCTGATATTACAGCATTTTCTTCTTCTTGAAACTCATATGCATTTATTTCATCATCATATGTTTTAACATTGCTTAAATCAACTTGTTTAATTAATGGTTTATTTTCATCTATTACTTCTTCATTAGTGGTAGCCATTAAATTTTCAAGTTCTGAAAGTAAATTATTACTATTATCTTCTACTATAGTTTTTTCCTTATTTTCTCTTTCTTCTTCATAACTTAATAATTCGTTATACTCTCCACGTGATTTTATTAACGCAAGAATTAAAACAATTAAAATTGCCAATGTTAAAATAAGAAATATTATAAAATAATCTCCTGTAACAAAAGCATCTATTACCTTATCAATATTATTCATATTTTTCACTTTCCCTTAAATATTTAACTATAGAAGCAATCATCAAAGGAACAGTCTCAGTTCTAAGGACATCTTCACCTAACGATGTTTTGGTGAAACCTTTTTCTGATATTATTACTTCTTCTTTTGTACTTAGGCCTCCTTCTGGTCCAAATACTAAGTTTATTGTACCTCTGCAGTTATTTCTTGTTAATACTTTACATATATTTTTTACATTACTTTTGTCAAGAGAACACAATATATTTACATTTTCTAGACTAATTATATCTTGGACACTTATTATCTTTTCTAATAGTGGTTTGTTAATTCTATATGATTGTTCTGATGCTTCTTTAATTATTTTATTCCATCTTAGTAATTTCTTTTCATAATCTTTTTTAGGTAGTTTGTATTTGCAATGTTCATACTCTACTACTATAAATTCAGTTACTCCAAGTTCAGTACCATGTTTAAATATATAACTCATTTTTTCTTCACTTAACAATGGAACATAGACAACGAATCTTCCATAGTCTTCACCATTTTTAAAAACATCTATTATATTAGCAGATAATAAATCTTTGTTAAGAGTACAAATATAGCTTTTACTATCATAAACCACAATTATTTTGTCATTTTCTTTCATTCTCATAACATTCTTAATATGGTTTAAATCATCTATATTTAATAATAAATTATTATTATTTTTTTCTTTAGCAAAATATTGTTGCATTTTAACTCCTTATTTAAGTATTATTATTGTTTCGCCATCATTATAATTATTTGTTTTAAATTCTAAAACTCTTCTATCACTTTTTAAATATTCATGAGTAGCACTTTTTAATATACCTGTTCCTTTACCATGAACAATAATTATTTTTTTCTCATTTATTTTTAGATTTTCCTCAATAAATAATTTTGTCATAGCAACCGCTCCTGTTCTATCATAACCATGCAAATCTAAATGTGGTATGTTATATAAAAATGGATCAATAAAACTTTTCATACTTTTTCCCTCTTTGATAATTTATTATAATTAAAAGAATAGTCAAACACAATAAATTATTAATAACTTTATGTAAAGTAATTATAACTTCATTGTTAATTTTGGACCATCATTTAGATGTTGTTCATCTAAATACACATAGTTTGATTTTTGCATTTCTCTTTGTTTTCTTCTATTTAATGATTCCTCTTCTTTTTTAGATACATGATATAACTCTACTTTTTCTTTCATAAGCTTATATTCTAATTCAAATATTTTTCCTTTTATACTATATTCATCATATTTATCACATAATTCTTCATAATCTTCTCCAAGATTATTAAGATCAGTTTTAAGATTTAAACTAATTCCCTTTTTAAATAATGAAAATTGCATATTTTTTAAAAGTTTTAAATTAATTTGCCCAATTGTTATACCTAATGCAACACATGCAAGACCAATTGGAATGGCACCAGTAGATATTAATCCCATTGCAAAGGCTCCTGCCATTGGTGCTAATGCATAAGTTATTGTAGCAAAAACTTTTCTTAATGACCTTTCATCCATGCTACTATAGCTATACATATTTTTAAGTTTATCATTTACATAATCAATAGCAACTCTAGTATCTAATAATCTTTTATTCTTTTCTATTTCTGCTTCTAGTGCATATATACTCTTGCTTATATCTCGTGAAGACCTAATATTAATATACCCATTACTTTCATCATCTAGTTCAGGTTTCTTTTCTTCAAATACAAATGCTCCTTTGCAATTTGCTAAAAAATTAATTATTTCTTTATCTAACTCTATTCTTTTATTTAGTGCTTTTTCTTCTATTTCTTTTTCAACTATTAAATCATTTATGCTTTCTTCATCAGTTGGATAATTTTTAAGCCATAATTTCTTTTTAAGATTTTTAAATTTTGCAAATAACAATAAATTAGGTAATGGAATAGATAAAAATATATTCCTGAAAAACGAAAAACCCGTTATAGTATTTTTAGAAAAAAAACTTAATGCTACGCCAGCAAGAGTAGCGCACATACTTACAATTAAAGAACAATCAAATGCGTTTTTTTTAGTAATTTGATTGGCATTGTATATAGTTTTTTTTACACTTTTAATTTTTTCTTCTTTTTCTTCTATACTTTTATTTAAATCCAATATTTCATTATCAAAAATATAATCTTTTTCTTTTCCTTCTTGCATTTTACTCATAATCCCCCATAAACAGCGTATATTATATCATAAAACATTAAAAAAGAGAAGTATTTGAAGTGAACCCCATTTTGGACACTTTTAAAAAAGAGAACAATAATATAAAATAGTATCTCAAAGAAAGGAGATACTATTTTTATGGGTAAACATTATG
>CACWUS010000037.1 GCA_902764145.1 uncultured Erysipelotrichaceae bacterium | reverse complement strand
CCAAGGAGTTTTAACCATTCTAGGATTGCCAAGTTCATCCATATATCCAAGAGCTTCTGGAGTTACAAAACCAACACAATCAACAAGTTTTATATTTGTATTAATCCCATTAATATTTACATTTGCTCCATTGCTAGGTACAAATTTTGGTTCAATAGTCATTATAGTTTTTCCACTAGCAGTCTGAGGTATTTCATCCATACATCTTTTTTTCTCTGCTTCATCATCAATATATGGAAGAATCAATGTCTCAATACATTTTTTAATAAATGTACTTTTACCAGTTCTAACTGCTCCTACTACACCTAAATATATTTCACCATTAGATTTTTTACCTAGACTTTGTAATATTTGAGTTTTATCCATATTTACCTTCTTTCGTCTTTAGTAAAATCTATGTTATCTTTTAAAAAATATTACAAACAAAAAACTTTATTTTTAAAATAAAGTTTTTATATCATTATTTTTTCATTAACCTCTTCTTCAAAAGCAATTTGTTTAGGATTATATTCACCGAATTTTAAAGAAGGTATACATGCATATGTAAGCATTTCATTATACATAAGAGGTATTAAATCCTTACCAAATGATAAATTTGCAAGTCTTTCATATTCTTTAATAGTATCTACTGCATAATTATTAGCAACATTACTTTTAATATCTTCTAAGTTTTTCATTTGACTTTGCCAATAAACATCAAGAACATTTAAAAATTTAACTTTTGTTTCATTTAAATACTTAGCTAATTCTTTACTAGATGTACTTTTTTTATCAAAATTTGATTTTAATCTTAAAAATATTTGATTAGCAATATTTTGTGCTAATTCTTTTTTATTTGAACTATAACACTTATCTGTTGATATTAAATGACCAACTAAACTATTAATTTCATTTAAATCAAGATTATTTGCTAAATAGCTAGCATATTCTATAATTATCATTTTTAAATTATTTAAAAAATCTTTAGGCTCAGAATTTAGAATATTATTTCTCATCTTATATATATGATTTTTCTGTCTTGTATAAACTAAATTTAATTGTTCAAATATTCTTCTACTTTGTTTATCTTGTTCATCTTTTCTTCTAAGAGCTTTGTTAATTAAATTGCTAACACTAGTATTTTTAATTCTTCCATCACCCTTAATATGTAATTTAACAAGAGCTTTAGTATCAATATATAATTTTACTAGTTCATCTTCTAATGAACTAAAATACTTACTCTTACCTGGATCTCCTTGTCTTCCTGCACGACCTCTTAATTGATTATCAATTCTTAAACTTTTATTTCTTGTAGTTCCAATTACGTAAAGTCCACCAAGTTCACTAACTCCAGGATATAATTTAATATCTGTTCCACGACCTGCCATATTAGTTGCAATCGTAACAGCACCTTTTTTACCAGCATGAGATATTATTTCATTTTCATTTTCTTCATTAGTTGCATTTAATAATCTATGAGTTATTCCAGCACTCTTTAATAAATCTGATAACTCTTTACTTTCTTTTACACTAGTTGTTCCAACTAATACTGGTTGTCCTTTTTTATTAGATGCTATTATTTCTTTTAAAATTGCTTTATATTTTTGACTTTTTGTTGCATATATTTCATTTTCTTCGTCTTTCCTAATATTAGGTTTTCTAGTTTTAACATCATATGTCTCAAAACCATATAATTCGCTAAATTCTTCTCTTGCACTAGTACCAGTCATACCAGATACTCCAAGCTCATATAAACTTAAAAAATCAGGATAAGTACACATCGCTAAGGTATCGCTTCTTTTAGTTTTCTCTATTTCATAACCATTTAATTCACCTTTATATGTTTCAAGTGCTTCAATAGCTTCTTGCATACCATCTATATATTTACTTCCATGTTTATATCTACCTGTATTTTGATCTACAAGCATAATTTTATATTTTCCATTAGATTTAACAAGTTCATAATATTTTTCTTTAGAATATGTATGCTCAGCTTTAATACAATCTTGTAATGCAATAATTCTTAATTGGTATGTTCTCTCATCAACAAAAGAAGATATTTCTTTTAATAATCTCTCAGAAAAAACCACCTCTTGAGTATCTTTTATATATGCATATTCTTCTTTAAAAGATTCTTTTTTACTATCTCTAAATTGATCATATATTTTATATGTTAAGGCTTGGCTTCTAACACCTTTTTTACCAAACATAAATTCAACTGCCCATTTATATGAATCAAGTTTTTCTTTTTCACTTTTTAATAAGTATTCTTCATACTCTTTACTTAAACCATGAGGTTTACCACTAATTTTAAGTGGGTTATTAGCTTGATCAATAAGTAAATCATCAGCTTCATCAACTATTGCATATCCGAATGGTTTAGATATATTAATATCTTTTTTATCAATAACAGTATTATCGTCTAAATAATCAAATGCTATATTTGTCGCAGTTGAAAATACTATATCACATTTATATGCTTGTTGTTTTCTATGTTTATATATACTTTTTTCAGCAGCACTTTTGCCTTCAACACTTCTTCTACTAGGTACAAAGCCACTAGTTAAACCAAGTAAAATAAACACTTGTCCGTTAGATAAAGCATCTCTTTTAGCAAGAGCATCATTAGAAGTCATAATATGAACACTTTTCCATTTAGATGGATCTTTATCTTTAGTTGCATCTAGTGCATTTACATAACCAACTAATAACTGTACTAATGTTTTTCCTTCACCAGTTTTCATTTCAGCAATAATGTTTTCGCGACTATCTTTATCTAATTTGTTTCCAAGCATAGCAATTCCTGCTTCTATTTGAACATCATATTGAAACATATTAATTCGTCTTCTAGTTGCTTCTCTAACAAGAGCCATTGCTTCAGGCAATATATCATCTATAGTTTCACCTTCTCTAAGACGTTTTCTAAATAAATATGTTCTTGCCATAAAAGCAGCTTGTTCACGAGTTACTCTATATTCAACACCATATTGTTTTATAGTTACCATACTTTGATCATTAGTAATATTCTTAAAATCACTTTCTAAGGCGTTAACTTTAGATACAATATTATTAATTCTTTTTTCATTTCTTTTAGTATAATCACCAAACATATGCTTCACCTATTCTACAATTATTAATATATCATTTTTATAACATAAATTCAATTATTATATACTAAGTAAAATCATGTTATATATTATTAATTGATATGTATTATTTCTTTTTTCTACTTTTGCATTTATTTTATATACATTATTTTTTTCTATTTCAAATAATTTTTTATATTGTTCTGGAAATATAATTCCTTCTATACTTGCATATTCATCACTAAGTTTTAAAAAAGACATTTTTTCATTATTTTTAGTTCTAATAGTATTAATACTTTCTACAAATAATATAGTTGTTATTGTTTTATCAAAATAATTTTTATAATTTTCTAATGTTATAGTATTACTTCTATCATATTTAGTTACTGGATGATGTGATAAATAAAATCCATAGTTTTTAATCTCATTATCTATCAGTTCTTTATCACTATAATCATTAATATTCTCAAATATAGGTGGATTTTCTAAAGTTAAATTTAAATCTTTACAAAGACTAACATAATTTAATACTTCATCAATGTTGTTAACTATTTGCTTTTTATTGATATTAAATTCATCAAACGCACCACATTCAATTAATGAAATAACTACTTTTTTATTAACGCTTTTTCCATAGCATCTAATCATAAAATCATAGAATGATTTAAATAATCCTTTATTTCTTTCTTCTTCTATTTCGACACATACATTTAATGCTATTGACTTAATAATACTAAGTGGAAAAACAAGTTTTTTATTATCAATTACAAAATCATAACAAGATTTATTAATATTAATGTTTTCAAAATCAATTCCTAGTATTTTAGCTTCATCAATATATTCTTTTAACTTTTCAGCTTGTCTATTCATATTAAGTAAATTTTTCATAAAATACTTAGTATAATTAATTTTTAAATAAGCCATTTGAAAAGCTACAAGTGAATAAACTACTGAATGTGATTTATTAAATCCATAATTAGCAAACTTAATAATTAAATCATATAATTTAATACCAATACTCTCATCATAACCTTTTTCTTTAACTCCACTTATAAATTTATCTTTTTCTTTTAATATTACTTCTTCCTTCTTTTTAGACATGGCTCTTCTTATAATATCAGCTTCACTATAAGAGTATCCACCAATACTTCTTAATATTTCTAATACTTGTTCTTGATAGATTATTACTCCATAAGTACTTTTTAATATTGGTTCCAATTCTTTTATTAAATAAACCGGTTTCTTTTTACCACTCTTACAAGCAATATATTCACCAATCATTTCTCTAGGACCTGGTCTATATAATGCTATTGCATCTACTAATGTATTAAAATTATCAACTTCAAGGCTCTTTAAGAAACTCTTCATACCTTCGCTTTCAAATTGAAATATTCCAGTTGTATATGCTTTTTTAAATAAGTATAATGTATTTTTATCATTTAAATCTATTTTATCAATATTAATATCAATACCATCATTCTTAATATCATTTACTATATTAGAAATAGTATTAAGATTTTTAATTGATAAAAAGTCCATTTTTAAAAGTCCTAAATCTTCAATATATTCTTTACTAAATCCTGTAAGAATTACGCCATTGCTCTTATATAGTGGCATTATATTATAAAGCTCTACATCACTAATAACAACACCAGCAGCATGCATAGATGTATTTTTCTTAAGTCCACATAAAACACTAGATATTTTAATAAGTTCTTTTATATTATCATTTCTAGATACAATATTCATAAATTCATTATTATTTTTAAGTTCATCAAAAGTCTTTTCATCTTTAATAGTCTTACATAATCTATCTACTATAGTACTCTCAGTATTTAAAACTCTAGCTAAATCCCTTATGATTTGTTTTGGAAGCATTGTATTAAATGAAATAACTCTAGCAGTATTATTAACTCCATATTTGTTGACTACATAATCTATTACTTCTTCTCTTTTTAAATTATCAAAATCTATATCTATATCTGGTAAACTTACTCTATCAGGATTTAAAAATCTTTCAAAAATTAAATCATATTTAATTGGATCTATATTTATTATTCCAAGAGCATAATTAACTAAAGAAGCAGCCCCACTTCCTCTACCAGGACCAACTAATATATCATGTTTTTTTGCATATAAAACAAAATCATAAACTATTAGAAAATAATCAACATAGTTCATCTTTTCAATAACACTAAGTTCATATTTAAGTCTACTTTTATATATTTCACTAACATTACCATCTAATCTTTTTTCAAGACCTTTTTTAGCAAGTGCTTTTAAAAATGCACTAGAGTTTTCTTTATAAACAGGAATATGTATTCTATATAGAGGTAACTCTATATTAATTAAATTACTAAATTTATATGTACTTTCTATATCTTCAATACAAGTATTACTTTTAAAAAAACTATCATAAAAATCAATATCTTCATCTATAGTTTTACCTTCTTCAATATATTTAATATATTTAAAATAATATTTATCATTTTCATTAAGATATCTAATTAAATCAATATAAACTATATCATCAGTTAATAATTTAGCATTTAGTTTTTCTTCTTCATTTTTATATTTAATATAAATATATGTAAACTTATCTTTTAAAAATAAATAGTCTTTATAATCAACAACCACTATAATATTTTCACTATATTTAGAAATATCTTCTAAATTAATACTATTAATATTTTTCTTAGATATTATTTTACATAATGATTTATATCCTTCATAATTTAATGCATATATTAATAAATTAATATCATTAACTACAATTTCACTACCAACAATTGGTTTAATTCCCTTTTTTTTACATTTAGTAATAAATTCATAAGATGAAAACATATTTGTATCTGTAATACCTAATGCTTTAATATCATTATTTAATGCATATGAAAGCAAATCATCTATTCTGATTAGACTATTCATTAAATCATATTCAGTTTTAATTGATAGTGGAATATATTTCATAAATAACCTCACTTATATTTTAACATAAAATATAAATAAAAAGTAGATTAGTAATTTGAAGTGAACCCCAAATAGTTCACAATAAAAAAAGTAGACATTAAAAAAAATTAATGTCTATTTGATTTTAATCTAGAAGTGTTATAAAATAATAT
>CACWUS010000036.1 GCA_902764145.1 uncultured Erysipelotrichaceae bacterium | reverse complement strand
ATTATTTTATAACACTTCTAGATTAAAATCAAATAGACATTAATTTTTTTTAATGTCTACTTTTTTTATTGTGAACTATTTGGGGTTCACTTCAATAAAAGATATTTATTATTTAACAAATGCAGATGAAATAAGAAGTTATATTTTATTACATGGATTTGATTTTATGGAATTACTTCCATGGACAAATTCAAATATCAATAAAGCACTAACAAATTTAGAAAATAATGAAATTGTTTGCTCTTCATTTTATGCTAAGGAATTAATAAATACAAATGGACAAGTAATTGATAAAAAAATAGTTGTATTATTTACTAATTTTAGAATAATTTGTACAGGTAATAATACTATCGTATTTGATTATATAAAAGATATAATAATTTTTAATAAAAAACAAAATTCAGTATTTTTAATAAACATTGGTGATTACATTATAAGATGCTATGATAGTCATAATAAAAATGATGAAATCAAAAGAATTGTTTTAGCTTTAATAAATTCAAAAAAGCGTTCAAATAAATTAAAGATTGAAAAAGAGTATAAACAAAAGAATATTGATAGAATGTCTGCTGATTTAAAGAAATTTATTAAACGTATGATTTTATCAAATTTCGAATCGGTTGATGTACAAACAATATTTGAAAGTGTTGAGGATAACTATGAAATATACTTTGATGATATCCCTAAAGAGAATACCGAGAAATTTTATCGAGTTTATATCAATAAAAAACTAGATGAATTAAAAACTGATATTCAAAAATTAAAGGATGATACTAAAGATTCTTTGAAAAAGAATATTGCTGAAGATAAAATTATTGAAGATTTAATAGAAAAATATGAAATTGATAAATATGGTGCAATTAAATATATAGCTAAAGCAAAGAATATGATTAGTAATGATATAGAAAAAGAAAAATCAGATCAAAGAAAAAAATACTTGAAGGAAATAGCTTTGAAATATGAGTTTGACGAGGAAAAAATACTTCAAGATGTTAAGAAGAAATATGATATTAGCGAGAATAGAATAAAAAAAGATATTAAAGAATTAAAAAAGGAATCAGAAGACTTATTCTATAAAGAGGCAGAAGATTTATTAATAACTAATGATGGAAATATATTTAAATCTATTAAGGATTTGATGAATAAATTTAAAATAACTAAGGATGAAGCAAAAACTATTGTTGATAAAGTATATGATTCTATGACCAATAAACCAAAAGATGAAGAACCTGTTAAGACGGTATACATAGAACGACAACCTGAGGTTAAACCTAAAACTACAAGTGAATTACTTAGAGAAATAGTTCCATATAATGGACCTAAATGTCCAAATTGTGGATGTACTGATATAAGTAAAATTGGAAATATTAGTCGTGCAGTTTCTATAGGAATATGGGGACTTGCTAGTAGTAAGATTGGTAAAACACAAAAATGTAATAAATGTGGGCACACTTGGTAATAATATGTGATAGGAGAAAAAATATGGGTGAATATGAGATTTTGAAGATATTAATTAATTCAAAATATTCGTTTATTTATGAAATAAATTCTAATTATTATATAATAGGTTCAAACATTTTTAAAAAATGTTTGAAAAATGAAATAGATATTTATAATAAATTTAGAACTGAACTTTCAAAATTAAATTTTTTTGATAAAAATTCAACCAAATCTATTATTGAACAATTTGATAATATTTGTTCTATTATAAATGTTTATGATGATCAAGATGAAAATGAGGTAAAAAAAGAAATATTTAACTTATTAAAAACTATTTCAAAAGATGAATTATATAAAATTAACGAACAACGTGAAAATATAAATAAAATATTAGATTTTAAGGGTGAAAGATTTTATAAATATAATAATTAAAAAAGATGGTTATATATAATTTTTATAACCATCTTTTTCTTTATTTCTATTATTATACTTTTTTAATAAGTGTTCGAAATGGTTTAATTTTTATGAACACAGCTTATTTCTCTAACAGCAACTATAAGTGTATTTTTTAGGATAAAGAAAAAATAAAAAAAATAATGATAAAAAATCGCAAATTTTATAAAAAAAGATAAAATGTTATAATAAAAATGACAAAAAAGTCAGATTAGTCCGTACGAGAGTACCTTATTCCGTTCCGAACATTTACGCAGTACAAGCTGCTATTAAATCTAGAGGGCAGTCAAAATAGGGAGAACAATACTGATTGTGTCATAATGACACGAGATATATAAAAATTAAATTTAAATAATAACAAAACCTAGTTGCGTTATGTGTATAACTAGGTTTTTATTTTTGTAAATATTTCAACATTTTATTAAAATTTTAATATTTGTTGTATAATATATACTTGTATTGATGTCAGACATTAATTTCGTGGGGGGATTATAATGAAATTGCGTGAAGTCTTAAAGAGAATTAGTATCCTTTCTAACTTGAAAGAAGGAGAAAAAATATATTTATCTAATAAAAGAGGCTATATATTAAAAACTGGAAAATTTTGTGGATTCGATGAAAATAAAAATATAATATATGAGCCAAAGTATACAAAAGAAGAATTTACTGAAATTCAATATAACATAGCTTTAGATATTCTTATGGGTATTGAAATAGTACATAAATTATTAAATTGCGTTCCAGATATGCCAAATATGGATTTATATAATAGCGATATTAGTGTTGATAAAGACATGTCTAATCTAATATCTGTTAAATCAATGACTAATAATCATTTGGTATTAACTACATATTGGCAATCCAATAATCATGGATTTGAAATGAGGGTATTTGATATTGATTTAGTAAATTATTTCATGGTATTACATATTTTAAGGGGTAATAATTCTTCTCCAACTATGGATTATTATACAAGCAGCGGTAATTTATCTGAAAAATCTATATTGGTTATAAATAGGGAAATAAATGGTGAAAATAGGCAGTCCACTTTAAATACATCGTATGATATGTATTTTGAAGATTGTAGTGGTTTAAATGCTATGATTGAAAAGGTAAAAAAATCTAATCCCCTTAAAAAAGAAAAATTGTTAAATCGCATAATTGATATATAAATTGATTAGTAATATACTAAAATTAAGTTTAATCACATATTTGAATAAGTGCCCTCTAAATGAAATAGTACTACAAGCTGCTATTAAAACAAAAAAACAATAAATAATAAAATTAAAGACTAGGTAAAACTAGTCTTTTTTGATATAATTTTATTGGCGATTTAATGAGAAAAATATTAAAGAATTCAACCGACAATATTACTATTATAAATGATTGTAATGATAAATTACCATTTGTAATAAGTATTCCACATAGTGGATTATATATTACGAAAGAAATGAATAATAAATTAAATGAAGATATAATACTATCAAATAGTGACTGGTATTTAAAAGAATTATATTCATTTTTAGAAGAGTTTGGTTTTACTATTGTAATTAATAATGTAAATAGATATACCATAGATCCAAATAGAGAATTAGTATTAAATAATAGTGAAAAATATTCATCATCATTTGTGTATACGAAAAATACGTTTTCTAATGATATATATAAGACCAATCCAGTTGAAGATGAAATAAATGATAGAATAGAAAAATACTATAAAACTTATCATAATGAATTAAAAAAACAAATTGATAGCAAATTAAAAGTATTTGATAAAGTTATTTTAATTGATTTACATAGTTTTGGAAAAAATATTGGAGCTGATATTGTGCTTGGTGATGATAATCATAATACAATGAGCGAAGAATTATTTGATATTATTAAAAAATGTTTTATAAGTGGTGATTTTGTTGTTAATGATAATGTTCCGTATAAAGGTGGCTATATAACTAGAAAATATGGTTCATGTAATAGTAAATGCGAATCAATTCAAATAGAACTATCATATAGAAAATATATCGATGATAGAGAATTTGATGAGGAAGAATTACCAAAAATAAATGAAGTTATAATGAATGATTGCAAAAGAAAATTAAAAGAAGTGTTTATTTCCATAATTAACAGTTATAATTCATTTTAGTTTTATTAGTACCAAATATATTCAAGTATATACCAGTGTAATATAAGGAATGCTTAATTAGTAAAAAAGTGATAAAAACAGTATAAATTTCACCATCCCAAATGGAGCAATTGTACAAGCTGCAATTAATAATAAATAATAATTAAATTAAAAAAATTAAGTTGAAATATACTTATTTTTTTATTGATTCATATGTTGCAAATATGCTACAATATATTTAAGAGGTAAAACTATGAAAAATATAAATGATAAATTAATAAATGATAGTGAATTTGATTTAATATGTGAGTATATAAAATTAAGAAATGAATCAAATATTAGTCAGTCTGAATTAGCAAAAAGAGTAGGCATTGCTAGATCAACAATAGCAAGAATGGAAAGAAATTTGCATTCAATATCATTAGGAACTTTTATTAAATTATTAGGAGCAATGGATTATAAGTTAGAAATAGTTAAAAAGGAGGAAAAAAATGAATGAAGATAAAATACATTTAGTAAATAAAATATTTAATAACGAAACAATAAGAACAGTTTGGGATAAAGAGAGTGAAAAATATTATATTAGTGTTGTTGATATAGTTAGTATTATTTCAGAAAGTAAAGATGGAAGAAAATATTGGAATAAACTAAAACAAAGACTTAAAGATGAAGGAAATGAAACGGTGACAAATTGTCACCAGTTGAAATTGAAAGCTCAAGATGGAAAATATCGTATGACTGATGTTGTTGATATTGAAGGGATGTTTAGAATAATAGAATCTATTCCTAGTAAGAATGCTGAGCCCATTAAACAATGGTTAGCACATTTAGGTAGTGAAAGAATAGATGAAATATTTGATCCTTCACTAGCTACACAAAAATCCATAGATTTATATCGAGCTAAAGGTTTTGATGAAAAGTGGATTACTGAAAGAATAAAAGGTATTCAAAATAGAAAAGAATTAACTGACATTTGGAAAGATGGCGGGATAAATGAATCAAAGGAATATGCAATTCTAACTAATGAAATTTATAAAGAATGGTCTGGCATGAAAGCAAATGAATATAAGGAATTTAAAGGACTTAGAAAAGAATCATTAAGAGATAATATGACTCGTATAGAGGAATTACTTACAGACTTAGGTGAAGAAGCCACAAAGGAATTAGCTAAAAAACATAGGCCACAAGGATTAGAAGCAAATAAGAAAATTGCCAAATTAGGAGGACATGCAGCTAAGTCTGCAAGAGATGATTTAGAAAAGAATTTAGGAGAACCGGTGATAACATCTGAAAATAATTTGAACTATAAATATATAGAAGAAACTAAAAAAATAGATAATAAATAAGTCATTTTAGTTATGACTGCCGAAGTAGACAATTGTACAAGCCGCAATCAAAAATGGAACTAATAAATAATTTTAAAGAGATTAAGTAAAACTTAATCTTTTTATATGTTATAATATATTTAGATATTTATCAGGGGATGATAGTATGCTTAAAGAAGTAAAAATAGAATTAACTAATAAATGTTCTAGAAATTGTAAACATTGTTCAAGTAATGCTACTAGTAGCATTGGTAATCTAAAAGTTTTAGATTTTGACGATGTATCTAGGATAATTAAAGAAGCAAAACTAATGGGTGCTGATACTATTGTTTTTACTGGTGGAGAACCTTTAATGTATGATAGACTTCCAGAATTAGTTGAATTAACTTCAAAAATAGGAATGAAATCAACTATTTATACTTTTGCATATAGAACTGATGAAACTTTAAATAGATATAGACAATTAATTGATTTAGGATTAAATAAAATAGTTTATTCACTAGCTGATTTGCTATCTGATGAAGAAGATGTTTCAGTTTATGATAAAGTTGAATTCTTTGATAAAGTGTTTGAAAACAATAATTCAAGATTAGGATTTCATTATACTGTTTCAAAAGATTCTTTTTTTAGATTAGAATCAGTAGTAACTGAAACTATAGAAACATTTAAAAATAGAAGTTATTTTGATAGAGTTAGTTTATTAAGGTTTGTTCCACATGGTAAAGGAACTGCTGATATGGATTTGTTAAAAGAAGAACTATTAGCAATTAAAAGTCTTTATTTAAACTCAAATGATAAAGATAAAATTAGATTGGGAACTCCATGGAATATACTTGGTATTGAAAACACCCCTTGTATAATAGCAGATGAGATAATGATTATTGGTTTTGATGGAATAGCTTATCCGTGTGATTCAATTAAATATTTTACTAAATTAGGTATTAGTGGATATATAAAAGAAAATTCATTAATGGAAATGTACAATTCAGAGTATTTTACTAATATTAGAAAGTTTAATACTGATAACTCTTGTTCTACTTGTGAACAATACTCTATATGTAAAAGCGGTTGTATAGGACAAAAAATAATTGCTAATTATACAGAAAGTGATGATAAGGTATTAACTTTAAAAAGATGTATTAACTCAAGAGATCCAAAGTGTATGAGGTGAATCATGAAAAAAAGACAAGAAGTATATGATTTATATTGGTATTTTGCTAGATAAAATATTACAAGAATATAAGTTTTGTAATAGTTATAGAGTTAATGATAGAGTTAGTCAATATTTATTAAAAAATGTTATTTATAATGGTAAAAAGTATTCTGATGAAGATATGTTATTTAGAATATTGTTATTTAAGTTATTTAATAAAGAATCTACTTGGGAATTGTTGTTAAATAATTTTAATGATGTTACTTTAAAAACTTTTAGTATAAAAGATTACTCAAAAGTACTAGAAAATGCTATATCAAGTGGTATTAAAATATATAATGACGCTTATATAAGTTGTGCTAATAAAGCATTTGGATATGACAGAAAGCATGATAATCATTTAGCCTTACTTAATAAAATGTTTAATGAAGATAGAATACAAGATAAAATATTAAAATGTAAAACAATGGAAGAAGCTTTTAACATAATTAAAAGTTATCCTTTAATTGGAAACTTCATGGCTTATCAATTAGTAACTGATATTAATTATAGTGAAATAGTTGATTGGAGAGAAGATGATTTTACAGTTGCTGGTCCTGGATCACTTCGTGGAATTAAAAAGTGTTTTATTGATAAAGGTAAAATGAGCAATGAAGATATAATTAGATATATGTATGAACACCAAGAAGAAGAATTTAAAAGACTTAATTTAGATTTTAAAAGAATTGGTAATAGACCATTACAACTTATAGATTGTCAAAATATATTTTGTGAATTAGATAAATATTGTAGACAAGCACTACCAGATTTAAAATCAAATAGAACAAAAATAAAAAAACACTATGTTCCAAAAAAAGAAAAAATAGAATATATATATCCACCAAAGTGGAATATTAAATAAAAAACGCATAAATATTATTAAAAAGAATAATGTTATAATTAATTTAAGTCATTTTAGTCCATATGAGCGGTTCCTACACCATTCCAAACATTACTGCAGTTCAAGCCGCAATTAAAGCAAAGAAGAATTAATATATAATTACTAAAAGACTAAAGAAATCTAGTCTTTTTTCGTTCAGAAAATAGTAAACTAACTATATTATGTCAAGACTATTTTTAATAAAAAATAAAAATATTTATGCATGACAAAAAGATTCACAATAGTGAATTTTTTTTAAAAT
>CACWUS010000035.1 GCA_902764145.1 uncultured Erysipelotrichaceae bacterium | reverse complement strand
ATAAATTAATAAATGTTACTTTTTCTCTCGTTGTGCCTTTAGGAAGGCTTGGTATTTTTTTAATATTTCATATCTTTCTTTATAATCTATATTTTCTTCTTTTTTTCTTCCTTTTTTATGTTGATTATTTACAGTAATATCTATTTTTTTATTAATTTTATTAACCCAGTTTTTCATAGTTCTCAAAGAAATATTATATTCTTTTGATAAAGAATTGGCAGTTCCTTCATTATTTAAATACTTTTGCATTATTTCTTTTTTCAATTCCTTTGAATACCTATTGAATTTTTGACCTTTTGAAGCCATATAAAAATGATACCTCCTTTCAGGTATCATTTTATCATAAAGACCTTTTTATTTTAGTGTCCAAAATAGGGTTCACTTCAATTATAGAACTTTTTAATTGTTTGGATCAATCAGAGAAAGAGAAACTTTCTCTTTTTCTTTATTTATATCAATTACATAACATGTGACAATATCACCAACACTTAAAACTTCACTAGGATGTTTTATAAACTTATTTGTTATTTTTGATATATGCACAAGACCATCGCCATGAAGACCAATATCAATGAATGCACCAAAGTCTACAACATTACGAACTGTTCCTTCAAGTTTCATACCTATACTTAAATTATCTATAGTTAATATATCACTTTTTAAAATAGGCATTTCATAATTTTCTCTAAAATCTCTGTTAGGTCTAGATAATGAATCAATAATATCATTCAATGTATATAAATCAATTTCTAATTCTTTTGATACTTTTGTTGTATCAATTTCACTTAATTTTTTAATTAATTCGTTAGAACCTAAATCATCTGTAGACATATCAATATATTTTAATAGTTTTAATGCTTTATCATAGCTTTCAGTATGTATGTTTGTTTTATCTAGTGGATTGTCCCCATCTATTACTCTCATAAATCCAATTGATTGTTCATATGCTTTATCATTTAGTAGTTTTTTCTTTTTTAATTCTTCACGAGACTTAATTTTACCATTTTCTTCTCTATATTTTATAATTTTATCAATTGTACTTTTTGTAAGACCAGATATATATTTTAATATTGAAGGACTTGCTGTATTAATGTTAACACCAACGTTATTAACGCATTTAGAAACAGTAAAGTCTAATGATTCACCAAGTTTCTTTTGAGATACATCATGCTGATATTGACCAACACCAATACTTTTAGGATCTATTTTAACAAGTTCATTTAGAGGATCTTGCAAACGTCTTGCTATTGATACAGCACTTCTTTGCTCAACATGTAGAGTAGGGAATTCTTGTATTGCAAGAGGACTTGCACTATATACACTAGCACCAGCTTCAGATACAATAGCATATTTACAATTATTAACTTCTTTTAAAGTTTCACTCACAAGTTTTTCGCTTTCTCTAGATGCAGTACCATTTCCAATAGATATTATATCAATATGGTATTTATTTATTAAATCTTTTAATGTTTCTTTTGATTTTTCCCATTCATTTTTGGGCTCATGTGGATAAATAACAGATATATTTAATACTTTAGATGTAGAATCTACTACTGCTAGTTTACATCCTGTTCTAAAAGCCGGGTCAAAACCTAAAACAGTTTTTTCTTTCATTGGAGATGTAAGTAATAAGTTTTCTAAGTTTTCTTTAAATACTTCTATTGAAGCATCTTCACTTTTAAGAGTAAGTTCACTTCTAACTTCTCTTTCAATAGAAGGACCAATTAATCTTTTATAACTATCTTTTATAGCATCAATTACATATTCTTTAGTAGGACTATCTTTTTTAATTATCTTACTTTCTAAATATGATAATATTTCATCTGTATTAACTTCTATATTGACAGATAGTATTTTTTCATTTTCACCTCTATTAATAGCAAGAACTCTATGAGGTTTTATATATTTAACATTTTCACTAAAGTCATAATACATTTCATATGTCTTATTTTCATCTTCTGCATTCTTCTTAATTTTAGAAACTAAAATGCCATTTTTATAAAAGAAACTTCTTATCCATTTTCTATAATATGCATTGTCACTAATCCATTCAGCAATAATATACTTAGCACCACTTAAAGCATCTTCTTCTGTTTTAACATTTTCATTTAAATATTTTTTTACAATTTCCATACTAAATTTATCTGGAAAGCTCATTATTATTTTAGCTAGTGGTTCAAGACCATTTTTAATTGCTTCCGTTGCTTTAGTTTTCTTTTTTTCTTTATATGGAGCATAAATATCTTCAACTTCAACTAATTTTTTAGCACTCATTATATTATTTTTAATTTCATCAGTTAATAAACCTTTTTCATCAATTAATCTAATTACATCTTCTTTTCTTTTTAAAAGATTCACTTCATATTCATAATACTCATTAATTTTTCTTATTTGTTCTTCATCTAATGCTCCAGTTGCTTCTTTTCTATAACGAGCAATAAATGGAATAGTATTACCATCTTCAAGTAATTTAAGTACACTTTCAACTTGCGTATTTTTTACTGATAATTCAGTACTTATTTGTTTAATAATATCTTCATTCATAACTTCTCCTTAACGTACTTAATTATTTTATCAAATAATTAAATTTTCTACTATCAATAAAACAAAATGTTTACAAAATAGTTAATAGTTTATACATAATAATATAATTAAAAATAAAATATATTAAAAAGGAGTAGAAATATGATTGTTGATGATTTAAAAAAATTACTTAAAGATGTTAAAGATAAATCTAGAGAAAAAATAAAAGATTTTTTAAATGAAAAATAAAAAAATTCCTTTAAAAAGGAATTTAATTACATATGGCGGAGACAGAGAGATTTGAACTCTCGCGCCAGTTTCCCGACCTACACCCTTAGCAGGGGCGCCTCTTCAGCCTCTTGAGTATGTCTCCAAGTGCACATATAAATAATACATTAAAAACTCTAATAAGTCAAGAAAAAAACTTGTATTATTTGTCGAGATTTGGTATTATGTATATATAAGATGATACGAGGGAAGTGCATAATATGAATGAAGATACATTATATCAAACAACTGCAATCATTGATATTGATGAACAAATAAAGAAACAAGAAGAATTATTAAATACAATAAAAATGGAACCAATATTAGAGACTACTGAAATAGAAGAAGAAGAGATGGTTGTTAAAAAGAAAAAAAGAATTAAATTAACCGATTATTTTTTACTATCACTGATTGTTGTATTAAGTGTTGTATTTTTGATGGTAATTTTAAAAGTAAGTTAGGCAAGACATTAAATGTCTTGTTTTAATTTATAAAATATTATATAATCTATTATAGTTAAAAAAGAGGTGCAATATGACATATAAAGATTTAGCAGATTTAATATTTCCAAATATTACTAAAACAGTAGAAGATTATGAAAAAATGTATCCAAGTAGAAATGGTAGAGTAGTTACTAGAGTAGCTCCTTCTCCAACTGGATTTATGCATATAGGAACAATGTATCAAACATTAGTAGATTATATAATAGCTAAAAATAATGATGGTATATTTATGCTTAGAATTGAAGATACTGATCAAAAAAGAGAAGTAAAAGAGGCAGTAGATTTAATATATGAAGCACTTGATGACTATAAAATAATACCAGATGAATATGAAAAGAATGGTAAAATGGTTGGTAATTATGGACCATATGTTCAAAGTGAAAGAAAAGAAATATATCATGCATTTATTAAACATTTAATTAGTATAGGAAGAGCTTATCCATGTTTTTGTACAAAGGAAGAATTAGATGAATTAAGAGTTATGCAAGACCATAAAAAACAAAGAACTGGTTATTATGGTAAGTATGCTAAATGTAGAAATTTATCAGTTGACGAAATGATTAATAATATTAAAGAAGGTAAGCCATATGTAATTAGATTTAAATCTATGGGAGACTTTGAACGCAAGTTTAAATTTCATGATGAAGTAAAAGGTGACTTAGAATTATCTGAAAATGATGAAGATTTTGTTATCATGAAAAGTGATAATTTACTTCCAACATATCATTTTGCTCATCTTGTTGATGATAGACTTATGAGAACAACTCATATAATAAGAGGAGAAGAATGGTTAAGTAGTGCTCCTAAACATGTAGAGTTATTTAATGCCTTTGGCTTTGAACTTCCTAAATATGTTCATACACCATTAATTGTAAAAAAAGATGGTAATAGTATTAGAAAACTAAGTAAAAGAAAAGACCCAGAAGCAACTATGAGTTACTATGATAATTTAGGTTATCCAAGAGAAGCAATAATTGAATCACTTATGACTATTATTAATTCTAATTATGAAGAATGGCATACAGCAAATCCAGATAAGGTTTATACTGATTTTGTTTATAGTGCAGATAAAATGTCATCAAGTGGTGGAGCATTCTATGATTTAGAAAAATTAGGTAATTTATCTAAAGATATTATTTCTAAAAAAACTGCATCTAAAGTTTGTGAAGAATCATATGAGTGGGCTTCAAAACATAGTGAATCATTAAAAGAATTAATTGATAGAGATAAAGACTATTATACAAAAATATTAAATATAGAACGTGAACAAGAAAAGCCACGTAAAGACATAGTGTATTATAGTATGATAGAAGATTTAATATGGTATATGTATGATGATAAATTTGAATCTAGAAATAAAGAATATGAATGGAAGAACATTACTGATATTAAAGAAATTAAAAACATATTAAATATTTATTTTGACGAATATTATAATCCTAATGATGATAAAGATACATGGTTTAATAAAGTTAAAGAATTATGCGATAGATTAGGTTATGCATCTAATATTAAAGATTATAAAAAGAATCCAGAAAATTATAAAGGTAATGTAGCAGATATAAGTACTGTTATTAGAGTTGCTATTACATCTAAATCAAATACTCCTGATTTATATGAAATAATGAAACTTCTAGGATTAGATAGGATTAAAGCCAGAATAGATATGTTATAAAAAGACTTTTTATAAGTCTTTTTTATGTGTTAAAAGGAGGTACAATGTTAGAAAAAAGTGTTTTTGATAATAAAACTATAAAAAGTGTTGTTAAAGATAAATATAATATTGATGTGATTAGTATTAAAAAAATAAAAATTGGAAGTGCTAATATATATTCAATTAATGATGATGAATATATATTAAAAGAATTTCAGTCAAAATATAAAGAAGAAGATATTATTAAAGAAATTAAAGTTATTAATCATTTAAAAAAAGATAATATTCCAGTACCAGAATATGTTAAAACAAAAGACAAAAAATATTATTTTATTTATAATGATAGAGTAGTAATAATGCAAAGATTTATTAAAGGAAACACTTTAAAATTAAATGCTGGAACAAGAGAACAAATACTTGAAAGCGCAGAGTATTTAGGTAAAATTGTTTTATCATTAAAAACACTAAGATACAAACTTCCAAATAGAAATATAAGCTCATGGTATGATGTAGATTCAAGTGTACTTAAAAAAGAAAAAATAAGCTATAAAGTAAAAGGAAAATATAAAGATAAAGTAATAAATGATTTAAATGAAAAAATGTATTTTCTAAACTATATAAAAGATAAAATAAATATAGAAGAAATGATAAAAAAAATAACTTATATGAAAACTCATGGTGATTATAATGTGTTACAATTTATATATAAAGACAATAAGATAATTGCTATTATAGATTTTGCTACATCTTGTAAGATGCCGATAATATGGGAAATCATAAGATCATATAGTTATATTGACTCAAAATGCAAAAATGGAGATATTAATATTGATAATTTAATATTATACGTAAAAGAATTTACTAAATATATTAAACTAAATAAATATGATTTAAAATATATGCCATATTTTTATTTAATACAATTATTATGCAGTGATTATGGATATAAACAATATATAGAAGATGAAAGTAAGATTAATTTATTGAAGTTTGGTATATATAGGACTAAAATAAGTAAAAAGTTGTTGGATAAAGCCCATATAATCTCCGAAAGACTTCTAAATGAAATAGAGTGTTAAACTTGACAAATACGCAAAAATATATTATAGTTATTGTGCGTTAGGGGTATGGTTTAACGGTAGAATAGCGGTCTCCAAAACCGTTTGTGTGGGTTCGATTCCTACTACCCCTGCCATAATGATAGGAAGCTCGAACTTTTAGTTTCGAGAGTAATAGATTACTAACTAGAAATAGTTAGTTTTTTTATGCTTTTGAAGAAAGGATGAGTGGTTATTATGTCAAGAATATAACTAATAGAGATATGGTTTATGACATATCTTTTTTAAATGATAATAATATGCTATAATGGCTGTAGGAGATGAAAGTAATGAAAAATAAGAAGTTAATAATTGCAATAATAATTGTATTGATTATAATGTTAATACCATTTCCAACAAGACTAAAAGATGGTGGTTCAGTAGAATATAAAGCATTATTATACAAATATACTAAAATACATCGCTTAAATGAAAAATCATCTACAGGATATGAAGATGGTTGGGAATTACAAATACTTGGTAATCGTGTTGGTGGAGAAACAAATATAACAATTGAAGCAACCCCAATAGTTATAGTGAAATTGAAAAATCAGGATGGTAATAAATATAACACTTATTTAGAAAAAAATGATAGAACAATATATTTGGCAAGTAATATAGAAGAAGTATATTATTATATTCCACCAAAAGACACATTAAAAAATTATCTTTCTAGTTATTGGCAGACAACTGATGATGGAATAAAACATTTAACAGATCTTATGAATAATACTGGAACTTTAAAAGATGGTGGAACTAAAATATATAAATCTTCAAAATATGATGCAACTATAATAACTTGTCATACTATTGCAGGAAATAGAGATATTTATATTGGAGATTATAGTATGCAATTTGATAATGATTCAATGTGCAAGTCTATTTAAAGAAGGTGTTTAAATGAAAAATAAAAAATTAATATTAGTAATTATTGGAGTACTAATTATTATAGTTATTAGCTTAATTGCTTTTTGTAATAAAAGAACAAATACGGATGATGATTTAAGCAAATTTGAACATAAGATTAATATTATCTCCGATGATAAAATGATAACTGCCAATACTGGTGGATTTTGTTATAAAAATGGAGCATGTATTGATAAAATTGATTTTCAAGACTTTAAATATGACTCAATTACATCATACTATGGTAATAAATTATATATTAAAAATCTCGATGGGACTATTAAGTCTATTGAATTATTTGATTATAGTACAAAAGAATTTATTGATACTAAAGTAGAATTTACAAACGATTATATAATCACACCAAGTATCAGTGGTCCATATATTTTTAAAATAAATGCAACGTATGAAGGAAAAAGTATAGAATATTACTTTTGGATTGAAATTTATAGAATTAGTGGTAAAGATATTAATGTAACTATGGAACTAAAAGAAGATAGTTTAACAAGTGTAGGGTTATCTATGTTTGTAAAAAATCTTAGTGATAAAGACTTGCAATATGGTAATCCATATAGTTTAGAAAAATATGAAGATGGTTATTGGAAAAATGCAAATGTTGTTAATCAGTTATATTTTACACTACCAGCATTTAGTTTAAAAAATAATGATTCAGTTGAATTAAATGTTAATTGGGAATATGGATATGGTAAATTAAATGGTAAATATAGAATTGTGAAAAGGTTTTCTTATAAAGAAAATGAAGATAGTGTTTTCTTTAATAAATATCTTGAATTTGAAATATAATATTTATAATGATGTTTAATAGGTCTTGCGAATTATAATTAAATATGATATATTCTTATCAGTTAGTAAAATATTACTACTTATTGTTTTGTGAGCACTAGTTGTTCTACACAATTATTACTCGTGCCATTAAGAAATTAACACTATTAATTAGTGTTTTTTATTTTTGAGAAAAGACATCGAAATATAGTAATTTTGCGATGATTTAAATTGATGATAAAAACAAGTAAATATGTGGTATAATAAAATTGTAGGAGGACTTATGAAAAAAGGAATAAAAATAATTTTA
>CACWUS010000034.1 GCA_902764145.1 uncultured Erysipelotrichaceae bacterium | reverse complement strand
CCCATTTTGAAATCATCTTTTAATATACTTTGACCTTTTAGTGTTTCAATATCACTAGGTAAATATACTAAAATATCATAATTTGTTTTTGTTAAACTAAAACCTATAATAGCTGGTATTAATAAAAGCAAATTTAGAATCAGAATTATTTTTTTATTTTTTACAATAAAATCTGCTATTTTATGCATAATTTTTCCTCCCGAAATAATAATCTATCACTTATTTATTATTAAAAAATTATAAAATTATTAAAAATAATTAAAGGCATTTAAAAAGGACATATTAGAGCAAAAATAAGTCCATTTATTTTTTATTTTTACTTGTAATAATTTCTATTTTTTGACATTTGAAAGCAATTAAAGTTATTCTCTTGCCACAATGAGGACATTTAGCATGTTTGATTCCTCTTTTTGATGGAAGTGGTAGCTTAAGAGTTGTTTTACATTTATGACATTTTTTATAAATATGATCCTTATCTTTAATATTTCTTTTAATATTAGTAAAAGGTTTTAATAAATTATTCTTTATCTTTAAATATCTCTGATTCTCATCACTTCGTTTATATATTTTTTTAGACATAGGTCTAAAAATAATTGATGCTACAAGTAATAATTGAACAATTGATAATATTTTACTTTTAATAAATATTCCTAATATTAATGTTATAAAGTATAAGACCATTTGAAATTTGTATAATTCATCTGGACCATATCTTCCATACATAAACTTTCTTATTCTGTCATCCATAATTTTCCCCCAACTTTTTAAGTTTACCAAGTTTATCTAATGATTGCAATTTCAAAACTGATAATTCTAGGTTATCCTTTTTTTTATTATTTTTCTTTTCCTCTAAATATAATTCGTTCATTGCAGTATCTAAATTCCAAACCTTGACTGCAGCTTCTTTCCACTTAGATTCATACTTTTTTATATGATTTCTAGACTTATAATTAAGTTTATGCTCATTAGTTGCCCAAAAGTCCATTGCAGTTGTTCTAATCTGAATTTCACAATTTATATTTTTAATAATTCCACCAATAGATATTGGAATAGAAACTATAATATGATATCCACGATAACCACTTTCTTTAGGATTTTTAATATAATCCTTTTCATTAATAACTATGATATTCTTATTTTGTTTTATTTTTTCTCTTAATTCATATATATTTTCAATAAAATCGACTATTATTCTAGCACCGACTATATCATTTAATTTTTCAACACTATCCTTTGAAATAGGTAATTTTTTTCTTTTTAACTTATCTATTATACTCTCAGCTGTCTTTATTCTAGTTTTAATATGATTTATTGGATTATAATCTTCCAGAACTTCAAACTCATTATTTATTGTATTTATATATGTTTCTAGTTGTTTTTTAGCAGTTTCATAAAACAGTATATTTTTCTGAATTTCTTCGATTTGACGATTCATTTTTAATCATTCCTTCTACCAAACATTAATATTAATCTTAAAATTTGTAGTAATGTTGATGCTACACTGGCAACATATGTAAGGGCAGCTGAAACTAACACACTTCTTCCATTTTTTAATTCATTGCTATTGAAAAAATGTGAATAATCTAGCTCTTTCAATGCTCTTTTACTTGCATCTATTTCAACAGGTAATGTTACGATTTGAAATAATAAAATAACAATTTCTAATAATATTCCTAACCAAATTAAATTAATTGATGAAAATAACATACCTAAAACTATTGATATATAACCAGCATACGAAGAAAAGTTTACTACTGGAACTAATGAAGCTCTAATTCTCATAAATACATATCCTACTTTATCTTGAATTGCATGACCACATTCATGGCAAGCAACAGATACACTTGAAATTGATGTTCCCCTATAATTATTAGAAGAAAGTCTAACTTCTTTATTTCTAGGATCATAATGATCGGTTAGATATCCTGAAACTTCTACAACTTTTACATCATGTAAATCGTTTTTATCGAGTAATTCCCTAGCAGCTTCTGCTCCAGTCATATTTTTTTCATTTCTTACATTACTATATTTTTTATATGTAGTTGTAACAAAAAGTTGAGCAATCGTTGTTATAATAAAAGCAATAAGTGTTAATCCATATGTTACAAAATAGTAATCCATAATATCATCCCTTTTAACTCAATATTTTTAGATAATGTTTTATTTCCTTTTCAGTAAGTATCTTACCTTGACTAATCACCTTATCATTAATCACTAATGCAGGAGTATTACTAATTCCATATTTAGATAGATACTTCTCATCCTCTAATAAAGTAACTTCTATATTCCCTTTTTCATTTGAAGTTCCCTTTTCTATATTTTTTAACAACTTCATTCTATTACTAGAATTTTTTCCTAATACTTTAATTTCCATTTCATTCACCTCGTAATCATTGTATTAAATTATAATTATTATTTTCTTATTAAATTATTAAGAATAATTAAAAATAACTGACTAAAGTAATCAGTTATCTATTTTTTTCTTTATTTTTTTTAGTTTTTGGTAGTATAAACTCTAAAACTAATCCTTCATCATTATAAGCTTTTAAAGTACCACCATGCATTTCAATGAATTCTTTACAAATTGAAAGTCCAAGACCAGATATCTTTCTTGATGAATCTGTTGTAAATAATGGATCAAATATTTTAGATATAATATCTTCTTTTACTCCAGGTCCGTTATCTCTTACTATAAATTTTACATTGTTATCTTCTTGTGTTATATCAATTTTTATTTCTCCACCATTTTTTAAATATCTAGTGCTATTGGAAATCATATTAGAAAAAACTCGTTTTATTTTTAATATATCTACATTTAAATATACTTCTGGTATTTTTGTAGTTATAGTAAATGTAATATTGTTATTTTCAAGTTCAATCTTATAATCATCATTAAGTTGATTAACAAGATCCTTAATCTGAATTAACGATAAATCTAAGGATATTTTTTCTTGATTTAACAAATAATCATCAAAATTAGATAAAATATCTTTAATATTAATCGCCTTATCATATATTTTATTATTATATTTACTAGCATCTTCGTCTAATTCTTTATCCTTTAATAATAGAAGTTAATGGTGTCTTAATGTCATGAGATATGCTTGCAATTATTCTTGTTTGTTCAGCTTTTTCTTCATCGAGTAAATCAGTTAAATTTGAAAATTCATTCGAGATTAAATCAAACTCTGTATTTAATTTTCTCTTTTTTGGTTTCTTACCGAATTTATAATTTCTGATTTCTTCTATTAGTCCATTAATTGGTTTTAAAAATATTTCTCTAGTATATAATACAGTGATAAGCAAAATTAAAATTATTAATGTTGATTGTAGTAATAACAATTCTATTACTATTTTTGTAATGCTGTCATAATTATCAAAATATATATCTATTAAATATACATCATCCTTAACTTTTATTATTTCAGAAACAAGGGGAATATCACCATTTTCTTTTTTATTTCCAGCAATCAATTTTCCATCAATATCTTCAACATTAACCAAAATATTATGGTTTACTGATGCTTGATTTATATCAACTAATAAGTCATCATAAGAATCATAATATTTTTTTATCTCTTCAGTAAATACTTCTTCTTTAAAATGCTGAAGTTTAGGAATTAATGGCTTAATTCTTATTAAAAACCAAATACATAAAATGCATAAATTAATTAAACAACATAATATAATTGCTCTTACATATCTTTTGCCTAGTTTCTGTTTATTCATTATTGGCCCTCAAAAATTTATAACCATATCCCCAAATAGTTATAATATATTTATCATCATCATGCAATTTATCTCGCAAGCTTTTAATATTTACTGCTACTGTTCCAATATCGCCATATTCACTTCCCCAAACTGTCTCAAAAATTTGTTCTTTTGATAAAGCAATACCAGCATTTTCCATTAAATATCTTAATAATTCAAATTCTCTTGTAGTAAGTTCCAATTTAATATCACCTTGCTTAACTTCAAAACTATCTTTATTTAATACTAAATCATTTATTATTAATAAATTCCCGTTAGTATTTTTTTGCTTTGTTCTTTGATTTAATCTTAAATGTGATTTGACTTTTAAAAGTAATTCTATATTATCAAAAGGTTTTGTGATGTAATCATCTCCACCTATTTCATATCCAAGCATTTTATCAATTAATTCACTTTTAGCAGATATAAATATAATTGGAACATCTACAATATCCCTTATTTTTGAACAAAGTTCTGTTCCAGATAATTCAGGCATCATTATATCTAACAAGATTAAATCAAATTTTTCTTTTTTTACTAATTCGGGAACTTCAAGTGGATTGTTTATTATCTTTGAATGAAATCCTTCTTTTTTTAAAATAAGAGAAATTAGTTCTGAAATATCAACTTCGTCATCAACGATTAAAACATTTTTCATAAATTGCTCCTTTCAACTTATATAAGTATACCATTTATTCCAAAAATTTTTATCTATATATTATCATAATTAAACTAAATTTAATTATATTTTTGTTTTTTAGAATAGTTGCAATATAATTTTTTAACATTAGTAGCTTTAATTAAATCTTTATCAAAATCAAAATCTACTACTTCTCCACTTTCTAATGTTTTATATCCTTCTTCTTGTATTTCAGAATAGTGAACAAAAATATCACTATCAAATTCTCTAGATTTTATAAAACCATAACCTAATTTGTTATCAAATTTTTCACTTTACCTCGCATTTTAATACTCCTTTACATAATTATTAGTAATACTAAAACTACTATATTTAAATAATACAATATAATTATTAAGAAAAAATCCATAAATTATTAAGAATTATTAAATAAAGTTCGATTCTATTAACATTTTATGATATGATGATATAATGTTGATAATGAATTTTATAAAAAGTTCATTAAATAGTAGTAGTTTTAAAAACCACAGTTAGAGCTACATACTCCTTTCTGAAAGCTATTGGGGAATTAAAATGTTTTATTTCTCAATAGTTTTTCTATTAAAAAATTAGTTTTGTAAAACTAATTATTTTTTTATTTTATTTAATTCTGGTAAATAATAATCTGAAAAATAAGGAACAGATTCACCATTCATTAATTTATAAAAGTATTCATTTAAATATGAATCATTTAAAGGCATGATTACTTCATTAAATAATTGTTCTAAATTAATATCATGCTTTTGCTTTGATATATATTTTTCTAAATCTTTACCTAATAAAAGAGATAAAGATGAAATCATTACTTTAACATTATCGGTATATTGTGATGGCACATTTATTCTATTTGAATTATCATTAGGAGAAATTAAATAACATTGTTTAAACTTATATTCATCACCTGGAAATCTTACTTCTTCTAAATCAATAATATATCCCTTCCCAGATTCAGTTAATAACATATTATCAGAATGGACATCTCCTAAATATATATTTTCACTATGAAAATATTTTAAAGCAACATAAATATCTCTTATCGCTGCTATTTTCAGATTCTGTGGTATATCTTCACTTAATGCTTGCCTAAATGTTAAAGCATTTGGAATGTACTCCATAACATATCCTACAAATTCTCCATTAGAAAAAAGTTTATCATAAATTAAGGGTGTACATGGAATTTTTGTATTCATTAAGAATGCAATATTTCTTTCTTTTTCTTCAATAAAACTATTTTCACTAAATATTTTAAATAATCTACCATCTTTTATAAATATTTTATCTGTGTTATGCATCCCCTCTGGAATTTCAAAACACAATAATTTGCTATATTCACTTTTGCTTATTTCCATAATCTTTCTCACTCAATTTAATAATTTTCTTATTTGATTTTTCTCTTACTTTTGCAAGTTTACTATTATATTTTTTTTCTATTTTCTTTATTTGTTCTTCAGTATCCTTCATAACTTTTTCTTGTTTACTTATGTGTTTATTAATTATATCCTTTGTTTTTTTAGTTTTTTCTTTTATTACTACTCCTATATGTTTAAAATCTGGAAATGCTGCTAATAATCTTCTTGAAAGAATATTATGACTTTTTATTCTTTCAATTACTTTTTTAGACATTTCCTCTGTATTATCTTTTTCAAGTAATTTATTATCTTCCCTTACAGAAGTTAGAATAACTAAAGATACAATATTATCAATAATAAATATAGTTGCTATTATAATAGTTATTGTATATAACACTTCTTTATTGAAACTTCCATATAAATTAAATAAGAATGGATTAATAACATATATCATCAATAATCCTAATAAACCAAACGGAATCATTGTATTTAAACATATTCTTCCGTTAAGATTGAATTTTTTTGTACTATAATCCCACCATCTGGCTTTAAATATTTTTTCCATAAAATAACTTGTTACATATTCCAAAATAGAGCATATTACCATTGCCAAAATAAATAGTGTTAATGGATCATTGTTGTATTTTTGCAATAATATTGTAATAAGCAATGCTCCCCAACCATATATTGGACAATATGGACCTATTAGAAATCCTCTATTAATAAATCTCTTATACTGTATCAATTTACAAATTACTTCCATACACCATCCTAAAAAAGCATAAGAAATAAATAACAAAAAATATAATTCAATAACTTCTAACATAATGTTAATCACCTATTTTTTAAATTATAAAAGATGCCAAATCGTATTTTGGCATCTTGATTTTATTTTTCAGCACTTTCTAGTTTGTCTAACACTTTCTTTGTAACAGAAATAGCATTTTCTCTTACTTCAGTGGCACTCTTTTCAAGTATCTCATTTCCTTTTTCTTTTGCTAAATTAACTAAATTGTCTGCCTTTTCTTTTATTGATTCAGATTTAGTTTTGGCAATTTTTAAAACTTTTTCTTTATCTAAATCTTTTATTTCTTCTTTAAGTTCATTTATTTTATTATTAAATTCATTTTTTAATTCTTTAGAATCAATATTTTTAACTTTGTCTAGTAATTCATGAATTTTTTCGTTTAATTCTTTTCTTGTTTCACTACCACTTTTAGGAGCTAGTAAAATTCCTAATCCTGCTCCAAGTGCAGCACCTGCTGCTATTTTTCCTAAATCTCTTTTTTTCATATTAATATTCCTCATCTTTCTTTCTATTTTTTCTAAATACTTTCTTTAATAATAAGGTAAATTTTTCAGTTATATTGGATATATAATCGAATGCTCTTCCTACCATAGAAAATCTGTTTTTATAATTTTCAATTTCTTCTTCAACATCTGTAACAACCTTTGTTGCTTTTTCAGTTAATAGTATAAGTTTTATTCCTAAAATTATAAATACAATAATTAAGATTAAACCAAATACTTTTAATAATATACTTAATACATCCACTATTAGCATCTACCTTATTAATCTAGTTCTTTAAATCTTGATACTTCATCTTTAATAAATCTAGAAATACCATTAACATTCTTTTTAATAACTATCATATCTATAAGGTCTGCAATTGAATATACTAAAAGAATTATCCCCATACTTACAGTTACTATTTCAACACTTTCAATAGGATTCATTAAAAGTATAACTCCACAAACAATTGTAATTATGTTAGCGATTACTGATAAAATTCTATAAAATGCATTTGAATCTCTTAAATATGCACTAAATCTTAGTTTAAATAATCCTCCAGCAATAAACCATATACCTAAGCAAATTGGAATAGCCATTTTTAGTGCATTTGGATGAATTAAAACTAATATACCACCTATAATTGATAAAATTGCATAAAAGAAGGTATTAACAAATAAAGAATATGTCTTATAATCAACTACAAACAATACTAATCCATTAATTATTAATATACCTGCAATACAATATGATATAACATTAAAGGAAATATCAGGATAACTCATTAGTATTATTCCTAGTGCTGCAAATATTATTGCAATAACTATGGAAATATTAAAATATTTATTTAGTTTTTTTAGCATTTTTCTTCACCTCCTTTTTAGATTCTACTTTGCTTCTATTTTGAGGTGCATAATTTTCATATTCACCATGATATGTATGATCTTTATTATTCCAAATTTTATCAGCTTCTTCCTTCCAATTTTCAGCATACAAATCACATTTACTACATAAGTGTTCAACATCTTCTGGCGATTCTAAATCTGTAGAATGTGCTTTTGTTTTCTTTACCATATCTCTTAAATATTCTGGATTTTCAAGCATTGGACATGGTCTTAAATGATTTCTATTAAAAGGTTGACCATCATGATATGCCATAAACAATGGACTTTGAAGAATTTCTAAAATACTATGTTCGTGTATATTCATATTTGAATAATGTATAAATACACATGGCTCTGCATCACCATTAGAGTTTATATGGAAATAATTTCTTCCTCCAGCAATGCAACCACCTACATATTCTCCATCATTTTGGAAATCCATTGGGAATAGCATTAAATCACTATCATTACTTCTTAAACTTCTTATTTTTTCAATCATATATTTTCTTTGTTCAACTGTTGGTAATAGTTCTGGTACTGCATTATTGCCTACTGGCATATAGTGGAAGAAAAAGCTATATCTTACACCTTTATCTGCTAACATGTGTAAAAATTTATCATCAGTTACTGCTTCTACATTATCTCTTGTATAACAAATTGAACTTCCAAATAATATTCCATATTTATGTAATAAATCCATAGCTTTTAATACTTTTTGATAATGACCTTTTCCACGACGACCATCATTTGTATCTTCAGTACCCTCAATAGAAAGTTGGAAAGCTATATTTCCTAATTTAACAACTTCTTTACAAAAATCTTCTGTTATAAAAGTTGAGTTCGTATAAATTGAAAACTCTACATCATTATGTTTTTTAGCAAGTTTTAATATTTCATCTTTCTTTACTAAAGGTTCTCCACCAGTAAGCATATATAAATATACTCCTAATTCTTTTCCTTCAGTAATTATTTTATCCATATCTTCAAAACTCAAATTATATTTATGTCCATAAGTTCCTGCCCAGCAACCTTTGCAATGCATATTACATGCACTTGTAGGATCAAATAGTATTAACCATGGAATATTACAATTATATTTTTCCCGATTTTTTCTAATTTCATTTGTACCTCTAAATGCTGCTTCATAACCCAAATTTAGAATAGTCATTTTAGCAATATGAGGATTTGTTTCATCAAGAAGTTTATTTACAAATTTCATCCATCTACTATTTGGATCCTTTGCTATTTCTTTTAACCCTTTTATAACCTCATTTCCTTCAAATTTTTCTGCATATTCTAAGAGATTAGATATTTCCTTATCTCTATCCTGATTCATTTTTTTTAAAATTGAATCAACAAATTTTTCAACTACTTTTCTTTCAACTTTATGTGTCAAAGAATTACTTTTCGCCATAATTATCTCCTTCTTCATTAATCAAATCAATTTCAATTTTACTTAATTATTATTAATAAACTATTATTAAATTATTAAGAATTATTAAATTTCAAAATCATTGAAAAAAATTATAGTAGATTTACTATAATTTTGCCATTAAGTCAATTTTCATATTTATTTTTTATAAAATCAACTAAATCTTTTGCACTACTTGAAGATATATATTTTTTTTGATTTTCTATCATTTCATTATATATATCATCGTTGTTTAATAATTTGTTGACACAATCTATTATTTTTTCTTTTTTATTTGCGACAAAACTTAAATTATGCTCACTAAAGTATTTTGTGTTTCCTGTTTCTACACCAGGTATAGGGAAAACATGTATAATTCCTTTTCTAAAAGAAGCAATTTCAGTTGAAGATAAACCACCAGGTTTTGAAATGGCAATATCTGATGATTTTATTAAATCATTTACATTTTTAGAATATCCTATTACTATTAAATTTTTATAATTATATTTTTTTAATGTATCATACAATTTTTTGTTTCTCCCACAAACTACAACTATGCTTACATTCTCGATTTTTAAAAGATCATCTAATATTGTTTCAACATTACCAAATCCCATACTACCAAGCATTATTAGTATCATCTTTTTATTAATATTAAGTTTATTTTTTATATTTTTAGCATTAGTTATGTAGCGACTTGATATAGGAATACCAAATGGTAGTAATTTGTTTTTATCAATGCCTCTAGATACAAATCGTTCTTCTAAATCTTTTGGGATTACATAATAATCTGCGATTATCTCATTTGTAAAAGGATGATATTCATAGTCAGTATCAACAAATATAAAATTAATTTTATGTTTTTTATTTATTGCAGTTAATGCTTGAGCAGGAAATAAGTGAGGACATATTACCAAATCATATTTATTTTTTTTAATAAAATTATATAGTCTGTTTGAAAACATTTTATTCACTAGATATACAGGAGATATTATCTTTGTTTTATCATAAGCATTTCCTATCTGATAAATATATTTAAATATTCCTCCTTTTTTACCAATAGATTTTACATATATTCTGTTTGAAAAATCTTTCTTACTCAAATGCACTATCTCAAAGTAATTTTTAAAATCACATTCTATATTATTTGATTCTAGTTCTTCACAAATATATTTTCCACAAGAATTATGACCACCACCCGTATTGCAGGATAATACTAACACTTTCATTTTTACTTCCTCATTTCTTTTAAAGAACGATCTCTCAAATCACTTATTCTTTCTTCTTTTTTTAATTTCTTATTGGGATATATTGGTTTTAGAACTTCGCATATTATAGTTGGTTTTCTCTTATACCACTTATTTACATATTTAAATCTAATAGGTTGAATGGGAACATCAGCTTCTACAGCAATTTTAAATGCGCCATATTTAAAATCTCTAATTTTATCATAATATGGCCATAAAGAACCCTCTGGATACATTTGAACTATTTTGCCTTTTTTTAATACACTATTTAAATCACTATAAAATTTTTCCTTTTGATTATCTTTTTTTGGTATTGGAATTGCATAAAGCATTTTTATTATATGCCTTATAACGGGAATTTTAAAATTACTTGCTAATGTTGGATAATAAACTCTATGTGGATAATAGACAAGTCCTATAAAAGTACAATCCATTTGATGTATATGGTTTGATATACTTACAAATCCACCATTCTTTACAATATTCTTTTTATTAATAATTTTATATCCAAAAAACACTCTATCAAAAATAATTAATATTGGGGCAATAGCAAAGTATATTACATTAGAAAAGAAATTGAAAAATATGTTTTTTGATATATATTTATAATTATCGTTTATTTCAAATTTTAATGGTTCCCAGTTTTTTACTACTTCATCATCATCTTTTAGATTTTCAAAATTATACTTTTTCATATTTTTTATTTGTTTTACTACTTTCTCTTTTCATTATCAGTTGCCTCTTTATCATTATACAACTATAAATTATTTTAAATTATATTTATTTTATTAAAAATTATTAAAATTTTAACCTTTTAATAACTATACTTACTTTTTTAATATTTTTTTCGTAGTTTCTTCTGCTTCTTTTAATTCATTACTATTTGGTTTATTTTTATAATATATATATTCCTCACTTACATTGATATTTTTCTTTGCTAATTCCTTTTTCAATAAATCAATTGAATGTTTTGAAATCCAAGATGTAGAAAATACTATTGCCTTTTTTATGTTATTAGCATCTAATTCAGATATATACTTTTTTATTTTGCTATCAAGTCCGTAAGCATATAATGCACCTCCAATAAAAAGAATATCAGTTTTTTCGGCTATAAGAGCATTATCGTCATCTATTGAAATAGCTTTTACATTTGCCCCTTTTGCTATTGCATCTGCCAAAACTTTTGTATTTCCACTTCTAGAATAATATCTTACTTGTACTTTCATTTTTCTTTCCTCCTAATCACAATACAAAGAATAACTATTATACCACACAAAAACGGATTATCATCCGTTCTGTATATCTTAATATTCCGATTATTTAATCAATATGAACTTTATAATCTTTTACATGTGGCCATCCATTATTTTCATTATTTTCAGAAACATAAAAAGTTAA
>CACWUS010000033.1 GCA_902764145.1 uncultured Erysipelotrichaceae bacterium | reverse complement strand
ACATACTCTACACCTTCTGGTACATTAGATACTACTTTATTTTCATATGATGGAGCTTTTCCACTATTCTTTAAGAATACTTTTATTTCTACATTACTATTCTCTGTTATATTTATTTCTTCTTTACTATTTACATAACTATTTATTGATATATTACTTTTTCCTTTTTTATCTACTATGATTGGAGTACCACACTTAAGTTCAAAATTATTATTAGTACTTCCTAGCTTTTTAACTTGATAATTATTAATACTGCTATTTTTGAATTCTGCTTGAAATGCGATTTCCGCTACACATAAATCTGTGTAACCATATTTCATACTAATATCATAATTAACAAAAGCATTATAAACACTTTCTATATTATTATAATCTAATGTATTATCATATTTATATAGACCGAACACTCGATAATTTGTGTCTTCTTCACCTTCATATCCAAAGTTATTATATGTATTATAAAATGCATATTTATTAGAAATTTCTCTTGTTTCTTGATTAAATTCATATTCAAAATCAATTACTGCTGGCAATACAGCTATTTCTTTTTCATATCCTTTTGGTGTTTTTGTTTCTTCTATAAACATTACTGTTGGTACATCAACATAACATTTACTATATGTATGCAAAGATTCTAGTTTTTTTACAGGATACTCATTTTCAATATTAGACTTTTTATTAGAAGGAACATAATAATTATAACAATCAACATACATACTTTCAAAATTTTTAATAGTACTTCTTTCTTGAACTACATTTATATATGGAGTAAAATCTTCCATTTTACTAAAATTACTAATTATATCTTTTACATTTGAAGGAATAATTTTAAATAGTTTTTCATAATCATCTTGATCATGGCTAACATACTTATATGCTTTATAATTATCATCATAATCGACATTATATTTAACATTTCCATTCAAATCTCTTAGAACAAACTCAGCATCATTTATATTATTACCTTCTTCATCTCTTTTATAAAAATATTCTACTGTATCAACTCCTACAGCATTTACAAATACTGGTAAAATTAATAATAACAATAAAAAAAATATTCCTTGTTTTTTCATTACGCTCACTCTACTTTCATATTTATTATAAAATAATATGGAATTTTTTTCAATTAAAAAAAGTGTCTAAATGAAGTGAACCCCATTTAGGACACTTAAATAAAAAAGACTTTATGATAAAATGATACCAGAAAGGAGGTATCATTTTTATATGGCTTCAAAGGGTCAAAGATTTAATAAGTATTCAAAAGAATTAAAGGCAGAAATAATGAATAAATATTTAAATAATCAAGGAACATCAAACTATTTGGCAAAAGAATATAATATACCATTAAAAACAATTCAAACTTGGACTTATAAAATAAACAAAAAAATTGATATTACTATCGATAATCAACATAGAAAAGATATGAAATATTAAAAAAATACCAAGCCTTCCTAAAGGCACAACGAGAGAGAAAGTAACATTTATAAATTTATATATTAATAAATATAAACTTTCTAATATGTGTGCTGTTTTAGAGATAAGTAGAAGAACTTATTATAAATATAGAAGTTCTGATGATCCAGACTATTTAGATTATTTAATGATTAAGAATGTATTTAACAAATCTAAAGGCACATATGGATATCGAAGGATAACAGAAGGCTTAAAGATTGAATATGGTGTAATATACAATCATAAAAAGATAGCTAGGATAATGAAAAAATATTATTTAAAGCCAGAATATATAAGAAGAATAAGACCAAATAATTACAAAAGGATTGAAGAAAACGTTCAACCTAATATATTAAAAAGAAATTTTAAAGCCAATAAACCAAATGAAAAATGGACAACAGATATAACGTATTTAATATTTAAAAATAAGCGATTATATTTATCAACTATATTGGATTTATATGATAGAAAAGTCATAGCTTATAAAATATCAAAATTTAATAATAAGCAACTGGTTATTGATACATTAAATGAAGCAATATCAAAAAGAAAAGATGTACACGGGCTTATCATTCACAGTGATCAAGGTTTCCAATATACATCTTTTGAATACAAATCCATTTGTAAATCTAATGGCATAACTATTTCTATGTCTAGAAAAGGTACACCAATTGATGATTCACCAATGGAAAGTTGGCATGGTCTCTTAAAGAAAGAAACCTTGCATAATAATAATATCACTTCTCTACAAGAATATCAAAAACTTGTAGAAGATTGGATATTATTCTACAACACAAAAAGATTAAAATCAAAAAAGTCAGGAAAATGAATTCCTGACACTTTTTTATTTTTGTGAACTATTTGGGGTTCACTTCAAAAAAACACTTTATTTAATTTTACCTTTTGTTATATTTCTACTTTGATAATCATCAAGAGCTTTATCAAATTCAATTTCATCAAAATCTGGAAAACAAGTACTTGTGAAATATAATTCTGAATAACTAATACTATATAACATAAAATTACTTATTCTAATTTCTCCACTAGTTCTTATTAATAAATCTATTGGTGGTAAATCATTATATAAATATTTATAGAAAGTATTTGTATCTATTTCATCTAAACTGATTTTATCTTCTTTATATAACTTTGCTATTGTTTTTGAAGCATCTACTATTTCAGATTGTCCACCATAATTAATACAGAAATTAAATACTCCTCCTGTACAATCTTTTGTACTTTCTTCTATTTCTCTCATTACATTCCATACTTCATCACTAAGTGGTTCATGTCTACCAGAAAAAACAACTTTAATATTATTTTTAATAAAGAATTTTTTATCACTTTTGAATGCTTTTACAAATAAACTCATTAAATAACTTACTTCTTCTTCACTTCTGCCAAAATTTTCTGTTGAAAAAGCAAACACACTTAATACTTTTACTCCTTTGCTTAATATATGTAGTGCTGTTTGTTTTAATCTTTTATATCCAGCATAATGTCCATCTGTTCTTTTTAATCCTTGTCTTGTTGCCCATCTACCATTACCATCCATTATAATACCAACATGTGTAGGTATTTTATTTTTCATAATTATTTCCTCTTTTCTTAAATTCATATGTATTATACAAAAATAATATAATTATTAATAGTTTTTTTAGATTTTTTTACACTTTTTAAATGTTTTATAGTATAATTTATACGTAAAAAGGCGGTGAATTAAAATGCTAGAAAATATTGAAAACATGATAGAAGAAAAAAAATATTCTAAAATTAAAGAATTACTTATTGAAATGAATGAGCATGATATAGCCGATATACTAGAAGAAATAGATAAAAAAGAAAGAATAAAATTATTTAGATTACTACCTAAAGATATAGCAGCTGATGTATTTTCTAATTTAGAAACAGATACACAAGCTAATATGATTACATCTTTAAGTGATGCTGAAGCAGTTAATATTATTAACGACATGGCTGCTGATGATGCTACTGATTTAATTGATGAAATGCCTGCTAATGTAGTTAGTAAACTTCTAAGTAAAATAGATAAAGATACAAGAAGAGATATTAATCAATTACTTAAATATCCTGATAATTCAGCAGGTAGTATTATGACAGTAGAATATTTAGATTTTAAAGAATATAACACTGTTAAAGATGCTATTAAAAAAATAAGACGTGAATATGATGATGTTGAAACTATTAACACATTGTTTGTAACTGATAAAATAAGAAAATTAGTTGGTCTTATACATCTTAAAGATTTAGTTTTAAACAATGAAGATACACCTCTTAGTGAAGTAATGGAAACTGATGTTATATCAGTAAATACTTTAACAGATCAAGAACAAGTTGCAGAAATAATCAAAGATTATGACCTTACATCTGTACCTGTTGTTGATTCTGAAAATAAGTTAGTTGGTCTTATTACAATTGATGACGTTATTGATATTATCGAAGAAGAAACAACTGAAGATATTGAAAAGATGAACGCTATCTTACCTACTGAAAAATCATATTTAAAATTATCAACTTTTGACTTATGGAAAAGTAGAATTCCATGGTTATTACTTTTAATGATTTCTGCTACATTTACAGGTAAAATAATACAACATTATGAAGATAGTTTAGCTGCTATGGTTATTCTTACATCTTTTATACCAATGCTTATGGATACTGGTGGTAATGCTGGTGGACAAGCTTCAGCTACTATTATTCGTAGTTTATCACTTAATGACATTGAATTTGCTGATATATTAAAAGTTATATGGAAGGAACTTAGAGTATCAATATTAATTGGTGTTACTCTTGCAATTGCAAACTTCGTTAAATTATTAGTAATTGATGGTGTTACAACTAGTGTTGCTTTAGTAGTATGTTTAACTCTTATACTAACCGTATGTGTTGCCAAAGTAATTGGTTGTTCTCTTCCTATAATTGCTAAAAGACTTGGATTTGACCCAGCAGTTATGGCTAGTCCTTTCATTACAACAATTGTAGATGCTGTTTCATTATTTATATATTTTAGAATAGCAGTATCTTTATTAAATATATAAAAAGTGTTCATATTTGAACACTTATTTTTTTATCTACCAAGAGATGAAGATACAGATTGTCTAACTTGATTCGCAAGTATCATCATACCTTGTTTGTTTTTAAGTCTTTTAAGTTCACTTTCTAGTTTTCTTCTGCTATGTTGTAAAGACATTCTATCAATTTTATCTCTTATTCTATTACCACTGATATTATCTATGTCTTTTGAAACATCTTGAATTTCAGTTTCTAAAGAACTCTTTTTAGAATCAATATCATTTATCTTTTGAGTAAATTCACTCATTTTTCTATGTTCCTCTAGTTGTTTTTGTTTTTCCTTATTCTTCTTTTCAATGTATTTTGTTGTACTAGCATTTATAATCATATTTTGTGTTGTACTTAATTTTCCTTGCTTATTTTGAAGCCTATTTATAATTGCCATTGTTTTAGATATTCTTCTATTAACTATAGCTTTCTTAAATTTACTATTACTTCTTGATAACTCTTCTTTTTGATTATCTAACGTACGGTAAGCATCTTTAAGTTTATCATCTACTTCACTTAGTTTACTATCTACTTTAGATGCTTTCTTACTACCAGCATCATTTGAAACAGTTTGCTCAAATGTAAAATAGTTCTCAACGCTATATCCCAAATCATTAATTTTAGAAATGTAATCAGACTTTTCAACTTCGAATTTAGATATTAAAGCATCTATTTCTTTTTTACTACTAGCTAGTTCAGGAGATGTCATTTCAGAAGATAATTTTTTATATTTTTGAATTAATACATCATATTCTTTAATAACTTTTTTATGTCTAGATTCAATACTTGCTCTCATACTTGCTTCATGTACAACTTTTGAATATTTTAATTTTTCAAAATCATATTCAGATATTGGCGTGTTTGTATGAGCCATTTTTATTCCAAGTTCACTACATATTTTTTTCCATTCAGATGGTTTGATATTGTTAGGTAACATATTTTTTTCAACATAATACCTTATTGAATTTACAGTTGTTTCTTTTTTATTTTTAGGCTTACTTGGTGAAGATGTATTTACACTTTTAACTTCTCCTTTTGGTTTTGAAATATTCGTACTTGTAATTGCTCTTTTATTGTTTACATTACTATATTTCCCACCCTTATATATAATATTATAATCATGTAGTAAAGCTCTTTTTCTGTTTTCTAATTCTTCTATTTGACTCCTCAATTCTTTTACTTTATTAATATCACTTTCATGATCTTTCATATCTTTTAATTTATTAATTTCACTATTAATATTTCTTAATTCATTAGCAATATCATTACCTAGTTTTTGCTTTTCTGTTTTAATTTTATCTAATTCTTTTTTGTTTTCTTCAACTATTTTTTCATATTCAGTAATTTCATTTTTAATATTACTTAACAAATCTTTATTGGTCTCAGGTACATCTAATCTTCTATACAAGTCATAAAAATCTTTTAAAAACTCATCTAATTTATCTTTAGTAGGTGTTATATTATTTATACCTATTTCATAAATATTACCCAAATTAGTTAAATAGTTATTTAATTTTTCTTGTAATATCTTAAATTCATCCATTATGCTGCCTCTTGTGTTAAAGTATATCTAGATATTTCAGAATTAATAAAATTAAGTTCTTCTTCATTAGTAATAGTATCTAGAGAATATGTTGTATCTTTTTCATTTAATATTGAAGCAAAAACTGTTTTATTTTCTCCATCTAAAGTATAAATCATAAAAGTTTTATCATAAGTATATGAGTCTATTATATCAAGAACATTAATTATAACTTTAGATCCATCTTCTATAGTTAATGATAATCTAGTGTCCATTTTATCTTCCATAATAAGCCTCCTAGTATAAGATAATTGTAACAAAAAAGGAATTAAATTACAACATTAATTCCTTAGTTTATCTCCGCTTTCAAGCATAGTTATTATTGATATTCCATATCCAATTTTTACATTATCAACTACCACATTTGTAACTGCTCCGATTACTTTATTATTTTGAATTATAGGAGAACCACTCATTCCTTGTACAATACCTCCTGCTTTCTTAATTAGTTTTTCATCAACAATTTCAAAACCAAATGCTTTGTTTGTATCTTTCTTATTATAATATTTATCAATAATATTAATTTTATATTCTTTAATTTCTTTATTATTAGTAACTGTTAGTATTGTTGCTTCACCTTTCTCAATTTCATCAAAACTTTTTACTTCTAATAAAGATTTATTTGGTAATTTTGATACATAACGCCCATAAATACCAGTATCAATATTTTTTTCAATTGTACCTACTTTTTCATTAAAAGATATAGTGGCATTTTTACTACCAACACTGCCATTTCTACTTTTATTAATACTTGTTATATTACTTACTAATATATTACCATCTTTTACTTCAACTCTTGTATTATTATCATTTAAAACCACATCATGACCTAAAGCACCATAAATTTTAGTGACTGGGTCAATATAAGTTAATGTTCCTATTCCAACTACATTATCTTTTATATATAAACCAGTTTTATAATAATTATTCTCTTCTACTAAATCTAATTTAGAATTAACTATTTTTTTATTTCTTACAAGTTCAATATTTATATCATTATTATCACTTATTTTTTCATTGATAATATTTGTTAATTCTTTAATCGAATCAATACTTTTACCATCTATTTTTGTAATTCTATCACCTATTTTAATATTATTTTTGTTAATAAAATTATCATTAACTTTATAATATCCCACCACTATTAAACCATCAGAATTAATCTTAATACCAATACTTTCACCACCAGGAATAATATTTTTTGAATACGCAAAAATATTTAATGGTAAAAATAAAATAATAAAGAAAGTTAAAATCTTTTTCTTCATGATTTCACCTCTTTATTATTTTTAACAAATAATATATTTTTATATTACCAAATATTACTATTCAGGAATTTCAAAATCAGTTATTTTACCATTTTCATCCACCAATTTATTAATTGTTTCTGTAGCTGCATTTAATTTTTTTTCACAAAAATCAATTAATTTCATAGCTTCAGTATATTTTTGTATAGATTTATCTAAATCTAATTCTCCACTTTCAAGTTCAGCGACTATTGTCTCTAAATTTCTTACTGATTCTTCAAATGTCTTTTCTTCTTTAGTTTTCTTTTCCATAAATTTCCTCCATTATTTAATATCTTTTACTTCACTAATTATAGTTCCATGTTTAAATCTAGTGGTAATTTTATCCATTTCTTTTAAATCTTTAACATCTTTAATAATTTTATTATCTTTATATACAATTGAATATCCTTTATCAAGAATATTATCTGGATTTAATAAATCTACTTTTAATTTTAAAGTATCAATTTTATTTTTATTATCATTTATAATTTCTATAATTCTTTTATTTAATTTATCTTTATAAAGACTAATATTTTGACTTTTTCCTTCATATAAAACTTTTGGATTATTTAATATATAATTTGATTTATATTTATCAATTATATGCTTATAATTATCTAAATAATTACTAATATAGTTATTTAATCTATCATATAATGTATCTAGTCTTTGTTCTTGCATTTCATATAATTTCATTGGATTATTTAATATATAATTTGACTTATATTTATTTAATAACTGAGTACAATTATAAATAGTATTATCAATAGAATTATTTGCTCTTTCAAATGCATTTCTAAAGTATCTTTTTACTTCTTCAATATCAGGTGTAGCCATTAAGGCTGCTCCTGTTGGAGTTGGAGCTCTTAAATCTGCCACAAAATCACTTATTGTAAAATCTATTTCATGACCTACACCACTAATTATAGGTATTCTACTATTATATATTGCACGAGCAACTATTTCTTCATTAAATGCCCATAAATCTTCAATAGATCCACCACCACGACCAAGTATAATTGTATCAATATCTTCAAAGCTATTAGCAAGTTCTATCATTTTAACAATATTAGGAGCTGCTGCCTCTCCTTGAACAAGTGTTGGAAACAAATATATTTCAGTCATTGGAAAACGTCTATTAATTGTAGATATTATATCTCTTACTGCTGCTCCTGTTGGTGCTGTAATAACACCTATTTTTCTAGGTACACGTTTTATTTTCCTTTTATGTTCTTTATCAAATAAACCCTCTGCTTCAAGTTTTTTCTTTAATTTTTCAAATAAGACATATAAATTACCAATACCATCCATATCCATACTATCAACATAAATTTGATAGCTTCCACTTGCTTCATATACACTTATTCTTCCATGAACTAAAACACTATCTCCATCTTTAGGATTAAATGTTAAGTATCTTTCATAATTAAACATTACCGCATTTATCTTGCTAGTTTCATCTTTTAAAGAAAAATATAAGTGTCCTCTAGAATGATACTTTAAATTACTTATTTCTCCCTTTAGATAAACACTTCTTAATTCTTCATTTCCTTCTATGGTATATTTAATTATCTTATTAATATCACTGATAGTTAAATATTCATTATTCATTTATTTCCTCATTATCTCTTATTTTATCAAGTACTGCATTTACAAGCTTAACAACCTTATCATCACTATATTTTTTAGATAACTCTACGGCTTCATTAATTACTACTACTTTTGGAGTATCATAATACTTTAATTCATATGTTGCTAATCTTAAAATAGCCTTATCTGTTTTACCTAATCTATCTAAACTCCAATTTTCCAAATTAGAATTAATAATAGAATCTATTTCTTCCAAATGTTCCAATACTCCATTTACTATATCTCTTACGTATTTACTATCCATCTCAAGATTTTCTTTTATTACTTCATCAACTTCAAATGAAATATTATCTTTAATATAAAAATCGATTTGATATAAAATAATCATTATTTTTTCTCTTGCTTCAGTTCTAGTTAATTTCATATAAATCACCCTCAAAATCTATTAAAATTATATCATTAAAATACTAAAAAAGATATTATTTTTTATAATATCTTTTCTTTTTTATCTTCTACCATTTCACAATAATGACTATATTGTAATAAATCAGTAATTATTTTAAAATATTCTACATTTAAATTAGCATGTTTTAATCTATTAAATGACTCTAATACTTCACTTGAAGTAGCTGGAGTAAATAAACTCAAATCAACTATTATTCCTTTAGGATAAACAACTTCATTATTTACTATTTGTAATCTAAAATTACTTAATCTTTCTTCATATGTAGTTTCATCAATCTTTCTAAAGTAAATATTATTTAGGTCATTATTTTCTCTTTTAGTAAAATGCTTTTTTGTTAATGTACCATCAACATTACTTTGCCAAAAAACACTACCTTCAAGATTTAGTTTGTAATAATTTCTTTTCATTTTAATCACTCCTTCTTTTAAAAAATCTGTTCTATTTTAGTACTAAATTTTATTTGTGTCAAGAATTTATAAATAAAAAAGAATACTATTAATAGTATTCTTATGCTGGACTACTTCCGCTTGGACAAGAAGTACCATTTACTGTTTTTTCACATCTATTATTTCTATCAGTCCATCCACTATCACAAGTGTCTGGCCTATATAAGTGTCTATATTTATATCCTCCAGAACAAAACTTAACTGCAGTTGGCCAGTTAGGAGCTTCTCCATATCCACAATCCGAATAGTCACACCATGCTCCACCATATCCATATTGAGGATATCCAACTTCTGAAACATAATCCGCACCATTTCTACTACATCCACTATATGCTTTATAACATGTAATTGAATTTTGTTTTACAATTGCATAATATGTTGTATCTGCATTTACATCTTTTGATGTATTAACATTCCAACTGCTTGTTGTTGCACTGGAACTAGTATTCCATCCAACTGTAGAATAACCACTCTTTGGTGAAATAGTTGGAGAAGTTACACTACATTTTGTTCCTGGCTTCAGTTCCATTATATCCTACTGAGGTTGTACATGATTTAGTACTATTTGAACCTTGATTACCATTTACATTAAATGTTATTGTTACTTTTTTACCAGATTTACTTGATTGTGCATAATACGTTGCATTTGAACTTACATCTTTTGCAGTATTAGCGTTCCAACTACTTGTATGTGTAGATGCTGCTGTTGAATATCCTATTACACTAAATACATTTTGTTCCTGGTTCAGTTCCATTATATCCTACTGAGGTTGTACATGATTTAGTACTATTTGAACCTTGATTACCATTTACATTAAATGTTATTGTAACTGTCTTACCAGCTTTACTTGATTGTGCATAATACGTTGCATTTGAACTTACATTTTTAGCAGTATTTTGATTCCAACTACTTGTATGTGTAGATGCTGCTGTTGAATATCCTATTACACTAAATCCGCTTGGCGCTGTTATTGCTGGACTTGTTATACTGCATGAGGTAGCCTGTGTAGCTCCATTATATACTGCTGATATTGTACATGATTTAGATGTAGATGCTATTGTATTTCCATTTGCATTAAATGTTATTGTAATCGTCTTACCAGCTTTACTTGATTGTGCATAGTATGTTGCATTATCACTTACATTCTTAGCAGTATTTTGATCCCAACTACTTGTATGACTACTAGCAGAAGTTGAGTATCCTATTGCATAAAATCCACTTGTTGTTATTGTTGGACTTGTTATACTACATGTTGTATTATTATTTCTTATTGTACAACTCTTTGATGTAGCAGAAACTGTATTTCCATTTGCGTTAAATGTTATTGTTACATCTTTATGTGTTATTGCATAGTAATTTGTACTTGATGATAATGTAATGTTATTTCCTACAGAAACACCACTTGTTGCACTTGAAGATGTACTCCATCCATCTACTATAAATCCACTTCTTGTAATACTAGGGGATACAACTGTACAACTACTTCCACTTGTTACTTTACAACTTAATGTTGTATTTCCTATACTAGTTGATCCATTTTTATTAAATGATGCCGTGTATGTATTTCCATCCCATCCTGCATATAAACTTATTTCTATATCTCCATTTTCAAAGTCTACTCTTTTACCTAATGCATTCACTGCATCTTGTACTTTATTATATTTTGTATCAACATTGATTTTTGTTGTTCCAGTACCAATTCCTAAATGCCAATATCCTGTTGCTGTCCATCCACTCTTTGTTAGTCTCCAATAACCTGTTCCTGTATAGTTTGGTAGTCCATTTTCTTTGAAGTTTTCTCCATCATAATAGTATGTCCACGTTGCTAGTTTTTCATTTACTGTAGAACCACTTTCATTTGTTCCTGTTCCACCATTTGCATAATATGTTATCTTTAATGTATTTGCACTCCATCTTGCATATATTGTATGATTCTCTGGATTTGTTACTTTTGTTTCATTTGTTAC
>CACWUS010000032.1 GCA_902764145.1 uncultured Erysipelotrichaceae bacterium | reverse complement strand
CCAAATCAAAAATGGACTACAGATATTACATATTTAATATTTCAAAATAAAAGATTATATTTATCTACAATATTAGATTTATATGATAGAAAAGTTGTTTCTTATAAAATATCTAAATTTAATAACAATCAATTAGTAATTGATACACTGAATGAAGCAATATCAAAAAGAAAAGATGTAAATGGATTAATCCTACATTCTGACCAAGGATTCCAATATACATCTTTCGAATACAAATCCATTTGTAAATCTAATGGCATAACTATTTCAATGTCTCAAAAAGGTACCCCAATAGATGATTCACCAATGGAAAGTTGGCATGGTCTCTTAAAAAAAGAAACCTTGCATAACAATAATATCACATCTTTACAAGAATACCAAAGACTTGTAGAAGAATGGATATTATTCTACAACACAACTAGATTAAAATCAAAAAAATAGGAAGTGATTTTATTTCACTTCCTTTACAAGACCTTTTTATTTTTGTGAACTATTTAGGGTTCACTTCATACTATAGAACTTTTTTTATTATTCAGTTACAAACTTCATTGCTTTTCTCATAAGCATATCATATTTAAATAATTCTTTTGTTCCTATTTCTTTTAAGAATTCTTCTTTAGAAATACCATATTCTTTAGCTTGTTCTTCTAAACCTTTTTCAAGTTCTTCATCACTAACTTCTAATTTTTCTTTTTCAATTATAGCATCCATTACTAGTCTATAACCTATTCTCTTATTAGCTTCTGGTTCTAATGTTTTCTTGAAATCTTCTTCTTTTGTATTAGTGAATTTTAAATAGTCTTCAAATTTTAATCCTTGATATTGTAATTTTTGACTAAATTCTTTAACTAATCTATTAACTTCATCATTAGTCATTTCTTCTGGAATTTCAAATTTAGAATCTTCTACTATTTTATCTAAACATTTAAATAAATAATCATCTTCTAATTTATGTTCTTTTTCAGCTTTCATATTTTCTTTGATGTAATTCTTAAGTTCATCTAAACTTGTTACTCCACCAACATTTAAATCTTCAAAGAATTCTTTATTAAATTCTGGAAAAACTCTTTCTTTTATTTCTTTAATTTCTACTTTAAATACAACTTTTTGACCTTTTAATTCTTCAGAATGATAATCTTTTGGAAATGTAAGTTCTACATCTTTTTTATCACCTTTTTTAAGACCAACTAATGCTTCTTCAAAACCAGGAATAAATGAATGAGATCCTATTTCTAAATTATAGTTTTCACCTTTTCCACCTTTGAATGCAACACCATCTTTAAATCCTTCAAAATCAATTACTGCTATGTTTCCTTCTTTAATTTTAGCTTTATCATCTAAAGCTTTCATTTCAGCAAATTGTTCTTTTAAATGACCAAGTTCATGTTCAACTTCTTCATCTGTTACTTCTACTTTATCTTTCTTGATACCTAATTTTTTATATTTACCAAGTTTTACTTCTGGACTTGATACTAGTGCAAATTCAACTTCGATTTCTTTATCAGATATGTTTTTAATATCAATTCCTGGAGTAGCTGCTGGAGTAATTGTATCTTTATCAGAAAGTAATTTTGAATAAAGTACGTCTACTGCATCATCTACAGCATCCATATATAAAGATTCAACTCCTGCTTTTTTTACATAAACATCATATGGAACTTGACCTTTTCTAAAACCATCCATATTAATATCTTTTTTCTTTTTGTTATATGCACCCTTTAAGCAATCTTTCCATTCTTTTCCCTCTAATTTTAGTGTATAACTTTTTTTCATATTTCCTCCCTATATTATTACATGATAAAAAAGGATATTTCTATCCTATTGCTACTATTCTTACAGAATAAACGCCATCTGGTGAAGATACTTCAACTGTGTCTCCAACCTTTTTACCCATAATAGCTGCTGCTATTGGACTTTCATTTGAAATTTTATTGTTAAATGGATCAGCTTCTTGACTACCAACTATTTTATAACTTTCAGTGTCATCATCATCTTCATATTGAAGTTCAACTTGGCTACCAATACTTACCTTTCCATCACTTTCTTTTTCATCAATAACTGTTGCGTGTTCAAGAGCATATTCAACTTCCATAATTCTTTGTTCAAGGTTAGCTTGATCTTCTCTTGCTTGTTCATACTCAGAATTTTCTGATAAATCACCAAGAGCTCTTGCTTCCTTCAATGTTTGAGTTACTTCAGCTCTTTTAGTTGTTTTTAAATAATGAAGTTCATTTTCAAGTTCTAAATATCCTTCACTAGTCAAAAAAATTTCTTTCTTTTTCATGCGCCTAAGCCACCTCTTTCTTGTTACCAAAAAATGATACTATAAAATGACTATTTTGTCAAGTTATTTGTATTCTCATAATATCTCCTTTTTGTACTTCAAAAGGAATATTAATTTTTAATATTTCTTGAGGATGTATAGCAGAATCCATTTGCTCATTATCCTCATTTATAATATATTCAATTTTAAATTTTTGTACATTTGTTTTAGGTCCAAATACTTCTATAGTGTCCCCCACACTAAACTTATTTCTTTGTTCAATAATAGCCTCATTTTTATTTTTATCATAGGAAACTATTACACCTAAAAAATCTTGATTACTTACTTCTTGTCTGCCACTATAATATTGGCCTTCTACACTTGGTACTCCATTATAAAATTGAGCTATGTTTTCACGATTTGAAACTCTATTTAATACTTTTTTATAATAGTCTATATCATCTGGTTTAAGAGTTCCATTTATTTTCTTATCCATTATTGTTCTATATGCATTAGCAACAGTAGCTATATAATATAGACTTTTCATTCTACCTTCAACTTTATAAGATTCAATTCCTAAATCCATCATATCAGATATATAATCTATCATATTCAAATCCTTTGAAGAAAATGCATAATCATGATTAGTATTATTATCAAAAGTAAATCTACATACCTGTGAGCATCCTCCTCTATTAGAGTCTCTTAATGTAACATAATTTGACATTACACATCTACCACTATAGCTTGTACACATAGCCCCATGAATAAATACTTCAATCTCTGTATCAATATTTTCTTTAAAGAATTTTATATCATCTCTTGTACATTCTCTAGCTAGTACTACTTTATAAGCACCCAAACTCTTATAAAATTTTATTGCTTCTAAATTAGTAATTGATTTTTGTGTTGATATAAAAAATGGAGTTTTTATTTTCAATCTTTTAATTGCTTCAATTACAGCAAAATCACAAACTATATATGAATCTATTCCAATTTTATCTAGGCTTAATAAATAATTATCAAGTCCATCCAAATCCACATTATGAAATATCATGTTTACAGTCACATATACTTTTTTGCCTCTTTCATGAGCATACTTAACAGCTTCTTCTATTTCACTTAAAGAAAAATTATTAGCATTTGCTCTTAAACTATAATCATATCCACCAATATATACACTATCAGCTCCATAATCTATTGCTATTTTAAGTCTGTTTAAATCTCCAGCAGGTAATAATAATTCATATTTTCTCATTTAATATCACCTACCTTATATTTAATATCATTTTCTAAAAAATAATAATCAGAATCTATAAGATCACATAATTTTTCATTATCTATATTTTCTAGTATCATATGCATAGAAGTATCATTTATATTAGTTAAATCTATTATTAGATTTAAAATATTTAAATCATTTAAATATTTAGAAGCACAAAATATTTTATGATATCTAACTACACTTCCAACTTCTTCATCACTAATTTCAAGTTCTTTATGAGTAACACTCTCACTAAGTAAGTAATTGTTAGTATCTTCTAACTCATAATACTTGTTAAAATTCTTAACTAAATTACGTCTTGAATACATAAGCATATTTTTAGAAACATAATAATAGTAAATATTTGAACTAGTTTTACTTATTATTTCCTTTAATTCATCTATAGTTAAATCATTATTAATTACAACATTATTTATATCAAGAGTACTTAAATAATTAATTGCTTTATAATTTGATAATATATGATTTTCATATAATATTAATCTATCTTTATCAATTATATTTACAAGACCTATGTCTTCTACAATAAATTTAATTTTATTATTAAACTTATTATAAATTCTTTTAAAATCATATATTGTCATATGTAAAAACTTATTAACTATAACATAAATATTATATTGTTTAGATAGTTCATTTATTTCACCTATATCAAAATAACAATTATATCCAATACTAAATCCTTGTAAAGGCAATATAAAAGAATTTAGATTATACTTTTTATATAAATCTAAATCTTTAGTATTTGGTATAATTAAGAATTCTTTTTTTTGCATACTCCTAATCTATCTCCCACTTCGATATATTGTACATCAAATTCTTTATTTTCATCAAGAAATTCAATGAACTTTTCTATTTTCCTAACCATTTGCCTTAAATTTCTACTTTTAATTTCACTACTTCTACCAACATAACCATGAAAATCTAAATTATCAACAATTATAATTCCATTTTCATTTAAATTATATTTATATTTCTCAAAAAATCTTTTATTTTGACTCTTAGCTGCATCTATAATTATTAAATCATATTTATCATTAAAACTAGTATTTAATGCATCATCACATATTAATTCAATATTATTAAGATTACTCTTTTTAACATTATTTTCTGCAATATTAAATCTGATTTTATCTCTTTCAATACTTGTTATTTTTTTAACACCATCTATACTTGCAAAACATATAGTAGAATATGCAATTGCAGTTCCAATTTCTAAAATATTCTTGACATTATTATCTTTAATTATTTTAGATATTGTTTCAATTGATTCTACACTCATAATTGGAACATCATTATTAATTCCATACTCTCTTATTTCATTAATTAATTCTCGTACTCTATCCATAATCCTTCTCTTTTTAGTCTTGAAACTGTACTTGTATGCTCAGAGTCTGTTTTACTAAAGTATGTTTTACCATATTTGTCTGCTACAAAATAATAGTATTTATGATTTTTAGGTTCAAAAGCAGCAACAATTGATTCTAATCCAGGATTGCATATTGGACTAACTGGTAATTTTCCTGCCATACATGAGCTTCTAGTATTATATTTATTACATTTTTGTAATTCACTCATTTTTAAATCTCTTGACCAATTATCAATCTTTTCAGCATAATATGTTGTTACATCACTTCCAAGACTCCATCCTGATGAAAGTCTATTATAAAATACTCCAGCAACACCTTTTCTATCACTTGCATTTCCTGCTTCTAATTCAATAATTGATGCAAGAGTAATCATTTCATGAATACTATACTTACTATTTTCTACTTCTTCTTTATAATTGCTAATTTTATTTTCAGTATTATTTAACATTTTTCTAAATATATCATCTATACTAGCGGTACTATAAAATTCATATGTATCTGGATATAAATATCCTTCAAGCGAATAATAAATATCTTTGTTTTTAATATCATCAGTTAAAAACCAATAATCATTAATTAACTTGTCTAAATAATCTTTATCATTTAATTTGTTCATTATTTCACTTTCTGTAATACTAAAATTATTAGTTATAGTTTTAATAATATATCGCATGTTTTTACCTTCAACAAATGTAACTGTTTTAGTACTAGCAAGACTTATACTTCCTTTTTTAAGTGTATCAATTAATTCTTCAACACTATAACTACTCTTTAATATATAATCTCCATATTCTAATTGTTCATTAACTGGATTTAATTTTAAATAAACTTTATATGCAAGTTCATTTCTAATTAAATTCTTTTCTTTTAATAAACCAGATATTGTACTATAAGTACTTCCTTTACTAACATTAATTGTAACATTATCACTATTGTTACTAGGAGCACTAATCAAATACTTATATGCAAAAAATATACTTGTACATCCTAATATAATTATAATTAATAAAAACAATAAAAATTTCTTCATAATAACCTCTCATAAAAAACAATTAAAACATATTATTTTAATTGCTTGTTTCTAATGAATCTAATATTTTTTCTATGAAATCAAATTCTTCTATTGAAGATACTGGTTTTAATTTTGTCATATTACCTTTTTCACTTAAAATATAAGTAGAAGCATATGCTTTTATACTTCCATCTTTATTCTTCTTATCATCTGTATATATAACATAATTAACTTTTTTAGTTGTGTCTTCAATATCAAGTAGAATTCTATATTCACGTTTCTTCCCATTTTTATCCTTCATAGTTAAATAATTATCTTTCATTTGACCTCTTATCTAAATATGCTTGCAAAATAATAGTCGCAGCTATTTTATCTATAACCTTTTTTCTATTTTTTCTTCTGGTATCATTACTAATTAACATTCTTTCTGCTTCAACAGTAGATAATCTTTCATCTTGCAATATAACTTCTTTATTTTTATATCTACTTTCAAGTAGTTTTTTAAATTCTAATGTTTCTTCAGTTCTCTTAGATACACTTCCATCTAAATTTAAAGGATTTCCTAGTACAAAAGCATCTACTTTTTTAAGTATAACAATTTCATCCAATCTATTAAGCAAATTTTCAATATCATTATATCTAATAACTTCTAATGAACTTGCAATAGTAGAAGTTCTATCACTTATAGATAAACCTAAAGTTTTACTTCCTAAATCAAGACCCAAATAAATCATTTCTTAATAAATTCAGAAAGCATAATTTCTAGTATATCTTCTCTACTATATTTAACAAGCCTATCTCTACATTCTTTATAACTAGAAATATATCCTGGATCCCCACTAATTAAATAAGCAATAATTTGTTTAGATGGATTATATCCTCTTTCATCTAAATCTTTATAAATACTAATTAATTCTTTTTTAGTATCTTCTTTTAATATAAGATCAGTATCAACAACAGTAGTTTTATCTAATTCCATACTATTCACTTCCTTCTTTACTATTTTATCAAAAAATATAACTTTTAACAATTGAATATTTGTAAATAATAAAAATATGATATAATTTCTTTGAAAGGAAAGATACTATGATTTATTATCCTAAAATATTTGGTACATGTAGTGGTGCTAATAAAGCTATAAATATTGCTTTAAAATTAAAAGAAGAATTCAAAGACAAAAATATCTATATTTACAAAGAATTATTACATAATGAATATGTCATAAATAATTTAGAAAAAAATGGTATTAAAACAATTGATAATTTAGATAATATAAATAAAGAAGATATTTTAGTTATAAGAGCTCATGGAGAAAGCAAAAGTACTTATGATGAATTAAATAAAAAAGGAATTACTTACTATGATGCTACATGTATAAATGTTGAAAAAATACATAAATTAGTTTTAGATAAATATGAAAGTGGTTATAAAATTATTATAGTTGGTAAAAAGAATCACCCAGAAGTTATTGGTACAAATGGATGGTGTAATAATAGTGCTATTATTATTGAAGATGAAAATGATTATAAAAAATTAAATATAAATGACTACTACTATGTAGTATCACAAACTACTATAAGTGAAGATAAAACAAAAAAATTACTAGACTATTTAGCTTTTAATAAATATCATTATAATGTTGATAATACAATTTGTAATCATCAAAAATTGATTCAAAATTCAAGTGTAGAACTAGCTAAAAATATGGACTATATGATAATTATTGGAGGCAAAAATAGTTCAAATACTAAAGAACTATTTAATGAATGTAACAAAGTATGTAAAAGTTTCTTCTTTTCTAATATAGATGAATTTTATGATTTTATTCATACATTTAAATTTAAAGAAACAGATAAAATTGGTTTTACAGGTGGAGCTTCAACATCAAAAGAACAAATATTTGAAATATCACACTTATTAGAATTCTTAATTTATTATAAAAAGACCAAAAATAAAATTGAACATGAAATGTCAAAATTCAATAAAACAATGTCATCAAACAATAAAACCATAAATAATTCAATAAATAAATTAGTAAATATAAATAATAGTGGCAAATGTATAAGAGGTACTCTAATAGATCTAGGATATAAATTATATAAAAATGATGATTATTCACTACCCCTATCAAGTGCATATGAAACATTTGAAACATCTATTTTAATTCATGATGATATTATAGATAATAGTCCTTTAAGAAGAGGCAAAAAGACAATACATGAAGAATATAAAGAAGAATTTAAAGATTACTCAATTGATTCTACTCCTACTTCACTTGCTCTTTGTTTAGGAGACTTAGGATTCTTTTATATAAATAATTACATAATTAATAAATATAAAAATGATAAAAATTTAACAAAATTATTAAAATATTATAATGATATTGTAATAGATACAATTAAGGGTGAAATACTCGATGTTTATCTTCCTTTTGTAGAAAAAAATGATAAGAATCATATATTGGATGAAAAAGATATATTTGAAATATATAGAAGAAAAACTTCTATATATACAATAGTAGGTCCATTTATTCTTGGTATGATATTAGGAAATGCTAAAAAGAAAGAAATTGAACAATTTAAAGAAATATTAGAACCTCTTGGAATAGCATTTCAGATAAAAGATGATATACTTGGAATATTTAGCGATAATAATACACTCGGTAAACCAGTATCATCTGATATTGAAGAATTCAAACAAACAATATTATATTCATATATCAAAATAAATAAAAAAGAATATTTAAATGAATTATTAAAATATTATGGCAATAAAACAAATAAAGATAATATTTTAAAAGTACAAGAAATTCTAATAGAAAGTGGATCATACCAAAATGCTATTGATTCTATGAATTCACTATTTAATGAAAGTAAACAATATATAATAAATTTAAACATCAAACAAAATATAAAAAATATACTACTTGGATTTATAAAATATTTAGAACTAAGAAAAAAATAGTTTCATTTGAAACTATTTTTTATAATTCTATTTTCTTTTTACTTGTAAATATTAATGTAAGAGCACTTATTAATAATAATACTAACATTAACATGATTGGATAGCTTACTCCAGTCTTTGGATTTACTACTTCTTCTGTATCATTACTTCCCATTCCTGGTGTTGTTACTCTTGCTCCATTTGATACTATTGATTCAGTGTTTTCTTCATTACTTACACTGCTTGTTACTACATACACACTTTCCTTATTTCCTGTTGAAACTGATACATTGTAACTAAACATATATCCACTATTTGCATCTAAGTAATCTAAATCCCAT
>CACWUS010000031.1 GCA_902764145.1 uncultured Erysipelotrichaceae bacterium | reverse complement strand
TTAAAAAAAATTCACTATTGTGAATCTTTTTGTCATGCATAAATATTTTTATTTTTTATTAAAAATAGTCTTGACATAATATAGTTAGTTTACTATATTACGTTCCAAGGTATAAAAAAACTCTGACATGGTGTCAGAGTAATTATCAATTTGGTACTTTAGAGATTACGCTTTGTAACAAGGTATCACTTTTTAAAATGACCGAATTTCAAGTTTAATATAACACATTTTTATAAAAAGTCAAAATCGGAATATCTTAATTTTCAGATTCACTTCATTATTTTAAATTATTAGTGTTAAGTTTATATTCATTTATAAATATATTTCCACCATATTCATCTTTTTCATATAGCCTTAAAAAAATATTTTTATCATCAAGAGTACTTAATGGATATTCTCTTTGTTCATATTTAATTTGTGAATAATAAATATTAGTTTTTAGTGTTTCATCTTTTGCAAGATTAAGACCAGTATAATCAAATAATCCTTTTTCATTACTCATAACAAACCCATAATTTATTTTACTTTTTTCATACTCACTTGCTCTTGTTTCAAAGTGTAGTGGTTCTCCATAATTATTTTTAATGCTTAATAATATTGTTGGTAATTTATAGTAAACAATCTCTCCGTTTTCCATCCCAGCTAAACTTTTAATTTCCCTCTTAATAAACTTAATTGTTACATATTCATTTTCTAAAATAGTTTTTCCACCACTTGTAGAATCATCAATTATATCATTATATTCATTTTGAGGTTCAACATCCTCATCAATTCCTTCTTCAACTTTATTTCCACAACTTGTTAATCCAATAAACAAAATAATTAATAATATAAAACCTAATATTTTCTTTTTCATAATAAATTTCCTTTCACAAATTCTAATTTTATTATATCATAATTTCACTTATTTTTATCTTCAAATTAATTCTTTCAATAATTGTAAAATTAATTTTTTGTGAATTTTTAGCTAAATAAAAACTCGAACAAAATATGTCCGAGTAATAATCTATTTGGTACAAACAATATAGGTATATTTGATTTTTCCATACATGAAACAGTATTTTTTTCATCTAAACTATATTTAGCAATTAATTTACACCACATATTAATCATATGAATAAATATTTTTCCATTAATATGAAAATAATGTTTTATACAGTATAATACTTCATCATATGCTGATATATATCCCGAATCTACTAGGCAACACTTAACATTGTTTTCATCTTTAACATCCTTTAAAGACATAAGAATAGTTGATGCACCCATAGATATACCTGCTAATATAATATTTTGTTTTGGATATTTTTCATTTAAATACTTAATCCAACATATAATATCTTCGCTCTCACGAATACCAAATGTAATATAACTGCCTTCACTTAAATTTGATGTTCTATTATCAATTAAAAGAATGCTATATCCCATTTTATAGTATTCATGACATGATGCATATAAATCTCTCTCACAAGTACTTCTATATCCATGAACTTCAAGTATAATTCCTTTTGATTTTTTATTTTCAATAAATAAACCATGTAATTTAAGTCCATCTTTTGATTTTATGTATAAATCACTAGTTTCATCGTTTATGATTTTATCACTTACCCATTTACTCCCCTTATCAATAATACTTTGATATGGCTTTAATATTTCATTTAAACCTTTAGACATAGGTAATAGTTCATTATTAAACTTTTTACTTACAAGTAAAAACATAATGAATGTCACTAATAAATATATAATTATTATAATTAAAAACACTATAAGAAATATTTTCATACTTACTACCTCAATAATATTATATCATTTTATATTACAATTAAAAATTGCATACTATTTAATCAAACAATCTATTTTGCATACCTTCTGGATTATCTAAAAACATTTTATACAATGAATAAATATCTGTATCTTTATATTTAACTTCCTTAAAATTATTATTTAAATCTAATATTTTTCCATTTCTATAACTAATTAATATTGGAGAATGTGTTGCTATTATAAATTGACTTCCTTCTTTAACAAGTTCATCAATTAAATATAAAAGTGATAACTGTCTTTGAGGAGAAAGTGCTGCTTCTGGTTCATCAAGTATATAAAGGCCATGATCAGTAAATCTATTTTCAACAAGTTTTAAAAATGATTCACCATGAGAACATTCATGCAAATTTCCACCATAATAGTTATATAATTCAGGGTAACCATTTTCACGTGCTACCCTTTCCATTTCAGAAGAAAAATTATAAAAACTTTCTGCTCTTAAAAAGAATTTTGTCTTTGGTTTATTAAATGTTCCAATTCTTAAATAGTTAGATAATATGGATGTGGTATTTTTAGTTTCATATTTAAAATTTTGCGTTCCACCTTCTGCAGGCAAATCAAGACTTACGGCAAGAGCTTCAATAAAAGTAGACTTACCAACTCCATTCTCACCCACTAAAAAAGTAACCTGTGAATCAATATTTAACTCTTCAAAATTTTTAATAATCTCTATATTAAATGGATACTTATCAAATGATTCAATTTTATCTCTTTGAAGAGTTATCTTTTTTACAATTAAATTAGAATCCAAATTCATATTTTGATGCCCTTTCTATTATATTTTAAATATTAATCCTATAATTCCTAATATAAATGGAATAACACTTACAAAAATAGTCCATTTTCCAACATTTTTCCATTCATTTTTTGAAAGGTTTTCAAAACTAGGTCTCCCAGTTAATATTCCAAGTTTATGACCACTATACATATAAATTCCTGTTAAAAAAATGCAAGCTGCAAATATAAACATAAATATACTAAATCCATTCATAATATACTCCTTAGATTAATTATAACATAATATCTAATTAATTATATGTTATAATTAGTTTATGAAAGGACTAAATATTATTTATGATTAGTAATGGAATAGATTTAATAAAAATAAGTAGATTTGATAAATTAAAAGATAATAAATCTTTTTTAAATAAGGTATTTAATAAAAGTGAAATAAAATATATAGAAAAATCTAACTATAGTTCAAATACTATTGCTGGCATGTATGCTGGTAAGGAAGCTTTTTTAAAAGCAATTAAATGCGGTATAAATGATTATTCTCTTTTAGATATAGAAATACTTCATGATAATAATAATGCACCATTTATTAAGTTAAATGGTCAAATAAAAAAGACATATCAAATTAATAATATGTCTTTATCAATATCACATGATGGTGATTATGCAATTAGTATTGTTACATTAATTAAATAATTTTTCTTGATATAACTCATAAGCTTTATTCCAATTATCATAACTTTTATCGTTTCTATGATCAGGAACGATATTTTTATTTACAATATAATCTCCTAAAAACTTAGATACTTTTCTTGCACCTAAATAATTCATATGAATTCCTGTATCTTTTGTATCTTTTTCCCAATCAATACCCAAGTTTTCTACATTCATATCAATTACTTCAACATCATTATCTTTTGCAAACTTTTCAGTTCCATTATGTCTTCTATAATTCCAATTAACTGTAGGGTTTTCCATAATGATAACTTCAATTCCATTTTCTTTTAATAGTTTAATTGTTTTTTCATAATATTCTCTATTACTTGATTCTATTTCTTGTACTTTTTTTGTTTTCTTTCTATGTATATCCTTATTTGGACCACTTACTTTATTAGAATATTTAAATCCTTTATAAGGATTAATCCATTCATCATCACTAATTTGTTTCCAATTATTATGAAATGTAAATAATGGAAAATATTTTTTAATATCAGCAGCTTTATATCTATATACATGTAAGCTATATACATGTAAGCTTTTTGAATTTCTATACATAACATCTGCTTCTAAAAATACTAGCTTTGGTTTTTGACTTTGAACTAATACTTTAGCATATTTATAAACTTCTTCTGGTGTTGCTGCAGGACCAGCACAATCATATGAAGTAAACCCATAATTTTTCCATAAATACATTGGAGATATTCCATTATATACTAAACTATCTCCTAAAAACGCAACATCAATTGTATTATTTGGTTCACTTAATATTTCATATTTAGTTTTATTAAAATAACCAAATTCCCTTAAATTACTTTTATTTGGAATAAAGAAATAAGCAGCAATTTCAAATAATATAGCTAATCCAATTAAGAAAATTAATATTTTTAAATAATTCTTCATGCTGCCTCCTAGAAATCTGCATATATTGGATCTAGTGGTTCATACCCTGGTCCATATGCTCCAAATATACAAATCATTAATATAAATGCATAATATATAATCCATCTAATCCATAATTTCTTTTTAGATAATTTATCATTAACATCTATATTTTTTTCTTTTAATAAACTAATTACAAATACAAAAATAACACTTAATACTATTACAACATAATCATAAATATCAAGTCCCATTATTGATAGCTCACTAAAATTAAAACTAAATCTTGTAAATATTCCTTTAAACATACCAAGTGCATCTTTAACTGTATCTGCTCTAAATATCATTTCACCAATAAATACAAATAAACTCATCTTAATTGATTGAAGTACTCTATATACTATGTTTTCTCTATTTATATGAAGTTTATCAGTTAATTTAACAAACACAGGCCCCATAAAATTACCACCTGCTATCATAATAAAATGATAAAGTCCAAATAATAAGAACGTATACCCTGCTCCATGCCATAAACCATTTAAGAACCATACAACAAATAAAGCAATAGACCCACTAATTAATGGTCCATAATGATTACCTAATTTATGTCTTAGTTTAACAGTTAATTTTTTTAATGGTTTTGATAAAGAAATTGGATAATATATATAATCCTTAAACCAAGTTCCAAGACTTATATGCCATCTAGTCCAAAATTCTGATACATTTTTAGAGAAGAATGGTTGTCTAAAGTTTTCAGGTATATTAATACCAAATATTTGACCACTACCAACTACAACATCCATAGTTCCAGAAAATTCCATATAAAGCATAACTGTATATGCAATTGCTCCCATAAATATTGTAAGTCCATTATATGAAGCATAATTATTGAATATACTAGATACCAAAGGATTAATTCTATCAACTATTAGTTTCTTCTTAAAAAAACCATACATTATTCTTTGATAACCTAAAATAAAATTATTATGTTCTATCTTTTTACCACTATATAAATCATCAGCTGTATCTTTAAATCTAGCAATAGGTCCTTCCATAATTTGTGGAAAGAACGATAAGAATAATGAAACTTTTATAAATGATTTTTCTGCTTCAACTTTTCCATTATATACATCTACTATATAAGATATAGCTGATAAAGTATAAAATGATATACCCATTGGAGCAATTAAATGAATCATTTTAAACTGATAATTTACATTAAATACATTTAATAATAAATTAATATTAGTAGAGAAAAAATTCAAATATTTAAATACTACTAAAAATGCTACATTAAATAATAAACATAATACTAGTATTAATTTTTTCTTCTTTTTTATTTTCTCATTAATTACTTTTTTATCTGCATCTTTTTTCTTTAATAATTCTTCTTTTTTATCTTCAGCTTTTTTTATGAATCGAGCACTAAAATAAACTGATATTATAGATAATACTAAAAATATCAGTCTAAATTTTCCCATTATGTAAAAAACCACAAAGTTAGCAAGTAATAAAAACCATTGTCTTTTTTTAGGTATTAAATTATATATTAATGCTATTATTGGTAATATTACAAATAGATAAATTGATTTAAAATAAGACACTTATTATTCCTCTTTAAGTCTTTCAATTAATGCCCATATTTTTTTTGCTGAATTAAAATTATCTGGAATGATTTCAACTGTAGGTATTTCTACATCAAATTCATCCTCTATTTCTGAAACTAAAGATAAAATTGTTAAAGAATCTAAATATCTTCCATCAATTAATTCTTCATTTGTTTCATAGTCAACTTCTGGTTGTAAATCTTCTAATATTTCAATTAACTTTTCCATAAAAACTTCACTCCTATTCTCTATAATCTGGAAAATTTATTTCACTTGTTTTAATAATATCACGAATAAGCCTTGATTTACCATCTTTATATAAAATTATTTTAGGTAAATTTCTACTTAAGAACAATGATATTCCCTCAGTACTTGAATAAGCACCTACTTTATTAAATATAAATATATCTCCAATTGATAATTTATTTATATTTACATTTTTTAATAATACATCATTTGTTGTACAAAGTGAACCAAATATGTTATATACATCACTTTCTTTTCCATTTGATATTAAATCAAAACAAGGTGTTTTCATACTAAGTGTTGATCCATAATAAACTATATGATTAATTCCACCATCTACAATAGCAAAATTACCATTTTGATTTTTCTTTAAATCAACAACACTTGTTACATACTTTCCTGAACTAGCTACAATACTTCTTCCTGATTCAATAAGTACAGTTTTAGCATTTATACTTTTAATTAAATCATTTAATTCTTTGAAGTACTCTTCTTCATCAAATTCATCACCCTGATAATACATAACTGGTAGACCTGGTCCATACTCTACTTCATCTAAAGTAAAATCATACTCATTTTTAATTTTACTAACAAATTCATTAATATAATTAATTTCTTTTTCTATTCTTTTAATTGAATGCTTTTGTGTTCCTGAAAAATATTCTATTCCACATATATTAATATACTTTTTATCATAATTTTTAATAATATATTCAAAATCTTCTTCACTTACACCAAATTGATTACCAGATGTAAGCCTTATTAATACATTTATCTTTTTATTGTACTTTTTACTATATTTACTTAGATATTCATAATGCATCATAGATTCGATTGTATATCTACCAATATCATAATTTGAAATAAGTTTTTTTACATACTCTTCATCTTTGTTAACTCCAGATATTACCATTTTATTATGATTTATATTAAGCTTATTACAAATATCAAACTCACCTTCAGAACATATTTCATATTTATCAACGTGTTCATCAATTTCTTTTATGATAAATGTATTTGCTTTTACTGCATATACTATTTTAGCAGGATTAATTTTTTCTTTAATATAATTTACTCTATTAATAAGTTCATTTATATCATAAATATATAAGGGTGTTTTATATGTCTTAACTAACTCTTTTATATCCATTACTTTTCCTCCTTATATATTTTCATTAAAGCTTTTCTATCAATCTTACCATTTTTAGTCATAGGAAACTCATCTATTTTAATAAACTTACCAGGTATCATATGAACTGGTACTATTTCTTTTAAGAATGCATGTAATTCTTTTTTATCTATATTTCCTATATAGAAACATATTAGTTTTGACTTTTCTTCATCAAAAATAGTACAACATCTAACTACACTTTCATTTTTCATAACAGATTTATCAATATCTTCAAGTTCAATTCTATGACCTAAATATTTTATTTGAAAATCTTTTCTACCATTAAATAAAAGTTCACCACTTTCATTATAAAAAGCAAGATCCCCTGTTCTATATATCATCTCATTATAATTATTAATTATAGGATTTTGAATAAAGTTTTTATTTGTTTGTTCATGATTATTGTAATATCCTAGTGCAAGAGCAGACCCACTAACACATATTTCACCTTTAGTATTGGCACTTGTAATTAAATTATTATCTTCATCAAGTAAAAATACTCTTTCATTTGGGAATGGTTTTCCAATTGGAATTTTATCTTCATAATCTCTAGTTCTATCAATAATATGATATGTACAATTACAAGTTATTTCTGTAGGTCCATATACATTTACGAACATTGTATTTGGTAAATGTTCCATCCAAGTTTTTAAATGTTTAATTGGCATTACTTCACCACTAAATAATATTTTATTAACATAGCTTGGAACTTTATAATCAAGACCATGAAATGTCGTTATTAAACAAAGTGCACTTACTGCCCATGTCATAGTAGTAACATTATTATCACATAAATAATCAAGTAAAACTGATGGATTTGAAAAATACTTAGTTGGTACTATTACAAGTGTTGCTCCTACTTTAATGCTTGAATAAATATCTTTAACAGATACATCAAAATCAAATGGCGCTTGATTAGCAATAATATCTTCAGCTTTAAAGTTAAAAAGATTAGTAAAATTATCAATAAAATCAATTACTGATCTATGAGATATTACTACTCCTTTTGGAGTACCAGTAGACCCACTTGTAAAGTTAACATATAATGGATCATAGTCTATATGTTTATTTTTTACTTCATCTAGTTTTAATTCATCAATATCATTTTCTTTTAATTCACTAATTAAGCATACTTTTGAGTCTTTAAAATATAACTTTGCATTTTCATAGTTTTCACTATTTGTAATTACTAACTTACTATTAATAACATCTCTAATTTGTTCAATTCTATTTTGTGGAAACAAAGGATTTATAAGTGAATAATAACACCCAGCATAAACACATCCAAAAAATGATATTAATGTGTCAATTCCTTTATCCATAAATATAATAACTGGTTCATTAAAAATATTATCATTTGCTATAAATGAACCAACGCTTTTACTATAGTCATTTAATTCTTTATAACTTAACTTTTTTTCTTCTTCAATAACAGCTATTTTTTTAGAATTCTTTTTTGTTGATTTTTCCAAATATTCAATTACATTAATCATGATTAAACCTCCTCTAATATTCTAACATACTTTTATATTATTTAATAGATTTTTTTGTTTTGTACAATTTAATTGTACAAATTATTTACTTTTGTATTGTTATTTTTTTATAAACATTGATATGTTATAATAATTGTAAGGTGATTGTATGGATAATAAAGAGTATTTAGAAAAGATTATAAAAATAAAGATTGATAGACCTTTTGGTTCAAAACATCCTAAACATGGATTTATATACCCTGTTAATTATGGATTTGTTCCAAATACTATTAGTGGTGATAATGAAGAATTAGATGCTTACCTACTTGGAGTATTTGAACCAGTTAGTGAATATGTTGGAAAATGTATAGCAATAATTCATAGAACAAATGATAATGATGATAAACTTGTAATTGTTCCAAAAGAAAAAAATTATACAAATGATCAAATAGATGCACTAACAGAATTTCAAGAACAATATTTCAAACACATAATAATAAGATAAAAACTCAAACAAATAAGTGATGTGAACCCTATTTAGGAGACATCAAATAAAAAACCAGTATATTAAAAAGAGAAAAAATTATTTTTCTCTTTTTGTGTAAGTTTTTCTCTTTTTCT
>CACWUS010000030.1 GCA_902764145.1 uncultured Erysipelotrichaceae bacterium | reverse complement strand
AAAAAGAGAAAAACTTACACAAAAAGAGAAAAATAATTTTTTCTCTTTTTAATATACTGGTTTTTTATTTGATGTCTCCTAAATAGGGTTCACATCATTATTCTTCATCAGTTTTATTATTCTTTTTTTCAGTCTCATTATCATTTGGATTAAATAAATCATGTCTAACTTTCTCTTCAATCTCTTTATATAATTCAGGATTGTTTTTAAACACAAGTTTAACATTTTCTTTACCTTGACCAATCTTTTCGCCTTTATAACTGAACCATGCACCACTTTTATCAATAATACCCATATTTGATGCTATATCTATAACTTCACCAGCTTTAGAAATTCCTTCACCATACATAATTTCTACTTCTGCTGTTTTAAATGGAGGAGCAACTTTATTTTTAACAACTTTAATTATAGTTTTGTTACCAAGAACATCGCCATTTACTTTTATTTGTTCACTACGTCTTACATCAAGCCTAATAGTTGAATAAAACTTTAATGCTCTTCCACCAGGAGTAGTTTCAGGATTACCAAACATAATTCCCACTTTTTCTCTTAATTGATTAATAAAAATACAAATTGTGTTAGTTTTATTAATTACACCACTTAATTTTCTTAAAGCTTGACTCATTAATCTTGCTTGAAGACCAACATGAGAATCTCCCATTTCGCCTTCTATTTCTGCTTGAGGAACTAATGCTGCTACTGAATCAACAACAATAATGCTCATCGCTTCACTTCTAACTAATGCTTCAACTATTTCTAAAGCTTGTTCACCAGTGTCAGGTTGACTTAATAGTAACTCATCAGTATTAACTCCTAATTTTTTAGCATATACAGGATCAAGTGCATGTTCAGCATCAATAAATGCAGCTCTTCCTCCTACTTTTTGTACTTCGGCAATAGCATGTAATGCAATTGTAGTTTTTCCACTTGATTCTGGTCCAAAAACTTCAATTATTCTTCCCTTTGGATAACCTCCAACACCAAGTGCTTGATCAAGAGCTAATGACCCACTTGATACAACATCTATATTCTTAACTCCTTTTTCTCCTAATTTCATAATAGCGCCCTTACCAAATTGTTTTTCAATATCAGCAAGAACTTGATCTAAAGTTTTATCTTTGTCTTTTTTCATACGTATTCTCCTTCAATAATTTAATTTTAAATCATTTTAAATTCTTTGTCAATAACTTTTTACAAACTTTTGTTTGCTAATAATTAAATTATCATTTTTATATACTATTCAAAATTATTTTTTAGTTAAATACTCATTAAAATAATTACTTTTTTATTTAAAATATTTTATTAAAATAAAAATTTAAATAAAATAAAAATAACACTAAATAGTGTTACTTTATTAAATATTTTTTATTTTTTAAATAATATTCTATACCACTTATAACTGATAAAACTGTTGCTATCATTATAAGTACTCTAGCTGGATATATATTAACTAGTGAAAATGGTAAGTTATAAAACATTAATAATGTAATTCCACAAAGCATAAATACTGTTTTAACTTTACCAGTATTTGATGCTCCAACAGCACCACTCTTTTGACCAGCAACCATTTTAATTGAATTAACAATTATATCTCTTGAAACAATTACTACTGGTATTATTACACTAATATATCCTTCAGTAGCAAGAATAATTAACACTCCATTAACAAGTAATTTATCAGCAATAGCATCCATTACTTTTCCTAAATCAGTAACCAAATTATACTTTCTTGCCAAATATCCATCTAGAAAATCAGTAACTGATGCTATTAAAAATATTATTCCACATATTAAATATTTACTATCAACTATTAATCCTTCCTTAATAACTATTTCAGGAAAATTAAATCCAATCCTATTTAATGGAAATATCATTAATATTAATAATAAAATAGATAAAACTATTCTACATATAGTAATTCTATTTGGTACATTCATTTTAATACACCCTTTCAACAACATTATATAATTCTTTTTTCTCTATTTGTTTATCAGTAACATACTTTACAATTAATATTACTAAAACAATTAAAATAATTACAGAAAACGTATATATTAATACATATTTAATATTACTATTTTTCTTTCTTTTTATAGTATATGGCGATACTATTTTATTTTCATCATTCTGACGTTCCATTATTTTAATTTCTCTTGTTTGTTCCAATATCTCTTCAACAGGAATTCTAGAAGTATAACTAAACATAAAATCATTAAAATTATCCATTATTTCATCTTCATTTAAATTCAAATATTTAGCATACTTTTTAACTATATCCTTTAGAAAAAAAACATCTTTAAATGCATTAATATTTCCATCTTCTAAGTTATCAAGTTGACTTTCTGTAATATCTAAATCTTTAATAACTTCTGACTTAGATATTCCTATAGTTTCTCTAGCAGTTTTGAAACTATTGCCTATCTCTTTCATGATTTCTCCTAATTAAAAAATAATAATTCTTAATAAGCCATGTTCTGTACCTAAAAGGTGACAAACATTTATCTAAGGATTTCTCCTTCCCTTACTCCTTTATTATTCATTCGTAAGAGTTCCCCTACCAAATTTGGGTTTCTCACTCGTGGGGTTTACCTCGTTCCACAACTATTATCCCTAATAGTCTCGTCTCTATGGCACTTTTATATCTACTTTAGTCAGGTCTTGACTATTTCGATGCCGTTAGCAATGCTACCTAAGGTTATTTTTTCCCTTAGCACGAACACTTTCATCCATTCCAGGATGAGTGAGCATGGACTTTCCTCTACATATAATATATGCAGCGTTTGTCTAAAGAATTATTCTTCTCCATAAACAACTTTTTCTAAATCACTGATTCTCTTAAGCAAATCAACATTAGTAACGCCCTTATTAGAACCAGCTATATCAAGAGACTCTTTAAGATTTCTAATTTCTGATTTTAATTTAGCATTATCAGCTTCTAATGCTTTAATTTCTGTAACCAATCTTTTAGTAGTTGCCTCAAAATCAACATAATCTTTAATAATTAAATCAAGAAATTGATCTACTTCTTGTGGTCTATAACCTCTAGCATCTATCTTAAAATCCTTTTCAAGTATTTCTCTAGCTGTTAGAAATCTTTTATCTTCATACATCTTTTTTAGCCTCTCTTCCATTTAAAATTATACGACAATTATACTATTTAGTCAATAAAAGAACAAGCCTATAGCTTGTTCTCAAATTCCAAAATACATATTTTCAATAACCTATCAATTTCTTTAAATTTATTATTTATATTTTTCGTTATAACACCTCCATATAAATAATAAACTAATTAAAGAATCTTTTCATTAACTTCGACATAATTAGATTTATAATGACTTTTTAAAATAATCAATAACAGTACTAAAATCATTCTTATCAACACTTACTAATTTAATACCATAAAATATTTTATCATTACTATTATTAATAGCTTTGTTAATATCAGTATAATCTATATTAATTTTTCCAATTGAATCAGTATAATAAATAATATCAAAACTTACTTTCGTGTCATAATTTATCTCTATATTTTTACCATATATTTTATTATATTCACTAATATAATCAGATAAATTAATTTTACAATTAACTTTTACTTTATTTATTTGAGTTAGTTCACAATAATTAATTATATTTTTAATTAAATTAATATTGTAATAAGGATCATTAACAAAACTATCATCACCCTTATAATCATGTAACTTAGCTTTTTCAATATCATTAATATCTTTCTTATATAATATATATTTTTTATTCTTATATACCATGATACCATCATCACCAATTAATGACCCATCATATAATTCTACATTTGAGTCAGTATCATAATATAATTCTTTTTTATTACCATTTATTTCTTCTACTATTTCTAAAGAATAATTATTTCCTATTTTATCTATTAAAGCTATTAATTCATCTGTTTTAACTTCTATTAATACTTCTTTTTCTTTAACATGCTTACCTCTCATAAGAATTATAAAAACAAATAAAATAAGTAAAATAGCACCAAAAACAATTAGTTTTAGCGTATTATTTTCAATATTATATTTTTTTAATATTTTATTTAACATAATTTAACACCCAATAATTTTTCATTTCTTTTTCCATTTAAATAGTCTTTAGCACTCATCTCTTTTTTTCCAGATGGTTTTAATCTAGTTATTATTACTTCTTTATCCTTACACATTACTCCAATACCATCATTATATAAATTACTAATTGTAGATATTTCACCACTATTTTTCTCTCCAATTTTACATTCACATATTTTAACTATCTCATTGTTTATTACTGTATAAGCAACTGGAAAAGGATATAAACCTCTTACTTGATTAAACACATCTCTTGCTGTTTTATTAAAGTCAATTTTTTCTTCTTCTCTTTTTATATTATATGCAAATGTAACTTCACTTTCATCTTGTTTAATTCTATCATTAGTTCCATTAAATATAGAAGGTAATGTTTCAATTAATAGTTCACTTCCAAGTACGCTTAATTTATCATGAATAGTTCCAACATTATCTTCATCAGTAATTTTAATACTTCTTTGTTTAATAATATCACCACTATCCATTTGAGCGTCCATATACATAATTGTAATACCAGTTTCAGTATATCCATCTATTAAGCATTTATGGAGCGGACTTCCACCTCTTAATTTAGGTAATAAAGATGCATGAACATTAATAGCTTTATATTTAGGAGTATCAAGTAATATTTTTGGTATTATTTGACCATATGCACAAGTAATAATTATATCAGGTTTAACATCTAATATTCTTTCATAATCTTCTCTTATTTTAACTGGCTGAAAAACTTCAATATTATGCTTTAATGCCAATTCTTTAACAGGAGTATATTTAAGTTCATGATGACGGCCAACATAAGAATCGGGTTGACTTACAACTAAAACAACATTTGTATTTTCTATTAAAGATTCAAGAACTTTTAAGCTAAACTCAGGAGTTCCCATAAATACTACTCTTTTATCTTTCATATTAATTCACCACCTAAATTATATTAAATATTCATATTAATATCAACATCAACATTTTTTATATTAATACTATCTATTTCTCTTAATGCTTTATATAAATTATCAGCACTTTTATATTTTATCATAATATTAAATCTATATTTATTTTTTAATTTTACTATGCTAGAAACACTAGGTCCAAGAATAATATAACTATCATCAAGTACACTATCCAAATAATTTTTGATTTTTTTAGCACCTTCTGCACAAGTACTAAACTCTATACTAGTAACTAATATATTACAAATATAATAGTATGGTGGATAAGATAGTTTTTTTCTTATATTCATTTCATAATTAAAGAAACTATCATAATCATTTTTAACAACTGCATTATATACATAATTATTAGGATTATATGTTTGTATAATAACTTTTCCTGGTAAATTAAATCTACCTACTCTTCCTGCTGTTTGACTTAAAAGTTCATAAGTTCTTTCACTACTTCTAAAATCAGGTATAGATAAAGATGCATCTGGATTTATTATTCCAACCAAACTTACTCTTTCAAAATTAAGGCCTTTTGAAATCATTTGAGTACCAACTAGAATACTATATTTTCCACTACTAAATTCATTAATAAGTTTTTGATGTGAATTTTTAGTACTAGTAGTATCAGCATCCATTCTAAGAACTTTTGTATTATATTTTTTTTCAATAATACTTTCTAGTTTTTCTGTTCCAAGTCCTAAGTCTTTTATACCTTCTTCATGGCAGTTTGGACATATATCACTTTTAATACACTTATATCCACAGTAATGACAACTATAAGAATTACTACTCTTGTGATATATTAATGAAATATCACAATTAGGGCATTTATACACGTACCCACAATTAGTACATGATAAAAATGTAGAAAATCCTCTTCTATTTAATAATAAAATAACTTGTTCATTCTTACTTAATGCTTTATTTATCTCTATATCAAGTTTTTCACTAATAATATAGTTATGCTTTTTAGCTTCACTTTCCATATCAACTATTTCTATATTTGGAAATAATCCACTAATTCTATTTTTTAAATTTATTAAATGAATAACACCTTTTTTACCTCTAGCATATTCTTCTAGTCTAGGAGTAGCACTTCCAAGAATAACCTTAGCATTATTAGCTTCCCCTCTTTTATATGCTATTTCTAATGCATCATATTTAGGAGTATTTTCTTGTTTATATGTAGAGCTTTGGCACTCATCTATTATTATTAATCCTATGTTTTTAAGTGGAGAAAAAATAGCACTCCTAGCTCCAACTACTATTGAAACTTCACCCTTCATTATTTTTCTATATTCATCATACTTTTCACCTTCAGAAAGTGAACTATGAAATACTGCTACACTATTTCCAAAAGCACTTTTAAATCTAGAAACAATTTGAGGTGTTAATGAAATTTCAGGAACTAATACAATCGCGGTTTTTCCTTTTTTTATATTATTTTTTATAAGTTCAATATATACTTCAGTTTTCCCACTTCCAGTAACTCCATATATTAAATATTTTCTATCATTACTATCTTCTATTTCATTAACTGCATTTTTTTGATCAAGAGTTAAATTAATATTTTTAATTTCTTCTTTCTCATAACTAACTTCTCTATTAATTTCATATTTTTCCTCAATAACAATTCCCTTATCAATCAAAGATTTTAATGAAGGAGATTTAATAGTGCTTTTCAACACTTCTCCTGAAGTTAGCATATTAATTATTTCAATTTCCTTATATGCTCTTTTATGATTAGTTATATATTCTTCAATATTAATATTATTATTAAGATATACTTTACTTTCATATTTTTTATTAATATTTGTTTTAATAGAAGCTTTTAAAGCTTTAGGTAACATTACTTGATAACAACTAATTAAATTACATAATAAAACATTACTCATATATTTACCTAGAGTAAGTAATTCATTATTTAAATAAAAGTCTATATCTACTATTCTAGAAATACTTCTATATTCTAAAGTGTTGTCGTATGTATTATGTATTTTTAAAACAAAACCTTCTACTTCTTTAGAAGCAAAAGGAACAATAACTTTATGACCAACTTTAATTTTATCAATTAAATCGTTAGGAATAATATAATCAAAGACTTTATTTAATGATTTAACAGAATATTCTATAACAACACTTGCTAACATTAAATACCTCTTAAAAATGGATTATGTTTTATTTCATAACCAATACTACTTTTATCACCATGTCCTGGATATATTACTATATCTTTATCCATAAGAATAAATCTTTTAAGACTTTCATACATAACTTCTTCATTATAGTAATCATAATTACCAATAGTCTCTTTAAATACAAAGTCTCCAGTAAACATAATTTTTTCTTTTTCAAAATAATAAGAAACACTATCCATAGTATGGCCAAAATTCTCTATTATCTTAAATTCAAAACCAGGAACACTATTTTTATTTTTATAATCTACATATATAGCATTTTTATATTTAGATTTAATATATTCTAAAGCACCAATATGATCAAAATGATGATGAGTTATTAAAATACCAACTACTCTTAATTGAAGTTCATTAATTTTAGAAACTATCTTCTCACCTTCACTACCAGGATCAATAATTAATGCATTTTTATTATTATGTATAATATAACAATTTTCTTCAAGACTACCATTAACTATACATAATACTTTTAACATATTTCATCTCCATTTTCATCAAACATATCAAGAAGTGCATCAAGTCTATTTAAAACTTTATAACCTTTAGCTTCAAGATCTTTAGAAAATCTAACAGCTATTCCACCTGCTTCTTTCCATTCTCTTAAATTACCAGAAAAATCATCAACAAGAATAGCACCTTCACTATGTACCATTTTAGTTTTAGATACCCATTTAGGCACAATTATTATAGTAATGTCATCTTTAAAATGTCTACGTAAATATCTTATTTTAACAACTGCTTCTTCAAGTGAATTAACATGCGATAAAAAACTTATTTCAAATCTCTTGCTTTCAAGTAATTTATTAATACAATTTACAGAATCATTTAGAATATTCTTATCCTTAATTATTAACCCAAAATCATAAGACGCAAATGCCTTTCTTTTTTGATCTTCATCATTTAAATCAACACCTTCTTTTTCAAGCATTGAATATAAAGCAGGTATTGTATCCATAACAACTCCATCAAAATCAATATACAATCTTCTCATAATATTACCTCTTATTAATAATATAATAATTTATGATTGTTTTGTCAATTTAAACACAAAAAAGAGCACTATTATTAGTGCTCAACCTTAATTTTTATAACACCAACTATCATTTAATTTACTATATCCACTATTTGAACATACATAAACATTGGTACAAGTTGTATTTACTTTTCCATTATTTGATGCATTACACGTAAATGTACTTTGACTACATGAACTTGCATTATTATTTGTTGTTTCTGTTCCAAATGCATAATGGTCTGTACATGAACATCCTGATTTTCCACATGTGCTTGTTGTACATGTCGCACTTGTATAATATGTTCCGCTTGCTTTGTATGTACATGAACATCCTGATTTTCCACATGTGCTTGTTGTACATGTCGCACTTGTATAATATGTTCCACTAGCTGATTTAGGACATGAACAACCTGATTTACTACATGTGCTTGTTGTACAGGCATGAGTAGTAGAATATGTTCCACTTGCTACTTTTTTGGTTCCACAACTACTTGAAGAAACAGATCCTTGACTGCAAATACATGAACCATTACTACAAGTTCCACTAAAATAATCTGCAGGACTAAAAGGATACTTATGTTTACATGTACATGAACCTGTATTAACAGTACTACATGAACATGGTCTCATATTACATTGTGCAGTAGTACATGCATGATCAACTTTATAAACCCCACTTGCTGTTGTTTTACATGAACAACCATTATTTCCACATGTACTTGTTGTACAAGCATGACTCACCGAATACGATCCGCTTGCCCCAGAAACAGTACATGAACATCCATTATTTCCACATGTGCTTGTTGTACAAGCATGACCTACTGAATACGATCCGCTTGCTGTTGTATTTGTATATGCACATGTTTTTGTTTTCTTAACATAATGATCTATTTTTGTTCCACCTATAGATACTTGGCAACTTCCAGTATTACCTGCATTATCTTTAACATGTCCATAATATGTTCCTGTCGCTAATGCTTTTGTTGATGTACTATTATATTCTGCTGTTGTTGATGTATTTAGTCCATAACTATTTACTTGTACATTATCACTTCTATTCAATGTGATTCCACTTGTGGCTACACTAAATGTACACGTTGGTTTTACTGTATCTATCTTCACTACTATTGTGATTGTTAGTGTGTTTCCTGATTTATCTTTTACTATCCATTGTCCTTTTCTATATCCATTTCCTGTTAATGTTGGATATCTTGTTCCTAAGCTTGATGTATATTGACT
>CACWUS010000029.1 GCA_902764145.1 uncultured Erysipelotrichaceae bacterium | reverse complement strand
TATGAAAGTGTTAAACCTGGAATTACTGGATGGTGGGCTGTTAATGGAAGAAGTGCTACTAGTTATAGAAAAAGACTTCAATTAGAATATTATTATGTAAAAAATTGCGGATTTAAATTAGATATTAAAATTATATTTAAAACAATAAAAGTTGTATTGAATAGAGATGGAGCAAAGTAGGTGTTTTATGGATAAAATTACAGTAATAATAGCAACTCATAAGAAATATCAGATGCCTACTGATAAACTTTATCTTCCAGTTCATGTAGGAGCTGAAGGTAAGGATTCTCTTGGTTATCAAAAAGATAACGAAGGAAAAAATATATCTAAGAAAAATCCATTTTTTTGTGAATTAACTGGCCTATATTGGGCGTGGAAAAATTTAAAGTCTGATTATATCGGACTTGTTCATTATAGAAGACATTTAACTATTTCTAAAAATCCTGGTAAAACTGCAGAAGAAAAGTTTAAAAATGTTTTAACTTTAAAGCAAGTGAAAGAGTTATTAAAAGATAATGATATTATTTTACCAAATAAGAGAAAATATTATATAGAAAACTTATATGATCATTATAAACATACAATGTATATTGAACCACTTGATGAAACAAGAAATATCATTGAAGAAAAGTGTCCAGAATATTTAAATGAATTTGATAAATTACATAAGCGTACAAGTGCCCATATGTTTAATATGTTTATTATGAAAAAAGAAATATTAGATGACTATTCAAAATGGTTATTTGACATATTGTTTGAATTAGAAAAAAGAATGAAAGATAAAGAATATGATCAATTTCATTCTAGATTTTATGGAAGAGTATCTGAGTTATTATTAGATGTATATATTAATACAAATAATTTAAAATATACTGAAGTAAAATTCATGGATATGGAAAATATTAATTGGTGGAAGAAAGGAACTAGTTTTCTTAAGGCTAAGTTTTTAGGTAAGAAGTATGAAAAAAGTTTCTGACAATATATTAAAAAAATTAATTGATAAACATGATGTAATTTCATTTGATATATTTGATACACTAATTAAAAGAAATTGTTTAAAACCAGCGGATATTTTTAAAATATGTGAAGTAAAGTATAACTCTAAAAAAAATAAAAAAATTTCTGACTTTAAAAATATTAGAGTAAATGCTGAGATGAAATGTAGAAGTAATTCAAATTATGAAGAAATAACACTTGAAGAAATATATAATAATATTGTATGTGAGAATTTAGATAAAAAAGAAATGATGAGCATTGAAATCAATTGTGAGTTAGATTATTGCGTTGCAAATTTAAGATTCAAAGAGATATATGATTATTGTATAAAAAATAATAAGAGAGTATTGTTTGTTTCTGATATGTATTTAGATGAAAAAATAATATCAAAAATATTAGAAAAAAATGGCTATAAAACTGGAAAACTATATCTTTCTTCTAAATATAGGGCAACAAAATATTCTGGTAATTTATATAAAATAGTTTTAAAAAATGAAAACATAAAGCCAAGCAAAATGTTGCACATAGGAGATAGTAAACGTGCTGATTTTTTTTCTCCTACATTGTCTAGAATAATATCATATAAAATTAATAGAAATGTAAAAAACACATCATATATATCAGTAATGGATGATAATTTAAATAATAATATTTTATATAGTTTCATTAATAATAAAGTTTATAATATGAATCAATATGAAAGAATTGGATATGAACTACTGGGGCCAATTTGTTATTCGTTTTGCAACCATTTACATAAAGTGTCAAATGAAAAAAATATTAATAAACTGTTTTTTTGTTCAAGAGATATGAAATTTATTCATGAAGCTTATAATTATATTTATAAAGATGAAGCAGTTTATAATAAATATTTTTATGTGTCAAGGAAAAGTTTAAGGTTACCATATTTTTATATGAATAATGATTTTGATTCATTCTTTTTAATGATACCTGATAAAAAGATGAATATGAAATCTATACTAGGTAATTTTAATTTATCAATAGATGATAAAACAATTGAAAAGTATGGATTTGCAGGTGAAGAGTATAATTGCTATTCTTTAAAAAATAATAAAAGATTTATTAAATTTTATAATGAAATTGTTAAAAAGGAAATTATTACAAATAAAGAAATTAAAGAACAGTATGACAATTTTATAAATTATTTAAATATAATTGGATTTGATAAAAATAGTGCAATTGTAGACTTAGGATGGAAGGGTACAACTCAATATTCTATGAATAAAATATTAAAATATGATACCTATGGTATATATTTTGGGCTTGAAAAAAATTCATTTAAAGAATTAGACAATCATTCAAGTACATTTATTTTTAATAGAAATGATGATGGTGTAATAGAAGATAAAATCTATTCTTTTAGATCTTTATTTGAAATAATGTTTGCATCTCAAGATGGTTCAACTTTAAAATATAAAAGTAATAGTGATGAGCCATATGTATTGGGAAAACCTGATAACTATGATAATTCAATTTTAAAAGATATTCAAACTAGTGCAATTAAGTTTATTAAAGATTTTTCTAAATATAATGTAAGTTTGGATGATACAAATAAAATATTGAATAATTTTATGAGAATTGGAATAAATCCTACTTATGAAGAAAGCATAATATTTGGTAATTTAAATTTTGACAATATGATTGATGGATATTTAGCTAAGCCAGATAAATTAATTAAATATGTAATAAATCCTTTAAAATTAAAAAAAGATATTTTCTTAAGTGAATGGAAAATAGGATTTATGAAAAGACTTTTTAAGATTAGTCTACCATATTATGGGGTTTATAATAAATTAAAAAAATATAAAAAGGGAGGAAATAAATAGTGACTTATGCAATAACAATATTTATTTTGTTAATTTTTTTATATTTTGTATATAAAAAAGAAAATGATTTATTATCCCCAGTATCAATATATACTTTGTCAATGATTATTTGTGTTTTATGTTCTTTTATTGGAACCACTTCTTGGAATGATGTTAGAACTATAAAATTTAAAACAATAGTCATTATAATAATATCAGTTTTTTCTTTTTCGCTTGGAAAATTATTATTGAATAGATTACTAAAGAAGAAAGATATTAGTTTAAATAGTATTAAAAAAAATAAAAAATTAAAAAGATTTAATGTAGATAAATTCTTAATTATTAATAATAATCAAAAATATGATTTAGACTTAAAGTATATTATATTACAAATATTATTTATTACAATTACTTTTATACTTTTATATAATGAAGTAAAACGTATTGCCTTAATTGCTGGATATGATGGTATTGGTTTTGGAAATATGGTGAACAAATTTAGAGATTTATCTATTTTATATACAACTGAATTTGTAAAAAATGGTCAAAATATAAATATAGTAGTATCGCAAATGAGAAAAATTTGTGAGGTTTTTTGCTTTTTTAATATATTTTTATTAACTAAGAAAATAATAGATAAAGATGTAAAAAATTACAAAACTCTTTTATATTTATTTATTATATTTTTATGTATTTTACTCTCACTACTTACAGGTGGTAGAATGCAAATATTCATTTATATAATAGCATTTATATTTTTGTTTATTTTTTTAAAATTTAAAGGAGACTATTCTATAAATATAATTAAGAAATATTTTAAGCAATTAATTTTAATTTTTGTAGCTTTGATATGTGGTTTTTATATTTTATTACCATTAAGTGGTAGAAGCACTAATTCAGATTTAATAAGTTATATATCATTTTACTTTGGTGCTTCTGTTCCATCACTTGATAAATATTTAAGTGTTGAACATGAAGAACCTAAGTATTTTGGTGAAGAAACTTTAAGAGGAATACAAACTGTGTTATATAAATTTAAAATTACAGATGAGATTCAACCAATATCTAAAGAGTGGATTAATTATACAGATAAAAAAGGAAATACTTTAAGTAGTAATATATTTACTTCTGCTAAGAGATATTATCATGATTTTGGATTTGCTGGAGTTGTTATATGCCAAATATTATTTGGATTTACTTTTGAATTTATTTATTATCTTGCAAAGAAGAGTAATTATATTTTAGTATTTTTCTCAATGTATTATTATATGTGTATTGATCAAATAAGAGATGAATTATTTTTTGCTAACTTTGTACACATTAATGCAGTATTTAAATTTTTAGTTTTATTTGTTTTGTTTATATTCTTAAAAACAGTTAAAAAGAGGAAATTAAAATATGAAAAGTAGAACAAAATATTCAATTAAAAATATAAAGTATTCATTAATTGGTCAATTAATAAATATAGTTACAATATTTGTTTCAAGAATAATATTTATTAAAATATTATCTGCTGAATATTTAGGACTTAGTAATCTATTTACAAATATTTTGACTATTTTGTCATTAACTGAAATGGGTTTTACAACTGCAATGTCATATCAATTATATAAACCAATTAGTGAAAATAATAAAAATAGTATAAAAACATTATTGTCATATTATAGAAAAATATATAATTTAATAGGTATTTCTATAATTATTTTAGGTTTATTGACTTTAAAAGTATATCCTTTCTTTATGCAAGAAATACCAGATATCAAGAATCTAGATGTTATATATTTATTATTTGTATTTAATTCTGCCGTTTCGTATTTTTATTCATATAAAAGATTATTAGTAGTTAGTGATCAACAAAAATATATAGATACATTTTATAAATATTTAACATTTTTAATTCAAAACATATTGCAAATAATAATTTTATATTTAACTCATAATTATATTTTATTTTTAGTAATTCAAATCATATCTACATTATTTTATAATATTTTAGTTTCAATTAAAGCTAATAAATTGTATCCGTATTTAAAAGATAAAAAGATAAATAAAATTAGTGAAAAAGAAAAAAATGAAATTAAGTATAATGTTAAATCAATGTTTTTCCATAAGTTTGGAGGTATTGTTTTAAATTCAAGTGATAATATTATTATTTCTAAATATTTAGGCCTTTTTATAAATGGTTTATATTCAAATTATTATTTAATCATATCATCGCTTAACTCAATAATAACTCAATTGTTTAGTTCACTAGTTGCCAGTATTGGAAACTTAAATACAACGAATGATAAATCAAAAATGACTGATATTTTTGAAAAAATATTTTTTGCTAATTTTATTATTTATAACATATGTTGTTGTTGCCTATTAAATTTATTTAATCCATTTATAAGACTATGGTTAGGTGAGAAATACTTATTAAGTAATTTTACTGTTATAATATTAGTAATCAATTTTTATGTATTTGGTATGAGAAGAAGTATGATGTCCTTTAGAGAAGCAACTGGTAATTACCATAAAGACAGGTTTTCCCCAGTAGTTGAAGCTATTATTAATATTTTCGTTTCAATATTATTTGTTAAGAAATTTGGAGTTTCAGGAGTTTTTATGGGAACTATTATTAGTTCATTATGCACTAATTTTTGGTTAGAGCCTTTAATTGTATCAAAGAAATCGTTGACAATAACTTTAAAAAATTATTTTATTAAGTATTTTAATTATTTAATAGTTTTAATCTTATCAACTACGTTCTCATATTATATATGTACTTTTATAAGTGTTAGTCCTATCATTGCATTATTATTAAAAGCATTAATATCAGTATTAATTCCAATATTATTTATAGTAATCATTTATAGAAAAGATAATAGTATGATTTATTATAAGAATTTTATAAAGAAAATATTAAAAATAAAATAGAAATATTATGTGAAAAAGTAATTTTGTTATTGCATTAATTTAAAGGAGTGTGTGTAAGAAATGTATGATTATCTTATTGTAGGATCTGGTTTATTTGGAGCAACTATTGCAAATAGGCTAAAAAAGAAGGGTAAAAAGGTATTAGTTTTAGAAAAAAGAAGTCATGTTGGAGGGAATGTTTATACTGAAAATATAGAAGGTATAAATGTACATAAATATGGTGCTCATATATTTCATACTGACTACAAAGATGTGTGGGATTATGTAAATTCATTTGTTGAATTTAATAGATATACAAATAGTCCAGTTGCAAGATATAAAAATGAAATATATAATATGCCATTTAATATGAATACTTTTTCTAAAATATGGTCTGATGTTATAACTCCAGAAGATGCACTTAGACATATAAATGAAGAAAGAAAAGAAATGGAAGGTAAAGAACCATCTAATTTAGAAGAACAAGCAATTTCTTTAATTGGTAGGACTATATATGAAAAATTAGTAAAAGGATATACTGAAAAGCAATGGAATAGAGATTGTAAAGAATTACCTTCATTTATTATTAAAAGACTTCCAGTAAGACTTACTTATGATAATAATTATTTTAATGATAGATATCAAGGAATACCAATTGGTGGATATACTTTATTAGTAGAAAAGATGTTAGATGGTGTAGAAGTAAGATTAAATACTAATTTCTTTGATAAAAAAGAAGAGTATATAAAAATGGCAAAGAAAATAGTTTATACTGGTATGATTGATGAATACTTTGATTATAAATTAGGTCGTCTTGAGTATAGAAGCTTAAGATTTGATACCAAAGTAATGAACACTGATAATTATCAAGGAAATGCTGTTATAAATTATACAGGAAGAGAAGTTGATTATACTAGAGTTATTGAACATAAACATTTTGAATTTATGACTGGAAATAATAAAACTATAGTAACTTTTGAATATCCAGATGATTGGGACCCATCAAAAGAAGCATATTATGTAATAAATGATGATAAAAATAATAAGCTTGCAGAAGAATATAGAAAATTATCAGAAAAAGAAAAGAACGTTATATTTGGTGGAAGACTTGCAGAATATAAATATTATGACATGGATGATGTAATTAAAAGAGCATTAGAAATAAAATTGTAGGAGGTTCTTATGAAAAATATGAAAAATATGAAAAATCAATTACTTGGTGTTATTTTAGGACTTGTTGTAATTGTTGTAATATTAGTTGTTACAACAGTATTAAAAAAGAATGTTAAGGAAAATGAAACTAATAAACCTAATGAAGTAGATAAGGTTGAAGAAGTTAAAGAAGTATCAAAGTATAATATAATTGATACTACATCAAAAAGTAGACCTTTTGCTATTATAATTAATAATTATCCAGCAGCTATGAAAGCTCAAACAGGACTTAATGATGCATATATGATATATGAGTTTCCTATTGAAGGTGGATATTCAAGAAGTTTAGCATTATTTAAAGATAAAAATACATCTCAAATCGGAACGGTTAGAAGTGTTAGACAATATCATCCTTATTATGCTATTGAGCATGATGCTATTTTAGTTCATTGGGGAGCTAATCATCCAGGATATGATACAATATCAAGTCTTAGAATTAACAATATTGATGAGTTATCAAATAGTGGACCATTTTTTAGAAAAAATCCATATAATTTGGCCACTGAACATACTGGATATACTAGTTTATCTAAATTAAAGAAATATGTTGAAAGTAAAAAGATTAGATCTAAAACAGATACTTTACCACCACTTAATTATTCAACTGAAAATATTGATTTATCTAGTATTAAGGATTCTAAAAAAGCAAAAACTATAGAATTAAATTATTCTAATAGTTATAAATTAAAATATACTTATAATAATGAAACTAAACGATATGAAAGATATTATAATGGTAAAAAGCATGATGATTATATAAGTGGTAATGTATTTGATACAAAAAATATTATTATTGCTTTTGTTAAAATTGGAAAAGTTAAAGATTATAAAGATGCTGCTGGCACTAATTATTTAGATATGACTGTTACTGGTAGTGGAAATGGTTATTATATTACTAATGGTTATGCTAAAAAGATAACATGGTCTAAAAAATCTAAAACTGAAAAAACTATTTATAAATATGATGATGGAACTGAAATTAGTGTAAATGATGGAAATACATACGTTAACTTTTTCAATAAATCTAAGTCTATTAAAATAAAATAGGAGGAGAAATGGATAAAAAGAGAATTGTTGTGTGTGTGATAGTATTTGTCTTAGTTATATTATGGATACTTGGAATATATAAACTAAGTTCTATGAATACAAGTAATTCTAATGGTAAGAGTGTAAGTATTATTGGAATATTTATAGAAGATACATTAGAAGTAACTAATAAATATGGAATTACTGATTCACATCCAGATGAAAATAAACTTGTAAAAGCTACTAATTTATTAAATAGACCACTTAGAAAAGTTATGCATGCTAGTGTATATTTTGTACTTGCATTTATGATTATATTTTTTATAAATTATATGTTTCATAATAATAAGTATTGGTTATCATTTTTAATATCAATATTATTAATATTTGCTTTAGCATCTTTTGATGAATATCATCAATCATTTGTTGATGGTAGAACAAGTGATTTTAAAGATGTATTAATAGATACTGCAGGTGGTTTAGCAGGAATTTTATTCTATGGAACATATTATTTTGTGTATAGAGTTGGATATAAAAATGGAATTGGGGTTTAAAAATATGAAAAAGAAAAACAATAGAATAATGTTTGTTGATATAGCAAGAGGTATTGCTATACTATTAATGATAGCTGGTCATGTTTTAGAAACTGGTATTAAGAGAAGTATCATTTTCTCTTTTCATATGCCATTATTCATAATAATAAGTGGATATTTTTATAAAGAAAGATCATTAAAAGAAGAAATAAAGAATTCACTAGTACATTTGATTATACCAGCTACGATTATAATGCTTTTACTTATTAATATTAGAAATATTCCATTAGTTGGTTTCTCAAAATCGATAGTTGATTCTTTGAAAACAATTGTAGTTTGTTGGTCACATCAATCAAAAATTACATATGGCTTTGAAGGTGTAAGTGTTTTATGGTTTATTTATATGATTGTACTAGTTAAAATCATATTTATGTTAATTAGAAAAATATCTAAAGATAATGAATTAATGTGTTTTGGCTTTGTTTTAATTGTATCTTACATTGGTTACATTATAGGCATTAGTGGATATTGGTTACCTTGGAGTGTTGATGTTTCATTTGCTTGCATGGTTTTCTATTATTTTGGATATTTAATAAAAAAATATAATTTATTAAATAGTATATTAACAAATAACACACTAATAATTGCATTAATATTTATTTGGATAATTGGCATAAGATATAACTGCATAGAAATTGCTGTAAGAAGTTATCCAAATGGATTATGGAGCTATATAACTGCTATTTGCGGATCATTAGTAATATTAAAACTTTCTAGTTTTATTGAGAAGAAATCAAATAATATTTCTAAATTTTTAGCTTGGTGTGGTTCTAATTCATTATACATTTTAATGGCACATTATATTGAAATAAGTATTTTTGCATACAATTTAAATATTACAAATTTATCTGTATATAAGTTTGTTGTAATAAGCCTAAAATGTTTATTCTCAGTATTTTTAACATTTATAATTGTAAAATTAAAACAATATCTAAAAAAGAATTAATATTATTTACTTTTTATGATAAAATGAATAAAGGTGATAAAAATGAGTAGAAGAGTAAGTGAAAAGAAGAAAATTAGGAAGTTTAGTAAGGGACTAAGTATTATTGCTCTATTAGTACTTGCTGTTTTCT
>CACWUS010000028.1 GCA_902764145.1 uncultured Erysipelotrichaceae bacterium | reverse complement strand
ACATACTCTACACCTTCTGGTACATTAGATACTACTTTATTTTCATATGATGGAGCTTTTCCACTATTCTTTAAGAATACTTTTATTTCTACATTACTACTTTCTGTTATATTTATTTCTTCTTTACTATTTACATAACTATTTATTGATATATTACTTTTTCCTTTTTTATCTACTATGATTGGAGTACACGCTAGTTTAACTAATTCTAATTCATCAGAAGCAAGTTTTTTTATATTATAGAAAGTATTATTACCTATTGTATTTGACATTTTTACTTCTTCGCACCTAGTTTTTTTATACTGCATACTATCATCATAGTTAATAAATGCATTATATACACTTTCAATATTATCATAGTCTAATGTATTATCATATTTATATAATCTTTCAAATACTACACCATCAATATAAGTTTCTATACCAGAAAAAATATTTTCAACTTCCTTAGTTTCTTGATCAAAATCATATATAAAATAAACTATTGCTGGAAGAACAGCAGTTTCTTTTTCATAACCTTTTGGAGTTACTACTTCTTCTAAAAACAATACTGTTGGTACACGTACTTGACAACTACTATAGTTTTTAGATTCTGTTACAGAAGTTGTGAAATTAACAACATCATCTAATTTTTCAATACACTCTACTTTAATATTTTCAAAATTAGATATTGTACTCTGGTAATCAAAAGTTTTTATATATGGAAGAAAATCTTCTTCTTTTTTAAAATTTGAAACAATATCTTTTACATTTGATGGTAATACACTTAATAATTTTTGATTATCATATTCAAATGATTTTACATATCCATATGCTTTATGATCTTCATCATATAATACATCATATTTTATTTTTCCTTCTTTATCTCTTAATATGAATTTAGCATTGCTTATATTATTACCTTCTTCATCTTTTTTATAAAAATAATCATATTGAGGTGCATTAGTATCAGATATGTTTTCTATCTTTTTATTAAAAAACTCTACCTTATCTGTTTCTGCAAAAATAAATATTGGAAAAACTAATAATAACAATAAAAAAAATATTCCTTGTTTTTTCATTACACTCACTCTACTTTCATATTTATTATAAAATAATATAAAATTTTTTTCAATTAAAAAAAGCATTTGAATGCTTTTCTTATATTAATTTATTTTCTTTTAAATAGTCTGTTAATTGTTTATATCCAGTATCATTCCAAAGTTTAAACCTTTTTGAATCTGGGAAGTTTGCAAATGTTTTTGTTTGTCCTTCTGGAATAAATATAAAATCCCAACTCCATCCATGTTTTCCACTTTTTCTTTTTGAAATAGTTCCTTTTGTAATTGAACTAAATACTACTGGTTCTTTACCATATTCACAAAATGCTAATGCTTGATGAAATTCTGCTTTTCTATTTTCTTCACCCTTCATTAATTTTAATATTCCATCTACATCAATAGTATCACTAACATAGTGAGTATAAGCACTTGGAAAGCCTTTTAGTGCTTCAATAGAAATACCTGTATCGTTTTTTACAACATTTGCTTTTAGTTCGTTGCTTGCCCATTTAGCTGAATATGCAGCTACTTCTTCTACTGAGTTAGCTTGAATTTCAACTGTATCCATTTTTACATTGTCTACTTTAATTCCTAGTGGTTCTAAAACTTCTTTTGCTTGAGCTATTTTTGCCCAATTTCCTGTTACTAATGTTATTTTCATATTCTATTACCTTCCTTCTTTAATTCTAATTTAACGACACTATCTATGTCGTATAATACTTCTTCATCTTCTCTATCACGATTTATTACTTCAAATCTATTTGTATAAATATTTGAATAATAATTGTATAATTCTGCACACTCTAATAAAATTCTTCTTTCTTCACATGTATATTTATTTTTATCTCTTCCTTCAGCTCTTTCTATTGATGATTCAACATCTCCAGTAAGCAATATTGTTCTATTTGGAAGAATATTATAATTATATAAGAAATTATATATTTCATTACAATATTTAATGGCTGTATCTCCATATTTTTTAGCCATCATAATTCCTTCAACTATACATATTGTATCATAACCTCTATCACTAATTACAATATTTCCTTGATTTAATTTTGGAATAATGTAAGCTTCTTCATCAAATGCTTGTTTAGCTGCGATTAACAAAGTTTCTGCTTTTGGATTACCTAAATCAAAGAATCTACTATTTGTAGACATTAATATTTCAAATATTGTTTGTGCATATCCTTTGTGATTACCATCTGTAATTTCTCCGTTAAATTTTACATTTGAACTATCTTTATAAATTGTTTTTAATCTATTAAAGTATTCAGTTTTACCCATTCCACTTATTCCTTCAAAAGTTATTAAGCTTCCATTCATAATTCCTCCTTAATTAGATTAATCAGCATATCCCTTTTCCCAAAAGAAATATACCCATTGTTTTTGACATATTAAGTTAACATATAATATATCCATATATTCATCATCTAGTGATAATTTTTTCATATCTTCGTTCATAAATAATGAATAAATTGCTAATACTTTTTTACCCATTTTTTTAAGTTCATTAACAAGTAAATTAACACTTCTTCCGTGACTTACCATATCTTCAAAAACTATAAATTCATCTATTTCATCATCTATATAACCATTTACCCATTTGGCATCTCCATAATCCCATCTATCATTTGAATTTGTCATTTGGATTTGAACAACATTAATTTTTCTTATATTTGTTTTATGTGATACTGCTACTAATAATGGTAGGCCTCCTCTTGCTAAACCTATTAATCCGATTTTATCTTTTTTATTACCATATTTTTCTAATATATCTTTTGAAATTAAATCAACGGCTTCTATAAAATCTTTTTCTCCAAATTTAATTTTAATATTTTCATTTCCATCATTTAATAGTTTGTCTTCTTTTAAACACTTTTTCATATTATCACTCATCCTTCATATTTTATTGGATCAACTAAATCATTTTCTTTAAAAGCTTTTATTCTATCAATACATGCTGTACATTTTCCACATGCATATTCATTATCTTCATAACAAGTCCAAGTAAGATTAAATGGTATTTTTAATTTTGTTCCTAGTTCTATTATTTCCTTTTTACTCATTTCAACTAATGGACTTACTATTGATACTTTCTTCCCAGTACCTGTGTATATTGCCATATCCATAGCATAATCAAATTCACTGCTACAATCCGGATATAACTCATGAGCTATCCCCTCTTCATGATGTATTCCATAATATATTACTTTAGCATTTTTAGAAAGTGCAAAAGATGCACAAATACTAAGCATAACACCATTTCTAAATGGAACATTTGTTGAAACATTTTCATTTTCTTTTAATTTTTTATATTGCACATCATAAGTTTCATGTGGAATATCTCTATTAGATTTTTTTATAAGAGATGAATTTGAAAATTCAAATATATTTTTTATATCAATAACTACATGTTCTACTTTATAATAATCACATATTTCTTTTGATTGAATTAATTCTTTTGAATTATTTTGTCCATAATCAAAGCTTACTGCAATTACATTTTTGTTTCCGTATATTTTAACTGCTTGTGCAAGACATACTGTACTATCAATACCACCACTAAATAATACAACTACTTTATTTTTCATTCTCACTCACTAACTTTCTTGCCATCATTACACCTGATGCACTAGCCATCATAAGTCCAATAGTAAGACCTCCTCCAGTACCAATTGAATATAAATTATTTATTGAAGTTTGAAAGTTTTTATCAAGTACCAATTCATTTCCATAAAATTTTATTTCAGGACCATACATTAAATTATCATCATTTTTAAATCCAGGTATTATTTTATCCATTCTTTTAATGAAATTGATTAAATTCACTACGGTTCTATAGTCAAGCACATATGATAAATCTCCTGCGAATGCACTTTTCATAGTTGGTTCTACTGAATTATTTATTAAATCATATTTAGTAGTCTTTCTGCCATTAATTAAATCTCCAAATCTTTGTACAATGGCATTTCCACCTGATAAAAGATTTGCTTTTTTAGCAATGTTGAATCCATATTCATTTGGAGAATTAAATGGTTCATCAAATTTATATGAAACAAGAATTGCTAAATTGGTATTCTTACTTTTCTTTTCTTTATAAGCATGACCATTGACAAGTGTACATCCATTATCATATGTTTCAGGTGTTACAAAACCGCTTGGATTTTGACAATACGTTCTAACTTTATCAAAATATGGTTTTAATTTTCCAATAAACTTTCCTTCATACATTAATTTATTTACTTTTTCCATTACTTCATCTTTTAATTCATAACGAATACCAATATCCATATAACCATTTCTAGTTTTGATATTATATTTTTTACATAATCCTTCTAACCAAATAGAACCATCTACTCCAACTGCTAGAACTACTTTTTTACCTTTAATATCTCCACTTTTGGTTTTAACACCTTTTATAGTATTATCTTCTATAATTAAATCTGTTACTTCTGTTTCAAACATTAAATCTATATTTTGAATTAAATAATCTTCTAATTTTTTATATAATTCATGTGATTTTTCAGTACCTAAATGTCTAACTGGTACATCTATTAAACTAAGTCCATTTTTAGATGCTTTTATTTGCATTCTAGCTATTTCTTTTCTATTGTTTATTCCTGATATATTTTTGCTAGCGCCAAATTTCAAATATATATCATCTGTATATTTCATAATATTTTTTATTTCATCAATACTATAATATTCTTTTATATATGAATCATCTTTACCACCAATATATATATCATTTGTATTATTATTATATGAAGATAAATGATATGAAAGTAATTTACCATCTGAAAATGCTCCAGCTCCAGAGAAACCACCAATAATGCTACATATTGGCTTACATTTTTGACATTTACCTGTTTTTGATATAGGACAAATTCTATTTTCTATTTTATGTCCTTTTTCTATTAGCAAAATTTTCATTTTACTATTTTGTTCTAATAATTCATAAGCACAGAATATAGAACTTGGTCCCATACCTATAATTATTACATCATACATCATTTTACCAACCTTGGTCCACTACAATAATATTCATCAAATCCATAAGCTTCATTACATTCTTTAATTATTTGTTCTCTTTCTTCTATACTTGCATTTTTAAATGCTTCAATGGTACTTTCACATATATCTATTATTTCACTTAGAGTATATTTTTCTGTATTTATTCCAACATATGGAATATTATATTTTTTTGCAAATTCAAGCATTTCATTATATCCATCTAATAAAGCTTCTTCACTTTTTAAATCTTCTTTATCTTCTCTTAAACTAATTCTATGTTTTCTAGTTTCAGGAGTAGCATAAAGTATAAAAGTTAAATCTGGAATACAATCTAAACTCATTACATAATTTAGATCGTTTTCTGTTAGTTTACTATGTTCAAAGAAGTATGTTGACATCATAGTCCTATCTACGATTAAATCTTTATCTCTTGTTTTTGATTTATCATACATACATCTAAATGAATAAAACATAAATGCTAGTTTTTTTATATCTGACTCTCTAATATCTTTTACAAATTTTCTAAATGTTTTATCATCTACTCCTAAAATATTAGCTACTTTTTGTGTTTCATGTGGAATACTCAAATCATTTGATACATAACTTGCTAATGTTGTTTTACCAACACCATCCATTCCTTCAAATCCTATTAACATAAATATTCACCTATCCTTCTAATTTTTTATATTTGTTAATTGCTAAATAAGTAAGTGGTGTAGCAATTATTTCATAACTTACTTTCCATACAAATTGACAAACAATCATTGTTATTATTACATTTGTAGGAATACTTCCTGTGAATGCTATTAATACAAATACTATTGTATCTAGTGCTTCACCAACTATAGTTGATCCTATTGTTCTCATCCATAGTTTTTTTCCTTTTGTAAGTTTTTTAATTACGTCCATAATATATGCGTTAGATAAACTACCTAATAAGAAAGCACTTAGTGATGCTATAAACATTCTTGGTGTTGTACCAAGTATAACTTTAAATGCCTCTTGATTTGTCCATGTAGGAGCACTTGGTAATATAATTGCTAACGCAAAGAATAAAACCATAAATGCGTTACATATAAATCCTAATATAATTACAAATCTTGCTTTCTTATAGCCATACACTTCTGCAATAATATCTCCTACTATATAAGTAATTGGAAATAATAGTGCTGAAGTTGGTAAAACTATACTCCCAACACTAAATAGTTTCACTGCTGTAATATTAGATATAAGTAATGTAGCTATAGATACTGCGCATATCATTACAAAGTATTTTGAAAATGTTTCTTTTTTCATAACTTTCCCTCCTTAACTACATACTAACACTCATTTTTAAAAAAGAAAAATACCTTTTTTTTATATAAAAAATAACCAAAAATTAGTATAATTTTTGGTTTTAAAAATATAAAATTTATTTAGTAAAAGAAAAAGTTATAATTAATTATTTTGAAGTTATATCAAAATTATTAATTATAACCAATAATAATGAATTTGTATTTTTAAGATCTAGTTTTGAAATATTAAAATAATTATTTAAATCTATATTATATTTTTTTAGTTCATTATAAATTGCTTTATTATTATTTAAATAAATTATTCTATCTACTACATTCTTTTTAAATACTTTTAATAGTAAATTATTTATAAAAGATTTACTACAGTTAGTTGTTAACACTATATCTAAACCTTTTTCTTTAATTTGTTTTAATAGTTCAAATAGTATTATAAATTTGCTATCTTGTATTTTTAAATTATCAAAATAATTATCTAATTTCTTTTTATTTTCTTCACTTACATTATATACATCTTCTCTAAATGCTTGAAGATTAATTTTACCTTTTAATATTAATTTATAATAATTATAAAAATCTTTTTCATATTTTTTCAAAAATGAATCTATATTTAAATGTATACCTTTTATTTCTTTTTTTGGTTTATATTCATTATACATTTTTAATGCTACAAAATCTCTATATGGAAGGGTTGCCTCTTCTAAATTTAATTCACTAAATTTATTAATAAAATCATTTAGCTTGTTTCTAAGTTCATATTCATCATAATTATCATCTTCACATATTAGTTCAAATTCAACAAATCCGCCCAAATCTTCAATTGTATCAACCATAATGCTATATGAATACTTTTTATCTTTAATTTGATAAGTACTCCTAGTTTTATTTACTATAGTATATGTATAATAACCAAGGTTCGAGAATAGATTTATAAAGTCATCATAACTTTCTTTACTGACACTATAATTGCTTTCAAGTTTACAAAAAGCATTATGAAAATCTTTAGATTTTCCCTTGAATGTAACTTGCATTTCATCATTTGTTTTTCTTATTCTAAGACACGTTCTACTTCTAATATATTCACTATTAATATCCGTGAAGTATTCATCATTCTCTACTCCACTACTTATTAATTTGAATTTTAATGCATTAACTAGTTCAATTAACTCTTCATTATTTGCACAAAAGTATTTCTTTTCAGTTTCTATTCTCTTACTCATAAATTTACCTCTTTTCAATAATTGCTATCATATATTTTCCTAATATATTTTCAAAAGTTAAATAACTTATATTTGCTTTATCACTAAATTTTTCATCTATAGTAGTTTTAAATTTGTAAAAACTTAAAAACTTTTTACCTGCATCTTTTAGATATTTAATATATAAATATTTATTTAAAAATCTTGGCATTCCTCCTGTTATTTTTGGATCTTCTATCTCAACAATAATCATTTTTTTAGAAACTTTATATAAATTTTCTAAAGCTTCATTTAATTCTTTATTTCCATTTAAATGATGTAATGTGTTTTTACAATAAGATATATCAAATATATCTTTATCATAATTTAAATTTAATAAATTATCATTAGTAAAAAATACATCTTTATATCTAAATTGATTATTTCTAACATGATATAAATTTATATCATTACCTACAACTAAATCAATATTATTTGATATTTTAAATATATCTGCATTATCTCCACAAGATACATCTATAATAGATTTTACTTCATTTCCAACAAGTGTCTTTAGTAAATCTAAATATTCTTTTTTTCTTCTTCTTTTTTCTGTTAAAAAATATCTTTTAATAAAGTTTTGATATACTCTATATCTATTTGAATATCTTTCAAGTAGAAGTCTTTCATCATCATAATCATCTGAATAGTATTTTATTTGTTTTTTAATTAAATCACTAAATTCATTAATATCAGTATTGTCTTTTTTATATTTTGTTAAACAATTAGAAGGATATTTAATCTTACAAGCAAATAACATTGAATTATTATTTACAAAACATACTGGAAAGAAATTATATATTTTAACTTTATAAATCTTTTCAATATTCAAAATAATACTCACCAAACAAAGCGAAAGTGATGAAGAATATTCTACTAATTTATTTTTGACTGAATAGAAGTTACCAAAATTATCAAAAAATATAAAATTAATACTATTATCATTTACAATTTTTGATTTTACACTTTTCAGTTTATATATTCTTTTATATGTATCAACGATGTTATACATTTTATACAGTCTCACTTTCTTCTAATAATTCAGCATTTATAAATTTCTTAGCAAGCTCAGTTATATAGCTTTCTATGTATACTAAATTAATTTCAATAGTTGGTAATTCTTCTTTTAAATCAATTTTTTCCACATGTTCTTTTTCAACAATTATTGATTCTCCTTCAACTACATATCCTATTCCTAAATCTTTTTTAACAGATTCAATTATTAATTCTTCAGTTGCATATTCAAGTTGTGGTTTTAAAGATACATTATGTTCATCTAATACTTTAGAAAGATTTTTTCTTAAAGAACTTCTTTCTATAGGCATAATTAAATTTTTATTTTCTAAATCGCTTAATTTTTTAATATCTACATTACTATTTCTAGATTTTATAAAACATGTATTTAATTTTGATATTGGTAATATTTTTAAATTATTATATGGTGATGAGATTGGACTTGCATCTATAACGAAGTCAATTTCATGTTTTTCTAGTGCTTCTATTAATGTTAAAGTAGAATGATCATTAAATCTAAAATTAACATTTGGATATTTTTCTCTAAATCTTGCTACTTTATCTAACAAATAATTTCTTACAATATGTGATTGAACACCAATAACAATTGTTCCAGAAGAAGAATTATTATTTGCTGATAGCATTCTTTCACAAGCTAATAAAAGTTTTTGTGAGTCTTTAACATACTTTAATAGTATTTCACCATTTGACGTAAGTGTAATACCCTTATTTGCCCTATAAAACAAAGTTATACCCAGTTCTTCTTCCAACTTATTTATTGATTTTGAAATAGCTGGTTGAGAAATATATAACTTATTTGATGCTTCTAAAAAGCTATTTGATGTTGCTACTGCTAAAAATATTTTTAGCGAATTTAAGTTAACATCTTTCATAATCTCACCCCTTAAGTATATAATAATGATTATCTTCTATAATGTCAATTAATAAATATTTAATTTGATATAACCAAAAGTTATAATATATCTTATAAAAAAGTAGATAGTATTTGAAGTGAACCCCAAATAGTTCACAATAAAAAAAGTAGACATTAAAAAAAATTAATGTCTATTTGATTTTAATCTAGAAGTGTTATAAAATAATAT
>CACWUS010000027.1 GCA_902764145.1 uncultured Erysipelotrichaceae bacterium | reverse complement strand
CCAGATTTATTGATACCATATTTTGATTTTAAAGAAGTAAAAGACATTCCATTCTTTCTATCATAATATAAATTAATTCTTTCTTCATAATTTATTTTACTCATAATAAAACCTCGTTTCTTATGTCCAAGAAACGGGGTTCATATCATTTAGAATCATCTTTTTATTTATAATATAGTTTTTACTAAAATAAAAACAGGTTATATAACCTGAATTATTCAAATGGTGCAGGTGAAGGGACTTGAACCCCCATGGATTGCTCCGCTAGATCCTAAGTCTAGTGCGTCTGCCAATTTCGCCACACCTGCAAATTAGTGGTGGACCTTGTAGGACTCGAACCTACAACCGCCCGGTTATGAGCCGGATGCTCTAACCAATTGAGCTAAAGGTCCATCGCTTATTAATAATAACATAAATAAAACCTCTTGACAATAGTTTTTTAAACATTTTTTGTTCAAAAAGCTCATTTTATGGTATATTATTATATGTGATTAAATAAAAAAAGGCTAGGCCTTTTAAATACATATTGGTGGCCCGCTAGGGATTCGAACCCTAGACCCACCGATTAAGAGTCGGTTGCTCTACCAACTGAGCTAGCGGGCCTTTTTAAATACAATATGAAGTATAACACAAAAAAAATAAAAAATAAAGTATAAAAAGCAATTATTTTATAAAAAGGAGATATTATGACAACAGTTTATATGATTAGACACTCAAATAAATTACCAAGCGATTTTTATGAAAGCATAAATGAAGAAGATAATTTATATTTGAAAGACAACAATAGAATACTTAGTATTGAAGGAGAAGAAAGAAGTAGAATACTAGCAAATGAAAATGAATTACAAAATATAGATGTAGTTTATACTAGTTCTATGGTTAGAACTCAAAGTACTGCTAAGTATTTATGCTATAATCAAAATTTAAAGATGAATGTCGATAAAAGATTAAATGAAAAAATAACTGGAATTATAAATCCTAATATTAAAGACTGGTATATAATTCAATATAAGGATAAATCATTTAAAAATGAAAAAGGTGAATCACAAGAAGAAGTATATAATAGAGTAAATGAAGTTATGGAAGAAATACTAAATAAAAATAAAAATAAAAGAATAGCAGTTTTTTCACATGGATACGCTATTACATATTATTTATTACATTTTTGCAAATTAGTTAATGTAGATAATGATAGAAAATTAACCATTAAATTTAAAAATAAAGTATTTATGGATAAAATACTTAATGCACCTGAAGTTTTTAAATTAATATTTGATGAAAATAATAATCTAATAGATATAAATATTATTGAATTTGATGATTTGCCATACTTACATGGTGGAATATAAAAAAAGAAGAATAAATCTTCTTTTTAACTTGCTAATGCAGTAATAGCATACATAAATACCATACCGACAACAACAATTATTAGAAATAACCATAAGGCTATTTTTTTTACTAAACTAGTATTTTGATTTTTTTTCTTTTTATCTTTTGCCATATCTAAACCTCTATTAAAATTATAATATAGTTGTAATAAAAAATAAAGTATTTAATATAATTTAATATGAAAATAATTAGAAGCAGAATATTTAGAATATTAGTAATAGTATTTATATTAGGAGTGTTATTTGGAATTATTAGTTATTTTTTATTAGATTTTAAAAATAGTAGTATTAATTATTTTATATCTATTAAAAATGGAGATTTTAATTATAAAAATGCATTTATTAATTTGTTTTTATATAACTTTAAATTATCTTCTTTAATATGGATATTAGGAATAATTTTTATTTTTGTTTTATTTGGGCCAATAATACTATTTTTAAGGGGTATTTCGCTTGGAATATCTATTTTAGGTATAATTCACTATTTTAAACTAAAAAGTCTTGCTATTGGCTTAATTTATATGTTTCCTTCGGTTATAGTAAATGAATTAGTATTTATTTTATTATGTTATTATTCAATAAACTTTTCAATTAAGTTATTTGATGCTTTTAAAAATAATAAATTAATCAATATTAAAACATTTTCATTAAATTATATATATATTTATTTAATATTAAATTCAATTTTATTACTTAGTTCACTCTTTGAAACATATATTTCTTCAAATATTATTAAATTTGTGTTATAATCTTGAAGAAAGGGAAGAGTATTATGAAAGTAGTAGTTGGTATGAGTGGTGGAGTAGATTCTGCTGTTGCTGCATATCTTCTTAAAAAAGAAGGTTATGATGTAGTAGGGCTATTCATGAAAAATTGGGATTCAAACATTAACAATGATAAAGAAGGAATAGTTGAAGGAGTTTGCCCTCAAGAATTAGATTATAGAGATGCTAAGAGTGTTTGTGATGAACTTTGTATTCCACTATATAGAGTTGATTTTATTAAGGAATACTGGGATGATGTGTTTAAATACTTTTTAACTGAATTAGAAAGTGGTAGAACACCAAATCCTGACATTATGTGTAATAAATATATTAAATTTGATTTATTTAAAAAAGAGGCTAAAAAACTTGGAGCTGATAAAATAGCTACTGGGCACTATGCTAGACTAAAAGATGGAAGATTATTAAGAGGAGTAGACTCTAATAAAGATCAAACATATTTTTTATCTCAAGTATCTAAAGATCAACTTCAAGATGTATTATTTCCAATTGGTGATTTAACTAAACCTGAAGTTAGAAAAATAGCTGAAGAGAATCATATCCCTGTATATAATAAAAAAGATTCTACTGGCATTTGTTTTATTGGAGAAAGACATTATCAAGAATTTGTTGCTAATTATTTAAAAGGCAAAAAAGGTGATATTATTGATGTTGAAACTGGAAATATAGTAGGTACTCATAAAGGACTTATGAATTATACTATTGGTCAAAGAAGAAACGTTGGTTTATCTGGTGATGAAAAAAGACATTATGTTTGTGGTAAAGATTCTAAAACAAATACTTTGTATGTTGCATATGGAGATGACTCAAAATATTTATTATCAGATTCTGCAATTATTGAAAATATGAACTACATTTCAGATAAAAAGCCTACTAAAGCTACTGCTAAATTTAGATATAGAAGTGAAGATGTTGATGTTACAATCGAATATTTAGATAAAGAACACATAAAAGTAAATTATGACAATGTTAAAGCAGTTACTCCAGGTCAAGCATGTGTTATATATTTGGGTGAAGAATGTTTAATGGGTGGAATTATTAAACAGGTATATAAAGATAATAAAGAAATATGGTATTTAAAATAGAAATTCATATTATTGAATCTCTTTTAATTTTTTAATTGTAACATCGCATGCTTTTTTACTTATATCACAATATATTCCTTTTCTTTTTAATTTCTTAGCAACTACTGCAGTAGTGCCACCACCTAGGAAAAAATCAGCTACTGTATCTCCCTCATTTGAACAAGTTTTAATAATTTTTTCAATTACAGCTTCAGGTTTAGGAGTATCATATGAATCGAACACTTTATTTCTACTATAGTTATCTAACATCTCATCTGAATCCCATAAGTTACCAGTTGGCATTATATATGATTTTCTATATGGTAAATTATCAATAAATATAATTTCATTATTTTTATATAATTTCATTAATTCTTTTTTACTAATTAAATAATGTTTATTTAGTTTTTTAAAATCTATTTTTATTCCATTAAAATCTAATGTTTTGCTTCTTTCTTTAATGTATCCATTTTCAAATAGTGGAGTAACTTTCTCAGTTTCAGATATATTTTCATTAAATATAAAATTAGCTGGATCTTTAACATAGTATAATATTATATCTACTTGTGAATCAAAGTTTCTATAAAAGCCTCTTTCTTTACTATGACGTCTATATATTCTATTTCTAAAACAAGTAGGTGAAAATATTTCATCCATAAGTATTCTCATATATGAATCAAGTCTCCAATTACAGTGTAAAAAGATACTACCATTATCTTTTAATACTCTTTTCATTTCAATTATTCTTTCTCTATACCAATTAATGGCATATTCTGTATCACCAATATTATCATTGTAATCATCAAAAACTTTACCAGTGTTATATAAAATATCACAATATATTAAATTAATACTATTGGACTTTAAACTTTTGAGTAAATCTAAGTTATCACAGTTATAAATGACTTGATCATCTTGTTCATAATATTTTTTCATATACACACCTCAAATATATTTTAATTTAAATAATTAATGTTGTAAATAATTCTATTTAAATATTTATATAAACATGCTATAATATACATAATTATTAAGGAGGAATTATGAAAAGAGTTTTTGATGTTTATCCAGTAAGTAATAAAAAAATATTTACTTATGCAATTATTTGCCTTTTTATACTTATAACAATATTTAATAGTTTTCAAATTATTAAATCAGGAGAAGTTGGATTAAAAGTAAGATTTGGTAAAATTGTAGATTCTAGTTTAAATGAAGGATTGAATTTAAAAATTCCTTATATTGAACAGATACAAAAAGTTAATATTAAAGTACAAAAGTCTGAAATAACAGTTGAAAGTTCTACAAAAGATATGCAAACAATTACTACTACAATTGCAGTAAATTATAGAGTAGATAGTAAAAAAGCAAGCAATTTGTATAGAACTGTTGGAAATACGTATGAAATTACTGTATTAGAACCAGCTATTAAAGAAAGTATTAAAAGTGCAATAGCAAAGTATAATGCAGAAGAAATTACTACTAAAAGAACTGAAGTATCTCAAAATTGTTTAACTGCACTACAAGAAAAGGTAGAAAAGTATGGAATTATAGTTGAAGACTTTAATCTAACTGATTTTAGTTTTAGTCAAGAATATACAAAAGCTATTGAAGAAAAACAAGTAGCTGAACAAAATCTTGAAAGAGCAAAACTAGAAGCAGAAGCTAAAATAGTAGAGGCTGAAGCTACAAAAAAATCAAATGATTTGTTAAAACAATCTCTTACAGATGAACTAATAAAGAAACAATTCATCGAAAAATGGGATGGAAAACTACCTACTACTTATGCAGGAGAAAATGTTTTAGAAATATTTAATTTAAAGTAACGTTTGTTACTTTTTTATTTTGAAAATAATATTGACAATAATATGTAAACTATTATACAATTAGTATGTAGAGTAGAGGAGAGATGGCAAAATGAATGATTTAAATCAGCTGTTGAGTGAAATAGGTATTTCAAAAGTTAAATTAGCAAAATATTTAGGTGTTTCAAGACAAATGATCTATAATTATTTAGAATTGGATTCATTAAGTAAATGGCCACAAGAAAAGAGATTATTACTATTAAAACTTCTAGATATAGAGGAGGGTAGTGATAAAGCAATTAAGAATATAAAAATCACAAGCGAATATTTAGAAAATGTTGAAGCAAGATTAAATCAAAATGTAAGAGATATGAATAGTCAACAATTCAACTATAAAAATTTAACTCGTGAAGAACAAGATTTATTAAATGATATTGTATTCTTAATTAAAGAAAAATTTACTGAAGAAAAAACAAAAGAAACATATTGGATATTCTTATATTTATATCATGTACTTCAATCACTTGATAATGTACAAGAAATTAAATATATCTTTGCATATTTATCTAAGAAGTGCGGATTTACTAATCCAAATGAATTTAAGTTTAATGAAACAAGACAATTTATATTAGAAAGTATAGTATATACAGCATTTAATCTTTATAATAATGGAGGAGCATCTAAATCAAAATTAGTTGACTCTCATAAGAGATTTGAACAAGAAATTGAAAATGACAAAGAAGAAAAATTAAGTAGAACTCAACAATTGAACACATATAAAATCCAAGCATTAAAAGAATTAGGATATACTGAAATAACTAAAGAAAATGCTTCTGAAGTACTTAATAAGATGGCTGAAATTCAATCTAGAAAAGTTTAATTTTTAAGGCAAAAATGTGCTTCCAATAATATATGTTATGTTAACTTCTACATTATTAAATTTATAATAAAGGTTGTGAAAACAATCTTTTTTTATTATATTTAAATTATATTTAACTACTATACTATTTTAAGATTTATATAATATTAATACAAATACTTTATAAAAATTAAATTAATCATATTATATTATATTATTTTATAAATATTTATATATAATATATTTTAAATTGGAAATGAAATATATAATTATTCATCTTTTATTATCTCAATTCCAATATTAATTTCATTTTTAAATTGAGTGGCATAATTATTCGACTTTTATTATTTCGATTTCAATTAGAGATTTTAATTTTGGAATTGAGATGAATAACTATCCATTTTTCTGTTTCTCGATTCCAATTTCAGAATGAATATATTTTTATATCTACCTCTCTCCTATTAAATTATTATGAATAGGGCGAATACTATTGAAATTATAATACCTAATATTATATATTTAATATTATTATTTTTTAATAATTCCTTTAATATATTATTTATTGATAAACTAATCATTAGTCCTGATACAAATAAAAGTATGTATGATAATAATAATTCATTAATTACCCTATTTAAAAACAGATATGAAAGTAGGGCACCTATAGGTTCTGATAATCCACTAAAAAGTGTTTTTTTAATTACGCTTCCCCTACTTTCCCCCGAGTAATATAATGGAACTGATATAATAATTCCTTCTGGAATATTATGAAGCATAATAGCAATGCACATTTTTAAGCCAAGTTTAATATTAGTATAAGCACTCATAAAAACTGCTATACCTTCTGGAAAATTATGCATTATCATAGATATCATACTGATAATACCAATTTTATATAAATTTGAATTATTTTGTTTTATTTGTTTTTCCAGTATATATATAAATAAATATCCTAATATGAATGTTAGAAACGATATTATTATTCCAAAATATAATCCATATTTTTTAATAATAATTGGTAGTGACATTGGAATTAGATCAAAAATTGATATAAAAATCATTATACCAAGTGATATACTTAAAGATAGGGTAATAAACTCCCCTACTTTCTTAGTTTTAATAAAAATAAAGACACATCCTAGAATAGTAGATAGTCCTGCTAATAAAGATAATAACAATGGTATTGTTGCACTTTTCATAATATATAATATTAAATTAAATAAAAAATAAAACCAATTATTACCATTAAATAAATACATTAATATTTTTAATTAAAGCATAATAATATCAGGTGGTGATAAAAATGGCTAACGCAAAAAGCAATGCAAAAAATAGTGCTAGAAGTAATGCTAAATCTAGAAGCAATTCTAGAAGTAAATCAAGAGCAAGAAGTAGCGCTAGATGCAATTAGTGAAATAAAGATATTCAAGATTTATGAATATCTTTTTTCTTGTATATGTGTAAATAAAATGATAAAATTATTATAGTATGAAAAAAATAGTAATAATAGGACTAGTTATTTTAAATATACTTATAATATATCTTAGCATATATTTTCTTTGTTATAGTTATGACAAATATTATTTAGCCCCTACTCCAACTATAAGTAGTATTACACTTGGAAATGATAATATTGTAAATATTAAATTTGATGTTGAAGAGGATAATATAAGAAATAAAATTTACTTTTTATATAAGAATGATACTGAATCTCCAAGTATAAATGATTCATGGATTTTAACTTCTAATAATGAAGCATCTTTTAAAATGGATAAAAAAAGATATTATGCATATTTAAAAAATGAAGACAATGAAATATTTGAAATTAAGGATATTAATACTTTAGGAAGAGTTACTTCTCTTACAGCTAGTAAAAATAAAGTTTATATAGCAATTAAAGGAAATTATAGTGTAAGTGCTAAATATGAAACAATTGGTATGGTAGATGATAAATTAACTTGGTATTCTGATGATGAAAGTATAGCTACAGTTGATCAAACAGGAAAAATTAAAGCACTTAAAAAAGGAAATACTAAAGTACATGCTAAGATTAAGGACAGTGTTGTTGATATTGATGTAATAGCTACAGATTTAATCGTTGTTAGACCAAAATTATATAATAATAAGAAAAAATATTTACCATGTGGTAAATACAACGAGAGTGAAAATGATTTACTTGATGAAATTTTAAAAGATAGAATAAATGATGTTGGATATAAAACAAGAGCAGGCGCTGTAGAAGCAGCAAGATTTTTAGCATTAGAATTTCCATATAAGATTAGATATTTTAGTGAAAATGGTAGAGCATCTACAAATGGTGTTGATGGCGAAGGTAGATATTACCATATAGGTCTTTATCTTGATAGCAGTAGATATAAGAATATTGGAAAGAAAGCAAATGGACCCAAAACTTGGGGGTGTTCACTCTACTCTAGACCTTCTCATGGTAGGCGACCTAATGGCCTTGACTGCAGTGGTTTTGTTTCATGGGTTATGCTAAATGGTGGTTTTGATGTTGGAGATATAGGCGCAGGACTAGCACCTCATAAAGATTTAACTGATTATGGTAAGAGAATTAATTTTAACGCATCAGTTGTATCATCAGGAAAAGTAAAAGTTGGAGATTTGCTTAGTTCTGGAGGAGTTAATGGTGGTCATATTGCAATCATAGCTGGAGAAGATAATGAATATTATTATGTAGCTGAAAGTTTATGGACACCACCAAATGTTGCAGTAATAATAAAGCCATATTCAAAGAAGAATATATTTAATAGATATTATTATGTAATGCTTATGGATAGTTATTATAAAAATGATGGTAAACTTACTAAGATGTGGTATTAGGGAAATAATTTTAAAAAATAAGAAAAAAATTAAAATTTAAAAAGTGAATTTCCTCATACAGTACTTATGGATAAGTATTATAAAAATGATGGAAAACTAACTAATATGTGGTAGGTATTTATATGCAAAAAAGAAGATTAAAAAAGAAATATAGAATCTTATTAAATAGAATTAAGGCACTTATATGTATTATGTTTTTTGTCTTTATTATTTATTTTGTATTAAAATTATTATTTAATAAAACGAAATATATAGATTCTGTATTATTTTTAAATAACTTTGTAACAATTAATTTAATTGAAAATGATGATATATATTGTATTATAAGTGATAAGGAACCAGATTTAACTGATAACTGGGTAAAATCTGAATTTAATAAATGTAAATTAAATTATTCAAAAGGAAATATTTTTCTTAAAAAAGATGATAAGATAATTTATATTTCTGATGATGATGTTTTTGTTAATTTAACAAAAGAAGATACTATTTATATAGCTTTAAATGATAAATATAACTATTATCCTTATATACTTGGAAATAGTTCTAAAATTAAAAATGAGTATGATAAAAAGATTATTAATATAGATGAAAAAGGCATTATAAAGGCTTTAAAAATAGGTTCTACTACCCTATCTACCACTATTAATAATCAGACATATAAAAAGAAAATAATAGTTTCTAATTTAATAACTGCAAGACCGAGTTACTTTGATTATGATAAAGAGTATTTAAGTTGTAATAAATATAGTATTAATGATAATAATGAACTAGATAAAATACTAAAAAATAGAATTGATAATGTTGGTTATAAAACAAGAGCAGCAGCTGTAGAGGCAGCAAGATTTTTGACTTTAGATTTTCCTTATAGAATAAATTACTTTTATGAAAATGGAAGACAAACTACTAATAAAGTAGATGGTGAAGGAAGATATTATCATGTTGGACTATATTTGAATAAAGATAGATTTAAAAATTTAACAGGGTCTACTACTACAAATAATAAAGGTGTTTGGGGATGTAGTATTTATAGTTATCCTGCTAAAAGAAATATAGATAATGGACTTGATTGTAGCGGATTTGTATCATGGGCTCTATTAAATGCAGGGTTTGATGTTAAAGATGTAGGTGCTGGTTGGTCAAATGATGCAGATTTAACAGATTATGGTGAGTTAGTAAAAATTACAAAGAATCTTAGTACATCAAATAAAATTAAAGTTGGAGATTTACTTCATAGTGAAAAAGCAGGAGGACATATTGGTATTATAGTTGGAATTGATGATGAATATTATTATATAGCACAAGCTTTATGGTTTGATGAAATTGGTGTTATAATTACAAAAAGAAAAAAAGAAGAATTATCTAGTGAATTTCCTCATGTAGTATTAATGGATAAATATTATATTGAAGATGGAATTCTAACTAATATGTGGTAATAAAAAATAAGGTGTTAAAATGATATGAACCCCGTTTCTTGGACATAAGAAACGAGGTTTTATTATGGCTAAAATAAATTATGAAGAAAGAATTAATTTATATTATGATAGAAAGAA
>CACWUS010000026.1 GCA_902764145.1 uncultured Erysipelotrichaceae bacterium | reverse complement strand
TTTTAGCCATTGAAAAATACACCTCCTTTCGGAAGTGTATTATATCATTATTCTTGAACTGGTTTTTTATTTGATGTCTCCTCTAAGGGGTGCAGTTCATAATTCATCAGTTTTTAATTTAATTCAACTACTTCAAAGTAATCATTTTTACTACTATCAAATGCAAGCATTGGGAAAAATATAAGTGGTAGCAATAAAAGGCCAAAAGAATAAGAAATATTTTTATTATAAGTTATTGATAATCTAATAAATAATAGAATTAGCATTCCTATTATTATAATTAATGGAATAATTGCAAAACCAAGTAACAATTCATTTATTAAAATAATTATTAATCCAAATGATAATAATATTATTAGTGATAGATATCCACTTAAACCTGCAAGTTTAAATAGCATCCATAGGTTTAATCCTGGAATTAATGAATAATAACCAGGAATGTTATTCTTTTTAAATATCTTCCATGTCGAAATAGTTATTATTGATAGTAATATTACTATTAACAGTATATATGTTATTAGTAGTATTTTTATATCAATATTATTTAATATGCTATTATCATGTAGGCTTGGAAATTTATCATTTAAGAAAAATTCTATTTTATTTATATAATAATCTATAGTATGTTTCATATAATCACCTATTATAAGAAGATTTTATCATTTATATAAGACTATTGTCAAATATTGTGATATGAATGTATTTAAAAATAATAAGTAATTTAGTATAATTGAATTAAGGTGATTATGTGACTGTAAGAAAATTTAATTATATAAGATTTAGTATTTTTATTGCAGTACTTGTAGCTATTATAATAGGAATAGTATTTTTAATTAAGCATATCAATTATACAAAGACTAATGAATATAAATTACTTAAACTTGGTTATACTGAAAGTGAAATAAATATTATTAATGATAAATTAAGTGGTGATGAAATAAATAAGATACTAGAACTAGGTTATAATAGTGTTTACATAGGTTTAATAAAAGAAAAATATTTTATGTTTAAAAATTTTGATAAATATTTAGAATATAGAAGAATGCATGTTGATTATGATTATGATAAAATAGTATCTATTATTAATACTGAAGCAAATATTGATTTTCTTGATGAAGAGAAGCAAACAGACACTAGTAAAGGCGTATTAATGTTAGTAAATAGATTGTATGGTCTTAATAAAGATTATGAGGTAGATGATATAGTTGATGTTCCAGTTAAATATGCTTATAGTGGTAAAAAGTTAAGTAATGTATTAATGAATGATTTAATGAGCTTGTGTGATGATGCATCATTAAATGGTTTTACACTAGTAGTATCAGATGGATATAGAAGTTATAGTGACCAAGAGAAATTATATAATAGTTATGTTAGTTCAAGTGGAAGAAGTGAAGCAGATAAAATAGTTGCTAGACCTGGTCATTCTGAATATGAAACTGGACTTTCATTAGATTTAGTTCCATATAACAAATATTATGATGTACCTAAATCTAGTGAAGAATATATATGGCTAAAAAATAATGCATATAAATATGGTTTTATATTTAGATTTGAACAAGAAAAAGAAAACTTAACTGGTTTTAGAGAATATACATGGAGACTTAGATATGTCGGAGTAGAAGCAGCGACTAAAATATATAATGAAAATATATGCTTTGAAGAATATTATGCATATTATGTAGAAGGAGATAAAAAATGAATGATAAAAAAATAGTTGTTTTAGGTGGAGGAACAGGACAATCTGTATTATTAAGTGGTCTTAAGAGATTTCCATTTGATATAACTGCTGTTGTTAGTGTTTGCGATGATGGAAAAAGTACGGGTAAACTAAGAAGAGAATTTAATGTTCCTGCAATGGGTGATATTAGAAGAGTATTAATTGCTATGTCTGAAACAGAGGATGTAATAGGTGAACTTGTTAATTATAGATTTAAAACTGATGGAGATTTCGATGGCCATACTGTTGGAAATATAATATTAACAGCTTTAACCGATATATTTGGAAGTATGTCTGTTGGAATTAAACAAATAACTAAAATACTTAATCTTAAAGGTTCTGTTTTACCACTTACTGATGATAATGTCACATTAATGGGTGAAATGGAAGATGGAAGCATTGTTGAGGGTGAACATAATATTACTCTTAGTGATAAAAAAATTAAAAAGGTTTATTATAAAAAGGCACCTAAATGTAATAAAGAAGTAATAAAAAAGATTAAAGATTCTGATGCAGTAATTCTTAGTATGGGAAGTATTTATACTAGTATTATTCCAAATTTATTATGTAAGGAAGTTATCAAAGCAATTGATGAAAGTAATGCAAGAGTAATATATGTATGCAATATTATGAGTCAACCAGGAGAAACTGATGGATTTATGGCAAGTGATCATATAAATTTATTAAATAGTTACTTGGGTAATAAAAAAATAGATACAGTTATAACTAATAGTGAAAAAATTAGTAAAAAAATTCAAAAAAAATATGAAACATTAGAACAAAAAGATTTAGTTATGGTTGATGATGAAAACATAAAGATACAGAATATTAAAAGACCACTTGTTAAAATTGAAGATGAAATCATTAGGCATGATAGTGTTAAACTAGGTCTTGAAATAGCTAATATTTTAATGAAATAGTAAGATTTTGCTTGACTTATTTACAATAATTATGGTAGTATTAATATGCTTGATTGTTATCAAGTGCCTACCTAATGGGGAATTGGCTCAGTTGGCTAGAGCATCTGCCTTGCACGCAGGGGGTCGCGGGTTCGAGTCCCGCATTCTCCACCATTAGTGAATTAAATCCACAATTGTGGATTTTTTTTTGTTGTTAGAAAATAGTTATTGTTGTATAATGATAGTTAGAATAGAAGAGGTGTAGGATGAAAAAAAATAAGAAACAACATATTTTATTATATTTTTTAAAAATGCTATTAATATTTGTTGTTATTGATTTATTGATGATGATTTTTGCAGCACTTGTAACAAATTCTTCAATAGGATACAAATATGGTTCTGATTTAATAATGGAACTATTTTATGGTTTATTTATATTAATAGTAATGTTATTATTTAAAAATTCCTATGTATTTACATCAAAAAAAGATAAATTTATTGTGGGAATTAAACTTGCCATACCAATGCTGGTAATTTCATTTATAAATTTATTTAGTAGTATTCTATCTTTGGATTCATTTTCTTTAGTTAAATTTATAAACGTTTTAATACTTTCTATATTTGTAGGTGTAGCTGAGGAGTTTTTATGTAGAGGATGGTTACAAAATGAATTTCTTGAAAGATATTCTGATAATAAAAATAGTGTAATCATATCAATTGTATTATCTTCATTGGTTTTTGGAGCTATGCATATAATGAATTTAGGTGCTCAAACATTATTTGAAACGATATTACAAATAATAAATGCAGTAGCACTTGGACTTCTTCTTGGAAGCGTATATTATAAAACTAAGAATATTTGGTCTGTAATTGCATTACATGCGTTTTATGATTTTGCTATATTTTTAGGAGAAATGAATTTAGTTAAGGATTGTACTTATAATACTCCAACATTAGGCATAACTATAGTTAGTAGTGTTGGAATATTAATAGTTAGTATTATATGGGTACTATCTGCGATACTGGTTCTTAGAAAGACAGATTTTCCAAATAAAAAAGCGAATCCAAAAGTTAATAATTCATCTATCGTAACTACAATAGTAATAGCATTTGTATTATTATTTGTGCCATTTGAAAATTTGGTACCGGAATATAAAGATTATCAAGTTTGTTATGAATATAATAAAATAGATTCATTCAAGAATTATGCTGTTCATTATCCTTATTACGATAAATATATAATTGAAGATGATATTAAGAGTTATGTTGATGATGAAAAAGGTAATAAGTATGAAGTAATAGATGATAAAAAATATTTGTTTGAAGTATCTAAAAAGAATGGAAAAGCAATAATTAAAAATCTTAATACTGAAACAAGCATAACATTAAGTTTTAATGAAGTAGTTGATGTAGAAGTACTAGAAAATGATGATAAATATGTAATTGTTGTTCAAACATATGAAAATGAATCAACAATATATTACAGTGAATATTTTATTAAAAATGAAATGTCAAATGAATTTTATTATTTAAATGGAGTAAATTCTTCATTTAAAAAATATGAACTTCCAGAAATATCATCTCTTGGATATGTTACACTAGATGATTCAAATACAAAATATCCATTTATGGTTTCTATAAATTCAGATTATTTTGTAATAAAAAATGGAGAATTATATTTAGTTGATTAAAATGGACAATTTGTTCCATTTTTTTTATAATTTATTTAGGTGATAAAATGAAAATAATTGAGTATGAAGATGTTTATTTAGAAGATGTCAGAGATTTGCTTGTTGAATTAGAAGAGTATATAGTAACTATTGATGAAGACAATTTAGATCAAGTTGGTGAAGAATATAGGGAAAAAATGGCTATATTTGACCTAAAAGAAGTAAAAGAAAATAATGGTAAAGTATATTTAGCAGTTGAAAATGATAATGTTGTTGGTCTTATTATGGGAATAATTAGACATTTTGATGAAGTAGATTATTTAGATTATAAATGTCCTCATTCTGGAGTAATTACTGAATTTATTGTAAGCAAAAATGCTAGGAATGGTGGAGTAGGAACTATGCTTATTAATAAAATTGAAGAGTATTTCAAATTATGTGGATGTGAGTATATATTTGTGGATGCGTTTGCTTATAATAAAAATGCTATAAAGTTTTATCAGAATAAAAATTTTCATTCAAGAATGTATAGTATGATAAAGGAAATTAAATAAAAAGTGTTAACAAGTTGTTAACACTTTATTTTACATTTAATATCATTGGCACTATCATTGGTCTTCTACCTGTTAGTTCAATAACATATGTATTAATTTCTAATATAATTCTATTTTTTAAATCAGTTAAACTAAAATTATCTTTTTCTAACTCATTTAAAGTAATGATACTTGTTTTGTCTTGTATTTTCTTTATTAAATCTTGATTGTCATTTACTACTACAAAACCACGTGTTGTAATATTAGGTTCTAATAACATTTTTTTATTTTCTAAGTCTAAATTTAATATAACAATTAATACACCATCTGTTGACATTATTTTTCTATCTTTAATAATAGATACTCCAACGTCTCCAATTCTGCTTCCATCAACATAAATATCATTTATTGGTATAGATCCTTTTCTATAAACTTCTCCATCTTTCATAGCAAGAATATCTCCATTTTTATTGATGAAAGTATTTTCTGATTTAACATCACAAAGTTCTGCTAAATTAGTATGTGCACTCAACATTCTATATTCACCATGCATTGGCATAAAGTATTTTGGTTTAATAAGTCTAAATAATAGTTTTAATTCATCTTGTCTTGCATGACCACTTGTGTGAACATTAGACTCACTTGCGTTTGTATAAACTTTAGCACCTTTTAAATATAATTTATTAATTATTCTATTAATTGACATTGCATTTCCAGGAATAGGTGAAGATGAGAATATTACAGTATCTTCTGGCATTAATGTAATATTTCTATCACTTCCATTAGCTATTCTTGATAATGCTGCTAGTGGTTCACCTTGAGATCCTGTACAAAGCAAACATACTTTACTTGGTTCCATTCTATTTGCTTCATCGCTTGAAATAAATATATCTTTGTCTTTAATATATCCACATTCTATAGCTATTTCTATATTTGCATTCATACTTCTTCCAAATACAGCTACTTTTCTGTTATATTTTTTACATGTTTCAACAATATGAGTAAGCCTATAAATGTTACTAGCAAATGTAGCAAGTATTATTCTTGAATGAGTATTCTCTGCAAATATTTCACTTAATGCTTCGTCAACAACAGATTCACTATTTGAAAATCCAGGTAATAGGGCATTAGTTGAATCACTTAATAGTAATGTAACACCTTCGCCACCAATTTTAGCCATTTTAGTCATATTAGCTACTGGTCCAATTGGAGTTAAATCAAATTTGAAATCTCCTGTTTCAACAATTGTACCATTTACAGTTTTAATAGCCATACCAAATGAATCAGGTATTGAGTGAGTTGTTGTAAAGAATTCTATATTAAAATGTTTCGTCTTAATTATTAAATCTTCATTAACAGTTACCATTTTTGGAAGTGGTATATTTCTTTCTGATACTTTATTTCTAATTAGTTTTCCTGCAATATTTGGTGCATAAATAACTGGTATTTCAATATGTTGCAATAAGAAAGGTATTCCACCAATATGATCTTCATGACCATGTGTAATTATTAAACCTTTTATTTTATTTTGCATTGTTTTTAAAATTGAGTAGTCAGCAAGTACATAATCTATTCCCATTAAATCTTCTTCTGGAAACATTACTCCACAATCTATAATAAAAAGTTCATCTTCATGCATAACTACATACATGTTTTTACCAACTTCACCAAGACCACCTAATGCACAAACCAAAGTTTCTCCATTTTTACTATTCATAAAATCATTTCCTTTCAAAAAAGTTAAATCAGTAAATAGCATTATATCAAAAATAAACTTGTTTGTCAAAAACCTTCTTTTATAATATAATTATATTTAGATGGGTGGTTTTATGAATACTCTAGATTATTATAATGAAAATGCAAAAAAGTATTTTGATAACACAATTAATATTGATATGAGTAAACAATATGAATTATTTTTAAAATATGTTAGGAGAAAAGGAAAAATATTAGATTTTGGATGTGGTAGTGGTAGAGATAGTTTATATTTTAAAAATTTAGGTTATCAAGTATTTCCAATAGATGGATCAAAAGAATTATGTACTTTAGCTAGTGAATATACAGGTTTAGATGTTAAATGTATGAATTTTCTTGATTTAAGTGATGTAGAAGAATATGATGGAATATGGGCATGTGCTACATTATTGCATATTGATAAAAAAGATTTATTAAAAGTATTAATAAATCTTAGGAATGCAATAAAAAGAGATGGAAGTATTTATGTTTGTTTTATGAATGGATATGATGAAGAAGAATATAAGGAAGATGGAAGATATTTTAATGATTTAACAAAAGAATCATTCAATAGTTTATCGTCATTATCATCTCTTCAAATTGTAGATTATCTAGAAAGTGAAAAAATTGAACCAAATAAGTATTGGGTTAATTATATTTTAAAAAGAAAATAAATAGAGGTGTTATTATGGGATTATTTAGTAAAATAAAAGAAGTATTTAGTAAGAAAGAAGAAATTAAAGAGGAAATTGATAATAAAGATATTATTGTAAGTGAGGAAGAAAAAGAAGAAGTTATAGAAACAGATAAATATGTAGAAGGATTATCTAAATCAAGAGATAATTTTGTTAGTAAATTATCTATTTTAGGTATTAAATATACTAAAATTAGTGATGATTTTTATGATGAACTTGAAGAAATATTAATTACTGCTGATATTGGCGTTAATACAGTTATGGATTTTGTTGATAGACTTAAAAAACGTGTTAGAGAAGAACACATTGAAGATTTTGAATATTTAAAAGAAGTAATTGTTGATGAATTATTTATGATATATGTAGGAGATGAAATATTATCTTCTAAATTAAACATAATTGATGGAGAAACTAATGTAGTTTTATTTGTTGGTGTAAATGGTGTAGGTAAAACAACAAGTATTGCTAAAATTGCATATAATTTAAAAAAATCTGGAAAGAAAGTTATGTTAATAGCAGGAGATACATTTAGAGCTGGTGCAGTAACTCAATTAGATGAATGGGCTAAAAGAATAGGCGTTGATTTTTTTGGAGATGATAGAAAAGATCCATCTGCTGTAATATATGATGGACTTAATAAAGCGAAAGAGGAAAAGTATGATGTAGTACTTGTTGATACAGCAGGTAGACTTCAAAATAAAGCTAATTTAATGAAAGAACTTGAAAAAATGAACAGAGTAATTAATGAAATAGTTCCTAATAATCCTATTGAAACATTGCTTGTAATAGATGCTACTACTGGACAAAATGGTATTAGTCAAGCTAAAAGTTTTAAAGAAATTACTAACATTACTGGAATAGTACTTACGAAATTAGATGGAACTGCTAAAGGAGGAATAGTTCTTGCTATTAAAGAACTTGTGGATATTCCTGTTAAATTTGTTGGTCTTGGTGAAAAAGAAACTGATTTAATACCATTTGATATTGAAAAATATATTTACGGTTTATTTAAGGAGTTCTAATGAAAGAAAGAGAATACATATTAGAATTATATGAATTATATAATAAACTATTAACAGAAAGAGAAAAAACTTATTTTGAGGATTATTATTTCGAAGATTTAAGTTTACAAGAAATAGCTGATAATAATAATGTTAGTAAATCTTATGTAGGTAAATTTATAAATATTATTATTAATAAATTAAATAAATTTGAAGAATCATTAAGAATCAATTATAAAAATAAAAGAATTAGAGAACTAATTAAGGATTTAGATAAAGAATTAGTTAGTAAAATAGAAGATTTATTATAGAAAAAAAGTAATACTTGTTGTATAATAAACGTGATTAGGGGTGAGTATATGAATAAAGTAGGTTGGGGACTTAGAGCTGAACTTGGATTTTTGTTACTATTTTTAATTTGTTTGCTTATTGCAACAATAGGTTTACATAAACTAGGATTAGTTGGAAATAATGAACCTGGAGTTGAAGAAGATTTTAGTATATATACAGTTGGAAATGGTAATTATGATTATGAGTCTTTAGAAGATGAAGTAACTTTGGCTGCTAGAAAATATTATGATTTAAAGTATCCAAATGGAAGTGCAGACACTATAGTTGTAAGTGTAGATACTCTTAAAAACAATGGATATTTAAGTCCAATTTATGATAGTAGAAATAAAGAATGTAAAGGGTATGCAAGAATACTAAGGAGTAAAACAATAGTTTCATACATAAAGTGTTCCGTATATAAAACTGCAGGGTATAGTGAAGATTATGAATAAAAAACTAATGGTTTTATGGGCAATTGTAATAGTATTATTATTAACTGCTATTTTTTTAATTGGTTATTCCCGTAAGGATAGAGAATATATGAAACTTGAAGGCAGTATTAGAACTGCTACATATTCATATCTTAAAAATAATAATTTAGTACCTGAATATGATGAATCAGCAATTGTCTTTATTGAGGATTTAGTTAATGAAGATTATTTAAAAGATAGTGAATCTTTAAATAAGTATTGTGTAAAAAGTATTATATTTACAAAAGGATTATTTAAGGATAAATATAAGTTAAATTTAGAATGTGAGATAGATGATTGAATTATCTATCTTTTTTGTTATATAATTATTATGAAAGGAGTAACATTTATGGATGTATTAGGATTTTTTATTCTATTTATAGTATTAATTGTAATACTAAGAGGAATTGTTCAAATCAATGAATATGAAAGGGGTATAAAATTTCGCTTTGGTAAATATGCTAATATTTTAAAACCAGGATGGAAAATTATATTACCAATAATTGAATCTTGTAAAAAAGTCGATATTAGAACAAAGGTAGTAGACGTTCCAGAACAAGATGCAATTACAAAAGATAATGTATCTGTAAGAATTAATGCTGTAATCTATTACAAAATATTTGATGCTGCTAAAGCAGTACTTGAAGTAGAAAATTTTTATTATGCTGTTAGTCAACTTGCTCAAACAACTATGAGAAATGCAGTTGGTTCTGTATCATTAGATGAATTATTAGGAGAAAGAGAAAAATTATCTGATTCAATTTGTAAAATAATTGATGATGCCACAGATCCTTGGGGTATTAAAGTTGAGAATGTTGAATTAAAAGATATTACTCTTCCAGAAGATATGAAGAGAGTTATTGCTAAAGTAGCAGAAGCAGAAAGAGAAAAACAAGCAGTAATTACTAAAGCTAAAGGTGAAACTGAAGCTGCTAAAAATCTTGCAGAGGCTGCTAAAACAATGGCATCTACTCCAGGTGCATTACATTTAAGAACGTTATCAACAATTAATGATGTTTCATCTGACCAATCAAATACATTGATATTCTGTGTACCAATTGAAATGATAGAATCATTTAAAGCTGGTAATGGAAATGTTGAAACAATTAAAAAACTAATTGAAAAAGAAAAATAATTTAATAAAAAGATGTCAACGTGAACTGAACCCCAAAAGTTGGACAGTTTATAAATAGTTTCTAATTAGAGGATTGTAACCTATAATGTACAGGCGACAGTCCTTTTAATTTTACTTTAA
>CACWUS010000025.1 GCA_902764145.1 uncultured Erysipelotrichaceae bacterium | reverse complement strand
CTGGTTTAAAGTGTTTTCCCATATAAAAATAGTACCTCCTTTCTTGAGATACTATTATATATCTACTTTTTTAAAGTGTCCAAAATAGGGTTCACTTCAATTACTATCTACTCTTTCAAAATCTACATTATCAATTTCTTCTATAACTTCTAATTGATTTTCTATAATTTGTCTTAATCTTCTTTTTAGGATATTGGTATTTCTTCTTAATTGGTCAGCATGATTTTGTGCTTTTTCTGCTTTTAATAATGCATCATTTATAATTCTATTAGCATTATGTCTAGCTTCTGTTACTAAACTTTCAGCTTCTTTTCTAGCTGAACTTTTAATTTGATCTCCAGCAGCTTCAGCAGTATATATTGCTCTATTCATTGTGTCTTCCATTCTTTGATAATAAGCAATAGATTCTAATAATTTTTTATTTTCTTCTTCAGTTTTCTTACTTTTATTAAGCAAGGCTTCGTAGTTTGCTATTATTTCATCCAAGCACTTTTGTACCTGTTCTTTATCATAGCCACGAAAAACTGTATCAAACTTTTTCATGCTCCACCTCAATATTATTTTATTTTATTACCATTCTCCCAAATCTTCTTTTTTAGTACTTTTCTTTGTACCTTCTTCAGAAATATTTCCTTCTATTTCAAATCCTCTTGGTGCACAAAGAACTATTCCAGGTCCAAGTTTTTCAATCTTACCATCAATAGCATAAACAATTCCATTTAAAAAATCTAATATTCTTTTTGACACATCAGAAGTTACTCTTTTAAAGTTAACTACTACTTGATTATTAGCTTTTAAATAATCAGCTATTTGCTGTGCTTCAGAAAATGCTCTTGGTTCAACCAAAATAGTTTTATTTTTATAACTCTCACTTTTACTACTTTTTATACTATCATTTTTTTCATATTCATCTAAATCATCATTATCTTGATCGAATATTTTTTTAATTCCCTCAAATGCCATTTCTTTCCTCCTTTAGTGTATTACGTATTCATTTTATCACACAAAAACATTTCTATCAATAACAAAAATTTATTTTTTCCATATATAATAATATTTCAATAAAAAAGAATTAAAAATTAATTCTTTCTTCTACATATTTTACAAGTTCATCTACACTAATAGTTACCTGCTGCATTGTATCTCTATCTCTTACTGTAACTGTATTATTATTTAGTGTTTCATCATCAATAGTTACGCAAAATGGAGTACCAACAACATCAGCTCTTCTATATCTTTTTCCAATAGAACCACTTTCATCATAAGAAGTACTAAAATGTTTAGTAAGAGTTTTATATATTTCCATAGCTTTTTCTGAATGATACTTTTTAACAAGAGGAAGTACTGTTACTTTAATTGGAGATAAGAATGGATGTAGTTTTAATACTTCTCTTTCATCATTTTCTAATTTTTCACGAGTGTATGCATCACACATAACAACTAAAAATAATCTTTCAACACCAAGTGATGGTTCTACTACATATGGAACATACCTTTCATTAGTATCAGGATCTAAATATTCTAGAGATTCTTTTGAATATTCCATATGCTTTGATAAATCATAATTAGTACGAGATGCTATTCCCCATAGTTCTCCCCATCCAAATGGAAACTTATATTCAATATCAGTGGTAGCATTACTATAAAAAGATAATTCTTCTTTTTCATGATCTCTTAATCTTATCTTATCTTTATTAATTCCAAGATCATATAAGAAGTTTTTACAATAGTCTTTGTAATGTTTAAACCATTCAAGTTCTGTACCTGGTTTACAGAAAAATTCTAATTCCATTTGATCAAACTCCCTAACTCTAAATATAAAGTTTCCTGGAGTAATTTCATTTCTAAAACTCTTTCCTATTTGTCCAATACCAAAAGGTAATTTAAGCCTCATACTTCTTTGTACATTCATGAAATTAACAAATATACCTTGAGCAGTTTCTGGTCTTAAATAAACAGTACTTTTTGAGTCTTCAGTAACACCTTGAAATGTTTTAAACATTAAATTAAAGTTTCTAATATCAGTAAAATCACTCTTACCACAATTAGGACATTTAACTTTATTATCTCTAATATAATTAACTAATTCATCATTACTAAATTTACCTGCATCCTCAACTCCTAAATCTTCAAGTAATTTATCAGCTCTATGACGAGTTTTGCAATTTTTACAATCAATTAGTGGATCAGAAAAAGTTTTTAAGTGTCCGCTTGCTTCCCATACACGAGGATTCATTAATATAGCACTATCAAGTCCAACATTATTAATATCTTCTTGAATAAATTTTTTAGTCCAAGCTTTCTTAATATTATTTTTAAGTTCTACTCCAAGAGGACCAAAGTCCCATGTATTAGCAAGTCCTCCATATATTTCACTTCCTTGAAATATAAATCCATATTGTTTACAAAAATTTGTAAGTTCTTCCATTGTTATTTCATTTTCCATATTACATTTTCCTTTCTAATTTTATATTTTGTTTTTTATTATATTTACAATTAACAACATAATCTTCAACATATCTTAATAAAACTCTATTAAATTTTATAGTAAGATTAGGTCCAAAAGTTAAGTAAAATTCATCATTACCTTTTGCTATTAATTGTGGGTCACATCCATTATCTATTAAACTAAATAATGTTCTTAAAAATTCATTATCAGTAGGTACTAGAAACTTTTCATCAGAAATACTAGTAAATAAAGTAATATCACATTTATAGCCATTAATTTCAATTTTAGCTCCACCTTGTTCAGTATCAAGACAATAATAATTTACTTTTTTATAATCTTGATCTAATAACATCATTCTAGATTTAATAAAATTATTTATTACTTTAACAAATACTTCACTAGATTTAATTATTTTATTAATAAGTACCCTATTTCCATTTACAGAACAAACTTCAAAATAAGAAGTACCATTTATAATTTTTGTACCAATCTTATTAACAAGGTTACTTTCTAAAAATGAATTTAATAATTCTAAATCTTCAACTCTATCGATAATATTCATACCAAAACCTCCTTAATAAATAAAAAACTTCTAAAACAATTGTAAGGGTCCAAAAGGACGGTCCCACCTTACTTATTCTAGAAGAATCACTCTTATTTATATAGCCTAAGTGCTTTACCATCACACCATTTTCGCTTTTCTTAATAATTTTAACATATAATTATTTCTTTTTCAACTCTTTAGTTTTACTAATATTAAAACCTAAACTTTTTAAACATTGTTTAAATATATCTAAATACTCTTTATCACAAATAACATATAAATCAATTTCACTCATACTACTTTCAATAACATTACATTTAACAAAACTATAATGATCATTTTTAACAATTTTCTTAAATATAGTAATTATATTAAAAGAATTATTCATAAATAACGATGTAATGAGATATTCTAATTCATCATAATTATTAAAATAGTAGCAATTTCCATTAAATAGAATACTATTATTAGAAATAAACATTTTTACTATTTTTCTACTTTGTCTTTTGAACAAGTCTCCACTCATAAAACCCCCACTTTTTATTATTTCATTTCAAGTATTTTTTCAAATGCTTCATTCATAGATACATATTTAAAATTTACTACTAATTCTTCTTTTAATATAGAAGCAACTTTTCTACTAGAACATACAACTATAGCTTTTCTACTAGTTGTTTTATCAATTTGTTCTAAATAACCCATTTTTTCACATACTTTACTATTAATATCATCTGAAATAAAAATATCATATCTATATGCATTTTTACCAGTTAATATACTTCTTGATAAATATGTATGTAATATGCTTTTTAACATAGCAATACTTAAACAATCATAATGGTAAGAGTCATCACCATCACTAACAGTAATACTATCTTCAGTAAGTGTGATTTCAAATGATTGAGGCAAACTCATAAGATAAGTATATTTATTATAATCATTAATAATATTATTTCTAAGTTTAGTATTTTTATCCTTAAATCCAGTAATTATATTTAATAATTCACTTTTCATTTTGATATCTCCTTTTTGTTAGAATCCCCTAAACAAAAGCTTATTAATTATACCACATTATTGTTAAAAAGTCAAAAAATACAATAAAAAAAAAGACCCAACTAATAGTTAGGTCTAACAAAATTATAGTTATTTACGTCTTGTTAGCGTACTATCACCAGTACGTAGTTTTTCTCCTAGCATACTTCTAGTTTCTAAGTATGGTTTTATTTCTTCATCATATCCTATTATTGATAAAATTTCTTTCTTTTGTTCTTCTGTTAAACTAGAATCATTTAATACTAAATTAATTCTCTTAATCATTTTTTCATATTTTTTATCAATTTGTCTTATTTGTTTTTCGTTACTTGAATTTAATTTTTTAACTTCATCTGACAATAAATCATCAGTCTTAGATTCTATACCTTTCTCAATAACTTTTAGATAATCTGTTTCATCAGTAACACCTGGAAGACTTATTCCACGTTCTAATTCCTCTTTAGTAAGCTTAATATTTATAGTTGAATATAATCCTCTATTAGCATCAAATATATATACTTGATGAGATTTATCAGATGAATATAAGTTACCACTATCCCAAGCACCATCACCACTTGGACTTCCACTTCTAATTACAGTTACGCCATTTGAAGCAGTTTTTCTTCTAGAAAAATTATTTTCAGTTGCATTATGTAAGTGTCCTGCTAAGACAGTAGTATATTCAACACCTTTAGCTTCTTCTTTAAACATATTATCCCTAATTAAGGCTAAATTATCATCATTTAATGCTTTTCCTTCTGGAGTTTTGCCATGAGCAAATATAATTAAATTTTGACCCCAAACAAGTCCAGTAGTCCATCTACTATCTTTTACTCTACATTCAACTTCAACCTTAGGATCATTTCTATAAAGATAATATAATTGCATAAATAAAGTATAATCTGTTAAATAATCATGATTACCTGGATTAAACTTAATAATTAATTTCTCACAATTATTCTTCATTCTTTCAATAGCCCAAACATGAGCAACTATACCATTAGCAATCATTTGTTGGAATCTAGTATCATTATGTTGTTCAGTTCCAGCAGTTGTAGTATTTTGTTCTGTATCAGTATTGAAAAAATCATTACCAATAGTCATACATATATTTTTAGCATTATATATTTGTTGAACTTTTTCTGCTTCTAATATAATTTTAATATATCTATATAATGCTTTCTTATAATCATATGAGTCAGTTGAATCAAACTTACTTGCAAGTTTTCCTAAATGTAATTCAACATCAGGTAAAACAAGTAATTTCTCATTATCATATTTAACTTTAGAATTTCTTTTTGGAGTGGTATCTACAAATCTATTTTTTAAAATAGCAGTATATACATTATCATGTTCTAAAAAGTCTTTAAATTCACTTTCATATAATTCAAAAAACTTTTCATCAGCAAATACATTATTAGGATTTCTTTTAGCAAACTTAATAGTTAATTTTTGTTGGAAAGTTTGTTTAATTTGAGTTTCTTTAACAGGCAATCTCGTTTTTAAGATTTCATCACTACTAAACCCTAAATTCTTTAAATCTTTTTTAGATAAAACTCTGTCTTCCTTAGCAGGAGTAGTCCAGTATCCTGGTTCAAAACTTCTTATTTCCCAAACTCTTGGATCTTTATTAAAATATTTGTATAAAAATTCATCTTTAGATACAACATCCATTATTTTCTTTCTAGCTTCTTCCAAAGAATCACTAGGATCAACATGATATACATCTCTAAGTGTTTCCTCAGTTATTGCAAAAAAAGTTCTCTCAGGTTTAATTCCATCCATAACTTCAACATCAAATTTCATATTCAGTAGTTCACTACTATATTTACCTTTCATATATTACCTCCAAAAAAAATGAGTATAACACAAATAGAAAAATATTTAGTTATACCCTTTCTTATTCTCTCACTATGTTAATAATATAATATATTTTTAAAAAATTCAATAAAAAAACATAATAAAATTTTATTTTTTTATTATGCTCGCTACTGGTTCAAATGTTTTCCTATGTTCTTTAAGCGCTCCATATTTATATAATGCTTCGATATGTTTTTTAGTTCCATAACCTTTATTATGTTTAAAATCATATTCAGGATGCATTTTATCTAGTTCAACCATCATTCTATCTCTTGTTACTTTAGCTATTATTGAAGCTGCTGCAATACTTTCACTTTTTTGATCTCCTTTTATAATAGATATTTGTGGAATATCAGTGTTTAATTTAACAGCATCAATAAGCAAATAATCTGGTTTAATACTTAAATTATCAATTGCTTCTAACATAGCCTTCTTAGTTGCTTCTAGTATGTTTATTTCATCAATCACATCTTCACTAGATATACCTATTCCTACACTAAGAGCATTTTCCATAATAACATCATATAATAGCTCACGTTTTTTTTCAGTCAATTTTTTAGAATCATTTATTCTTTCATCATAAAAGTCTTTTGGTAATATAACCGCAGCAGTTACAACAGGACCAACTAAAGGTCCCCTACCAACTTCATCAATACCTGCAATGTATTTTATTCCTTTATTATACAATTCATTTTCATATTCTTTCATAAAAACCTCAAATGTATTATAACAAAAAAGAGTTCATTTTTGAACTCTTATATGCATTCTACATATGTATCATTTAAACATCTAACACTACATATACAACCAACATTCATAGTAAATAATGAATCAGTTGCTACATAAGGATAAGTACTTGTAGTATCTGGATTTGGTGCTAGTACTCTAAATGTACAGCAACATCCATCACACTTTTCAACTCTAAATACATTACTTGTAGTACCCTCTGCTTCGCTTCTACTAGTTGGCATTGACCAAGCAGTACCATTACCAGCACAAGTATATAGCATAATTGGTCTAGTGTTACAAATAATACAATTTGGTCCTCCACCTAAAGCAGGACGATCACAAGATTGTAAACAACTATCAGGACAAGCATTTGATTGTAAAACATTAATAACTTTTAAAATATCCATTATGCAGTTATCACATTCATTATTATTATTTCTATTACACATATAATTCACTCCTTTATCTAATCTCAATATAAGTTATGAATTACATTTTAATTTAGTTACATTATTTACCTATAATCTTCCACCTTTTATAACAAAAGTTGCAAGTTTCATTACATCTGCAAGTGTTACTTTTCCATCTTTTGTAACATCAGAAGCTTTTAAATAAATACTTTCGCTTATAACATTACCTCTTATTACATGAGTTGCTACTTTCATTACATCAGAAGCTGATATTTTACCATTACCAGTAACATCTCCAAGAATAACTATATTATAAGATTTATTATTAGTCTTTAATTTTGAAGCTGTAGTTACACTTGATGAATTAGAAACACTAGTATTAGAACTATTATATGAACTTACAGAAGTATTTTTAATAGTCAATTTAGAAATCAAATCACTAAATGTAAGATTATAATTAAGAGGAATTGATACATACATATAATTTCCGTCAATTCTTACAAATGAATTATCTTTAGATGTAACAATTTCAGATATATCAAATGTAGTTTTAACACTACTATTATTATATTCAATAATAAAATTAAATGAACCACTAATACTACCATTACCTTTTATAGAAATAGTTTTCTTACTATAATTAGGAATAATTGTAAAACTAGAAGTTACATCTTTATTAGATGTATCTTTTATTTTATAAGATAAACTACTAGTACTAACATTATTTAATGATATTGAAACACTAACTACATCATTAACATTAATAACATTATCTATTTTTACATAAGTGTTATTTGAATTAACACTATCAGTATATACAAATAAATTTGGTTCACAAGCAATAGATGTACTACCAAGAGTTACATTATTCATATCATTCCATTTAGTAGAATTAAATGAATAATAATTAGTATTTGAACTAATATTCATATATTTAGTATCATCTTCAGTATTACACATAGTAAACACCGATGATTTATTACCACTACTAACAACATACTTCACTATTATAGTAAAATCATCACTAACTTTACTATTACTTATATCAATTGATTTAATACCTACGTTTTTAGAACTACCATGAGTAAGAAGAACCCAATCAGATTGACTAGTAAGATTATTACTTTTAGATAAATAAACATAATAAGTCATATTAGGCCCAACAGGATAACTAACTCTTTTAATATTCTCATTATCAGTCTTTAAACTAAATTTAGAAGACATATAAAATGTATTATTAAACATGATAATAGTATCACCAACCATATCAGCAGATGTATATGTATTATCATAACTAGTAGTACTAACATCATAAAAACTAGATATATTTTTACATATAAAATTATCTTCATAAGATATATAAAAATATCCATCACTACTCCAAGAGGTACCCCAAGAGTTTTTAACTAACCATCCACCTTTATTACTTAGTTTACTATATCCACTAAAAGCATTATCATCCCAACCAACAATACTAATACCATGATTTGGAAGAGATGAATCACTAGTGTCAGATAAATAATAATTCATATTACTATCAAGAAATAAATTCTCATCATAATACATACTTCCTTGAACAGCTCCGTAATTAATGATTCTATTTTTAATATCACTTATTTCATCTTTACTACAAACAGAATATTCATTAATATTAGTTACTTCAAAACTTCTTGGACTAATTATATTCCTTCCAGTTTTATATTGACTCAAAGTAATCTTCTTTTCTTCGTTTTTATATGGCATTTCACTTTCAGTTAATTGTCCATAATTATTGAAAAAATAAGAAGCAGCATAAGTTACTTTTCCACCTGTAAAACTACTCACATTATATTTTCCATATTTACCAGCTTCATCACTATAAGCTGCTGATATTGTAGAATAAATCATATGAGATTCACTTAAATCAAAATTTCCAAGACCTTTTTTTAGTGCATTTGATTCAACTGCAGATATAGATGAAAAAGCCCAACATGTACCTAAACTATATTGATTTTTAATACTAGTAACATATGGAGAAGTATAACTACTATCACTAGCAGAAGCACCAATAGTATTATTAAATTTATATGGAACACTAGAAAGTTCATTTATACTTTTTAATTCATCACAATAAAGAGGCTTAACATATTCATACTTTTCATCTTCAGAAAGATTCATATATTCATTAAACTCTTCACTAGGAGAACACATTTCTAATGCAAATACATTAGTAAAAGAAAACAATAATATAACAAATAATATTTTCTTCATATTCACTCTCCTACTATAATAATATAACATAAATTGAAACATAAAAAAAGCACTAAATGTGCTTTATAAGACTAACTTCATCCTCTTCACTAGCTAAATCATTAATAAGATCCATAGCATATCTTACATAACTATCATCACTTATTGATAATGCATAATATATTAATTCTTTAAAATGAGTATTTAATACATCCACTTTACTTAGACTATATTCTTTAATCTTTAATACATAACATCTAGTAAATTCATGAAGTATTAAATATTGTTCCTTTAATGATAAGCTATCTTTATTACTTAAAAATAGTTCATATAAATGATCAAGTTTAGTAATACTAAATTCTCTTGCATCAGAACCAGTAGTTCTTTTAACACTATCATCTTCTATTTTAAGTAATGAAGTAGTAATACCATTTTTAAGATTTTCATTAAATAAGCATAAGAACTTTACTCTAGATAAAATGTTTCTAAAATCATTAATAGTAATCGGAGTATTTAAATCCTTATCTTCAAATCCATTAATTAGATATTCCAAGTGTCCACTATATCTTTCATATTCATTTTGATCAAGTGTTTTAAGATAAGATAGATAATATTTAATTTGACCAATACAAATATTTTCTTCACTCAAACTTAAATTTTTTTCTTCTTTTTCTTCTATTGGACCTGCAAAAACATTAGAATTTGCATCATTAATAATAGTTTCTGTATCAGTATCAGGTCCATATTCAGACTCATAAGATTCTAAATAATCTTCAACTTCATTTCTATTAGCAACATCTTCAAAAACTACTATATTATCTGCTCTTAAAATAAAATTATCTTTAATATCAATTTCCATTTCTATTGCATACATATTATCATAATTTTCTTCAGATATATTATCATATGTAGTTAAATAATAAGTATTTTTAAAAGAACTATCATTTAAAATTGGAAAAACAGCACCAGTTTTAATCTCACGAGCAAATACTCTACCTTCGCTATCCACTACTTTAGTATATATAATTTCATATCCATCTATATCATCAAAATCATTAAAACTAGAATACTCAAATATATTATCAAAATCAATAAATACTTTAATTTTTCTTAATAATGCAATTAGTTGTTCATCCTCAATAACAACCTCATTATAATTATTATAAAAACTTCTTAACTTACCAAGAGAACTTCTAATTAGTACTATATCATTAGCATCAGTTCTATTTGAAAATTCAGTAGTAAATTCACTATATCTTGGAGTATTTATATTTCTACCAATCTTATAGTATCCTTTCACATCACTACTATTAACTACATATCCCTTGTAATAAATCATAACACACCTCTTTTGTAGTGCTTTATTATACTACAAATTGGACAAAAAAAGAAGTACTATTTTTCTTCTAGTACTTCTTTAATTTTTTTCTTAGCTGCATCTATAGTTTTCTGATTTTGATACATTACAGATAATTTACCTCTAGGGAATGAATAACAAGGTTCCATACCAGTACTTCCATTTAAGTTAGATGTTTCAAACTTCCAACCTCTCATATCATTAATTTGGAATTGTACTAAAGATGTAATATTATCAGTAGATAAATTAGATTCAAATGAACCACTAAGAGCATTTAATATCTTTTCATAATTCATAATCAAACTCTTAGATGAAGTAAGCTTATTAACTACTAATTGAATAACTTGTTGTTGATTTTCACCTCTGTGTCTATCTCCACTAGTATACGCATGTCTTTCACGAGCAAATGCTAAAGCACATCTTCCTTTTACTTTATTGTTTCCAGGTTTAAATACACATCCTCTATCAGTCCAACAACTAAATGTATAATTAACATCACTGTTAATAGTAATACCACCAATCGCATCAACTAATTTAATTACTGCATTAAAGTTAACTCTAGCATAATAATCTGCTTTATAACCAAGTAAATCTTCCATAGTAGCCTTAGATAACTTAACTCCACCTCTCATACCTGCATGAGTAAGTTTATCTTTTAAACCAGAAGTTCCATGTATTTGTACATAATAATCTCTTGGAACATTAACCATTAATATTTTTCTTGTTTG
>CACWUS010000024.1 GCA_902764145.1 uncultured Erysipelotrichaceae bacterium | reverse complement strand
TGGTATCCTGGCCATATGGCTAAAACAAAAAGAGAAATTGGTACAATGTTACCAAATGTTGATATTGTAATTGAAGTAATTGATTCAAGAATACCATATTCCTCTAGAATACCTGATTTAAAAAAGATTATTAATAATAAACAAAGTATTATTGTTTTTAATAAATATGACTTGTGTGATAAAGAAGAAACTGAAAAATGGATTAAACAATATGAAAACGAAGGTAGTATTGTAGTAACTAGTGATTCAAAAAATACAAACGATTATAAAAAAGTAATTGAGACAATTAAAAATATTATGGTTAATGTAAATAAGAGAAGAAAAGATAAAGGGTTACTTCCTAAGAAAGCCAAATGTATAGTGGTAGGAGTTCCTAATGCAGGTAAAAGTACATTAATTAATAAACTTGTTGGTAAAAATATATTAGGTGTTGGAAATAAACCAGGAGTCACTAAAACTTTGAATACGATTAGAGTTAATGAATATATGGACTTAGTGGATACTCCAGGTATATTATGGCCTAAGTTTGATGAAGAAATAGTCGCACTTAATTTAGCTAGCATGACAATTATTAAAGAAGAAATATTAACTATTGAAGAAGTAGCTATACATATTCTTAGAATGCTTGATAAATATTATCCTAATATTTTAAAACGTGAATTTGGAATAGATTATTACTTGGATGATGAGGTAGAGGAGTGTTTTACTAAAATATCTAAATATAAAAATATACCAGTAAATGGTGAAGTTGATTATGAAAGAGTAAGCTTAGTTATAATTAATTCAATTAAGCAAGAAAAAATTAAAGGAATTACATTTGATAGAATGTAATTTTTTTAATAAATAATATTGACAAAATAGCCTGTTATTAATATAATGTTATTAAGAGAAACAAATATCTCGTTTTATTATCAAAAATGTTTTTAACAAAACGTTAAAAACTAGGAGGCTTTATGGAAGATAAGAAAATAGAAGTATTAAAAAAAGAATATTGTAGCGGTGAAACAAAGTATACAAGACACGAAATAGAAAGACTTTTTGCTCTTGCAATGACTTTATTAAAATTTAATAAATTAGATTCATTTCCTAATATTGGAATTCAAAGTGAAGAAGGTAAATATCATTTATTTAAGAAAGAAGATAATACTTGGGAATCTTATCTATGTAATAATGGAATTGCTACAAAAAGAACACATGACAAATATCCACAATATTATACTATTGAATCAATGTTACAAAATATTTTTGATATAAGTCCATATGATAGTAAATATCTAGATTACTTTTATAGATTTTGTGATATAGATGTTACATACAAAGAATTAGAACTATTTGAGAAAGTTGTAGTTGATAAAGAAGGAAACGAAAAAGAACAATCTGAACTTTTAGAATTAATTACTAATTTATTAAAAAAATACGATGATGAGCGTGTATACAGGTATTATAGACCACTAGAAAATTATGATATTATAGCTGGTAGAAGAGAAAGCCCATATTATTCTAGACATGAATTAGAACAATTATATTCATTATTTTTAACAATAAAAAAATATAAAGAAGATGCCGATGAATTAGGTCCTTTTATGAATGCTGATTCATTATCTGGAGGAAAATATATTATTAAAAATCCACTTGGATGTTTTGAAGTATTTGATGTTGATGAAGAAAGGGGTTATGTTTTTGAACCAAGATTAGTTTTTGAAAAATGCGAAAAAGCATGTAAAGAAGTTATATATCAATTTATGAAAAAAACAGATAAAACAAAAGAGGCATACGATTTCTTTTATAAAACATATAATTCTAATATAACAGATGAAGAGTTAGATAATTTTAGATTCTTTTTCTTATCTGGTTGTGCATTAAGAAGAATTGATGAAAATAGACAAGAAGAAAAAAAAGAAAGGATAAAACAATATAATTTAAGTTTAAAGAAAAGAGGTATAAATAATGAAAACTAGATTAGAAGAACTAGAAGAAGAAATTAGAAAATTAAAGCACGAGCAATCTTTATGTAGACACGCTTGGCAGTCAACTGTATATGACCCAGAAAGAGTTGAGATTAAAAAAGAAGTAATTGATGCTCAAGGAGTTGATATTTGGTATAGAGAAGTTGGTACTGGAATGTATACTACTAAAGATAGATGGAGTAGATATTGTCCATTATGTGGTAAAAAAGAGTATACTTATAATACTGAAAAAGTACCAATTCAAATAAAATTAGTTCCAAAATTTTAGTATATATAGTATAATAAAAAACATTTAGGAGGAAACTATGAAATTTAATGAGTATTTATATGAACTTACAAAAAACATTGAAGATGATGATTTTGAATATACTGATGAGGAAGTTGAATTTGCAAGAGTAATTTTAGATGAATTCTGTAATAAAGCAAAAAATGCTAAGCCTCATGATGGTTTAATAAGTGTAGAATTTAAAAGTAGATGGTATAGCGATTCTGATAAAGGATACAAAGAAATTAATCACTTATCTAGAAAATTCAATTCAATGTTTAGACATTACAATATTTATATTGGTGATGTATCTTATCTAGAAGATGATTTTCATGATGCATATTTTAAACTTATATGGGATTATAGAAGCTATATGGATAACTTAAAAACAAGAGAGATGCAATCTATGATAGAAGGATATGAAAAAGAAAGAATACGTAAACTTTGTGAAAGTGAAGGACATGATTTTGCAGATTGGTTTTATGTAAGACCTCAAGAGGAAGATCATTCACCAATACCATGTTTTGATGATGATGATGTTGAATTTAATCCTTATTGGAAAAGAGAATGTAAAAGATGTGGACTTAGACAAATAACATATAATGATCCAATAGAATACACAAAAGAAATAGAAGATTGTGAAAGTGAAATTGAAAGACTTCAAAATAGACTTAGACTTTTAAAAGGTAAAAAAACACACATTTAATTAATGTGTGTTTTATTTTTTTAAGGTTGTTCTCTCAATAACTGATTATATGTAAAAAAAATATAAAAGTCAATGAATTTTATAAAGAAAAATTATTAATTTTTTTGATAAAAAAATATTTGGTTTTTTTTGTGAAAAATGTATTTTTTCTGTTTACATTTTTTTTAATTGCTCTTATAATAATTAGCCATAGGGCAAGGAGGAAGACATGATAAAAAGTAATTTACCTGTTATCTTATTAAAGAACCTTGTTTTACTCCCATATCAAGAAGTGAGAGTGGAAATCAAGAGCAGTCTTAGCAAGAAAGTTACTGAAATTTCAAAGTTATATCACGATAGTGAAGTCCTAGTAGTTTGCCCATTAAATTCACTTGAAGAAAGTCCTGATGCATCAGATTTACCAAAAATAGGAGTGGTAGGCAAAATTAAAAGTGTTATTGAACTTCCTAATGGTAATATGAGAATTATTATATCAGGTTTATATAGAGTAAAAGTAATTAGTTATGTAAATTATTCAGAAGATGAAGAAGTACTTGATAGTATTATTACTGGAATAGAAACTAGTGAAAGTGAAATAGAAGAGACAGCTTATGCTAGAAAATTAACTAGTGAACTTGAAAGTTATGTTAATAAAAATCCTTTTATAACAAATTCAATAATGTCAGAAATTAAAAGAGGAGTTACTCTTGATAAATTAACTGATTTAGTAGGTGGTTTTTTAACACTTTCATTTGAAAAAAGGTTATCTTTAATGCTAGATGCTTCACCTATTAGTAGAAGTAAGGCTTTAATAAAAGAAATAGCTATTGAAAGTGCTGTTATAGATTTAGAAGGTCATATAGAAACACAAATTAAAAAGAATTTAGATGATTCTGAAAAAGAATATATTTTAAAAGAAAAATTAAAAGTTATTAAAGATGAACTTGGAGAAACATTATCTAAAGCAGAAGAAGTAATTGATTTAAGAGATAAAGTTAATAATGGTAATTTTCCTGAAAGAATTAGGGTTAAATTATTAAGTGAAATTGATAGATATGATGCTTCTAGTGAAATGAGTCCTGATGCAGGTATTATTAGAAATTATATTGAATACTTATTAGAGATACCTTGGTTTAAAGAAACTAAAGATGAAAAAGATTTAATAAAAATAGAAAAGAAATTAAATTCATCTCATTATGGATTAGAAGAAGCTAAAAATAGAGTAATAGAATATATAGCTGTTAAAAGTATTACAAATGAAGTTAATAGTCCAATTATATGTTTAGTTGGTCCTCCTGGTGTTGGTAAAACAACATTTGCGGAGTCTATTTCAAGAGCATTAAATAGAAACTTTGTGAAAATATCACTTGGTGGTATGAGTGATTCAGCAGAACTTGTTGGTCATAGACGAGCATATATAGGTTCTAATCCAGGTAAAATTGTATCCTCTTTAATTAAGTGTGGAAGTAATAACCCAGTATTCTTACTTGATGAAGTTGATAAATTAAAGAAAGATTATAAAGGAGACCCAGCTTCAACACTTCTAGATATATTAGATGTAAGTCAAAATAAAAGATTTGTTGATAATTATATAGATGAAGAAATTGATTTAAGTAAAATATTATTTATATTAACAGCTAATGATATATCATCTATTCCACTTGCATTATTAGATAGACTGGAGATAATAAGCTTAAATGGATACTCTGAAAATGAGAAACTATATATTTGTGAAAATTATATAATTCCAAATATGTTAAAACGTCATGGCCTTAAAAATAATGTTATTAAATTTGAAAGTGATGCTTTAATTAAAATAATTAATGATTATACTAGTGAAGCTGGAGTAAGAGAACTTGAAAGATGTTTAAATAAAATAATTAGAAAAGTAATTACTGAACATATTAAAACATCAAGAAAAATTGTAAGTGTAAGAATTAAAGAAAGTGATTTACAACATTATTTAGATAAAGAAGTATGGAACAATTCATATAACAAAAAAATTGTTCATACAGGAGTAATACATACAGTCGCATGCAATAGCTTAGGTGGATGTGTTATTGATATAGAATGCTCTTCATTTAAAGGAACTGGAAAATATAATTATACAGGTTCACTTGGAGAGGTAACAAGAGAAAGTATAGAAGTAGCTTTTAGTTATATAAAGAGTAATTTAAATGAATTTGATTTAAATGAAAAAATGTTTAGTGATAATGACTTTCATATTCATTTTACAGAAGCAAGTAGTCAAAAAGATGGACCATCTGCTGGGGTATCAATAGTTAGTGTAATATTATCATTATTAAAAAATAAAGTGTTGCCAAATAATATATCAATGACAGGTGAAGTATCACTTAAAGGAGATATATTTAAAGTAGGTGGAATTAAAGAAAAAGCAATTGCTGCTAAAAGGAATAATATAAATACTTTATATGTGCCTAAAGATAATTATGATGATGTAATGGAACTTGATAATGATCTTAAAAATAGTATTAAATTCATATTTGTTTCAAATTATGAAGAAATATATAAAGAAATATTCTCATAAAAGAATATTTCTTTTCATATGATTTAAAGAAAGGAGAAAATATGAGAGAAATTATACCACTTAAAAAAGATATAGTTTTTAATACTATAATTGGTGAAATAACAAGTATTAATCTAGAACATGATTATAAAATAAAAGATGATGTAGTATCTGGAAATGTATGTGTTTCAGGTAGTTATAAGATGACTGAAGCAAGTGTTATAGAGGAAGAGTTTTTTTACAAAATTCCTTTTGGTGTATCTATTTCTTCTAATATAGATAAAGATACAATTAAAATTGATATTGATGATTTTAAATATGAAACTGTTAAAGATATATTAAAAGTTAATATAGATTTAGAGTTTACTTGTGAAGAAAAAGAAAAGAATGAGGAAGAATTAAGTAATACTGGACAAATAGAAGAAGAAAACGGACAAATAGAAGAAGAAAACTATTTTGAAAATGAAAATGTTACTGTAAAGAGTGAACAAAAAAATATTAATATAGAAGAAAATATAAGTAATATTACTAATAATATTATCAATAATGATAATAAATATTATACATATAAAATATATATTGTAAGACAAGGTGATACTATTGAAAGTATATGTAATAAATATAATGTTACAAAAGATGAGTTAAAAGAATATAATGATATAAATAATATAAACATTAATGATAAAATAATAATTCCACAAATAAATGAATAAAAGAAAAAATACTGTAATTATAAAAGATGATAGAGTAATTAAGAAGAATAATGATAAATTGTTAGAATTATATGATTATTTAGATTCAGTTGGCTTTAATAATTATCCAAAAGTAATTAATAATAATGAAGAATACATTGAATCAGAATATATAGAAAATAGAAAATATCATGAACTATCTAATGGAATTGAATTTATTAAAACAGTTAGTCTTTTACATAGTAAAACTGTATTTAATAAAGATGTAAGTAAAAATAAATATAGAACTATATATAATAAAATATCTAATAATTTAGAATATTTAAAAAAATACTATGAAAATTTAATAAATAATATAGAAAACGAAGAATATATGAAACCATCTCATTATTTATTAATTAGAAATTATACTATTTTAGATAGTGCATTAAAATATTCTAAAAATACATTAAAAAAGTGGTTTAAAAAAGTAGAAAATAAATCTAAAGAAAGAGTTTGTATAGTTCATAATAATTTATCATTAGATCATTTTATTAAAGGGGATAAAAATTATCTAATCAGTTTTGATAATTATTTGGTTGATACTCCTATTTTAGATATATTTAAGTTTTATAAGAAAGATGGTTATAAATTAGATTTTAATTTATTATTAAATGAATATAATAAAAATTTTGAGTTGTTAGAAGAAGAAAAAATGTTGCTTAATATATTAATATCAATGCCACCTAAAATAGAAGAAATCAATGATGAATATTTAAATACAATTAATATTAAAAATACATTTAATTATATATATTCTAGTATGAGCGTAGTTAATGAAAATAAATAATCTACTTTTGTAGATTTTTATTTTTATTTGTTATATAATTTATATGATAGGTGATTATATGAATAAGAATAAAAGTGGTTTTATATCAATGACACTAGTTTATACTTTTTTAATTATATTTTTATTTATAATGCTTGCTATATTAAGAACATATAATGAAAAAGATAAATATTTAGAAACTATAAATGAACAAATTAATGAAGATATAAGTGCTAATGTTAAAACTAAGATAACTATTATAAATAGAATATTAGAAGATAATTCACCAATTAATGAAAATGATGTTTCATTAAGATTTTTTGATGTAGCTAATTCTCATTTTGGTAATGGTAATGGTCTTTATTATACTGAAAAATTAGATAGAATTGATGAAAATAGCGATGGTGCTTCAAATAGAATGTATTATTTTAGAGGCACAACAGAAAGAAATCATATTGTTTTTGCAGGTTATTGTTGGAGAATATTAAGAACTAATGAAGATGGATCTTTAAGAATTAGATTTAATGGACCTTATTCACAATCTAAAGGTTGTTTAACAACTAATGGTGCTGAAAATAATACTGATATTACAATAGGAAAAACAATGTTTCATATAAATCATAGCGATTTTAGTAATGAAGACTATGTTAAATATCAAGTAGATAAAAGTGGTAGTATGATTAATAGTGAAGTAAAACAGTTATTAGAAGAATGGTATCATGAAAATTTAGTTGTTGAAGAACATGAAGGTAGTGGAGATTATTATTCATCAAAAGTCGCAGATGAATTTTATTGTAATGATACATATAGTTATATTGATAAAGATAATAATGTTGTATCTGGAAAGTATGCAGCTCATAGTTTAGTTCCTATGTTTAAAGATCCTAGCAATAAAAATATATATGGATACTCAAATATTGTAAGTACATTAACATTTAAATGTAATTTATTAAAAGATAGTGCTAATGAAAATGAAAGAATAAGCACATTAGAAGATGCTTATGATGTATCAAGTCAAGGAAATCATAAATTAATATATCCAATTGGACTTTTAACTGCACAAGATGTTGTTTTAGCAGGAGGATACTTATCAAATGAATTAGATGAATATAAAGGTGGAAAAAATGGTATGGATAATGAATCTTACTATTTATATACAGGATTTAATTATTGGACTATGAGTCCATATAGTAATTTAGATAATGATCCTAAAATGGTATATGTAAATTCAAGAGGTAGACTTTCTAGTGCTAGTGTTAAAGAGAGTAGTTCTAATTATTATGTAATACCTGTTATATCATTAAAATCAACTGTAGAAATAGCATCAGGACGAGGTACTGCTAAAAGTCCTTATATTGTTAAATAGGAGAATATTATGAAAAAAAATGGATTTGTTTTTTTAGAAAGTGTTTTAGTTCTTATGATAGTAGCTTTATCTGTAACAATGCTTTTATCAAGTTATTCATTGATGTCAAGAAAAGTTAAAGAAAAAGAAAAATATGATAAGGCATCAGATAAGTATCTTTTATATGCAATTGCTAATTTAGGAACAAATAGTAAATGTAATTATGGTATAGATTGTGATAGTTCATATGGAGAAACTGAGTTTGCTGCCGGAGCAGAAAATTGTGAAAACACAAAATTAGGAAATATATTATTTGATTGTAATAAACTATTTAAAGATTTAAATATTAAAAATATTTATGTAGTTAAAAATATTAGAAATACATTAAATGATTATCAAAGAAATGAAAAAGGTCAAGCTTTAGATTGTTCTGGCAATGTAATTAATAGAAATACTAATCCAGATGCAAAGCCATGTAAAATAACTGATATAAATAAAAAAGCAGTTAAAATATATGATAATGGTGCTATTGAATACATGAAAACATTAAAAAAATGTAACGATGAAAATATTTATGTTGGAGATGATCCAGATAATCAAACATATGTAAATAGAAATAAAGAAACTGATATATGTGAAGATGGAATTATGTATATGATAGGTGTTTTTGAAAGAGGAGAAAAACAATACTATGCATCAATTGATATTTCTGGTAATGTAAAATATGAAGAAACAATAAGAGAAATAAAGTCTGGATGGATATGTGATAATTGTAGTGTTGCATCTTCTGCTTATGATCAAGAATGGAAATATTATAGAAACAATGTAACAATTAAAGGTCTAAATAAAATAGTTGATGGTAATTCTAGTGATGCACATAAATATTATTATTACTTTGATCTTAGTACTGGAATTATGCAAACTGGATGGGTTTACTATGATGGAGAGTATCACTTATTCTCACCAATTGATTATGATAAACAAGGAGATTTAGATGGTAGAAGAATTCAATCAATGAATTCATCAGAAAGAATATCAGTAACCTTAAAAAATAATAGTGGTAATACTAAACAATTCTTCTTAGACAACAAAGGAACATGCTATATGGCACAAACAGGTGGTACTTCTTGTAGTCAAACTGATATTTCTGGATTTACTGGTGATAAAATAACATCAATTGATTTTGGTTCATATTCGGGTTGTTATAGTTGTAATGGTGATGAGTGTAATAATGGTGCTACATGTAATTAAAATTAAATAAAATATAATTACTGTTATGATTGAGAATATTAGTCTTAATACTAATATTCTTTTTATATTAATTTTATAATCGCTTAATATAGAAATAGCTTGAAATATAATTGAAAAGCCACTAAAAGATAAAGAAAATAAAGATAATATTAATTTTATATTAAAAGAGATATTTAGATTACTTATTATATTAATACCATTAGTAAGTTCTAACATACTAGAAATGATACTAAATATAACTGAATTTATATTAATATATTTTAATATTATATTATTTATAATCATAAAGAATATTAAATTACCAAGTATTATAAATGATGTATTAATTCCTTTTAATATAGATTTTTTAAGCACAATAAATATATTTTTATCTTTTGATATTTTGTTAGTTACCAAATTAATATTTTTTTCTTTTCTTAAATACAAGCCTATTAAAATATTGTTTAATAAGACAAATAACCATAAAATAAAGCCTATTTTAAGACTTTTAAATATATTTAGACCAATTACACCTATTACAAATGAAATCGATGGAAAAAACGTATAATTAATTATTTTATTAGCAGTCTTTAAATCAATTTCATTATTATCTAACATATCTTTAATAAATATAGCATTATTAGGACTAGAAGATAATAAACTTAATATAAAAATAATACTAGTATTTGAATCTATATTAAATATTTTTGAAAATAATTTTCCAAATATTTTCTTTAAAAACAAATGATAGTCATAGTATATTAGAATATCAGATAAAATTATAAAAGGAAAAACACTTACAAATACTTTATTAAAAAAAATTATACTTGCATCTTTAGTACTAGATATTACTATATCTAAATTAAATAAAAATAGTATTAATATTATTGTTAATATAAAATATTTGCATTTTTTAATCACTATATCCTATAATATTATTATGGAGAATAAATTATGATTGAAAAAATAAAAAAATATATAATTAATGATATAAAACATAATTATAAATATTATTTGTGTTTAATATTTATTTTGTTATTATTTGTAATTAAATTTGATTATTACGTTTATTCACCTGGTAGTTTAGTAGATTTAACTGATAGAATTAAAGTTGAAAATTCTTATAATTCTAAAGGTAGTTTTAATCTAACATATGTTACTGCAAGACCAGGCAATATTCCAAACATTCTTTTATCTAAAATAATATCTACATGGGATTTAGTTAATTTGGATAATATAAGGGTAGAAAATGAAAGCGAAGAAGAAATAGTTGAAAGAGATAAGGTTTTTTTAAAAGAAACTAGTTATGATGCTATTATAGCTGCTTTTAAAGCTGCTAATAAAGAATATAAAATTGATAGTATAGATTTAACAATAAGTTATGTATTTGATATGGCTAATACTAATTTAAAAGTAGGAGATATTATTAAAAAAGTAAATAATATTGAAATTAATACTTTTGAAGATTTAAAAAATGAAATAAACAAATATAAAGAAAAAGATAATATAAAAATAGAAGTATTAAGAAATAATAAAGTGGTAGAGTGTTATAGTATATTACAAAAAGAAAATGATAGATTGATAATTGGAGTAACACTTGCAGAACTTAAAAATATAACTACTAATCCTAAAATAGAATATATATTTAAAGATAATGAAAGTGGCTCTTCTAGGGGACTTATGTGTGCTCTTGATATATATAATAAAATAACAGAATTTGATTTAACAAAAGGTAGAAAAATATCTGGAACAGGATCAATAGATGAAAATGGTAATGTTGGTGAAATAGAAGGGGTCAAATATAAATTAAGTGGTGCTGTAAAAAATAATTCTGATATTTTTATTGTACCAAGTAAGAATTATAAAGAAGCATTAAATTTAAAAGAAAAAAATAATTATGATATTGAAATAATAGAAGCTGATACACTTGTTAATGTAATAGAAAAATTAAAATAAAACTTGAATAAAGTTTTATTTTTTTATTAAAAAAGAAGTGTTTTCATATATTCGTGACTAATTATATATTAGGAGGATATAAATGCTTGAAGAAAAATTAGAAATAAAAAATATGATATATGAAATAAGAGGTAGGCAAGTAATGTTAGATTCTGATCTTGCTAAACTATATCAAGTTGAGACCAAAGTGTTCATGCAATCTGTAAAAAGAAATATAAAAAGGTTTCCTGAAAGTTTTATGTTTCAGTTAGACAATGAAGAGTACTTAAGTTTGAGGTCACAAATTGTGACCTCAAATAGAGGTGGAAGAAGATACAATCCATATGTATTTACAGAACAAGGTGTTTCAATGCTTGCTAGTATTTTGCATAGTAATTTTGCTATAGAAATTAGCAT
>CACWUS010000023.1 GCA_902764145.1 uncultured Erysipelotrichaceae bacterium | reverse complement strand
TATTGGTTAAACTAGGTTTTTATTTATCTCGCAAATTAATTATACAATATTTTTAAAAAAAAGAAAAGTGTTGAACTTTGTCAACACTCTGAAAAAATATGTTCTTTATAAAAGAACATATTTATTTAATTATACTTATTATTATTTTTAATTGTTTTTATATTTTCACTATTAGTATAAATTGTTACTTTAAAATAATCCGGATCAATCAACACTTTATCATTAATAGTATTTATATAATAATCAATAATCTTTTTATCATTGCAATTATGTTCAAACATTATTTCATTATTATATATTTTTAAGTTTGTATCGCATAATGGTGAATATTCATAAACAACTTTTACATCTTTATCTTTAGTTTCAACAAAATAAGTTGGATAATAAATAACTAAATTTTTGTTCATCTTAATTTTTTCTTCTTTTCTAACAATATAATTTTCATCATATGAATTAATATATCTAAAGTCTTTTGATGACATTAAAATGAAGGCTATTGAAACTCCAATTAATATTAATGAACAAATAAATAATATGAAAAGCAATAATGATTTACTCTTTCTATTTTTGATAAAGCAAAACAATATATCTAAAATAATTAAATTAATAATTATACATCCCATTAAACCAATGATAGCTCCTAAGAACAACAATCCTGTTTTAATGAATAAAAATGATAATACAAACATAATTACAAAACATACAAGAGAAATACAAAACCAAAATCCTATAAAACATACAAATAATTTAATGAAAAATAATAATACCTTTAGTAATCCATTAATAAATCTATAACTTGAATGCTTAGGATCTCTAATAATTATTTTTTCTTCTTTTCTTTTTATATATTCTTTTTTTTCTTTAGATTCAACTTTTGTTTCTTCATCAGCATTCTCATCTTCGCTATCAACTACAACATAATAATCTAAGTATCTTGTCTTAAATATATGTAATACTATAATTATTCCAAATATGCATGCAAGTAAATAATAAACTCCTTCTAATACATTAGAAATACTATAATGAATATTGCAAGGTAAAAAGTTTAATAGTTTATTTAAAATACTAAATATTATTTCGCCTGCTATACTAATAATAGCAATAAATAATAAAATAATAATTATCTGTTCTAATATACATTTAATTTTATCTTTAAATTTCATGTTACTAAACATATTAACTGTTTTAGTAACATAGTTTAAAAAATCATCTATATATTTATTTATATTTATTGATGATTTTTTTGTTTTTTCTACCTCTTTAATATTTTGATTTAATAATTCATCAATATTTAAATTAAACATTTTACAAATTTGTAAAACTTTATCCATTTCTGGATATGCTAAACCTGACTCCCACTTTGATACGGATTGTCTAGATACTCCCAACTTTTCAGCTAAATCTTCTTGAGATAAGTTGTTATCCTTTCTTATCTTTTTTAAATTCTCTGATAAATTCATATTTTTTCTCCTTTCATATTAAAAGTATATAATTGCAATTGGTTGCATCCTACCAATTTTTAGTTGTTTTTTGTATATTTTTGGTTGCATTTATATATTTTAACATAAAAAGAGAACTAATAGTTTACTTTTTAAGTTTTTCTACTAGTTCTTCTTTTGATACATTTTCTACAAACATATTATAATATTTTAATCCATCATCTAAAATATTATCAAATGGTTTTCCTTTTTTAATTAAATCTATTACTCTATTCATTATTGAAAAACACCTTCTAGTATTCTCAAATTCTATATATGTTTCTATATCTTTAACTAAACCTTCTTTATTTTCATATAACGATATTGATACTCTATCTATTAAATCATTCTTAGCTGCATCTGTATATTCAACCGCTACTAAATGACTAGCTATATCATATGCAACATCACCATAAGTAGCAAGTTCCCAATCAATCAAATAATAAGCATCACTTGCACAAATAATATTGTCTGGAGTAATATCTCCATGTATTAATCTCAAACTCCTAGATTCATCAATTGGCTTACTTTTAAACTTTAATAATAAATCTTTATTAAGACCTATACTTTCAAGTTTTTCATTATTGTTATATGAATCAACAGTCTTAATCATATTATCGATAAGGAAATTAAAATACTCTTTTACATTAGTCCATTTTATATATTTCATTATTGGTTCGCAATCTATTTGTGCCATTTCATAAATATAGTTTGAAACAAGAGTAATTAAACCACTTAAATTAGGTTCAACCATTAGAGTTTCACCTTTAATGTATTCAATATCCACACATCTTAATCTATTTTTTAATAATTTTGGATGCTTTACACCGCTACCTTCTAATAATTTTAATACTTTATCAATTGGTACTGTTCTTGGATAAGCATACAATCCACCAATTCTTCTTTTATATTTTCTTATAAACTTTTTATCAAAGTTTTCCATTATGAATGTTGTTGGACTATTAGTTTGTATCTTCTTCATATTTATTCACCTACAATAATTTTAACATAAAATAAAGAAAAATAATATAATATTGTAAATCAAAACAAAAAGATGATTGCTCATCTTTCTATTATTAATTATTTATTACAATTTTCTTCAACAGCTACAGCTACTGAAACAGTAGCACCTACCATAGGGTTATTACCCATTCCAATAAGTCCCATCATTTCAACATGTGCAGGTACTGAAGAAGATCCTGCAAATTGTGCATCACTATGCATTCTTCCCATTGTATCTGTCATTCCATAAGAAGCTGGTCCTGCTGCCATGTTGTCTGGGTGAAGAGTTCTTCCTGTTCCACCACCAGAGGCAACAGAAAAATATTTCTTACCTTTTTCGATACATTCTTTTTTATATGTTCCTGCAACTGGGTGTTGAAAACGTGTTGGATTTGTAGAATTTCCAGTAATAGAAACATCAACATCTTCAAGATGCATAATAGCAACACCTTCTCTTACATCATTTGCTCCATAGCATCTAACTTTTCCTCTTTCACCATCAGAATATTTTATTTCATCAACTATTTTAACTTTTCCTGTAAAAAAATCAAAATCAGTTTTAACATAAGTAAATCCATTAACACGAGATATAATTTGTGCTGCATCTTTTCCAAGACCATTTAAAATTACTTTTAATGGTTCTTTTCTTACCTTGTTAGCACTTTTAGCAATTCCAATTGCACCCTCAGCTGCCGCAAAAGACTCATGACCTGCTAAGAAAGCAAAACATTTAGTGTCTTCATTTAATAACATTGAAGCCAAATTACCATGACCAAGTCCTACTTTTCTATCATCTGCTACACTACCAGGAATACAAAATGCTTGTAATCCTTCTCCAATAGCCTTTGCTGCTTCGCTTGCTTTTGTACGCCCAGATTTAATAGCAATAGCTGCTCCTAAAGTATAGGCCCAACATGCATTTTCAAAACATATTGGTTGAATTCCCTTAACGATTTCATATGGATCAAAACCAGCATCTGTACATATTTTTCTAGCTGATTCAAAATCTTTTATACCATATTTCTTCATTACTGGTTTGATTTGATCAATTCTTCTTTCATAACTTTCAAATAATGCCATATGTACCTCCTACTCTTTACGTGGATCAATTTTCTTGACCGCTTCATCGAATCTACCATATGTTCCACTAGCTTTTTCAATAGCTTCCATTGGTTCGATTCCTTTTTTGATATTTTCCATCATCTTACCAAGATTTACATATTTATAACCACATATTTGATTATCTTTATCAAGTCCCATTTCTACAATATATCCTTCTGCTAAATCTAAATATCTTGGACCTTTTTTATTAGTTGCATATATTGTTCCAACTTGACTTCTAGTTCCTTTTCCAAGATCTTCTAGACCAGCACCAATTGCAAGACCACCTTCTGAAAATGCAGATTGACTTCTACCATAAACTATTTGTAAAAACAATTCTCTCATAGCAGTATTAATAGCATCACAAACCAAATCTGTATTTAATGCTTCTAAGATAGTCTTACCAACTAGTATTTCTCCTGCCATCGCAGCACTATGAGTCATACCAGAACATCCTATTGTTTCTACAAGCGCTTCTTCAATAATTCCTTCTTTTATATTTAGTGTTAATTTACATGCACCTTGTTGAGGAGCACACCATCCTACTCCATGTGTAAGCCCAGAAATATCTTTTATTTCTTTTGCTTGTACCCATTTACCTTCTTCAGGTATTGGAGCACAACCATGTGATACTTTACCAACTGGGCACATGTCTTCTACTTCTTTTGTATATATCATATTTACCTCCTTCATATACAATTTTATCCACTAAAAATATTATAACAATTTGAATATAAAAAAACTAGATAATTTATCTAGTCATTTTATTTTCTAATAATAACATTTTATCTTTTTTACTATTTTCCTTAGCTAACAATAACAACTCATTTAAATCACATGTATCAACATTTAAATCTTTCTTTAAAATATTAACAATTGTATCTTTATAAAAAGGATCAAGGCTATTTATTTGTTCTAAACTTACTTCGTCATTAATAAATCCTCTAATCGCGTCATTACAAATCATAACACATAGTGATTCTTTAATATTTGGTTGTATCTCTTTTAAATGTTCAAATATCTTATTCTTCTTACCATTTAATAATCTTGCACAATTATCTAGAGTTCTTAATATTATTTTTACTTTATCATCATCTATGGCTTCCATAGAATTATATATCTCAACTAAATCATCTGCAAAATCTTTATTTGCTTTTTTAGTTAATACTACAAATGAAAATATTCCAAGTATTGCATTTAATAAAAATGTACTCATTGTTGTTAAAGATATTAATAATTTCTTTAATTGATATCTTTTAAAAGCAAATTCGAAACTAGAAGCTTCTATTTTATTTATATAATTAATTGCTTCTAATACACTATTATACATTTCAGTAAGATGATGTGTTCTTTCATATAATGGAATTATCTTATAAACAGACTCATCACTTAAATCTATAATTTCATTAAACAATTCAAATGATTCTTTATCAAGAGTATCAATTACATCTCTTAAATATTTTTCTTTTTTTTCTAAAGAATCATTACCTTTAATATACTCTTCTATATCCATTTTTATCTCCTCATGTACAAGTTACATATTTTATCACAAAAAAATACTCCTATCAAGGAGTTATTTTTTATATTTAAATAAACAAGAAGGCCTATGTCCACCAGTTTTAATATAATTATTAGTTGATACTATTTTATCTTTAATTACTCTTCTAAAAGCAGAATTTATTAGTTTTTTTCCAAGTATTAATTCATATACTTGTTTTAATTCCCCTATAGTAAATTCTTCAGGCATTAAGTTAAAAGCTATATCACTAGAATTAACTTTTTTTCTTAGATTAACTATACCTTTTATTAAAATATCTTCATGATCAAAACCTAAGTTATTTGTTTCACTAATATAATCATATTCATTTGTTGTTTTATCAACTAATTTTTTCTTATATTTTAAATTTAATTTCTCAGTGTCATTAACAAGTTTTATATTACACATCTTATCATCTTCATTAAAATATATATCAAACCAAGAAGCATTTTCACCTATATTGTTTTTAAGTTTAGTTTTATCAATTAATGACATAAAAGCTATTGAAATAACTCTTCCTCTTGAATCTCTATCAACTTTAGAAAATGCACCAATTTGTTCAGTATAAACATCTGTCAAATTTGTTTCTTTTTTAAGTATTCTACTATTAGCTTCTTCAAGTGTTTCATCCATATTAACAAATCCACCAGGAAGTACCCACTTATCTTTGTATACATCATTATTCATTTTTACTAGCAAAACACCAAAATACTTTTCAGGTAAACCTCTTACATTATTATTTTTCCTACTGTCAATATAGAATATTATTGTATCTGTAGTCACACCAAATTTAAACTCTTTCATAATTAATTCACCATATATATTTTATCATATATTGAATTCATTCTCACTTTAATTTTTTTAAGTTTATTTATTAACATCTTTTTATTAGACAATAGATTTTTTATTAAACATATCGGACAAACATAATATATATCATAATTGATATTAATATTTAAATCGCTTTCTTCTACCAATAAAATAGAATCACAATTTTTACATCTTTCAACCATTTTTAACACCATTAGTTATTATTGCTTTTTAAATATCTTGATAAAGCATTTTCCTTACTATTATTTTCAACCGAAATTCCACTTGGAACTAAATTATTAGGTATATCTGTTTCTCTTCCACAAACAGGACATACAATTGTGTAATATACGTCATGACCTCCCGCATAGTCATAGTGATGTGTATAATAAATGTCTTCTTCTCTTACTTCCAATAAACTACCACATCCACCACCACCATTTCCATTTCCTGTGCAAGTAACCTTTAACTTCCATCCTTCTCCTCTTTTTAGTACTTTCATTTTTACTCCTCCTTTAATAAGTTTTACTCATTCTTCTTTCATATTCTTGTTCTTTTCCTTTTTTAAAACTTTCTGGTACATTATAATTTTTTGCTTTACATGCAGGACAAATATAATATGCCATTCCAGTGTACTTTCCAAGATAACTACTTTCACATTCAATATCAACAGGTTCTATTAGTAATAAAGATTTACAATTAGGACACATTATCTTTTCATTTTTCATTTCTATTATTTTCATTTTTCATTTCCTTTGTTAATTTAATTTGATCAAGTTTTTCGATATCAAATCCTATTGCATTATGATAATAATAACTAGATTTAATTCTTTTTCCTTCTCTTTCAAGTACAGCATTAAGTATTTCTTCTAACTGCTCATAATTAATTTTTACATACTTTTTATTAATTATTTCTTTTCCAAATACATTATTTCTTTCTAAATAAACATATCCAGCATTAAGACTATGATAACTATCAATATCATATGTACCTTTATGGTATTCAATTTTTAGTTTCAAGAAAAACCCTTCACTATTTCTTATAGTTTCATCTTCAAACAAATAATCCTTAACAATTGAAGCTATCTCATCTTCGCTTAGCTTAACATACATCTCAAATCCCTCCCCACATAGTTACATTTTAATACAAAGTACTTTAATTGTCAATAACTTTTTATCATTTTGTTACAAAGTTATATTAAAAAAAAGAAGTTATGTTAAATAACTCCTTTTCATGTACTATTAAGAACCTACGCTATTATAGTGTTTTAATCCTATTTTAAATGACAATAAGCAAGGTATTAAAAATAATAATACCATAAATGGTGAAAATAAATATAAAATGTTGTTTGTTTTTCCTAAAAAATATAGAAGTGGATAATAATTAATAAATCCATATGGAATAATGAAAGTAAACACAAATACAACCCCTTTTCTATATATAGATATTGGATATTGTGCTAAATTTTTACCTCCATCTGTTAATAAATTCTTAACTTCTAGTCCTTGAACTGTTATAAAACAATATGAAGCAGTTAATACAAATAATCCAAAAAATATTAGTATTGAAGCTATCATCATAAATATTAATACCATTACTTTAAGAATATTCCATGTAATATCTAATTTAATAAGTGCGATTACCATTATTATTAGCGCTTGTATAATCCTAAAAATTTTAACCAAATCTATTTCACTACATAGTGTTTGAAACAATATTCCCCTAGGTCTTACTAAATATCTATCTAATCTTCCATCTATAATTAAATCTTCAAATCTATCTATTCCTCTAAAAAAAGTTTCAGTAAATGCAAAACCAAATTGAATTATAGAAAAACATAGCAATACTTCATATACTGTAAATCCTCTAATATTATTAAATTTTTGAAATAATGCAATAATCATAAAGTAAAATGTAAAAAATATAAAGAATTGACTTATCGAATTAATTATAAATGAACTTTTATATTCAAGTTGACTCTTAATATTCATTTTTATACTTTCAAAAAACATTTTAGCCACCTTGAATCACCGCTTTCTTCAAAGCTACTTTAGATATTAAATAACCTACTATAATTGCAATTATTAACCATGATATGCTTCCAAATAATAAGTTTCTTCCTTCAATTACACTAATACTTCCAGAGTAAACTCTATATGGAAAATCTCCTATAAATCTAAATGGTAAATAATTACCTATTTTAATTAAGAAATTTGGGAAAAATGGCAGTGGAATCACAGCTCCCATAAACACTTCTGCTATTACACTATATCCACTAATTATTCCTCTTGAATCTATAGTAAATAATGTAATAATATGTATTATCATAGATAAAGCTGAAACAAGAAGACAAGATAAACTTAATGAAACTATAAACAACAAGAAACTTTCTACTGATGCTGGAAGTCCAAGCTTGTATGGACTTGGAAGTAATAAACCAACAATTATTATTGGTAAACATCTAAGAGAAGCAGCTACCAATCTTTCACTTATCATTTTAATATAAAATTTAAAATAGAAACTTTGTGGTCTAATCAATTCATAAGCAAGGTTTCCATTTTTAATCATTTTTAAAAGGTCTTGATCCTTTAAAAATGGATATATTAAAGCAAAAAATGATTGTTGTAACCATAAATAAGTGACTAAACTTTGTAAGTCCATTGGAACATTAGCACTTGTATTTGATTCATATAGCGCCAGATATAGCATTATATAAGTAATTCCAAAGAAAAATTGAGTTGAAATTCCTGCTAATGCAGCTGCTCTATATTGTAAATTGGTTATTACTCTCAGTTTAAAATAATTAAAATAAGCTTTCATATCTCATAATCTTGATATAGTTTTAAAATTACATCATCAATTCCTTCATTATCAATATCCATATCATTAATTGAATATCTATTTGATAAATAATTAATAAATTTAGATATTGTTATTATATTAGAATCAATGACAAAACTATATCCATTATCAATTTTTTCTTTACTTATAATTCCTTTAAGTTTAATATCACTAATATTTTCTTTAGTATTAATGGTTATTTTTTTATAGCTTCCGTATTTTGTTTTTAGTTTTTCAAGTGAACCATCGTATAAAATTTGACCCTTACCTATTAAAATTATTCTTTTGGCAAGTTTATCAATATCCATCATATCATGTGTAGTTAGAATTACTGTTACTTTCCTCTCTTTATTGATTTTTAGTATGAAGTCTCTAACTATTTTTTTACTTTTAGCATCTAAACCTATTGTTGGTTCATCTAGAAATAATATTTTAGGATCATGTAATAATGAGGCGGCAATTTCACATCTCATACGTTGACCTAAACTAAGTGATCTAACTGGTTTTTTAATAATCTCACCAATATCTAGAAGATTAACAAGTTCACTCTTATTCTTCTCATATTTTTCATCGCTTAGCTTATAAATATCCTTTAGCAAATCAAAAGTATCCTCCGCAGGTATATCCCAAGCTAATTGACTTCTTTGCCCGAAAACAACACCTATATTAGAAACATATTTACGTCTATCTGCAAATGGATTCATCCCATTTACTTTTATGTTTCCAGCGGTTGGTAATAATATTCCACTTAGCATTTTGATTGTAGTACTTTTTCCAGCACCATTTGGACCAATATAACCAACAATTTCACCTTTTTCAATTTCAAATGATATGTTTTTGACTGCGTCAATCAACACATATTCTCTTTTGAAAAATGACTTTAAAGCTGACTTAAGGCCACTATTTCTCTTAGTCACTTTAAAGGTTTTACTTATGCCATCAACAATGATGTACGACATTTTCACTCCTTTCTAACAAACAAAAAAACACATCAATTACATATGATTAATCAAATATAAAATAATGTGTCAAATTTCGGCTTGTTAAAACCAATTATAACAAAGCAATTTTTAATTGTAAATAGTTTTTGATTATTTTGTGAAAAATATACTATTTGATATAGGTAATCTCTTAAATAAACTATTTATCGATGATTCAATTTCATTCATATTTTCTTCATAATGATTTGAAGTTCTGATAAATTTAATATCATATGGTTTTATAGATATCAAGAATTTGTTTTTATAATTTTCTTCATTTTTCTTATAATTTAATGTAAGTTCTATATCTATACTATCAACTCTATTTAAATATCCTGATTCTACATTAGACATATATTCCTCATAACTCTTGCATACTATATTATCAGAAAACAATCCTTTAATATTTATATTATAATCTAAATCATTATCATTAGAATTAGCAATCTTTTTAAACTCAACATAAATTTGTTCTATATATTTTATCAGTTCCCCTATGCTATTAGTAGTTGGTAAAATATTAGAATAATCAAATTCATGATTAATATCTTTTGTTTCTTCATTATAATTATAATCTTCAACAATTGAAAATATGAAATCAAGAGCAATATTTGTATTCACAGAATTAATTAAACTATTATAATCTTTATAATCTATATCATATTCAATTAAAGAATCTAATCTAACTAAATGATTTGATACTATAAATAAATAGCTATTCAAAGCAGTATGGTTTTTTTCAATAACTATTTGATATATTTTACTTTTTAAATTATGTGAACTAAATGTATATTTATTAATATAGTTAAATCCATTATTCATAAATGAGTAAATATTTAAATCTATAGAATTATCTAACTCTTTTAAATTACATTCTCCCATATCAAACATAATCATTTTTGTTTTATTATCTTTACTAGATAAAGCAAATAATTCACTTGACTCATATTTAATATCTTTAAATTCAATATTTGCTGGAATTACAAAGCCAAATTTTAAATTACCTCTTTCAAAACTAACTTGAAGTGTTTTACTATCACTTGTAAATGATGTAAGCCATGTTAAAGCACTGATTTGTTCATGAATAACAAGTCCATTAATTCCTTTAATAGATTTGTTATTTTTTGTCATACATTTTGATATTTCTTCAAATCTTAATAACAGATCAAAAAACAATAATATTTCTTCTTTACTCTTAACCTTAGATTTATTTAATATTTCGTTATAATCCATATTAAATATTATTTTATTAATATCTTTAACATCGCATTCTTTATCAACTACTGGAAGTTCTATTAATCCAAGAGTCCACATATAAACACTTACATCTTCAAGTAACCAACTTATATCCTCTAATTCTCTTAAACTATAATCATTTTTAATTATTTTTAAAATAGTATTTTTTTCATCCAATGAAAGTATTCTATCAATATTAAATTTTTCGTCTAATTTTATATAAGCTGCATTAATCAAATCAGAGGCATTGTCTAGACAATATGTTGCACTCATTGAAAGCACATAACTTGATAACATTTTATTAATTATTTCTTCTTTAGTTTTAATAATAGTATTTTCTTCTGTAGGAATAGTTATTTTACAATCGAAAAAAGGAATATTTCTATTTTTTAATAGTTCTATATTTCCATTAATTCTCCTTGTATCACTTAAAGATAAATGAACATTTTGATTAGATACATTTTCCCCAATAATGTTTATCTCCCTTTTCAACATAACTATCCTCTTTCTATTCTATAAGTATTATATCATATTTATTTAAAAAGTAATAGTGGTTATTAATTGTACTACTTTACTATATACTTGCCAACTAAAATGTAAAACATCTATGTCAAGTAGACAATAAAGTTTTACATTTTCTATTGTTAACTTGTTGTACACATTGTATAATAGAATCAAGATAAGATAGGAGGCGAATGTAATATGAAAATTAAAAAGAAAATAATAGTTTTCGTAGCTTTAATGTCCCTATTTTACTGCATTACTTTTATACAAGATACATATGCTAAGTATGTAAGTAGTGCTACTGCTAGTGCTGATTTGACAATAGCTAGATGGAATATCTTAATAAATAATCAAGATATTTTAGAAGAATCTGACTTTTCAGAAACAATAGTTCCAACATTCTTAGGAACTAGCAATATTAGAAGCGGAGTTATTGCTCCTACTGCTGAAGGTTATTTCGATATAACATTAAATGGACAAAATACTGATGTATCATTTGCATATACAATATCACTTAGTTATAGTCAAAATAACACTATAACAGATTTAGAAATATCTAAATATACAATAGATGGTGTTGATTATACTTACAATGATTCAATTACTGGTAACATATTATTAAATGATCAAGTTAAAACAAAAACTGTTAGATTCTATGTTAAATGGAATGATAATGCATCAACTGAAACAATGAATAATGCTGATGATACAGATGCTGCTAATTCTGGAGTAGCTGCAATAGATGTAGCTGTAAATGTAATACAAATGCAATAAAAAAACTAACTTATTAAAATGATGTGAACCCTATTTAGGAGACATCAAATAAAAAACCAGTATATTAAAAAGAGAAAAAATTATTTTTCTCTTTTTGTGTAAGTTTTTCTCTTTTT
>CACWUS010000022.1 GCA_902764145.1 uncultured Erysipelotrichaceae bacterium | reverse complement strand
AAAGATATGAAATATTAAAAAAATACCAAGCCTTCCTAAAGGCACAACGAGAGAGAAAGTAACATTTATTAATTTATATATAAATAAATATAAACTTTCTAACATGTGTGCCGTTTTAGAAATAAGTAGAAGAACTTATTACAAATATAGGAATGCAGATGATCCAGATTATTTAGATTATTTAATGATTAAAAATATATTTAAACAATCAAAAGGTACATATGGATATCGAAGGATAACAGAAGGCTTAAAGATTGAATATGGTGTAATATTTAATCATAAAAAAGTGGCTAGAATAATGAAAAAATATTATTTAAAACCTGAATATATAAAAAGAATAAGGCCTAATAACTACAAAAGAATAGAAGAAAATGTTCAACCAAATATATTAAAAAGAAATTTTAAAGCAGATAAACCTAATCAAAAATGGACCACAGATATTACTTATATAATATTTAAAAATAAACGATTATATTTATCAACAATATTAGATTTATATGATAGAAAAGTTGTAGCTTATAAAATTTCAAAATTTAATAATAATCAACTTGTTATTGATACATTAAATGAAGCAATATCAAAAAGAAAAGATGTACATGGACTTATCATTCACAGTGATCAAGGATTCCAATATACATCTTTCGAATACAAATCCATTTGTAAATCTAATGGTATTACTATTTCTATGTCTAGAAAAGGTACTCCGATTGATGATTCACCAATGGAAAGTTGGCATGGCATCTTAAAAAAAGAAACCTTGCACAATAATAATATCACTTCTTTACAAGTATTATTTTACAACACAGATAGATTAAAGTCAAAAAAACTCAAGAAATAAAATCTTGAGTTCCCTTTTTATTTTGTGAACTATTTGGGGTTCACTTCAATTATTACTTCTCTAAAGCAGCAACTAAATCAGCTTTTTTCATACCAGTTGTATCAATGTTTTTTTCTTTACATAAATCTTTTAATTCTGCTACTGTTAATTTAGAATAATCAGTTTTTTCAGAAACTGTTTTTTCAACTTTCTTTTCTACTTCTTTACTTTCTTTAACAGTTTTTCCTTCTAAAGCATCCTTAGATAATTTAACTAACTTAGTAAATTCTTCTGGTGCAAAAATAGCAAGTTCACTTAACATCTTTCTATTGATTTCAACATTAGCTTTCTTAAGACCATTAATGAATTTAGAATAAACTATATCATTATTTCTACAAGCAGCATTAATTCTTGCAATCCATAATTTTCTAAAGTCATTTGCTCTTTTCTTTCTATCATTGAAGCTATATGCTCCACTATGGAATAATTGTTCTTGAGCAGTCTTATATAATCTATGTTTACTTCCAAAATATCCTTTAGCTCTTTTTAAAACTTTTCTTCTTCTATTTTTAGAAACTACTCCACCTTTAACTCTTGTCATCTTGTCTTACCCCCTTATCCTAATAGTCCTTTGTATCTTTTAGCATCTCCGCTACTAAGTACAGAACCCTTTCTTGCTTTTCTATTGAAGTCTGTTGGCTTCTTTCCACTATTGTGGTTTGCTCCTACATGTCCAATTTTTGTTGAACCAGAATTTCTTACTTTAATTTTCTTACTGATTCCACCATGTGATTTCATTTTTGGCATAAATTTCTCCTCCTCTATTTTTTTGGTGTTAAAAATAACTGCATACTTCTACCTTCCATTTTAGGCATTGACTCAATATCAGAGACATCATTTAACTTTTCAGCAAATCTCATGATAACATCACGCCCAAGTTCAGGGTGTGCAAGTTGTCTTCCTTTAAATCTTACTGTAACTTTAATCTTATGACCTTTTTCTAGATATGCTTTTGCATTTCTTAATTTAGTTTCAAAATCTCCAACATCAATAGCAACACTAAGTCTATATTCTTTTGTTTCAAGATTTTGCTCTCTTTGTTTTTTCTTAGCTTCCTTTGCTTGTTTTTGTTTTTCATAACGATATTTGTTATAATCAATTATCTTACAAACAGGATTTTTAGGATCACTATTCAAAAGTACCAAATCAAGTCCTGCATACTTAGATAATGTTAAGGCATCATTAATGTTTTTGATACCCATTTTTTCTCCATTTGGTCCAATTACCATCACAGAAGGAATAGTTATTTGTTCATTTACTAGAACTTCATTATTTTGCTTAGCTATTTTGAGCACCTCCATATTATCATTAAAAAAGTGGACATGAGTCCACTTTAAAAACTTTTTTATTATATAAACAAGCTTTTTTACCAATGTACTATTACATCTGGTGAAGAGTGGATCTCTTTCTTTCTTTAATAACATCTAAGATTATATATAAATTATATTCTTTTGTCAAGTATTTTTAACTAGAAAAAGCAACTTGTATCATAGTCAAATATCATTCCTAACCAATTAACTATGTATGGAAGTAAAAATATACAAAGTCTTTTCAGCTTTTTTAAGTCCATCTGCATCTTTTGACATAACAGCAGGAATAAGAGTTATCATTCCATTTACTATTGCTACTATTGCTCCAATTATTTGCATAGCTTTAATACCTACTCTTACAAGAGCAGTAAGATTTTTACCTAATATACTTCCACAAGTTGTATATCCATTACCAAAATCAAGATTTGGATCATTTAACTTATTATCTATACTCCTACCTATTTTACCAATGATAACAGTTTCTCTAATGCTATTTGACATAGTTTGATTATTCTCAAATAATAAAGATTTATTAAAAGAAAAATTTTCTTGCATAGAAAAACTATTTTCAAATGTAGATGCATTAACTTTTATACAAAATAAAAATATGCTCAAAATAAATATAACTAAAATTTCTTTCTTCATATAAATCACGAGCATATTATACTATGTTTTATTAAATTATACAACTAATATCGTAATCAAAAATACTACCAATCCATCTTGCCAAGTATGGAAGTAAAAATATACAAAGTAATATTATCTTTTCAGCTTTTTTAAGTCCATCTGCATCTTTTGACATAACAGCAGGAATAAGAGTTATCATTCCATTTACTATTGCTACTATTGCTCCAATTATTTGTATTGCTCTAATACCAGCATGAACTATTTTTGTTAAATTTGTACCTAATATATCACTACATTTCATGCTTCCAGTACCAAAACCCGAACCTTTAATAGATGGTTTTTGACCTGTTTTCTCACTAGGATCTATTTTTTCTCCATTTTGAGATTGATTATTACCACAAGTACTATTGCTATGTCCTACTACATTAAAGAAACATTTAGTTCCTCTATATTCACCCAAATGAGATATTTGAGTTGATATTTCCCATCCACAATCACAAGTAATACTAGAAGGACATTGATTGTTTGCAGCAGTATTTTTAAATTTAGATAATAATTCACTATCAGTCAAATAATATTTTCCATCCTTTTCCATCATTGAGTTACTTGAATCTAATGTATATCCCGAATTGTTTTCATTAAATAATAGAGTCTCATCTTTTTTATTATATATTAATCTAAAAGGAAGATTTGCAACGTTTCCACTATATGTACAAACAACTTCATTTTCTTTATCATATATTCCTGTTCCTCCAGTAACTGAATCACATTTAACCGCAGCACCACTTTCATTATAACAGTTTGGCCCTGATACAGATGCAGTAGAATTACTTACATTTTTATAACATGTGTCCATACCATAAGGCTGTTCACAACCACTTTCATTACATGAAACACATTCAACCGAACGACTACTACTAAATGATACAACGCAAGATGAATTAATTGAATCTTGATACCAATTTAGTTTTGGACATACAATATCATTTTTATCCAAATCCACTGATTTTTCAACAAATTTAGACATATCAGATGAAGGATTAAGTGTGTATAATGATTTGCATCCTTTTTTATTTTGACCATCAAAATCTTTTGTTATTCCACTATTACCAAATGTGTATGTAAAAGGAATATATTGTCCGCCTTTATATGGCATAAACACTACATGTTGTTTCCAAAAATCAGCATTTTCCCAATAAGAAGCTTCTTTTCCTTTAATATAATCTTCATCTAAATCTTTTACTCTAACTCTAAATTTAATTGTCTCACCAGTTGATGGAACAAAAGAATAATCACATGAATAATTATATGTTTTTGCATTAACTTTAATAGATGAAATAATAAAAAGCATTATTATCATTACTATATTAAAACTTTTACTTTTCCACATAACGCACCTCTATTCTCTTTAATAATAACATAAAAAGGATAAAATTTAAATGTTTTATCCTTTATTTAACTAGCATCTTTTTTATTTTTGCTTCTTTCATGTAAATACTACTTGGTTCAACTATATTATTAAGAATTGTCCAATAATCTCCCAGATAACTTTTGAAATACTTTCCATCATATAAGTATCCTTTCTTCTCTTTTGGACAAACTATACTTACTTCATAATCTTTTGGATTTTTATTTTCAAATGTTTGATATGGCACAAAATGATAGCATCCACATTCTTTGCATAAATAAATCCAAGCTCCATCTGTTTTCAACTCAAAACCTCCTTATATTTATTAATATTGAATTCCCCACACTACTTTATGTTTAGCAGATTTTCCACAAACAACACATTTTTCTTCTTTATAATCAGAAGATTCAACAATACATCTTGACTTTGTACCTTTAATTTCTTTCATTTTTAATTCGCACTCTTCATCTCCACACCAATATGCATTTACAAATCCAGGATGATTATCCATTATTTCTTTAACTTCTTCCATATTTTTAGCATCATATGTTTTTTCTTTTACACTATTTTGTGCTTTTAGGAACATATCACTTTGCATTTTATCTAATTTTTGCATAACAACATTAGTAATATCATTTAAGCTAACCACTTCTTTCTCTAATGTATCACGTCTAACAACAGTTACTTTATTATGTTCTAAATCTCTTGGGCCAACTTCAATTCTAAGAGGTATTCCATTTACTTCAGCTTCTGCGAATTTAAATCCAGCTGACTTATCACTATAATCAACATATGAAACTATTTCTTTACTATCTAAACTTTCTTTAATATGTTCACATACACTTATTAATTTTTCATCATTTTTAATTGGAATAATACATACTTGCTTTGGAGCAATTTTAGGTGGTAATACAAGACCTAAATCATCAGAATGTGCCATTATTAAAGCACCTATCATTCTTGTACTAACTCCCCAAGATGTCTGATAACAATATTCATATTCATTATTTTTATTTATAAATTTAATATCATATGCACGAGCAAATTTTTGTCCAAAATAATGACTTGTTCCAGATTGTAAACAAATTCCATTTTGTGTTAATGCTTCTATTGTTAATGTGTATTCAGCTCCTGCAAATTTTTCCTTTTCTGTTTTTCTACCAGTTACAACTGGAACGGCCAAATACTCTTCAAAAAATGTTTTATATACATCTAACATTCTATCAGTTTCTGCTTTTGCTTCTGCTTCGCTTGAATGTACCGTGTGACCTTCTTGCCATAAAAACTCACGACTTCTTAAAAATGGTCTGGTTTCTTTTTCCCATCTTACCACACTACACCATTGATTATATAATTTTGGTAAATCTCTATAAGTTTTAACTTTCTTAGAAAAATAGTCACTAAATAAAGTTTCACTTGTTGGTCTAAAAGCAAGTCTTTCTTCTAATTCGTTAGTACCACCTTCAGTAATCCAAGCACATTCTGGAGCAAATCCTTCAATTAACTCTCCTTCTTTTCTTAGTAAGTTTTCAGGAATAAATACAGGCATATAAACATTTTCATGACCGGTTTTCTTAAACATTTTATCAAGTTCTGTTTGTATTTTTTCCCATAATGCATAACCATTAGGCTCAAATACTATACACCCTTTAACACTTGAATAATCAGCAAGCCTAGCAGCTTTAACTACATCAGTGTACCAATCAGCAAAATTTTCACTTCTTTGTGTAATTTTTTCATTTTTCATAATATTCCTCCAAAATAAAAAGGATAGCACAAGGAGTCATAAAACGACGGTACCATCCTTTATTTAACTTAATTAATATAACGGTTTTAACCGGGCTAAAAGCCTGTATCAGAAGGTAGGAATTAATAAATGTTATATTTGGATTCCATCATCCCAAACTTTCTATAATAAGAGATTTATCAATATTCCTTCACATTTATAATGGAATTTTAGCACAAAAAACTAACATTTGTCAATTACAATTCCAATTTTATTTCATTACCAAACTTTCTAGATAAATATCCAAGTTCTTCTTCAGTTTGTTTTAATAATCTTTTATAATCTTTCATAAGTCTATCTTTTGTAAGAACACTTTTAACTTCTAAAAGATTCTTTTTAGAAATAATAGTTTCTAAATTTTTAAGTCTATTATAATATTTAGAAAATTCTTCATCACTACACTCAATAAAATTAGATTTATCATTTATTACATTATCTTCAGTAATAAATATTGATTCAAAAAGTATACTTTCTTTTTCAAATAATTCTTCTAATTCTTTAATACTATAACATTTATTAATATCAAAATTATAATTACTATTAACTCTTACTTGTAACATTAAATTATCATATTTAGTACTTAATATAATATTAGATTTTAAAAATTTTTGATTTCTAAACGTAAAATAATATGTTTTACTTGCTAATCTATAAAAATCTTCATCACTCAAATTTTCATTAATCAATGTTTTTAAATTTTCAAGTTGATCATATCTTCTTTGTATTCTTTTATAAATAGAATTGATATGATTATGGTTATACTTCTCTTCTTCATTATCAAAGTATGAATTATAACATTGATTTAAAGTAATATCTAATTGTTGCAACATTATATACATATAACCACCCTTAAAAAATATTTTATAACATATACTTTTTTATTTCAATTAAAAAGTGCTAATAAGCACTATAATTCATATTGTTTTTTAGTGTTGAAATAATATAAAGTAGATAAAGATATTATCAATATAACAACAAGTATTAAACCTCTATTATCTCCAGTTTTTGGATTTTCTACTTCTTCTGTATCATTACTTCCCATTCCTGGTGTTGTTACTCTTGCTTCGTTTGATACTATTGATTCAGTATTTTCTTCATTACTTACACTACTTGTTACTACATACACACTTTCCTTGTTTCCTGTTGAAACTGATACATTGTAACTAAACATATATCCACTATTTGCATCTAAGTAATCTAAATCCCATGTTACTGTCTTCTTTTCATTATCATATATTCCATCATCAGTAGCACTACCTTCTACATACTCTACACCTTCTGGTACATTAGATACTACTTTATTTTCATATGATGGAGCTTTTCCACTGTTCTTTAAGAATACTTTTATTTCTACATTACTACTTTCTGTCATATTTATTTCTTCTTTACTATTTACATAACTATTTATTGATACATTACTTTTTCCTTTTTTATCTACTATGATTGGAGTACATTGTAATTCTCCTAATTCTAATTCATCAGAAGCAAGCCTTTTAATATTATAGAAAGTATTATTACCTATTGTATTTGATGGATTTGCTGATCTAAGTGCACACATATTTCTAGGATATATCATACTATCATCATAATTAGCAAATGCATTATATACACTTTCTATGTCATCATAATCTAGTGTATTATCATATTTATAATAATAATTAAAATCTAAACAATTCCCTGTTTCATGAATATAGCATTCTCCATTTAATAAATCTATACTAGAATCAACATTCATTACTTCCCTTGTTTCTTGATCAAAATCATATATAGCCGAAATTGTTGCAGGAAGAACTGCAATCTCTTTTTCAAATCCTTTTGGTGTTTTTACTTCTTCTATAAACATTACTGTTGGTACATAAAGATAACATCTATCATACTCTTCTATATTTTTCATACTTCTTACAGGATAATTTTTATCAATATCTGCATCTTGAACTTCTCTATCATAATAGTGATCACAATCTAAATACATTTTATTATAATTATCTATTGTAATTGTAGATTCAGTTACAAAATAATTAATATATGGTGTAAAATCTTCCATCTTTCTAAAATTAGAAACAATATCTTTTACATTTGATGGTAATATGCTTAATAATTTTTGATAGTCTTCCTCAATATATGATAAATATTTATAAGCTTTAAAACTATTATCATATAATACATCATATTTTAGTTTTTCATCTTTATCTCTTAAAATAAATTCTGCATTATCTATTATGTTTCCATCCTCATCTACTTTATAAAAATAATTATATTGAGTTTCATTAGAATATATGGATATATTTTCTATCTTTTTATTAAAAAACTCTATCTTATCAGTTTCTGCAAAAATAAATATTGGAAATATTAATAAAATAATTAATAATATATATTTATTTTTCATTATAATCACCTATCTTTATATTAATTATAAATCAATATAAAATGTATTGCAAATAAAAAGCATTTTACAATGCTTATTTTTCTTTTTGATCTAATTTCTTTTCAACTTCTTTTACAACTTTTAATGCTTGACGTCTTACATCATCAGCTGCTTTTTCTACTACTGGAGTACCTTTCTCAATAGCATATTTATATAGATCTTCTGCTTTTTCTTTAATTTCTTTTGCTTTTTTAAGAGCCATTTCTTTAACTTTTTCTTTGTCTAAAGAAGCAAGTTCAGCTTGAAGTGTTTCTACTTTATATAGAAGTTCATCTTTAACTTCATCTATATCAATTTCTTTTGCTCTTTTTAATAGTTCATCTAATTTTTTAGCAAGCAATTTTCTTGTATTTTCTCCCTTATCAGGTGCGAATAGAATACCAAGTCCAGCGCCTATTGCTAATCCTCCTAAAAATTTTCCAAATCCTTTCTTACTCATCTTCTTCTTCCTCACTTTCTTTTTTATATTTCTTTCTTGTCTTAAATACTTTTTTAACAACACCACTAAGTAAACTTACTGCTGTTTCACCTATCATAGCAACTTTATCATTAACTACATCTACAATTTCAAATACTCTATCGAGTGATTTTACCTTTTGAGTAACATCATCAACTAAAGCATCAACTTTATGTAATGTAACTAATAGTTTAATTCCAATAGCTATTGCTACTATTATAAGTATAATCAATAAAATATAAATTATTATAGTTAATATTTCTGGCATTTTTTATTCCTCCTTATCATCATACATTGAATCAATTAAATTAAATAAATCATGCTCTAATGTGCTGTCTGTTAGTGTTTCATCTGCTGATTTTTTTTCTTCTTTTTCTTCTTCAAAATTATCAAGTTTTACATTATCTTCTAAATCACCAACAGTCGTTTCGTTATCTATATCATCTGTTGCTTCTTCTATCTTACTAATTAAGTCTTCAATCTTAGCAGTCTTTTGTTCTAATAAGTCCATATCTTTATCTACTTTACTTATTTCTTTATTAATAGTATCTGTTGTCACTTTATTATTAAGTGAGTTTAATGTATCTTCAAGTTCATCTTCTAAAGTACCATATGCTTTTCTTCTAACTGTATCATAAGTAGTAATTCCAGGATTTAATTGTTTTTCTGGAGTGACAGTTTTATCTTTAATATCCTCTTTTTCATAATCTTTTCCAAGCACTCCCCATATAGGTGATATTGGAGGAGTTGGCTTAAATACTTTTTGTTCTTTAACTTCAGGTTTAATAGGTGTTTCAGCTCTTGGTATTTTTGCTTCTTCACTTAATACATTTCTTCTATTCAACACTGGTTCTTCAATTTCATCATCAGTAAAATCTACAAAATCAAATGTTCTTTCACTTCTAAATAAATCTCTTTCACTAAAAGTACTTTCAGACTTTGGAGGTAATACTTCTTCATCATCTTCTGGAATACTTATAGTTTTATATTTTTCATATTTGATTTCTTCAATTTTTGGTTTTTCCTCAATTTCTCTTTCTCTTGGCTTTTTTTCAACTATTTTATTAACCTTACTTAATTCCTCATCTGTTGTAGTTTCATCTTCTAATGGCATTTCATCATAAAATATGTTTTTTAATTTTGCAAAAACGCCCATAAGTACACCTCTTTCTTACTCATCTTTGTATTCATACTCTTCAATATACTCAAGTATGTTTTTTCCTTCATTTTTATTTTTAGGTTCTGGTATTTTATATATCGTTTCACTAGTTTCTAAATTATTATCATTAATATATTTTTCAATTACTAAATCATTATATTTAATTGAATTCAATATACTTATTGATCTTGAAACTGCATACCTTAATTCACTTTCTTCTACCTCTACCTCTATTATAGCATAATTATAACACAACTCAACAAAAAAGTTATCATTATTTTTTGTAATTCTTAAGTATCCATAGTTATCATTATTATTAAAAGTAAAATACTCATAATCATCTAATTTGGGCTCAGATTGTATCTTGTTTTTATAATAATAACTTACTATATCAACATTCATATAATAAGTATCATTGTGTGATATTAATTCTTGTACATAGTCTGCATCTTTTTTAACACTAAACTCAGTAGGAAGATAATATTTAAAACCTTTATTATTAGTATTGTTTAATTTATTTTCTTCTTTAATTTGGTTATCAATTATTTCTTCCAATGTTAAAGTGTTAATATTTGTATTTGTACATCCAATTAATAAAAATATACCTATAATTATTAATATTTTTTTCATTTTTTACTCCATTACTATTCTAAATTATAGCAAATTATTTATTTTTTAACAACTAATATATAATTGATATTTTTTCCTTTTGATATAAACTTATCTTCATACTCTGTTCTATATTCATCTAAATAATTAGTATCTGTCTTAATAACTTCATATCCATTATTTATAAAAGAATCAATTGAATATTCATATAAATCATCATTATCAGTTTTAATTTCAATAGTCTTTTTATTTTTAAAAATACCATCATATTTATCTATAAAATTCTTTGAAGTAAGTCTTCTCTTTTCATGTCTTTTTTTAGGCCATGGATCAGAAAAATTTAAATATATTTTGCTAATTTCTTTATCAAAAATATCATTTATATTATATGCATCAAAACATATTAATTTTAAATTTGATATATTTATATCTTCCAATTTCTTAACTGCACTTACCAATGGGCTATCATATTTTTCAATACCTATATAATTTATATTAGGATTATTCAAAGCTTTACTTATGATAAACTTTCCTTTTCCAGTACCTATTTCTATTTCAATATCATTATTGTTATTAAATAATTTATTCCACTTTTTTTTGTATTTTGTAGGCTCATTAATTAAATATGGAGAAGCCATTATTATCTTATCTGCATCTTTAATATGTTTAAGTCTCATACTCCACCTCAAAAATATTATACACTAATATAAGTTTTTTGTCATATATTATATTAGGTGATTATATGAAAAACAGAGGAATGTTTTATCAAAATATACAAGAAGGATATCAAAATCCAGGAATGTTTATTCCCCCAAATGGTTATAACATGAATTCTCAATATCAATCATTTGGACCTAATCAAATGAATAATGCTAATATGGTAGATAATTATGATAATAATTATGAAGAAAGAATAAGTAGATTAGAAAGACAAGTTAGAAATTTAGATACTAGACTTCAAAAAATAGAAAACACTAATACTGATACAACAGATAATTTCTATATGATATAAAAAGCATCATTAAGATGCTTTTACTTTAGTAATTATAATTGCTATAAATAATACTATATTTGCTAAAATAAGTAATACTGCAAAAACTATTTTTATTGTTGATAATTCATTATCAATTATTTTAATTGAATAAATATTTTCTTGACCATTTTCTGCTATTACTGTTATTTTAACTATACTTCCATTAGATAAATTTTCATTACCACTAATAGTATATTTTGCATTACTTTCTTCTAATTCAATTTTTAAATCTAACACTTCAGCAGATGTTTTAATTTCATATTCTGTTTTTGAAGGATCAAAATCAATATCATAGCCTTTTACACCAATATTTTTAGCTCTATTATTATTTGATAATAATTCTGTTGGCTCTATAGGCTTTTCTGTTTCTTCTTCTCTCAAACTATCGCTTTCTTTAACAATATTAATAGTATACGTTCTTATTGATTCATTCTCAGCAATAACCTTAACCAAGATTTCATTTTTACCATCTTTTAGTTCAACACTTCTATTTCCATAATTTTTTACAAAAGATGATTTTTCGTTTTCTATTTCTGCATTTATTTTAACAATTTTAACATCTGAATTAACATTAATTGTATATGATGTAGTATCTTTACTAAAGTCTATATTCCCAACATCTACTGATAAACTTTTTAAATAATTATTACTATTTCTATGATCAGGTCTATTAGCAACAATTGTATATGTTTTTTTACTTCCATCTTCTGCAGTAACAACTATTTTAAATTCATTTTTTCCATATTTTAGTGTCTTTTTACCAGTACCACTTACACTTGCATTCTTATCTTTTGCAAGAGCATTAATTGTTATAAATTCACTATCTGTAGTTATACTATAACTTAAAGTGGTTTCTTTAAAACTAATATCAAAGTTAGTTATACTAAGACTAGATAGTGTATTAACATTTGATAGTATTCTTAATGTTTTAACTATATCATTATGTTCTATATCATTAAATTCTAAATCAGTAGCAGTTATATTAGTTATTTTTATAGTAAACTCTTCTCCACTACTTGCATCACTTGGAAGTGCTAAACTTAATGTACCAAGAGTTGTTGATTTTTTAAAGCCATCAATTATTCCTAATAAAAATCCCTCTTCACTTACTTGAGATACATCATAAGTACCCTTTGCTTTAAACTTTTTATATTTTACTTTTCCTAACTCAAAATTACCTTTAACAGCACTAACACCACCTGTTTGATTTACTGACAAAGTACAATCAATACTAGCTCCTTTAGCTCCTCCACTAGGACAATTTAAACTGACACTAGCGGTTGAACCATTAACCATTAATGGTAAAAACATAAAAATAGATATAATAAATGCTATAAAATATTTTTTCATACATACCTCTCTATTTTACATATTAATTATAAAGCATTTAAATTTCTTAATCAATAAAAAGAAAGAATTGCTTCTTTCTTTTTACATTTTTTAATCTATATAAAATTCAGTATAGTTATAATATATGTTGCTTTCATTAATTGGCCTATCACTATTAAAACTAAATCTTTTAACAATTCTATATGTTCCTTTATCAAGTTCACCATACATATCTTTCCATCCTTGTTTTAATTCACGTGGACTACCCTTTATAACATTATATCCAATCATATTAAATGCTATATTATCATTAATTAGTTTTAACTTTTCCCATTCATTATTTTTATAATTATATTTTTCAATATAAAATTCTTCACCATAGCCAACTTCATAATCAGTAAGATTTTCAATAATCAATGTTAGTCCTGTTAATGTTTGACTACCTTCTTTTACATACATATTAACAATATTCTCAAAGTTTTTTTCTTCAAGTTTTTTGCAAGTTCCACCATTTCTTTTAACATAGTCGTTTATTACATTAAAAATTTGATGAGCATCATCATATTTATCTAAATCTAATATATCAGAAAAATATGCATCTCCTCCTTGTTCAATTGGAAAACCTGTTAATTCCTGATAAGTAATAGAATAACTATGTTCTTCTCCATATAGTTTGCAATGAATACTTTCCTCTATTTCTCTACCTGTATCTTTTGATTTAACAGCAACTTTTAATAAAAATGATAATATAAAAAGTAAAACTATAACAATTGGAACACCTATTAAAACAATTTTAATTATTTTTAAAATCATACCAGCAAGTTTTTCAGTATTTGATACTTTTTCAACAAGTACATTTTTCATGTCATTATCAACTAGTTCATCAATACTAATGCTAAATTCATTACTTAATAATTTTAATTGTTCAATATTTGGAGTCGTTTCACCAAGCTCCCAATTTGATATTGTTTGTCTAGTAACACTAATTTTTTCACCTAGTTCTTCTTGTGAAAGACCTTTTTTACGTCTTAATTCTAATATTTTATTTCCTAAATTCATAATACTCCTTTCACAAATAATTATTAATTATTAAAAGTTAAAAGTCTACCAAAACATTTTGGAAATTTGTCAAATATTTTTAACAATTACCTTATTCAAGTTCATATGGACTATTAATAGATCCATTCCCTGTCTCAGTATTTATTTTAACAGTACTCTTTAAATAAACTACAGGTCTATAATAATAGTTTCCAGTAGCAGTTCCCCTAGTTATTTTACCAACATTAGTTATATAAGTAATTGAGTTTCCTTGTGAAGATTTATTAATTGTCCACTGATTTTGATCATCAATAAACAAATAATTATTATCATAGCATGTACTTGTAATATTATTGCTATTCATAGCACTTGTAATACATGTATTTCTTGTAGAATCACTTGTTCCGGATGTAGCATATTCATAATCTGAAACATTAATTAATCCTACACTAATAATAACTACCATTCAAATAATTATTCATATCTGAAGCTTCCCAGTTATTAGAATTTTTTGTATGCCCAACACATTTCTGAATTTTATTTTAAACTTTTGTATACTTTAAATACTTTTAACATTTCTTTTGTTATACCATGCTTATCTTCATATATTTTAGCATTTTTAATAAATTCATTTTCTACATCATTTAAAGATATATATTTTAATTCAAAATTACCTTCTTGTTCTGATGAGGTATATTTTGTATTAGATAGATTTGGCTTTTCATCAGTCTTAATTTCATAATAATAAATTTCAATTTTTCTGTTCTTTCCCATTGATGGCCAGTCTTTATAATATCCAATTGAGCAAGCAAATGGTTCAATTTCTTTTATATTTAATTTAATTCCTGTTTCTTCTTCCACTTCCCTATTAATTGTATCAATTAAGTTTTCACCATCTTCAACATGACCACCAGGGCACTGATATTCATTGTTTGAATAACCAAGTAGAATTTCATTATTGCTATTAATTAATAAAACTTTTACTCTTCTAACAATTTCTGTTATATCTTCTTCTTTTAGATGACAATCATTTGTTATTATTTTTTCCATAATATCACCAATTAAATTATATCATAAAAAAAGACTAGATTACTCTAGTTCTAATTATTACTTATTATTGATTGCGGCTTGTATAGCTATTTTCAAAAGAAGGCAATAAAATATCTAACTTTGGATTAAGCAAAACTTTAGTCTATAATACCTCCCGTTATTCTTTATTACCTAATTATATCCTTTCAATAATATATTTTATCAAAAATATCCCTTTATTTTTGCTCGTAATATCTTAATCTTCCGATCTATTTATTTTAATAATTTCTCAAAAGCATTTGCATTTAATATTGTATTTGAAACAAATTTTCCTTTATAAAAGTTTGCCCAATTATTAAATATACATGGTGCATTTTTTGCTTTCTCTAACGAATCTATTT
>CACWUS010000021.1 GCA_902764145.1 uncultured Erysipelotrichaceae bacterium | reverse complement strand
AGAAAAAGAGAAAAACTTACACAAAAAGAGAAAAATAATTTTTTCTCTTTTTAATATACTGGTTTTTTATTTGATGTCTCCTAAATAGGGTTCACATCAAATAAAGTGAGTTTTTTATTATTTATTTAAATCGTTAAATTCTTTTTCTAAATTTGTGTCAACAAATTTCATTTTATTTTGTTCTCTTAATGCTTTTAAAGCTTTAGCTAAGAATCCATCTTCTACTGCTATTTCTTCAGCAATTTTAGATATAACTGTTTCTTTTAATTCATCTGTTAATTCAGGTTTTTTATCCATACTTGTTCTATATAAAATATGATATCCATAAGAAGATTTAACAGGTGTTGTAGTATAACTTCCATCTTTTAGTTTTCTAAGAGCACTTAATGCTTCTTCAGCAATATCTCCATCATTAACTTTTCCTAAAGCACCACCATTACTACTTGTTGCACTATCTTTTGAATAAGTTTTAGCTAGAGTAGCAAAGTCTTCACCGGCTTTTAATTTTTTGATAACTTCTTTTGCTTTATTTAAAGCTTCATTTTCTGCTTTTGTTTTTTCAGCATCAGTAGCATCTGCAGGAGCATCAATAGTAATTAATATTTGACTTGCATCAACATCTCCATATACATATCCTTCATAGTATTCTTTAATTTGTTTATCAGTTACTGTTTCTTTAGCATAATCATTTTTCCATGTATCTCTTCTATAACTTAATCTTAAGTATTCTTTTAATGCATCTTCATCCTTTAATCCATAGTAAGCAGAAATATAAGTTTTTAAATCAGTACCAGCTTGAGTAGCAGCACTTTCTAAAGACTTAATCATTTGTTTGATATAATCTTTTTCTTCTTTTGTTTCATCATATTTTTTATCAAGTAAATATTTATCAATTAAATTAGTAAGAGTTTCTGCCCCATATTGATTCTTAAGTTCATCATATAAATCATTTGAACTAATACCACCTTTTTCAAAAGTAACAATTGCATTTTCACCGTTTTCTAATTTTACATCCTTACATCCAGTAACAAAAAGTAAACATGCAAATAGAATTAATAATTTCTTCTTCATATAATCCTCCTAACTCTTAATATCATAGCAAATAAACATATAAAATACAAGTAATTATCATACACAAAATATTATCTTTATCATAGTATAAAGTGTAAAGATAAAAAAGGAGGAATGTTTTATGAACACAGGTTGTGGATGTAATAGTGGAGGAATAGGTGGAGCAGCATTTGCATTAGTTTTATTCATTTTATTAGTAATCATACTAGGCGCTTTTATTTAATTTAAGGAGGTGTTACCATATGGTAGGTTGTTATAATCAAGGTTCCAATATATTCTTTATAATTTTAATATTATTTATTCTTCTAGCAATTATTTTTGGATTTGGAAGATGGTAATATAATCTTAAAAGAGAAGAAATTCTCTTTTTATTTTTGGAAAATAATGTTATTATATAAAAAGAGGTGTTAATTATGATAGATATTAAACTAATTAGGGAAAACAGAGATATTGTAAAAGAAAATATCAAAAAGAAATTTCAAGATGAAAAACTACCTTTAGTTGATGAAGTATACAATTTAGATGTTGAGTATCGTAATTGTAAGAGTAAAGGTGATGATTTAAGGAGTGAAAAGAATAAATTATCCTCATCTATCGGTGAATTAATGCGTAATAAAAAATTAGATGAAGCAAATAGTGTAAAAGAAAAAGTTTCATCTATGCAACATGAGATTGAAGAATTAGGTCAAAAGGAAATTGAATTAGAACAAAAAATAAAAGAAATAATGATGGTTATTCCAAATATAATAGATGAGAGCGTTCCAATTGGAAAAGATGATAGTGAAAATGTAGAAGTTGAAAGATTTGGAGAAGCAAATGTTCCTTCTTATGAAATACCATATCATGCTGATATTATTGAAGCATTAAATGGAATGGATAAAGATGCAGCTGGTAGAACTAGTGGTCAAGGATTTTACTATTTGCTTGGTGATATTGCTAGGCTTCATGAAGCTATGATTGCTTATGCTAGAGATTATATGATTGATAAGGGATTCACTTATGCTATTCCTCCATTTATGATTCATAGTGATGTTGTTACTGGAGTTATGTCTTTTCCTGAAATGGAAGCAATGATGTATAAAATAGAAGGTGAAGATTTATATTTAATAGGAACAAGTGAACACTCAATGATAGGTAGATTTAAAGATCAAATTGTTTCTAAATCTGATTTACCAATAAGAATGACTTCATATAGCCCATGTTTTAGAAAAGAAGGTGGGTCTCATGGCCTTGAAGAAAGAGGATTATATAGGGTACATCAATTTGAAAAACAGGAAATGATAGTTTTATGTGAACCAGAAGAATCAATGAAATATTATGAAGATATGTGGAAATATACAGTTGAAGTATTTAGAAATTTAGATATTCCTGTAAGACAACTTGAATGTTGCAGTGGAGATCTTGCTGACTTAAAAGTTAAATCATGTGACATTGAAGCTTGGAGTCCTAGACAACAAAAATATTTTGAAGTTGGTTCTTGTTCTAATTTAGGTGATGCTCAATCAAGACGTCTTGGTATTAGAACAAAAGGTGAAAATGGAACATATTATGTACACACATTAAATAATACTGTACTTGCATCTCCTCGTGGATTAATTGCACTTATAGAGAATAATTATCAAGAAGATGGTTCAATTAAAATTCCTAAGGTATTATGGCCATATATGGGTGGCAAAAAAATTATAAAATAATTATAAAATAATTATAAAATGTTAACTATTATACATTTAGTTAACATTTTTATTTGATATAAAAGTTTATTTACTTTAAAATAAAATGTAATCTTGGAGGAAATATGATTAAGATAGACGAAAAACATCTAATACAAGATTTATATTTTACTAGGAATTCTTTTTCTAGTGGAGTAAGTAAAGACATGATTAAAAATGATTATGCAGAGTTTGTTATGCTTAATGATGTTCTTGCTAATACATTTCATAAGATGTTTAAACTAGAACATATTTTTAAAAATAGTAGTGAAATTCAAAAAATGATTAATAAATATCAAAATAATAATAGATTAATTTTTTTAGATTTTGCATTTTCAAACCAAGAACTATTACATCAATTATTTTCAAATTATATTAATTATTTAAGTAGTATAGATTTTAAACATATGCCTTACATTGAACAAATTAGAAGATATAATGAAAAAGATTTTATTGATATAATTTTATCTTATTTTAGTTCATATGGAGACTTATATTATAAAGCTGTTAAAAAATATTTTGATGAAAATAGAATACATATGGGATATAAAGATATTGGAAATAATACAGCAGGATTTTATTCCTCATTGATTTGGTTAAGTTCGGGTTATATTGTCTCTATGTATAATGGATATAACAGTTGGTCTGCTACATCTTTTTGTCATGAATTGGGTCATGCGATAGATGCTGAAACATTTGTTTTCCCACAACAAAAAGTTATTCCAACGTTATCTGATATGTTAATTGAAATTCCTTCAACAACATTTGAACTAGGTTTTTTAGATTATCTGCATAAAAACAAGATAGATATAAAGGGTAGTGAAATAATTTATAATGATAGATTAATGTTATTAAGAGATTCTGCTAGTAATTATGAGGTTATTTATAATGAAGATGATGTTATGGTTGAACTTAATGGCGATGTGTTAATTTCTTGCCCTGAAAAATATCCAATAAGTAGAATAACATTTAATACTGATGGTACTGCTTTAGTTGATAATAAATTGTTATGTGAAAAAGGATCGTTCTATATTGATGGTGAAGATGTATATGTTAATAAATATAGAGTTTATCATTATAGAGATGATATGTTATATGGATTAGGTTATTATTTTGCTCTTCATTTAAATATGATTAAAGACAATAGTATGGAAGAATTTAAAAAGATATTTAATAGTATTATTACTTCTAGAAAAGAATCTAGTTTAGTAGAAATTATTGAAAAATTAGGAATAAGTCTTGAAGATTTTATAAGTGGTAAATATATAAAAACAAAGATAGAAAATGATAATTTAGTTTTAAAGAAAAGATATAATGTATATTAATTATATCTTTTTTCATATATTTTAATATGAAATCATATTTAAAATATTTATCAATTATTTGTTTTGCTGTGTTTAGTTTTTATTATACAGATAAAGTTGTTGAATTGTCAGAAAAGAATAATACGACACTAGTTTCAATAAATGATTATGCTTTAAATAATAATAGCGAATGTATAGAAGGATATATAAATGAAGATGGAATTGTCTTGGGTCTTTCTGGTATGGAAGTAGATAAGAATAAAAGTTATTCTAATATGAAAGGTATTGGCTTTAAAGAAGAGCTTATTGAATATAAAAAAAAGAAATGTATCTTAAATAAAGAAGATAATTATGATAAATATATTATCAGTGGAAATAAAAGTAATAAAAATATTTCTCTTGTAATAGATTTAGATTCATTAAAATATTATGATGAAATGATGAATATTTCTAATAGTGAAAATGTAGCAATTAATATATTAACTAATATGAACAATGTTAATAAAATTCCTAAAGAAAATATTTTATATAAAGATAATACTAATAATATTAAAAAATTTCAAAAAATAATTAATAATTTTTACTGTGTTAAAACAAATGAATATGAAATTATAAATGATTGTAAGAAAGAAAAAATTAATAGTTTAAAAATAATAAACTATATTGATGAAAATTTACTTTCTAATACAAAAAAAATCCTTGATAATGGTATTATTATTTTTATCAAGGAAAATTATGTAAATACTATTGAACTTTTAGCTACAATTAAATATATTAAGAGTAGAGGATATAGTATAGTAAGTATTGATGAACTATTATCTTAATATATATTTCTTATTATCTTCAATTGTTTCTGGAGAAATAATCAATTCATTAAATCTTTTACTTGATTGAAATTCATAACTTGCAAAAGCAAGAGCAGATTCTACTATCTTTTTAATACTTCTTGCTCCTCTTTTAAGTTTTACTGCTTTTTTTGCTATAGCTTCAATAGTAGCATCATCATAAATAAACTTAATGCCTCTGTTTGCAAGATAATTTCTATATAATATTAATTGACTTTTGTTTGAAGTATTCATTATTTTAATTAAATCTTCTTCCGTTAAATCATTCATAGCAACAATTGTGTCACATCTACCCAAGAATTCTGGAAGTAGGCCATATTTTCTAAGAGATTCTTCTGTATATATATTTGTTACAATTTGTTGGTTTATCATTTCTTCTTTTGATACAAATCCCATACTTCTTTTATTGGTGTATTTTTCTATTCCAGAGAATGCTCCAGTAAATGCAAATGTAAGCAAAGAAGTATCAAATTCAAAATTTTCTCCTCCCGTGCCATGTGGATTTGTATTTAGTGAATAAACATGTCCTTCCATCATTTTTAAAAGTGAATTTATTACTGCAGAAGTGAACACTTCATGTTCGCTTCCTGCTTTTTTATCTATTTCATCGACAATTAGAATTCCTCTTTGAGCTTTTTCAATATCACCATCGGCAGATTCATATAGATGTAATAACATATCCGTTATATCTTTACCTTTATAACCAGAAGCTGTATATTCATTAGAATCCTCAAATGCTACAGGTATATCGAAGTTTTCATGTATTGAACGAAATATTTCACTTTTCCCAACACCTGTTGATCCACATATTAATATATTTGATTTTAGCGATGGGTTAGTTAAACATGAATTTTTAGAAATAGCAGATGCTATTGTTTTAATTTGATCATCTTGACATATTACTGTTTTACTAACAGCATCATATATCTCATTTGAATATAATGGTTTTACTTCTGGATTATATGTAACTACAAAGCTAGGAATTGTTATTCTTTCTTTGTTTGATTCAATTAAATCACGTATATTGTCACTAAAATCATCTAGTTGACCATACATTAAATCTTGAAGTTCATAGTAGTTATTAGGATCTATGTTTACATTTAAATCATTTACTGTTACAAATAATTTACACCAACCATCTAAAGTTTTATAAGTATGAAATATAGCATGTTCTTTAATTTCTTCAATGTCATCTGTCATCCAATCATATAATTTCTTTATTTCACTTGGCTTTTGATTATCTATTATTACAGAAAATCCATAAACATATTTTTCATCCATGTTACAAATATCATCCATATAATTAAATTCAAATGTATGTTCATCTTCATTTTTGTTTTCATTTTCTACATGTCTTAGTGATCTTACACTCTTTGAAGGAGCTGAAAAAATTTTAGTACCATCAAAATTATGTTCTTTTCCTCTTAATACTTCAAGTGGTAAATATGAATAAATAATTCCACCATCTTTTTTTGTTAGTACTTTTCTTTCAAATAATATTGTTAATATTTCAGTTTCTTTTTCCATCTTGATTCCCCCTAAAAGAATAATAATTATTATAGTGTTAAAAGCTGTTGTAGTCAAACATTATTGAATTTTTTATATAAAAAATATATAATGAAAATATAAACAGGTGGGAGTATGAAAGACGATTTTAAAAAGTTCTATAAAGAACTAAAAAATGATATATATCATATAAGAAAAAATATTGATTATATTCATAATATTAGTGGCAAATTACGTATTGTAATATTTTTTGATATATTATATTCTGCGCTTAGATATGGTATTAGTGATAATGAATATAGAATTTTTGAATTTTATAAGATAAAAAAAGATAAAAGAAAAACATATCTTTCAATAAGTAAACATAATAGAATAGCATGGCATTTAGAAAGCTTAAAAGATGAACTGTTAATTAATAAGAAAGATTTTAATAAAGAATTTGAAGATTATTTAAATAGAAATATATTAGAAATAAATAAATTGTCTTTTAAAGAGTTTGAAGATTTTGCTTTTGATAGTAAAAAAGTAATTGCTAGAAGTTCTAAAGAAAGCTTTATTAAATCTTATAAAGTCTATGATTTAAGTAATTATAGAAGTCCAGCATTTATGTTAGATGATATTAAAAAGAATAAGCATGATTTAGTAGAAAAGGATGTTTTTACAAATAAAATTCTTAGTAAAATTAATTCTGATCTTGTAATTATTAATGTTACTACCTTAAAATTGGAAATTATATCAAGTTCATTAAAGTTTAAAGAAAATAATCATATTATTAGTGGTTGTATAGATATTAAAAAAGGTACTATAAAAGGCCATTTTAAAGATGAAGATGGAAATAATTATAGTAATGAATTTGAAGGTTATGAAATACCAAAGTTTGATGAAATAATAAAAATTACTAAAGAATTAGCAGATAAGCTATATGAAGTTAGTGAGGTTGAATGGACTTTTTCTATAAATAATAAAGGAAATGTTTGCTTATTGGATGCTAATAAATGGGAAGACTTTGTATTTGCTCAAACACCAGAATTTTTAATTTCAAGAATAGGGATATTACCTAAATATAAAAAACTACTTTCTATATGGAGAAGAATTTAAATCATATTTTTAAATTTTTCTCTATTTTTTATTGTTGAATTTTTTAAAAGTGAAGATGCTCTTAATATAGACGTTCTTCCAAATTTCTCATTTATATTATTTATTATGTCATAATATTTATCAGTTTTAATTACATCATCATTATCGAATATACTTAATTGTATTGCTTTTTTATTTGATAATCTAGTATATCCAATTGCAACTTTTCTAACAGGCAAATCTTGTATATTTTTATTAAATATATATTTAAATACATCAAGTATTTTATCTTTGTTATCTTCATAATTAGATAATGAAATTGATTCTACAAAAGATTCATGGAAGTCTCTTGAATATGTAATACTTAAATAGACTAATTTTGTGCTTAAATTCATATTTCTAAGTTTTTCATTTAATAAATCATTCATTTCTCTAACAATTAGAAAAGCTTCATCTGAATTGTAATCTCTATTTAATATTTGGCTCATACTCATTGACTTATCTTTGCTTCTACTGTTCATATCTTTTATAGTCGTGAAATCAATTCCATTTGCTTTACACCAAATATCATTTCCCATAACATTACCAAATCGTTTTATATAAAAATTTCTAGGATATTTATTAATATCTTTTACTTTATATATACCAAGATCATTTAAATGTTTTTCTGTTCTTCTTCCAAAGCCCCATATTTTACTTAATGGTTCAATATTCCATAATTTTTTTTCAATATCTTCATTTGTCCATTTAGCTACACAGTTTTTATTGTGCTTTGCTTCTACATCCATTGCAACTTTAGCTAAAAATATATTTGGACCTATACCAGCGGTAGTTGTAAGATTAGTTCTTTCTTTAACAGTTTTCATTATTTTTAAAGCAAGTTCAATATCTGTCATATTATAATATTTCAAATAGTCTGTTGTATCCATAAATACTTCATCAATAGAGTAGAAGTGAATATCTTCTTCACTAATAAATTCCTTATAAATACTAAATACTAAATTACTATATTCTTCATATAATTTCATTCTTGGTTTTGCATAAATTATTTTAACATTTTTAGGTAATTCAAAAACTCTACATCTAGAATTAACCCCTAAATTTCTTAAATAGGGTGATACCGCTAAACACATAGCTCCATTACCACGAGATATATCAGCAACTACTAGTGGGGTTTTAAATGGATCTAAATTTCTTTTAACACATTCAACAGATGCAAAAAAACTTTTTAAATCAATACTAATAATATTTCTTTCTTTCATACAAACACCTTTTCGCTTTTAATATAACACATGATAATTTTAAAAACAAGCGAACAAATTAATATTTTTATTAATTGACACAAAATAAAACCACATAGAATGTGGTTATATTTTTTTTATCAAATTAAATTCTATAATATTATCTTTTTTCTTTTCTGGTTTGATTGCTAGTAGTTCTGGAATAGCTCTTTCTTTATAATTTTTATAAAGTCTTTCTTCACAATTTAATGCTTCTGCAATGTCTTGAAGTGTAACAATATCACTATCTCTCATTGCTGCAATTGCATATGCTTCTTTAATGATATCAAGTACAAGTCTAGGATTACTTGATTTGTCCCTATAGTCTCTATATCTTTTATCAGTAACTTTTATTAGCCATTTAATAACTTTATCCTTTTCTGATTCATCTAATATTAATTTAGGACAATAGAATTCTGTTTTATCACTTAAATTATTATAACTTTCAATTAAATCATCTAATATTTGATAAATAATTCCTTCATTAGGTTCTGGTAATACAACTCTTTTGAATCTTGTTTTAAATGCTTGATCAGTATCTAAATATTCCATATATTCTTCTGTAGTAGTAGCACCAATAACTCTAACTTTTCCATAATCTAAATATGGTTTTAATATTTCAGAAACTGAATTATTATCTTTTTCAGATATACCTGCACCTAAAGCTTGGTGTATTTCATCAATAAATATTATTATATTTTTGGATTTGCTTGCTTCATCTAAAATTGCTTTCATTTTTTCTTCTAATGTTCCTACATATTTTGTTCCTGCAACTAAAGTAGAAACATCTATACTTACTATTCTTAAATCTTTTAGATGATTTGGTACACAACCTTTTTGAATTCTATATGCAAGACCTTTTACTAAAGCAGTTTTACCACTACCGGCAGTTCCAGTTATTATTATTGATTTATCTCTTTCAGGATAAGAAAGTATTTGTTCTAATTTTCTAATTTCATCATCTCTTCCAATGCTAGGATCTTTTATATAATTATCACTTGTTAAATCAAATCCATATTTTTCTAGATTAGGGCAATATAATTTAGTATTGTTTACTTCATCTTGCATATCTTTTAAAAATTTACTATGTCTATCAAAACTTTCGGAATTTTCAAGGTTTATAAATGTTGCATATTTATCTATATAACAAGTTAAATTGATTCCATCATTAATATTTCTTAATTCAAAATCATATAAATTCTTTTTTGTAACTTTAGATAAACTGTCAATTGTTAGTGTGGTTGGCTTTTTGCCATCTATTGATAATATTTGAAATGTTACTGGTAATTTAAGTGAATGAATATATTCTGTTTTATCAACATAGTCTTTTAAAGCTTTATCAAAAGAATCTAAATAATATGTATCTTTTCTTGATGGAATTATACTACTTAAATTAGCTGACTCTTTAAATGTTATAAAAAATTCATCATCATGTTTAAAAATATCACAATTTTTAAAGTTATATCTTTCTATATTATTAATTTCATCTTCTGCTTTTTTATCTATATCAATATTATATGATGAAGCAAACTCTGAATATTGTTTGTGAAAATATTTAACTAGTTCTTCCATAATATTAGAATTAAAATCCATATGTGTGTTTGCTAATGCTTCAAAATAATTTGGATATTCATCAATGAAATAATCAAATATATGATATGGTTCTATGCTTGAATAATTTATTGTTTCGTTTTCTAAAAATGTCGTATATTTTAATTTTACAAGTATATTACTAAATAACTTGCTTAAATTAACTTTATTAAATGATTTTGTTTTTTCTGCTTCTTTATATTTCATATATTTTGATAAAAAAGTTTTAATGTTTTCATCAAATACTGAAAAATTATTAAGAAGTTCATCAAAATTAATGTTATATTTTTCGAAGAAGTGATTTGTTATTCTATCATTTTTTAAAGATGATAAGAAAAAAGAATAAATAAAAGTAGATTGTTCATCTAATTTACTATATGAATTTTCATTATTATTTTTAGAAGTGACAATTGTATCTTCACTTATATCATTAAAAAAATCCATAAATGAAAACATATCATCTATAACTTTTCTGGTTCTTTCATTTAATAATTTTAATATTTGTTCATTTTCCATCTGATCACATCCAATAATAAATTTTATAATAGCATTAAAAGTTATTTTGTGTCAAATAAATATATTAGTTTTTAAATTAAAAATGTTATGTTATAATTTATATGAGGTAATTGAAAATGAATTATATGCATAGTAGAGATTTTTTAAAAGTGAATGGAGTAGATACAGACAACTCATTAGATTCTTTTGGTGAAGAAACATATATTGAAATATTAAGTATTTTTATTAATGATATAGATGAAAAGTTAGCAAAAATGAATGAATCACTATCAAGTAATAATTTAAAAGATTATGCTACTTATGTTCATGCGATTAAAGGAGAAAGCGGTTATTTAGGATTTAGTGAATTAGCTAAACAAACATTGAATCATCAATTAAGTGCTGAAAAAGGTGATATAGATTTTATAAGGAATAATTATCAATCTTTGATTAATGAAATAGCAAGGGTTATAAAAGTTAGTAGAATATATTTGGGACAAGAGAAGTTTAGTTAAAAATTTCTTGTAACATAAAATTAATTATGCTATAATACAGTTGACAACGAAGAGTGGACAAGAAGTCCACTCTTTAATTTATTAAAAGGAGGAGCTATGGAAGAGAGAATTGCTAATGCAATTAAAGAACCATTAGAAAAAGAAAACATTGAATTATTAGGAGTACATTTTGGAATTGAAGATGGTGAAAAAACATTGTTTGTAACTATTGATAATCCAAATGGAGTAGTTGATACAGACTTTTGTGTTAAAGCAACTCATATAGTAGATCCAATAATTGATGAGTTAAATTTAGATATAGAAGATTATGTATTAGATGTAGGAAGTAAGGGAGTAAGTGAAGATGAGAACTAAAAAAACAAGTACAGATCCAAAACAAGTAAATGGAGCAGAATTCAAAAAAGCATTAGATTTTATTGTAAAAGAAAAAGGAATAGATGAAGATACAGTAATAGAAGCTATGCAAACAGCATTATCTACTGCTTTTAGAAAAAATGAAAAAGCTGATTATGCATCAAGAGTTTTAATTGACAGAAACACTGGAGATATTAAAGTATTTAAGGTCACTACAATAGTAGATGATTATAATGACGATGATGATGATATTGATCCAGAAACTGGTGAAGTTAAAGTTAGTCATGATTATTTAAACGAAATGACAATAAGTGATGCTCGTGAAATTAATAAAGATTATCAAATTGGAGATGAAATATTAGAAGAAGTAACTCCACATGATTTTGGTAGAGTGGCAATTAGTGTGGCTAAACAAGTAGTATTACAAAAAATTCGTGAAGCAGAACGTGAAAAAATTATGAGTGAATTTGAAGATAAGGAAGATGAATTAATGGTTGGATTCCTTGCTATGGAAGATGCTAAAAACTACTATGTTGATTTAGGAAAAGCAAGAGGAATTTTATCTAAAAATGAACTTATTCCAGGAGAAAAGCTTACAATGGGAGACAGCATAAAAGTTTATATTACTAAAATAGAATCTACTCCTAAAGGACCACTAATTTTAGTATCAAGAAAGAATTTTGGCTTTGTTAAAAGATTATTTGAACATGAAATACCAGAATTTGCTGATGGTACATTAGAACTTAGAGGTGTTGCAAGAGAAGCTGGAGTTAGAAGTAAAGTAGCAATTGCCTCAACAAATCCAAGCGTAGATCCAATTGGAAGTTGTATTGGTGAAAAAGGTAGAAGAATAGCAAGTATAATAAATGAACTTGGAGGAGAAAAAGTTGATTTAATAGCATATTCTGCAGACCCAGAAGAATTTATTGCTAATGCACTTAGTCCTGCTAAAAATTTAAATGTAAGTATTACTGATGAAAAGAAAAAAGAAGCATTAGTAATTGCAGATGATGAAAATTTAAGTTTAGCAATAGGTAAAAAAGGTATAAATATTAAACTTGCAAGTAAACTTACAAAATATACTATTAATATAAAAACACTTGCTGATATTAATAAAGAAATAAATTCATAAAATTAATATGGAGGTATTAAAAAATGAAAGTAAAAAAAATACCTATGAGAACCTGTGTTGTTACAGGGGAAAAATGTGAAAAAAAAGATTTACTTAGAGTAGTTAGAAATAATGAAGGAATGGTATTTGTAGATGATACACTAAAAGCTAATGGTAGAGGAGCTTATTTAAAAAAAGATAAAGATGTAATTGAAAAAGCTCGTAAAACAAAAGTTTTAGAACGTCATTTAGAAGTAAAAATAGAGGATGAAATATATAATGAATTATTAACAAAAATATAAAAAGGAGGGTAATATATGAGTATAGAAGATTATGCTTTAGAACTTGGAGTAGATACAAGTTTAGTTATAAGTAAAGTTAGAGAACTTGGATTTAAATATAATAGCCCAACAGATATTTTAGATGATGAAGCTATTATAATGCTTGATAATGAAATGGGTGAATTATCTAATAAGGAAAATAACTTAACTGAAGAACTTCAAGATAAATTTGAAATGGAAGATAGAGCTGAAGCAGCAGCACTTGCACATAATATAGAAGTTTATGATGAAGTTAAGGTTAAAGAAAAAATTAAAAAGAAAGATTCAAGTAAACTAGTTAAAGATGAAGATTTATCTTTGAAGAAAAAAAGTATTTATAAAAACAAGACAAAACTAAAAAGCAATAAGGAAGAATCAAGCAGTAACGTAGTACTTTACAAAGAAGGAATGAGTGTACTTGATCTTGCTAATGGAATTGGTGTTAGTGCTGGTGAAGTAGTAAAAAAATTAATTGGAATGGGACTTATGATTTCATCAAGTCAAGCAATTTCATTTGATGATGCTAGTATAGTTGTTCTTGACTATAATAAAGAATTAATTCGTGAGGAAACAACTGATATTACTAATTTTGAAGAATATGTTATTACTGATAGTGAAGAAGAATTAGAACCAAGACCAGCAGTTGTAACAATAATGGGACACGTTGACCATGGAAAAACTACTTTACTTGACTATATTAGAAATTCTCATGTCGCTTCAGGCGAAGCAGGAGGAATTACTCAAGCAATAGGTGCATATCAAGTAAACAAAGATGGAAGAAAAATTACATTTATAGATACTCCAGGTCATGCTGCATTTACTGAAATGCGTGCTCGTGGAGCTAGTGTTACAGATATAGTTATTATCATTGTAGCTGCTGATGATGGAGTTATGCCACAAACAAAAGAGGCAATTGATCATGCTAAAGCTGCAAATGTTCCAATTATAGTTGCTATTAATAAAATAGATAAGCCAAATATTAATGTTGAAAAAGTTATGAGCGAATTATCTGAATTAGGATTAACTCCTGAAGAATGGGGAGGAGACACAATATTTGTTAAAATAAGTGCTCATACTGGAGAGGGAGTAGATTTACTTTTAGATAATATTAATGCATTATCAGAAGTATTAGAACTTAAAGCTAATCCAAACAGGTATGCTACTGGTTCAGTAATAGAGGCAAAACTTGATAAAAATAAAGGTCCAGTTGTAACATTATTAATACAAAATGGTACACTTAGACTTGGAGACCCAATAGTAGTTGGTACTAATCATGGAAAAGTAAGAACATTAAGAGATGATACTGGTCGTGAAGTGTTAACTGCTGAACCAAGTAAGCCAGTTGAAGTTACTGGTCTTGAAGATGTTCCAGTTGCTGGAGATAAATTCATGGCTTTTGAAAGTGAAAAAGAAGCAAGAAGTGTAGCTATAAAGAGAAAAGAAATAGAAAAAAGCAAAAAATTTGCACATAAAGCATTAAGTTTAGAAGAATTATTTGAATCAATCAAAGAAGGAAGAAAAGAGATTAACATAGTATTAAAAGCTGATGTTAAAGGAAGCGAAGAAGCTGTTAAAAATGCTCTTTTAAAAATAAATGTTGAAGGCGTAAAGATTAATGTAATTAGAAGTGGTGTTGGTACTATTACTGAAAGTGATGTAGTACTTGCTCATGCATCTAATGCAATAATTATAGGATTTAATGTTAGTCCATCTAAAGCAACAAAAGAAACTGCTAAAAGTTATGGAGTAGAAATAAGACTTTATAATATAATTTATAAATTAGTTGAAGAAATTGAATCTGCTATGAAAGGTATGCTAGATCCAGAATATGAAGAAGTAATAATTGGTGAAGTTGAAGTAAGACAATTATTCCATTTTTCTAAAATTGGAAATATAGCAGGATCTCATGTAACAAGCGGTGTTGTTAGAGTTAATACACCATGTAGAGTTATTAGAGATGGTATTGTTATGACAACATCTAAAATAGCTTCATTACAAAGAGAAAAAGATCAAGCAAAAGAAGTTAAAAGTGGATTTGATTGTGGAATAGTTGTTGATAATTTTCCTGATATTAAAGAAGGAGATATAATTGAAGTCTTTGAACAAAGGGAAGTGAAAAAATAATGAGTAAATTAAAAAGTGAAAGAGCAGGCTCTGATATTCAAAGAGAACTTTCTAACATTTTGCTTCTTGATGCTAAAGATGAAGACTTTAAAAGAGTAACTATAACTGCAGTAGATGTATCTAATGATTTAAGTTTTGCAAAAGTGTATTTCACAACATTAGATGATAGAGAACATGTTACCAAAGATTTAAATAATGCAGCAGGTTTTTTTAGAAGTTTACTTGCTGAAAGATTAATAATGAGACATACACCAGAACTTAGATTTATATTTGATGAATCTATTGAATATGGAGCTAAAATAGAAAGAATAATTGAAGAACTTCATAATGAGAATAAATAGCAATGAATGGTCATTGCTTTTTATTTTACAAAAAAAATAATACATGCTATACTTTTTATAGTAGGTGATAATATGCTGGAAGACTTAAGCAGATATGGATATAAAAATGAAAAAGTTGTAACTGATTCTAATGGAAGTGTACAAGGATACTATTATGAAAGCAAATATGGTAATGGTGGATTATATATTCCTGCTGATTTAGAAAAAGTTGATTCAGTTGTTTGTTGTATACCTGGTTGTGCTAGTCCTTCACCAAATCATGTATCTGGGACAGGTGCTGGTCGATATGGACAATATAGAGAACTAATTAAAGATATTGTATCTGGAAATGCTCCTGATTATATTGTTTGTATAAATGGAGATGATTCAACACCAGGGCTTTGTCTAGATGTAGTAAATGCAGCAGTTAATAATGGTGCCAATATAACTAATACAGGAGTTATGGATTTTAGTTGGAGTGGTCAAACTGGAATGATTATGGGTGGACAAGTTTCGGCTGAGTATCCAAATATGGATGTAAGGATAGCAAATATTGATGCATCATTATTAGATTCATATAATCAACACGTTTATAAATATCAAAATGGAAATGGGGATGGATATTCTGATGCTATTGCTGCAAACATTAATAATCAAGTAACAATAGTTTCAGTAGTACCAGATAGCTGTACCTGGGAAAATGAAGAACACATCAAAAATCAATGTAGAACAATGAATGAATCAGGACATAATGCATTCATGATAATAAGCAATGCAAATTCACATGCAAAATTTAAAGAAGAATTTATTTCAATTGGAGGACTTGACTGGTTAGTAGGAAAAGGAGAACTTCATGGTGAAACTTATTTGTCATGTGGTTATTATGATACTGAAAGTGGTACATGGATAGAATCAGATATAAATGAATTTGCACCTACATATGATTATGAAAGATTATTAAATAAAGATGTAATATCAGTAGATGAGCTATTAAAAGTAGACGACTTTGAAATAAAAGAATATCCAGTAGAATGCTTAAGTAAATATGAAGCATTAAAAAATATAGAAACAGGTTTATCAATAAACTTTGGGACACTGAGT
>CACWUS010000020.1 GCA_902764145.1 uncultured Erysipelotrichaceae bacterium | reverse complement strand
CGTATCTCTTAATTTTACTAATGTTGCAAGCAAACTTACCATTATTACGCTTACTAATACTATACTAACTATTACTTCTACTAATGTGAATCCTTTTTTGCTCATTACATACACTCCTAATATTATATTAATTTTATCATTTTTAACAAATAAAAGGAAGTATATTTATACTTCCGCAACATATTCTAATAGTTTTATAAACATCTTTATAAATATTGTAGAAAGTCCTTTTCTTTTTAACTTTCTTATTTCTATTCTTTTTTCTTTTATAGATTTATCACTAAATAATATTCTATCTATTTCCACTTTTAATTGTGTTGTTATATTTAAATCTGTTATGATACTTTCTAAATCTTCATTTATTGCACGAGAAGCATCTATTTCTATATCTTTTCCTTTACAATAAACTAATATTTTAACACTGGTATCAATATTATCAAATTCTATTACAAAGTCATTTTCATCTGTGTAACTTCTAAATGGAACATTTTTTTCATTTGCAAATACTTGAACATCTTTTGTAAATTTAGTATTTCTAAATCTAACTATGTAATTTCTAAATTCTGGTATTACACCATGAGTTCCTTCTTTTGGTTCTAATGAAAGTGAAAAATCATTTTCTTTATAATAATAATTTATCTCTGTAATATAATTAGCACCTTCTCTATATTTAGATGAAAAGCCGTCATCTTCATATAATTTATATGTATTACTTCTTCCAGGGAAAACATTAATTTCTAATGTTTTAGGAGAAGATGTATCATTTAAATTATCTTTATCTAAAATAGCAAGAGGAATAATAGCTCCAGTTTTAGCAAAAACAGGATAATCTTCATCTTTATAGAATGTTACATATCTTCTTCCACCAGTAAATTTTTTACCAGTTTTAAAGTCATACCATATTCCATTTGGTAAGAATATTCTATGAACAACTCTATTCATTATTGTATCTTTTGGTGTCACTATTGGTGATATGAATAATTCACTACCAAAATAGTATTCATTTTTATATAATGGTTCATCGTATGTTTCTGGATACTTATAATAAAGTGGTTGTATTAATGGTGAACCAAATGTTGAATATTTATTTGCTTCTGCATACAAATATGGGATTAATTTATGCCTTAAATTTAGATAATCATGAACTATTTTAAATGTTTTAGCATCCCATTTCCAAGGTTCACGTTTATAGTATTTTCCTTCTTCTGAAGCTAGTCTTAATATTGGACTATATGTACCAAGTTGTACATATCTCATATATAATTCTGAATCTTCTATTCCACCTTTATATCCACCAATATCATGACTCCACCAAGAAACTCCAATATTAGATGCTGTTGCATTAAAGAAAGGTAAAAATTTCAAGGTTTTCCAATTTATATTAGTTTCTCCAGAATATAGTACATTATATTTATGAGGAACAAGTCCAAAGTTTCTACTTAAGATTAAGCTTCTTCTATTATTCCTATAAAAATTTTTAAATAAATAATAATTCATTACAAAGTTTCTTAATGAAGAAGATTTGTTTTTATCATCTACCCACAGAAAATCCACTCCACTTTGTAAATATGGATTAATTATTCCTTTTAAGAATGCATCCATTAATTTAGAATTATAAACATTTATAGGAATGTTTTTATCTGAATCATTAGGATATATTTTAACAAAATCATCATGGTGCGCTTCTTCTACACTAAGAATGCCATCTGTTAAAATATTTGTTCCTAAGAATATATGATTTTTATGTAAATAATTTGATAAAGCTAATGGATTTGGAAAAATAGTTTTATCAAATGTAAAACTTAAATTTGAATATTTATTTTTTGTTCTAGCATAATTTCCAAGTAATAATATAGAAAAAGGTATTTCATTCTTTTTAAAAGAATTAACTAATTTTTGTATTTCTTCTTCTGTATATTTTTCATTTTTTGCCCACCAGACACCAAGAGCATATCTTGGAATTAATGGTGGAAGTGTTGTTAAGTTAAAATAATCTCTAAGCCCTACTCCAAAGTCATTATTATAAACAAATAAATAAGTATCTATATTTTTATAATTTGGAGCTAATATGTTTCCATTTTGATCTAAAATTGGAGTCCTAGAATCATCAAATGATGTAAAACCATCTATAGAAAATAATCCTCTATCTAACTGAACTTTTCCATTCATGTCATCTAAACTAAAAGCTGTTCCACTTAAGTTTTTTGCTTCTGGATGTCCAAAGTACCAACTTCTTTCAGTATCTGCAATTGTTACTTTTAAATTTTGATCTGGTATTAATTTACTACCAATAAAGTTTTTTTCTTTTCTATATTCAAGTATAAATTTTTCACTTCTTATAATTAATGTTTGATTATCTTCTTCAACACTTACTCTAGGAGTTCCAAAACTTCTGTTTGTGGCAAAAAAGGTAGGATAATCATTAAATGATCCAGTCTCACTATATTCAAAACGTATTAATGAATTAGAAATAATACTAATTCTATATTTGTTTCCTCTATATACGTATGAAGATGGTGTTTTACTTTTTGTTAAATTAACTTTAAATTCATTACCTAAATCATACATAATTTATCCTCCTTTTTATTTTCTTATTTTAATTTCACCATCCAATTATTATATACTTCACAGTTTGCACTAGTTGGAGGTGGATCTGCTTTTTGCATTTTAGCAATCATTGGTATTTTAAATATTCTACCAAATGCTACGCAAGTTCCTGCTTGAAGAGTCTTTTGTTTTTCAACAATATCTTCACTCATATTTGGAACACTTTTTGCTATATATTCTAAATCAGCTGGGTGATTTATTTTAAATATTAAGAAATTTGCACATTGAGATATAACATTTTCATTTAAATCTGTTGGCCTTTGCGTAATTAAGTCAAGAATAAGTCCATATTTACGTCCTTCTTTAGCTATTCTCTCAAATATATTATATCCAAATAATTTCTTGTCATCTCCCTCAAGTACATATCTATGTGCTTCTTCTAATATCATATGTATTGGGAAAGTTGCTCTATCTTTTAAACTTCTAGTAAATTTCATAAACATACGGCCAAATATTTTAACAATAGTTCTTGCAAATCTATCGTCAACATCTTCTAAATTGAAGTTAACAATTTGACTTTTTTTATTTCCATTTAATTGAATTGTTTTGATATATTCATCTAATGTTATATATCTATCAGCAGAAAAGAATCTTCCATTTGATCTATTTACTAAATCATGTAACTTTACTTTTAAACTCATTGCAGAATCATACATAACTTCATTAAGTAAGTATCGTTCACTATATAAAGTAAAGTTTAATGCAACTTCTAAATCATGTAATGAATAATATACACCTTCTGCTTCATAGTTCCATTTTCTATTATCTTGAATAAATTCTTTAATATAATCTGATATTATTTTATGTTCAGCAAATCTTCCTTCACTATCTATATCAAAACAATTTCTAAATTTACGAGTGAAACCAATACCTGGTACTTCAGTATCTAATGATAATTCTGGAGTGTTTGTTTCATTTAATATTTCAAATATTTGATCTCTTATTCTGGCTGATGTTTGATTAGTATACATAATTGATATAATAGCACTTGCTAATATGTGATTTTTAAATTCATAACTTTCTTTATCTTGTCTTGCAAACATTTTAACATATGTTAATGCTGTTTCTACCATAGCAATTTGAGAAAAATTTGTTGCTTCAAGTAAATTTAATATATCTTCAAGGTCTAACAAACAAACAGGTATATTTAGTTTTTCATAATCTTTGTTTAAATTTGTTGTAATTACTTTAAATGAATAATATTCATTGTTCTTATTCAAATCTTGAAATGCATTTATGTATTCACCATAAGAATCAAATATAAATAAATTTGCTTTATATGGAATTATGTTACTATTTGGAAAAACATTTTGAATTATTCTACATATACCATAAGTTTTTCCACTACCAGTATTTCCAAATATAGCTGTATGATTTGAAAATAATTCATCAATACTTATATTTAGTGGAAAGTCATTATATAATGGGGAAACTCCAAGTTGTATGCTTTGCCCTTCTACACCAGTTAATATTTTTAATTCTTGTTCATTAATAATTCTAACGGTTGCATTTAAACTAGGCTTTTTTATTAAACCACCAATAAAATCATTCTCGGTAAGTTCACCTAAGAATGTTACATTGATTGTATCTTCATTAATTGAATCTATTTCACCTAATATTTTTTTACTTGCATCTTCAAAAACCACATGTAGATTTATTAAGTCATTTATTTCTCCACCATCTTTATTTATTTGTAAAGTAGCACTATTTTTATTGATTGTTAATATTTTTCCTAGCATACAAAAACCTAACCTTCCTATTCTATAAATAATTGTATCAAATATTAATATTTATTTCAATTAAAAAAAGTGATTTTTAATCACTTTAATGTTACAGATCTAATTACTTCATTACTATAATCCAAGCAATCATAAATACCTGTATTATCTTTAAAATATCTTAATACAAACACTTTTCCATTTACCATTGTTGAATAATAATAAGCAGTTCCAGAAACACTTGAATGTTTTATATAATACCATTTAATATTGTTTATATTAATATTGCTATATTCTTCTTTTCCTGTTTTTGAAATTGCTTCTATAAATTTTTCAGATGTACTATATCCTTTTAATCCATATAATTCTACTTTACATGCATCAAATTCAGAATCATTTCCAAGTGTATAAACATATTTATAATTTGAATTATCAGATATATTTATAAATTTAGTATTTTCAAAATTCATTTTCAAATATTTTTTAGCAGGAATATCAGATTTAATTAAATAGAAACCATATTTGTCATCAAACAATTCTTCTTCTAATAAAGATTTGTCATATCTAATATCAATTTTTTTATTTTCATATGTAAATACTATTCCAAATTTTCTTAGAAAATTAGTCATAGGATCTAAATAAAATGCAATACAAAATGCAAAAAATAAAATTACACAAATTATAAAACCAAATATTGCTTGGAAGATGCTTCTTCCTCCTTTTTTAGTACACATTCTTCCTAATGTATAATTATCATAACTAGAATATTTAGTTTTAATTTTATTTGTTTTTCTAATAGCCTTTGATAAATATAATATATTAAATATTAAACCAAATGCTAAATAAAATACTATGTCTACAATATAGTTTTCATATTGATGATGTAAGAATAATAATCCGACAAATATTAACAATCCAGTCATAAACATTTTTCTAAACATATAATAAAATGGTCCAAAAACAATAGCTGAAGGATTAAATAAGTTTTGTGATATCTTTCCATAGTTTTTACCAACATATAAACTTAATAACTCATCATCATTCATTTCTTTATTAAAAAAAGATTTCATGGAAATATAAAACTTTGGAGATCTAGGTACAATTTTCTTTCCCACTACTCCTTCACTATTTATTGTCTGATTAACTTTATTAATATCTGTTGTTAGTGGATTAACATCTTCGCTAATTGATACAACATTATTATTTTCATTTATAGTTTTTTCTTCATCTTTTTTGGGAGAACTAAAAAAGTCATTTGAATTTATTTTTTTTTCTTCATTATTATCTTCCATATTATCTCCTACCTTAAAAATATTATAGCATATTAATTACAAAATCAATAGCAAGATTAATTCTTGCTATTGATTGTTACAACTTAATTTAAAATTATTATTCTTCCTTATTACTGCCTTATCTGTAGATAAATCATTAGCAGTTATACCATCACCATCATAAGTGTAGTACCATTTATCATTATAAGCATATAGTTTTATGATATTTGAGTTTTCATCGAGTTTAACATAATAACTTATATTTCTATCGTGTTCATATTCTAGGTCAGAATCACATGATACACCATCAATTCTTCCATAATATTTTGAACTACTATCACTTTCATTTTTAACTGCAATATAAACAGAATATATTTGAGTTCTAAATGTAGACTTAGAATGCATATTATCTTCACTAATTCGTTTATAGAAAAATAAAGAAACTGCAATTATAATGAGTAAAATTGTAATAATTATGCTTTTTTTCATTAAATCTCCTCAACATGAGTTGTTAAAATCTTTTCTCCAGATGGCCCACTTATTTCAATTTCAAAAACATAGTATAACTTTCCTGTTTCATAATCATAATACTTTATTATATCTTTAATTTGGATTAAACCATTATCATAAGTCAAATAATGTTTTTTTAAAATCTTGTTTTCTAACTTAGATAAATTAATATTGTTACCATCTATACTACTGACTATCTCTTTAATATCATTATAACTATACCCATTCATGTTGTCAACTATTCTTGAGACTTCACCACGATTGTTTTCCACTATTGTATATCCCAAATTTGTACGAATATCATCAACATATAAAACATAATCATAATATTTTTCATGAACTCCATTAATTTCCAATTTATAATTATTTAAATCAATATCATTTGAGAATTTTAGTAATTGGCTGTTAATATTATTAATCTTATTATTAATCTTATTATTATTCAAATTATAATCTGAAATATCATCAAAATTATTTGAACCACCATAATTTCCAGCTATTATTGCTGTATTCATAAAATACCACGGATTTTTATTATACTGACCATATATTTTGTAATTTTTAACATTATTGAATAAATAAATATGATTACTTGCAGATTGCGCCGCTGATAACACAGATGTTGTTTTATCTTTAATCAAATCATTAAATCTGATATTCCAATTTTTGTAGGAACCAATGTTTAACTCAGTAGTCCACCCCATAGAAATTTTTGCTCCAGATTCATATGCAAATCTAGCAATATTATATTCACTTTGTAGCGCAGTTTCGCATCCAGCAAAAGTTATTAGTGCTGTTTTAGAATTGTCAAAACTTCCTATTCCAATCAAACTACCAGTTGTTGAATTAGATGAAGATATAACAATATTATTTAAAAAACTGATATTATTATATCCTGCATGTCCAATCAAATAAACAATACCACTTTCTAAATATTTTGTCCCATTGCTATGAGTTGATAATAGATTACTAGTCGTAGTATTTGTAATTTTTTTAGTAGTTAGTCCCATACTGCTATAAGTACTATTAGCGTAATTTGCATGTGTCACACTTGATGTTCCATCTGAATATGATACACCAACTGACAAGGATGTTTTGTTATTATAAGGCGATGATGCATTAACCCTTGTAGACAATAAAATTGTTATTGTAATTATTATTAAATACTTATTAATTTTTTTCATTTTTTCCTCACTTTTATCTTTATTATTTTTTATTTTAACATCATAATTTAATACAACATTTTTTCACCTCTCTTTATACACTTAAACTGAGTCCATCAACATTATCATATTTTCCAAATGCTGCTCCATAAAACAAAAATGTTCCCCCACTACCATTAGAATTAAATGTATACAATTTACTATTATTAAGACTAATGTTGGATTTTGCATGTTGATAACTACCATATACTGTTCCACCTTTTGATGTATATATAGATGCATAAACACTCACATTAGTGGTATTAGGAAATTTGATTGAATATCCTCTACCATTATTTGCTGATTTGTTACTAGAATATGAATAATTATAGTTAGTGCCAGTTACAACTGCAGAATTTGAACTGGAAATAGATACTCCAGATGTTCTAAAACCTAAAACATCATAACTTTTTATAGTAGGAGTACCTGTCCAAGTAGCACTTATTGTAACTAGACATGATGCACCACAGGATTTATTCATAGATAAAATTCTACCACCAGTATTCAAACTATTAGCAATTTGGGGTTCATTTATCGCTGAGAATACTGATACAATGTTATCCCCTATAACATCATTATTTCTCAACATTTTCAAATCATCAATTGACATTAAATCTTGATAACCATCATAATACATCTTTGAAATAAAATCATACTCATCTAACGTAAAAATTGCACCATTCTTATTAGTATAAAAGGATTTTGCACTCACATTAGATGCAATCATTAGAAAAATCATTAAAACAAATAATATTTTCTTTTGCATTTTCATTCTTCATCTCTTTCAATACTATTTTAACTATCAAACCAATAAAAAAAGTAGTGAATAAATGGCACACTACTTTTCTATATATATTTTTCAATATATTTTTTATAATAATAGTTATAAATTTCAAATTCTCTTTCACACTTATTACTAAAACATTTTATTTTATTCGATTTATTAATTGAAAAGTTATTTTCAGATACATCATTAAAAAATATACAATTTTGCACATTATATATAATATTAATTTCATCATTATAAATGTGTAGATTAGTAGAGTATATATCATAAACATAATATATATTATCATCTTTTAAAGAACATGTTGCTTCGGAGCAATTAAAATATTGCATTATTTTATGTGGAATAGAAAAATTTTCATAATTATATTCTTCTTCAATTAATTTATCATAGTTTTTTTGAAATAATGAAGTGTTTGAATAAAGTTTTACAAAATTAATTTTTAAAGAATTACCATCTAATTTAATATATAATTTATCCTTTAAGTCATTAAAATTTTTGGCATTAATACTTGAATTATAACCATAATAATCAGAAATCAATCCATTAGGATTACCCTCATAAAGTATTCTTTCTATATTATTGTCATCATAATAATAAAATATTATTTTATCAGCACCATTGCTTATATTTTCAAATTTTAAGTAACTATCTTCTCTAGTAAGAATTAATAAACCATTGCTAGAAGAAATATAATCATTCCCAAATGAAACTTTATAAATTGATATTGAATTATATGTTTGATAAAAATAATATATTAAAAAAACAATTGTCAATAATAAAAATGATAAGAATAATATGATTAAAAATGTTTTCATTCTTTTATATTTATTATCGTTTTTAAATAAGTAGTCAAATAAATTATTATTTAACTCTTCATTATTATTGCTATTTAGTCTTTCTCCAGATAAGAGTTCCTCTATTCTAACATTAAATATTTTACACAATCTATTTATGTGTTTTATATCTGGAGAAAGCTTTCCATTTTCCCATTTACTTATCAAAGATCTATCTACAAACAATTCTTTCGCTAATGATTCTTGACTTATTCCATTTTCATTACGTAATTTATAAATAAACTTTCCTATTTTTTCTGACTCCATATAATCACACTCTCTATTAAATATTACCATATAACTTAACTTGTTGAAACAAATAAATAAGCAAACATTTATTGTTTGCTTATTTTATATTTAGTTCCTTCTCTTGTATCCATAAGTTCAATACCTTTATCTAAAAGTTCATTTCTAATTTTATCAGCAAGATTATAATCTTTATTTTTCTTTGCTTCATTTCTTTCTTCTATTTTAGATTGAATATATTCTGTAAGTTCAGAATCATTATCTTCTTTATGTGTTAGTTCTAAAGATAATACTTTATCAAAATCATTAATTAATTCTAATTTTGTATGACCATTAACACTACTATCTTTAAGTAAATCATATATAATTGTTATTGTATTTGAAATATTTAAATCATTACTTATTTCACTTATAAATTTATTGTTATATAAGTCATATTTTTCTTTATCTAAATTTCCTTCGTCACTTATATCAGCTATTCTACTTTTTAATTTATTTAAAGTATTAGTTGCTTGATCTAAAGCATCAAATGAGAATACTAATTGACGTCTATAATGAGAATTTAAACACATAAATCTAAATGCTAGAGGATCATATCCTCTTTTTTCAAGTTCACTAACAGTTAATATTGTTCCATTTGATTTACTCATTTTACCGCTTTCATCTAATAAATGTTCATTATGAAACCAATAATTACACCATTTATGTCCTAGATAACTTTCACTTTGAGCTATTTCATTAGTATGATGTGGAAAAATATTATCAACTCCACCACCATGTATATCTAGGCGTTCTCCTAGATATTTAATGGAAATGCCACTACATTCTATATGCCATCCTGGATATCCTTTTCCCCATGGACTATCCCATAATAATTCATGTCCTTCAAATTTACTTGTAGTAAACCATAAAGCAAAATCTGCTTGATTACGTTTTGAATTATCTTCTTCTACTCCTTCACGTGCTCCGACAACCATTTTATCTTCTTTATGATTAGTAAGAACATAATAATCTTTTAATTTAGTTATATCGAAATAAACGTTTCCACCAGAAATATATGCATATCCATCTTCAATTAATTTTTTTATCATTTTAATATACATTTCTATATTACTAGTAGCGGGAGATACTATATCAGGACGTTTACAATTTACTTTATCAAAATCTTCAAAAAATGCTTTCGTGTAAAACTCAGCAATTTCCATAGAACTCTTGTTCTCTCTTTTTCTTGCTACTTCCATTTTATCTTCACCAGAATCAGAATCACTAGTTAAGTGTCCAACATCTGTAATATTCATAGCTCTTGTTACATCATAACCTAAGTATCTTAAGGTTTTTTCTAAAATATCATGCCCTATATAATTTCTAATATTTCCTATATGAGCATAGTGATATACTGTTGGTCCACAAGTATACATCTTAACCTTACCTTTTTCATTTTCTATAAACTCTTCTTTTTTTCTTGTAAGTGTGTTATATATTTGCATAAAAACCTCCTTTTTTAATCTTATACTACTTTTTATTTTTTATGTCAATACTCTACTTTATTTAAATATAGTCCACATCCACTTGCACAAGATCCGGCGCTACATCGATTTTTACTATTAAATATAAATTCTATATCAGATAAACTTTTCTTTCCATCATTAATATCCAATAGAAGTCCAACTATATTTCTTATCATATATCTTAAAAATCCACTAGAATAAAATCTTAAATATAGTATATTATTACTAATTTTATAATCAATAATTATATCTCGTTCAAATTCTTTATTATCTTTATCAGAAGTAAAACTTTTAAAATTATGTTTACCACTCATTAATCTAATAAATTCATTTAATAATGTTTTATCAATACCTTTGTTATATTGAAGAACATAATCTTTTTCTATTGGATTATATTCACCAATATTAATTTTATAAATATACTCTTTATTTATTACATTGTATCTTGCATGAAAATTATCATCTACTTTTTTAATCTTTTTTATATATATACTATCATCTAATAATGAATTCATACTATGTGTTAATTTTTTTATATTAATGTTTTTATCATAATCAAAGTGACAATATTGATTTATAGCATGTACTCCTTTATCTGTTCTGGATGACCCTATTGTATTAATATTTGTATCTAATATTTTTGATAGTACTTTTTCTATTTCGCCTTCAACTGTTTTATTATTTTTTTGAACTTGATATCCATAAAATTTAGAACCATCATAAGACATGTTAATTAGGTATCTCATATAAGACCTCCTTCAACAGCATGAGCATAAAGTAACACTAAATGAAATAGTAAAAAGAATATATCATAGAAACCAACTTTATTAGTTCTATAATTAGTTCTATATTTTTTAATATCATAAAGTCTTAGTTCACTACATTTACTTATTTCATTATTTCTATATTTTGTAAGTCTTCTAATATTCTTATGATTTTTAAAAGATAAATAAATTCTTTTAAAAACATTTAGACTATTATAATCTATTCCTCTTGAAGAAGATGCTTTTTGTGTTTTATATTTAACTGTTAAATATAATGGGAAATATCTTAATATTGAGTTTAATTTAAAAGAAAATTTAGATATTGGCAAATATAAAAAATTAAAAAATGATAAGAATTTTTCGATACCATATATACTTTCACTAGGAGATGTTGTATATGCTAGTATATTTAAATATTCAACAACTATTACTACTTTAGACATATATACCAAACATACTTCTAAAGACGTATGAAAATAATAACATAATAACATAATTAGTATATAAATATATCTAAGCGAATAAAAAGTATTTAAATAATATTTAATTGGTACAAAACTAAGTAACATCATGATTATTACAAGTAAAAGCATAAATACATTAACATATGTTGACATACTAAATATTACTAATAAAACTATTATTAGAAAATTTATTAATTTAACAACAGGATTTAATCTACTTAAACATGAATCAATTGGATAATATGATCCGAATGAATTTCTAGAATACATCTCTATACACCCCCTTGATTAAATCAAGTATATTTGTATAGTAATTGATTTCATGTCCTTTTTTATTACATTCATTTACAAAAGATACTATCTTAGGTACTTCTAAATTAATACTAGCTAATAATTCTTGATCATGTAATATATCTTTTTTACCTTCTTTAATTAATCTAGTTAAACTTAATAAGTATACATAATCTGTAACTTGATAACAAAAAGATGTGTCTTTTGATAGTAATATAATTGTTTTCTTATATTTTGTTTTTAATATTCTAAGTAATCTTATTAAATCATTTTTATCATTACTAGATAATCCATTAGTATATTCATCTAGTATAATTATTTTTGGATTATATATTAAAACACAAGCTAATGCTAGTTTCTTAGCATCAACTAAATTTAAACTTAATGGGTCTAATTCTAAATATGATTCATTTAATCCAACTAATTTTAAAGCATCATTAACTCTTAGTGACATTTTATCTGTTTTATATTTAAAATACTTCATTCCAAATGATAATTCATCTTCAACTGTTTTATTAAAAAACATATCATATGGATTTTTATATACATAACCAGTTTCAAATCTTAATCTATTTATATTCCTTATTTTTCTTCCACCATTTGAAAAATTACCTATTCTAACCTTTCCTTTGGTTGGAACTACAAGTGCATTTATTAAGTCTCCAATTGCTGTTTTACCACTATTAGAAGCCCCAATAAAAGAATATATTCCACTATTTGAAATATTAAATGAAATATTATTTAATATTGTTTTTTCAAGTGGTGTATTTTTATTAATAACAAAAGTTACTTTATCAAATATTATTTCCATAAAGCACCTACTAACTTTTCATTACTTAATTGATATTTATCAATCATTCCATAATCCATAAAATATTTATTTAATTCAATTATAAATGGAAGTCCTATGCCAAGTCTTTTAAGTAATTTTTCCTCATTTAAAACACTCAAAGTTTTTCCTTCACATACTAATTTATTATTATAAAGTATAATTATTTTATCTGCATATAAAGATTCTTCAACATCATTTGAAACATTAATAATAATACCACCATCATTTTGATATTCTTTTAATATATTTAAAACTAATAATTTATCATTGTAATCAAGTTCACTTAATATATTATCTAAAACTAAGATTTTAGGATTTATAATTAAATATGATAATATTTTCATTTTAACTTTATCACTACTACCTAAACTATTAGGATCTTTCTCAAGTAATTTATCTATTTTAAATCTTTTACTTTCTACTTCTATTAATTCATGTATTTCATTTTTAGACATAGCAAGACTCTCTAATCCAAAAGCAATTTCATCTTTAACTGTTTCACCAACAAATACATTTAAATGTTTATTTAAAACAACACACATTCTTTTTCTTACTGTTTGAATGCTTTCATTATTAAGTTCTACATCTCCAATAAAAACATTAGATTTATCATTATTATTTAATAATGTATCAATAAAAAAATCACTTGAATTTCCAAGTATTATTAAATGAGTCTTTTCATTTAAATTAAATTCAATGTCTTTACTATATCTATATTTAAAATAATCTTTCATATTTTTCTCCTATTAATAATTATACTTTTTTAAACATAAAAAAACAATATATAAACTATATTGTTTTAATACTTCTAAACAGCACCACTTGTAATCATTTTAGCTGTTACATGTCCATCAATTTTATATAAGCCAAGAACTCTCCAGTTTGGATGATTACTATTAATATTTCCATATCTTAAGTGATTGTTAACATCAGTTCCTGAAAGAATACATGCATTAACTTCTTCTCCACTAGTTGTAACTAATTTAGCAGGATTATCAGTATATACTGAATCTTTTTCATCACTACATTTACATGGAACTATATCACCATTTACATATGCATTTCCATTACTTTTATTAAATAAATCACAAACAGCTTTTACAAGTGTATTTCCTTGTAGTCCATTTGAACCAGTACCATCTCCCATACTTATGTATTTAGAAGAAACTCCAGCTCCTTGTTTTGTTAAAATTACATAATCTTTATTCATTGAAGATTTATCAACTGGATTTATTACGCATCCTTTTGTTGTTTTAACATCCGAACCAGTACATTGATCGTCTCCAACTTTTGCATCAACACTAACATAATTAGCATCTACTAATTCCCATACATAAATATATGCTTCATTAGTACCATTAAATATTTCTTCATTATTTCCTGCATATAACTCTGCATTTGATGATATTTCTTCTTTCTTTGACGCTAATAATCTTTCGTTTATGCTTCTATTTATACTCGTAATACTTGGTACAACTATAACACTTAGTATACCAATAATAGCAATTACTACTAATAATTCAACTAAAGTAAAACCTTTTTTCATATCACTAACCTCTATTCTAAAATAATTATAATAGAATAAGTCATATTTTTCAAGCATTTTTATTTAAGATGTTTTCTATTATCTCATATATTCTATCTTTACCAAATTTTGTTAAACTAGAAAAATTAACTATTTCATCTCCTAAAGCTGGATTTAAAATCTTTTTAATAACTTCATCTTGCTTACTTCTAAGTGATCTGTTTACTTTATCATATTTTGTACAAACTATTGTAACAGATAAATTATAGTATTTTAAAAACTTATACATTAAAACATCATCTTCTGTAGGTTTATGTCTATAATCTACAAGTAAAAATACATGTTTTAAATATGGTCTTTGCTTTAAATACTCTTCAATCATTATTCCAAATTTTTCTTGTTGTTTTTTACTTGTCATTGCATATCCATATCCTGGAACATCAACTATATAAAATTCTTTATTTATTTGATAAAAATTTAATGTTTGTGTTTTACCAGGTTTTGAACTTGTTCTAGCTAAGTTTTTTCTATTAATAATTGTATTAATAAAGCTACTTTTTCCAACATTGCTTCTTCCAAGAATTAAAAATTCATCTTTTCTATCCTCTGGATATTGACTAATTCTAACAGCAACAATTGGTTCTTCAACATTAATTACTTCCATTTTTATTAGCTCCTTCTTTATATTCTTTGCAACAATTTGATAATGAAACTAACAATTTATCTATAACTTCCTTACTATCTGTTCTAACACCACTTGCAAACTTATGACCTCCTCCGCCAAATGAAGCAGCAATTTCATTAATAACAGGTCCTCTACTTCTTATATTAACTCTATATTGATTGTTTTTTCTATCGAATGATACAAATGTCCAAACAATAATTTCATTAATATTATTGAAGTCATTTATCATATTTGAAGCACTAGATATATCTGCTCCTAATGACTCAATTATTTCTTCATCAATTTCAATTGATGCAAATCCATACTTATCAACTCTTAAAGAAGATGCTATATGACCCATAAGTCTCATTTCACTTAATGGTTTAGCATATACTTTTCTATATAAGTCTTCAATATCTAATTTATATTTTTTAATTAATTCTGATACATAAGAAAATGTTTTAAAATTGCAATTATATAAAAATCTATTAGTATCACTAACAATTCCCATATATATAAAACCAGCTATTTCTGTATTCATTTTTAATTTAGTATTTTCAATAACTTTATATACAAGTTCACTAGCAGAACTAGCATCTTCATCTACATATTCTACACCACCAAAATCATCAACCTTTGGATGATGATCTATTTTTAGTACATTTTTGAATGACAAAAAGTTTTCGATATCAACTCTCTTCTTATCAGGAGTATCTGTTACTATAAGAAGTGAGTTTTCATAATCAAAATTATCTATTTTATCAATTCTTCCAAAATATTTAAATCTAGATACACTTGTTCCGACTGAATAAACTTCTTTTGAAGGAAAAGTAAGTTTTATAGATTCTTTTAATGCCATTTGACTACCAAAAGCATCTGGGTCAGGACCTATATGTCTTGCAATATATATCTTTTTATATTTCTTGATTTCATTATAAATTGCTTTATAAACACTATTCATTATATTCTCTTTTCTATTTATTAATTAAATCATATGTATCTTTAGCTATCATTAATTCTTCATCAGTTGGTAATACACATACTTTGATTGTAGAATCTTCTGTACTAATAATACCTTTAATTCCACGTGTAGAATTCTTTTCACTATCAAGTTTAACTCCCATAAAATTTAATCTTGATATAATCATATCACGCATTACATCACTATTTTCACCAACGCCTGCTGTGAATACTATATAATCTGCACCTTCTAATTTAGCATTATATGAAACAATATAATCAACTATTTTATTAGCATACATATTCATTGCTGTAACACATCTTGGATCTTTATTGTTAAATCCTTCTTCTACATCTCTCATATCACTTGAAATACCAGTTATTCCAAGTACTCCACTCTTCTTATTTAAATCATTCATAACTTCATCAAACTTTTTACCTGTTTGACTAATTACATATGGAAGAAGTCCTACATCTATATCTCCACATCTACTACCCATAATTACACCTGCATTTGGTGTAAATCCCATAGATGTTGCAATACTTTTACCATTTTTAATAGCACATAAACTAGCTCCATTTCCAATATGGCAACTAATAATTTTCTTATCTTCTCCTAGTATTTCTTTCATCTTATTTGCTATAAATCTATGAGAAGTACCATGGAATCCATATCTTCTAACTCCATATTTTTGATACCATTCATATGGTAAAGCATATAAGAATTCTTCTTCTTTCATAGTTTGATGGAATGCTGTATCAAAAACTGCTACCATTGGAGTATTTGGAAGAACTTCCATAAAACTTCTAACTCCAATTAGATTAGCTGGATTATGAATTGGTGCTAGTGGAACTAATGATTCAACTGTTTTTAAAACATCTTCATTGATAATTACACTTTCTGTATATTTATCTCCACCATGAACAAGTCTATGTCCAATACCATCTATTTCATCATAAGATTTAATAACTTTATAATTCTTTAATTCTTCTAATAAAATTTTAACAGCATCTGTATGATCTTTTAATAGTGTTTCCTTTCTATCTTTTTTGCCATTGTATTTAACAGAATAAAAACTATCTGGCAAACCTATTTTTTCAAAGTTACCACTAATAATAACTTTTTCTTCAGGTAATTCTAGTAAAGTGAATTTTAATGAAGAACTACCAGCATTAACACTTAATATTTTCATATATTTTTTTCCTTCTTTCTATTAACGTAATTATTATAACAAATATATAAAAAAAAGTGAAAACATTTTTCACTTTTTAGTTTTATCAGTATATTTCTCAATTTTATTAATTTCTTTATTTTCAAGTTCATAATATTCATTATTTCTAGAATTAATGCATTTCATCTTATAAAGAAGAGAATTTTTAGTACTAAATTTATTATTCATTAACATAATACTCACCAATATATATTATGTTAAATAATAAATTATTTATACTATTTTAATAGTTTTCTTAATACTTCATTACAAGAAGTTTCTTCAATAACTCTATCGTCATGATATTTTATTTCAGTGAAATTATCAACTTTTATAGTTTTAATATTTGCTGCAATTGCTGCATCAATTCCTCTTTTAGAGTCTTCTATTGCTAAACAATTATTTGGATTTAAATTTAAATAATTAAGAGCCATATAATATGCTTCTGGATCAGGTTTTAATTTTTTAGCATCTTCTCTTGCTACAATAAAGTCAAATAAATTTTCTATGTTGTGTGCTTTTAATAACATGTTTATGTAACCTCTTCTACAAGTAGATACTAAAGCAAGAATATACCCCTGTAATTTTAGTTTTGTTAATAAATCAAAATTATCTTTTGCTTCGCTTTCTTCAATTACTTTTAAAAATTGATTTGTATAATTATCATATATTTGAGACATTATTTCAGTATCTGTTACACTATCTAAATTATTGCAATTGGCTCTTAATACTTTTAGCAACATTGCATTTTGTTCAAGTTCATATCTTTTATATTCCTCTTTTGTAATAGTTATTCCAAACCTTTCAAGTATTTCCTTAAAGCTTTCAAAGAATGCTTTTTCACTATTAATCAACGTTCCATCTAAATCAAGTAAAAGTGCTTCAATTTTATTTTCCATACTATACCCCTTTAAAAATAAAAATTTTAGTTATTATAACACAAAAAATAAGAACTTACTAGATACTAGTAAGTTCTGTTTCTTTTTCTTTAAACTTGTCTTCAACAATCTTATTATATTTTTCTATTAATTCTTGTACTATTTCTAAGCACATATCTCTTTCATCTTCTCTAAGTTCTTCATCTTTTTTTATTTTATTATTTTCATCTTGTCTAATATTTCTTAATGCTATTTTAGCTTCTTCAGCCATTTGACTAGCTTGACGAACATATTCTCTTCTTGTATCACCAGTAAGTTCTGGGATAGTAAGCATAATTACTTCACCATTATTAGTTGGTGCAATTCCTAGATTTGCTTCATAAATAGCTTTTTCAATATTTTTTAAAGAACCTTTATCAAATGGTTTAATAGCAAGAACTCTTGCTTCTGGAATTGATATAGTAGCAAGTGATTGAATTGGTGTTAAAGTACCATAATAGTCTACCATAACTCCATGTAAAATATTAGGGTTTGCTCTACCTGCTCTAATAGTAGTATATCTACTCTCTAGAGTTTCAACTACTTTACTCATCTTATTTTTAATTTCAGTTTCATCTATCATAAATATTCCTCACTTATAGATTAATTATATAATAAACATGTTAAATAAATCAATATTATTTATCTCTTAAAATTGCATTATGTCTTTTAACAACAAGTTCAATTATTTTATCAAATGATGGATTTATTTCTTCATCTGATAAAGTCTTTTCATTACTTTCAAAGTATAAATTATATGCGATTGATTTCTTATTATTTTCTATTTTATCTCCTTCATAATAATCAAATACTTCTACTCTTGAAAGAAGTTTTCCTCCACCTTGTTTAATAGATGAAATAACATCTTCATTTTTTACATCTTTTGGAAGAATAAATGCAACATCTTTTGATATTCCTGGGAATTTAGATGTTTCTTTATATTTTAATCTTCCTGCTCTATTTTCGAATAATAAATCTAAATTTATTTCTAAAACATAAACTTCATCTTTAGTTAATCTTGGATGAACTTGACCCATAAGCCCAACTACTTTTCCTGATACTACTATATATGCACTCTTAGTTGGATGCATTTCTTCAGGAAATTCTTTTACTACAAATGAATATCTATTTTGATAACCTAAATATTCTAATAATTCTTCAACTATACCTTTTACTGTATAAAAATTATGATATTCTTTGTTTAATCCTTCAGTATAAGCACCAGTTAGTAAACATGCAAGCTTATTTTCTTCAATATAATCTCCATTAATAAGACTAAATCCATGACCTATTTCAAATATAGATAAATCTTTTATATTACGACTTTTATTATACTTATAAACATCTAGTAAAGAAGTAATTAAACTATGACGAAGAACTGTTCTTTCTTCTGTTAATGGATCTAATACTTTGATTAAACCAAATTCATCATTTGTAAATTTAAATACATCATCAATATTAATTAATGAATATGTAATTACTTCATTTAAACCAAGACCTACCATTTTATCTCTTACAATTCTATCTTTAATATTATGCTTACTTGGTGAACTTTCAAAAATAGGTAATGTACTTTCAATATTATCAACACCATAAACTCTTGAAACTTCTTCAATTAAATCTTCTGGTATACTTATATCCATTCTTCTTGTTGGAATAGTAACTTTAAATAAATTATCTTTAACTTCAAAATTAAATTTTAATTTTTTAAATACTTCACTTACATCATCTATTGTTAAATTATAACCAAGTACACTATTAATCTTATCTAATTTGATATTAATAACTTTTTCATTTCTATCAAGTGTATTGTATTCAAGTTTTCCTTTTAATACTTTGCCACCTGCGTATTTTTCTAACAAATTACAAGCCCTTTCAATAGCCATATAACATCTATTAACATCAAGACCTTTTTCATATCTAATACTAGCTTCACTTCTAATTAATTTTTTAGATGTTTTTCTAATATTAATTGGATTAAATATAGCACACTCAATTACAACATTTTTAGTATTTTCATCTATTTCAGTTGTAAGTCCTCCCATTACTCCAGCAAGACCAATTGGATTTTTACCATCTGTAATAACAATATCTTCTTCATTAAGTAGTCTTTCTTGATTATCAAGAGTAGTTAATTTTTCACCTGATAAAGCATTTCTAACAGCTATTACTTTTCCTAATTTATCAGCATCATAGAAATGAAGTGGTTGTCCTGTTTCTAACATAACATAATTTGATATGTCTACAACATTATTAATAAAACGAATTCCACATGCCATTAATCTATTTTTTATAAATGCTGGACTTTCTTTAATTTCTACATTATTTACTCTTTTTAATAAAAATGTATATGCATTTTTAGTTTCAACTTTTAATTCTAGTAAATCATTAATGTCTTCTTTAGATTCACTATATGTAAGGTCTGGTAGAGTTACATCTTCACCTGTTATAACAGCACTTTCATAAGCAAGACCTAACATACTTAATTCATCAGCTCTATTAGCAGTTAATTCAAAATCAATTACTTCATCATCTAAATCTAAATAAGATATTGGATCTTCTCCTACTTTAGCAGAATCATCTAACACATGTATTCCATTTATGTCTTCTTCTTTTAAGAATTTTTTATCAATACCAAGTTCAAATAAAGCACAAATCATACCATTTGATTCGTGACCCATAACTATTGTTTTTTTGATAGTTCCACCTGGTAAAACACATCCATCTAATGCAACTATTACTTTGATACCTTTTTTAACATTAGGAGCGCCACAAACAATATTTAATTCCTCACTTCCAATATTAACTTTACATGAATGTAAATGATCACTTCCAGTAATATTTTCACAATGAGTAATTTCACCAATAATTAGTTTTGATCCACTAACAAGTGGTGTTATGCTTTCATATTCATTTCCAAGTTTTAACATTCCATTTGCAAGTTCATGAAAATCAATTTTATCAAGTGGTGTATAATCATTAACAAATTTTTTACTTAGTTTCATGGCTATATCTCCTTTCTATCAAAATTACGTAAGAATCTATAATCATTTGTAAAATAATCTCTCATATTAGTAACACCATATTTTAGTGATGCTACTCTTTCAATTCCTACTCCAAATGCAAATCCTTGATATTTAGTATGATCAAATCCACAATTTTCAAGTACATTAGGATGAACCATACCACATCCAAGAATTTCTATCCATCCTGTTCCTTTACAAATATTGCATCCTTTTTCATTACATTTAAAACATGATACATCTACTTCGTAACTAGGTTCAGTAAATGGGAAGAAACTTGATCTAAATCTAATCTTTCTATCTTCACCAAACATTTTTTTAGCAAACAATTCTAATGTACCTTTTAAATCAGATAATGAAATATTTTCTCCAACAACTAATCCTTCAACTTGACTAAATTGATGTGAATGTGTTGCATCATCATCATCCCTTCTATATGTTTTACCAGGACATATTAATTTAAAAGGTTTTTTCTCTTCATTTGCAAGCATACTTCTTATTTGTACCGGACTAGTATGAGTTCTAAGCAACATCTCATCTGTTATATAAAAACTATCTTGAGCATCTCTAGCTGGATGTCCTTTAGGTAAATTTAACATTTCAAAACAGTAATTATCAGTTTCTACTTCTGGACCTGATACTACATCATATCCCATAGAAATAAATAAATCTTCTATTTCTTCTCTAACAATTGTAAGAGGATGACGAGTACCTTTTCTAATTTTCTTACTTGGGAGAGTGATATCAATTTTATCACCTTCAAGTTTTTTATTTAATTCCTCGTCCTTGATACTTTTCAATTTATTATCTAAAGCCTCTGTAATAGAAGCTCTAACTTCATTACTCTTACTTCCTACTTCTTTTCTCTCTTCATTTGATAAACTACCCATTTTAGACATTATTTCGCTAAATACACTTTTTTTACCCATGTATTTAGATTTTACATTATTAAGAGAGTTTTCATCTGTTACTTCATCAATACTTTGAAGTGCTTCATTTTTTATTTTTTCTAGACTTTCTATCATATTTCCTCCTAAATAAAAAAGTCATAAATTAAAGGACGAGAAGACCCCGCGGTACCACCTTAATTCATGACTAACATGCTCTTTATTTTCGTTAACGCCGAATTATACGTTCTTTTTATATGAAGGTGAATTCATGAAATTTTATTTATTGATATTACACCAAATTATCAACTCTCTTAAAATAAAAATATATCATTACTATTTCTTCACAAAAGATAAATCAATTTTAACACTAAATATTTAAAAATTCAACATTTATTGAAGTGAACCCCAAATAGTTCACAATAAAAAAAGTAGACATTAAAAAAAATTAATGTCTATTTGATTTTAATCTAGAAGTGTTATAAAATAAT
>CACWUS010000019.1 GCA_902764145.1 uncultured Erysipelotrichaceae bacterium | reverse complement strand
TTAATCCTAATGGATTTAATAAAATAAATGAAAGATTGATTAAGCAAAAAGTATTAGTAAAAACAAAAGATGGTAAGTATTATCTAAATAAATAATAATCGTTATATTAAGATATTCCCGTTCCAACTGATGAGAGAAATCTCATTTTTTTTAGTAATCTTATGATGCTTTACTTTTATATAAAATAGGTATATAATTAAGTATGAAAAGTATAACTTGTTATACTTTAAGGAGGCAAATTATGAAAAACAAATTCGTAGGTATTGCTAAAGTTGGAGAAAAAGGACAAATAGTAATTCCTAAAGAAAGGAATGGCTATTGTTAAATCTGAAGTATTAGAAGATACTATGGATAAAATAATGCCAGATAATAAATAATATGTATTCTATTGAAACAAAGAAATTAAATAAAAAGTTTAAAGATAAAATTGCAGTAAATGAAATAGATTTAAATATTAAACAAGGAGAACTATTTGCACTTTTAGGAGTAAATGGAGCTGGAAAAACAACTACAATTAAGATGTTATCTGGTTTAATACTTCCAACTTCTGGTGAGATAATAATAGAAAATATGAATATGAAAAAAGACGTATTTAAAATAAAAGAAATCTTAAATGTATCACCACAAGAAACTGCCATTGCTCCAAATTTAACAGTAAAAGAAAATTTGGAATTTATGGCTGGGGTATATCAAATAAAAGATAAAGAAAAAAAGATTGATGAACTTATTAAGCAATTTAAACTTGATGAAGTTTTAAACAAAAAAGCAAAAACTCTATCTGGTGGATGGCAAAGAAAAGTATCTATCGCAATAAGTTTGATAAATGATCCAAAAATATTATTTTTAGATGAACCAACATTAGGATTAGATGTTATAGCAAGAAAAGAACTATGGAAAATTATTAATTCATTAAAGGGTAAAATAACAATTATTTTAACAACTCATTATATGGAAGAAGCAGAAAGTTTATCAGATAGAATCGGCATAATGGCAAATGGTAAGTTAATAGATATTGGAACTTCACAGGAGTTAATAAAAAAGACTAAAGCTAAAAACTTTGAAGATGCTTTTGTATCTATTGCAACTGGAGGTGAATTATAATGAGAATGATTAATTTTGCTAAAAGAAATTTTAAAGAATTAATAAGAGATCCGTTAAGCTTAATTTTCGAAATTGTATTACCATTATTCTTATTATTTATATTTCAACAATTTAATATTCCTGCAGAAAATTATAGATTAGAAAACTTCACACCGTCTATAATTCTATTTGGATTTTCATTTATTACATTGTTTACTGCTACATTAATTGCAAAGGATAGAACTTCTTCGTTATTAATTAGACTTGGAACTTCTCCAATGAAATCAAGTGATTATATTTTAGGATATATATTATCATTACTACCTATAGTACTAATTCAAAATGTTTTATTCTTTATAACTGCAATTGCTATGGGGTTAGAATTTACAATTAGTATAATACCAACTATATTAGTATCAATGATTATTTCTATTTTCTTTATATCATTAGGTATATTAATAGGTAGTTTAGTTAGTGAAAAAGGAACAGGTGGATTAGGAAGTATAGTTGTTCAATTAGTATGCTTTACAAGTGGCATGTATTTTCCTAAAGAAGTAATGGGTGGAGTATTTGAAGTTATATGTAAATCATTACCATTTGAAGCGTGTTTAACTATAATTCAAGGAACGTTACATAATGATTTTAGTAATTTAACACTTCTTCATATAATAGTATTTTTAATTTATTTCATAACAGTTATTTTCTTGTCAATTATTACATTTAAAAAGAAAATGATTAGTGATAATAAATAGTTTGCAATATTTTGATTTATTTAATTGGATTTTTTTAGATAAGCTATTAGATAAGTTCTACGAAAAAAACTTACAATAAGCGAATAAAAAATTATAAATTTAAAATAAAAAATACCAACTTAAAAGGAAAAAATTACCTGGTTGTTTTAATATTTTACCATGTGGCAGTGGTAAAAAATATAAACATGTTGTGGTAAATAACTCGTAAAGCCAGGAGATATAAGGATTTCCTGGCTTTTTCTTTTTTTAAAAAGTTGTAATTCTTCTTCAAAAAGTGCCCCTACATACGTTTTACATACGTATGTAAAAACGTATGTAGAAATATTTTAAGATAAATGATGCCTTTATTTATAAGGGTTTGCAAAGAAAATGATCACTGCCACCACGGTTCACGACAAGAGGCATAAAACTTTATGATATAATAATTAGTAGAAATGGAGAATGATTTTATATGCAAATAAATAGAGAATTACAGGCTTATATAGAGAATAATATTTTTCCTGAATATGAAAAGAACGAAAAAGGACATGGCATAGATCATATTAAATATGTTATAGAAAGAAGTTTTCAACTTGTTAAAGAAAACAGTTCAGATGTTAATCCAAATATGGTGTATACAATTGCTTCATATCATGATATTGGGCATCATATTGACTCAAAGACTCATGAAATTATATCAGCTGATATTATGTCAAAAGACAAGAATCTATCTAGATTTTTTACGAAAAATGAATTAGTTACAATAAAAGAGGCAATTGAAGACCACAGAGCATCAGCAAAGGATGATCCAAGAAGTATATATGGAAGAATAGTTTCTTCAGCTGATAGAAATAACAAAGTGGAAGATTGTTTAAGAAGAACTTATACTTATGGTAAAAAGTTAAATCCTGATGCTACAGATGAAGAATTGTTCTTGAGAGCCTATGATGTTCTTGTTAATAAATTTGGAGAGGATGGTTATGCTAAATTCTACTTTAAAGATACACAATATGAAAATTTCTTAAGAGAATTAAGAGAATTACTAAAAGATAAAGAAAAATATATTGACACACAAAGAAAATATATTGAAAAATTAAAAAAAGATAATAAATTAAAATAGATATTTATAGTTTTTTAGAAATGAAAAAATAAAATCTACATACATTTTGATAGCGTTCTCGAGTGGTAGTTTTGCATCAAAAAGATGTTTAGATAAGTTTTTTTGCCGATATGACGTTGTCTAAATGATAATTATGGTATATAATAATTTACCAGAAATGGGGGAAACTATGAAAGATTATAAAAAATATATTTTTGATTTAGATTATACCTTATTAATTCCAGATTGGTCTAAAGAAGATGATTATTTTAGAAGAACCATACCTCTAGAGGAGCAGGAAGAATTTTTTAAACAAAAGCAACCTATATTAAATAAATATGAATTAGAATTTCCAAAATATGATTTTAAGACATTAAGTGATTTTTTTAAGAGTCATGGCTTTACTGTTAGTGAAGAAGTAATAAGTGGTTGGATGATTCATAATGGTGAAACGATAGAGGATGTTGTACCCGATGGAGTTATTGAATTGCTTGAATATTTAAAATCAGCTGGAAAGGAAATAGTAATTCTTACGAGTTGGTTTAGTGGAACACAAATACCAAGATTAAAGAGAACAGCATTATATGATTATATAGATAAAATAGTTGCCGGAGAAGATGCGATGAAACCCGATTTAGAATCTTTTGAATTAGCTATTGGTGCTACTGATAAAGAAGATTGTATAATGATAGGTGACAGTGTTAAAAAATACAAACAATGTTGTGGTAAATAGCTTGCATAATCTCTTTAGTAAAGAGACTGCAAGCTTTTTATTTAAAGTGTAAACTTTTGAATTAATAATATAATATAATATTTTGTGTGCTATAATTATTGTTAATATAAAGTAGGATGGTTTTATGAGAAAAAGTCTATTTGCAAAATTTGTTTTATTTGTTGGAATATGTTTTGTTATTTGTCCTAAAATTTATGCGAATTCTTATATGTATACAAAGAGGGATTCAATATTAAGAAATAATTATTCTAAAATCTATACAGCTGATTCAATATTAAAAGATGGTGTTAAAATGGCCGTTATTAAAGGTACTAAGGTTAAAATAGTATCAAAGGTTAATGATTATTATTATAAAGTTATTGTTGAAGCGGATGGAGTTTATTATTTAAAAGATAGAACTGGTTATATTATTGCTAAAAGTTTAACTGATCAAGAGGTTAAGAAAGATAGTAGTGCTGATAGAACATTAACTGTAAGCGATAAGTCTGCACTATTAAAGAATGTAATGACTCTAGTCAAAGCACAAGAATTAAGTGATAAAAATATAAATATTTTATATCCAACTGCTAATGCAATTTTAAGGGAAAAAGTGAATAGTAAAGATGAATTAAGAACAGCAGGGTATAATTTTGTTGTTAATGGAGTGCCATTTAAAAGTAAAAGAACTTCTTTGAATAAGGGTAATAATTATTATTTATCATGTTCAGCTTTTGTTGGCGCTATATATAATGGTACATTTGGAATAAATGTATTAAAAAGCAATGGTAGTTTATATTGGGCTCCTACATATTATACATATGGTGCTAATCCTAAAAAAGGTAATTTATTTACTGTTGTTAAATCAGTGAGTGAAATGGGTCAAAGACTGGGTTATGCTAGAGAAATGCAAATAGGAGACTCTATAATGGGAAGAATTGATTCTAGTAAAATACCTCAAAATCAAGAATATACTTATTCAGTTAATCAAGGGCATATTATGATGTATATTGGTGATGCATTAATTGCTCATGCTACAAATGATGGATTAAAAATAACATATTATGATAAGAAATCAAAGAATGGTATTTCTAATTATTATTTGATTACTGGAGAAAGAACTTTAAAGAATAATAATGAAATTGTTACACCTGGATATAGATTTGATAGAGATATATTTCTATTAAGAATAAAAAAAGGAACAAAGAGAACTCGTAGAAGAATTTATATTTCTGATGATAAAAAAGAATTTGTTCTTGTGGAAACTATGAAAAAGTAGTGAGGTATATCATGGAAGAAAATAAAAGTGTTAATAATGTTTTATTTGTTTTATTTATATTAATAATAGTAGGTATAGTATATTTTACTCTTATTAAAAAAGATAATGTTAATAATAATCATACTAATTTAAATAATGAGGAAGAGATTACTGAAGTGGTTGATCAGGGTGATTATGATGAGGAAGGACTTTAAATAATTGAAAATAATGATAGTGATAAAGAAATAGTGGAAGAAACAAAAGAAGAAGTCAAAGAAGAAAAACCTAAAGAAGAGGTTAAACAGGAAGTAATTTCTGAAAAAGAAGAAGTTAAAAATGAAACTAATAATCAACAAGCTGAAATAGTGGAAACAACTGATGATGAAGATATACAATCACTTGATGGTGATGTTGAATATGCACCAGCTATTAATAAGGAAGCAATAGTTGTTATAGATGATGATGAGGATGAAGAAGATAGTGATGGTGAAGAAGAATAGTAATCTTTTTAAATATTTAATGCCTTAAATGGGCATTTTTAATTTGAATAATTTTTTTTTATGATATAATACAACTGGAGTTTGTATGAATAATATTAATAAGGATTTAATTAATTATATTGAGAATAATATATTTCCTAGTTATGAAAAGAATGATTCTGGTCATAATTTGGATCATATTAAATATGTTATTGAAAGAAGTTTAAAGTTTGCAAATACTGTAAAGGGTATTAATTATGATATGGTTTATGTAATAGCTTCTTATCATGATATAGGTGATTATATTGATAGAAAAAATCATGAAAAAGTATCTGCTATGATGTTATTAGAAGATAATAATCTAAAGCATTTTTTTAGTAGTGATGAAATAAGAGTTATGTCTGAAGCTGTATATGACCATAGAGCTAGTATGGAAGGCGAACCTAGGACTATTTATGGTAAAATAGTGTCTTCTGCAGATAGAAATACTTCTATTGATAGTATTCTTAGAAGAACATATGCTTATAGAATCAAGCATAATCCTGACAATGATTTAGAACATATTATTGAGGATTCTAGACGTCATATAATTGATAAATTTGGTAATAATGGTTATGCTAATACCAAAATGTATTTTGAAGATTTGGATTATAAAAAGTTTTTGAAAGAAGTAAATGAACTAACTAATGATAAGAATAAATTTAGGGAAAGATATTTACGTGTTAATGATTTAGAGTAGGTGATTATATGTCTAAGATTTCTAATGTTTTAACTATGTTAGAGTTACTAGAAACTGGTAGAAAATATAGTATTAGTGAATTATCAAAAAAACTTGAAGTAAGTGATAGAATGATAAGAGTATATAAAGATGAAGCTGAAAAAGCAGGTATTTATATTGATACTATTATGGGGCCATATGGTGGATATGTTTTAAATCAATCTATAAGAATGCCTATTAGAAAGTTTAGTAAAGAAGAATCAAAAATACTTCTTGATTATATAAAGAATGAAAAAGATAGTGAAAGAAGGGAAAAACTAAAATCTCTTCAAGATAAAATAAATAGTTCATATATTAGAAATAATGATGATGTTATTTCCGATAAATTGACTGATGAAATTGGTAAAAAGTATAATGTTTTAACTAGGGCTATAAAAGAAAAAAGAAAAGTTAAAATACTCTATTATTCATATGGTAAGGGTGAAAATGAAAGGATTATAGATCCTGCTGAAATGTTTTTATTTCAGGATGGATGGTATTGTGCTGCCTTTTGTGAAAGGAAGCAAGATATTAGGCATTTTGAATTAAAAAGAATAATAAAATATGAATTATTAGATGAAAAGTATGAGTAGACGAAATATTTCCTCCTTTTAAGTTATATTTAACTTGAAAGGAGATTTTTTATGGAAAAGAATATGAAAGAAAATTTTAAAAAATTAGAAAGGAGAGTATTTGATAGTTTATATAATAGTGATTTAGAGAAAATAAATTATGAATTATCTAAGTTAGATGAACCTACTTTAGTATCTGGAGTAGGTGGATCTAGTGTTGTTTCTGAATATGCTTCTAAAATATTATCTAGTAAAAATAAAATAATAACTAGAAATGTTGAGCCTAGAGATTTTAAGTATTTAGATACTAGATTGTATAGTAATGTTTTATCATGTAGTTATAGTGGTAATAATTATGGTGTTGAATTATCATTTTCAAATAATTTGAGGCATTATTTATTGGCAAGCAAGCCAAATAATAAAGAAGGAATAATTAATTTGAGTTATGTATGTGAAGATAGGGAAAAGAGTTTTATATCACTTGCAGCTACTTTAATACCTTGTAGTATTTTATTAAATTATTATTATGGTAATGATATTGGAAGAGTAATTGATTTATCGGATGAATATGATTTTAATTTTGATACTACATGTGATGCTTATGAGATATTTAGTGGTTATGATACGTCTACTTTATCAAAATATTTAGAATCTACAATGATTGAAAGTGGAATTGCTATTCCTATAGTGCATGATAAGTATTCATATTGTCATGGTAGAAGTACTCTTTGTACTGCATATAATAATAATGCTATATTTTTTGATTCTGGTAGTGAATTAGATAAATTATTACTTGAGGAAATTAGAAAATATTATAAGGAAGTAATTGTAATTAAAAGTTATAATTTTGGTTCTGAATATTCTAATTTAATAAAGTGTATGTATTTAACTAAATATATAGCTGAGTCTAGAAATAGAGATTTATCTGGTGTAGATTATAATCCAATTGTTAAAAAATTATATAAATATAATGGACAAGTTTAATAAAATAAACTATAATAATTCTTACTTTTTGTAGGAGGTTTTATGTTTGGATATAGTGATAAAATAAGTTTAAGTGTAATTAATGCATTAGATAAAGATGGAAATATAATAGATTTTCAATTATCTTTTCCTATTTTAGAAGATTTTGAAATACCAGATAATATTTTACAAGTTAGTATATTTGAGATGAGACAGGATATTGGCTATCAAGGGTTTAATTCTTTTAAGATATTTATAGGAACTTGTAGTTCAATTGATGAAATGTATGAAGCTGGTATTTTAGATAAAACTGTTATTAGAGAAAATTTACATATTAAAAGATTGGATAAAAAAATATGTTATTTTGATAATGAAAAAGGTAATCATGTAATTTATACTACAGTTGATAATGGAGATATAGTTGTAAAAAATAGAGATGAAATGAAGAGTGTTCTTATAAATATATCTAATGAGTTTGCTTGTATAAAATCTTCTATAGCAAGAATAAAAAAGATGGGAGAGTAATAAAAATACTCTCTTTTTTATGTTATAATTAATATGGAGGTAATATTGTGGAAAGAGAAAAATTTTTGGCTTCTATTTATCTTATAATAAGAGATAAATATGGAGATATTTTATTGCAGAGGAGACAAGGTACTAAGTTGTGGCCAGGATATTTAGCTTTACCTGCTGGTCACATAGACGAAGGGGAGCTCGCTTATGAGGCCGCTATTAGGGAAGCGAGGGAAGAATTAGGAATTGAAGTTAGTCTTGAAGATTTATCTAATCCATTTGTAGTAAATAGAAGAAATAAGTCATTACCATCATATTTTGATATTTATTTTGAAGTTAAAAAATATAGAGGTGAAATTAAAATTAATGAGCCAGAAAAATGTTCTGAGTTAGTGTGGGTAGATCCATATGATTTGCCAGAAGATATGATTGATTTTGAGAAAGAAGCTCTTGAATATAATGATAATGGTATAAAATTTAGTACAACTTATGCAGATAATGAAGTAAAATTAATTAAGAAAATGTAAGAATAGTTCATTGTTTAATGAACTATTTTTTGTTATTATATAATTGTTATGAGGTGTTTTAATGAAAGTTGCTGTTTTTTCTGATATACATGGTAATTATGAAGCATTAAAAACAATTATTGAAGATATTAAAATTAATAATTATGATGAAATAATATGTTTAGGAGATGTTGTTGGTCTTGGACCTAATCCTAAGGAATGTTTGGATTTAATTAGAAATAATAATATTATTTTATTATTAGGAAATCATGAATTATATTGTATTAAGGGAACAGAGATTAATGAAATGAGTAGTGATGAAAAGAGTCATCATGTTTGGGTAAATAGTCAATTAACTAAAGATGATTTAAATTATCTTTGTGAGTGTAAGTATTTTTATGAAAAAAAGATTTTTGACTATAAGTTACTATTTGAGCATTTTTTGTTAAAAGATGAGATATATCCATATATGAGTTTAAATATTGTAAAGAATCATGAAATAGTTAATAGTTTTAATGATATTAAATCTGATTATATTTTTATTGGTCATGAACATGAGTCATTTGAATGTGATAATGAAAATGGAACAAATTTAATTTGTGTTGGAAGTAGTGGATGTAGAAAAGATGATAGTACTTTTTATACAATTATAGATATTGGAAGTGAAATTAATATTACTAAAAAGTATCTTAATTATGATAGGGAAAAATTTGAGGAAATATTTAAAAAAGTTAATTGTCCTGATAAGGATAAAATAAATAAAATATTTTTTGGTGTTAAATAGGAGGAATAATGGAAGAAGATTATGTAGTTAAATATACTGTACTTGGTAATTATCCTTTGGGTTTGAGTACATGCTTAAATAATAATGAAAGTGTTAGAGGATATGTTGTTAGTCCATGTTATATAGTTTCAGAAAACGAAGTTGTTTTACCATTTGATTATAGAAGTGGTAAATTAGTTAAGCCATTATATGATGCGGATGGTAAATGTAGTAATAGTGTGTTTGTAGAAGCTTTATTTGATACGTTAAATGATGCTAAAAAATATGCTCAAAGCTTAACTAGTATATTAAAAGCAAGATGCAACATATTTGCATATCAAAAATATTATAAAGAGTCATATGTTTTGTATCATAGTAAACTTGAGGAATTATTAACTAATCATAAAATATACACTAGTGAATGTGACGAAATTCAAAGAAATATTATGTATATATGTAAGGATTTAATTATTGAAGAGGGTAAAGAAGAAAAGAAGAGTGCTGTTAGAAGTAAACGATTTTCTTTTAGAAAGGTAAATAGTAGTGATGAGTAAGTTGGGCAAAGTTTTATTTATAATACTATGCGTTATTGTTACAATAGCTATAATTGTTTTATTGTTTGTTTTATTATATAAACCACTTGGAGGACGACCAAATAAATCAGATAGGGAAAACTATGAATCTAGGAGTTCTAATTATAAAGATGGTAAATTTTATAATGATGGTAAATTTAGTGTAATGGGTTCTTTTATAGATCCATACAAGGATAGAGTTGGTTCTAGTGATGTTGTACCACAAGGTGCAGTAAGTGTTGAAAATTATGAATTTATTGAAAATGATAATTCAGATGTTTTATTTACTTGGTTTGGACATTCTACTGTTTTAATTCAAATGCATGGTATGAATATTTTAATTGATCCAATTTTTTCTAATAGAGCATCTCCTGTTTCATTTGTTGGACCTAAGAGATTTAGCGATTTATCTGGTGATGTTAGTGATTTACCTTATATTGATGTTGTTTTATTAACACATGATCATTATGATCATGTTGATTATAATACTATTAAAGAACTCGATGAAAAAACAAATATGTTTCTTGTTCCACTTGGTATAGATAAAGATTTAATTAAATTTGGAATAGATAAAAATAAAGTAAATAATATGTCATGGTGGGAAGAACTTGAATTAAATGGTTTGTCATTTGTTTGCACACCTGCTAGACATTTTTCTGGAAGATTTGTGATTGATAGTAATGATACATTATGGTCATCATGGTTAATTAAGGATGAAAATTATACAATATTTGATAGTGGAGATAGTGGATATGGAGATCATTTTAAAGAAATAAATGCAAGATATGGTAATGTTGATTTTGCTCTTCTAGATTCTGGACAATATAGTGAGTCTTGGCATGATGTTCATATGTTTCCTGAAGAAGCTGTACAAGCTGCGGTTGATTTAAATGCTAATATATCTATGCCAATTCACTGGGGAGCATTTGCTTTATCTAATCATCCATGGGATGACCCTGCTAAAAGATTTGTAAGACAAGCTAGTGAACTTGGTATTAATTATATGATTAGTAGAATAGGAAAAACAGTAAGTATTAATGATTATTTAGATAATCAAGAAACTTGGTGGGAAGAATAAAAAGAGGATTTAATATCCTCTTTATTCATATGCTTTCATTATAAGTGCTTTTTCTAATTCATCTGTTCTTTCAAAAATTCCATTGATATATGTTATTAAAAATATATGTGGTTTTGTTAATGCATTTTTAATATTAAATTCAAAACCTTTTATAAGAAGTGAAGTTTTAATATTTTTTGCTTCATCTATTAATACTGGAATAAATGTGAGTGTGATTGAAATAATTAAAGATAAATTTTTAATATTTATTTTAAATATTTTTAATGGATAGAATAAGTAATAAAATGCTGTACTTATATTACTTGGTGTTAATATATTTGAAATTGTATATGTTAGATTAATTGCTAAAAACAATTTTAATGCAGTCATAATAGCGGTATTTAAATCTACAAATATAATATTACAAATGAATATAAAAATTATGAATAATAAGTTTTTTATTATGAATTTTAAAAATCTTAGGAAATTTATTTTTAAAAAAAGTATTATCATAATATTTAGTGTGAAAAACAATAATAAGAATATATAATTATTTATTAAGAATAATAGAATACTAAATATAAAGAATAAAAGAAGAATAAAAGTGTATATCATTTTGATATTTCTTTTAATATGTCTTTTTCATTATATGCTTTTATTCCTTTTTGATTTAGTTTTTCTATTATTTTTAATGTGAATGGTAATTCTAAATTATGTTCTTTTAAAATGTTTAAATTATTAAATAGTTCTTTTTTTGTATATTTATATATTTGTTTATCATCTATTATTAATATTTCATCTGCATATACTAGTTCATCTAAAATATTAGTTATAAATATTATTCCTATTCCTTTATTTTTTAATTTATTTAATAATTTATAAATACTATTTTTACCGTTTATATCTAACATTGAGGTTGATTCATCAAATACTATATATTTTGGATTTAATGCTAGTATTGAAGAAATAGCTATTCTTTGTTTTTCTCCTCCAGATAGTTTATATGGATTTGAATTAATATATTCTAACATATCTACAGTTTCTAACGATTCTTTTATTTTTTGATCTATTTCTTCTTCTTTTGTATTAATATTTTCTAAAGTAAATTTAATGTCATCATAAACTTTGTTAAATAATATTTGATTTGATGGGTTTTGAAATACCATACTTATTTTTGTTCTAAGATTTGATAATTTTATCTTTTTTGTAATTTCAATATTATCTATTATTATTTTACCTTTTTTGGGTTTTATAAGACCGGTTAAAATATTTGCTAGTGTTGATTTACCACTACCATTTTTACCAATTATAAATGTTATTTTATTATTATCTATTGTTGCATTTGCATTTTCAAATATATTTTCTTTATATCCAAATGTTAGATTATTAATTTTAATCATTTACTAATTCTCTTATTTTACTTTCTAATAGTTTTGATAATCCTAGTATTGTTAATACTTCGATTGGAGCCATTATTAATTGTTTTAATACTCTAGTAGTTATTATTATTTTACTAGCGCCTTTTGATATTATAATAATCCATATTGTATTTAAAACTCCATTTAGTATTCCGCATACTATTATTGTAGCTATTATTAATCTTATAATAAATTGTTTGTCTATTTTGAATGGCTTTCTATATATTACAAGTCCATATACTAAACCTGTTAGTAAAGATGTAATTGTAAAGCCAAAGAAGAAACTCCCTGTAGGAAATAAAAGGGCTCCAATAATATCTGCGAATGTTGCGATAAATGTCGAATGTTTCCATCCTAAAATAATAGCGGATAGCATAATTGGCGCAAAAGCAAAACCTATAGTAATAATTGGTGTTCTAATTGATAGTATTCTGCCTAGAACAATAGCAGATGCAAGAAATAATGCACTTAATAATATTCTTTTTGTTTTATTCATAAAAAAATCCTTTCTTTTCCGCCCACGAGAAAACAAGGATATTGTCTTTGTAATCTTTTAGCGGAATGCGAAAATAAATAAGCAACAAATGTTTTGCCTTATAAACAACTTCCCGTCTTATAAGTCTTAACTATTTATTTTCTACTCTAAATATATATTAGTTTAAGAAAAGAAGGTTTTTAAAGAATAAACTTTTCGAATATTAAGCATATACATTTATGCATAATAATCACCTTCCGATTTGATTATAGCACTATTTTTTGTTAAGTCAATATGATATAATTAATGCATGGAAACAAAAGATATTTTAAAAAAATTAGATGATTTTAAAAGTGATATTATTGATCTTGAAAGTAAATTAGATATCAGTAATAAAAACAGAAGACTAGATGAATTAGATAGTATAGTATCTAATCCTTCTTTTTGGTCTAGTGAAGATACTAAGAGTGTTTTGGAAGAACAAAAGAATTTAAGAAGCATTATTGCTAAATATAATAGTCTTTGTGATAGTGTTAATACTTTAAGTGAGATGTTAACTCTTGAATTAAATGAGTTTGATTTAAAAGATATTATAGATGAAATAGAAAGTTTAGATAAAAGTTTTGATGAATTAAAATTAAATACTTTTTTAAATGGAGAATTTGACTCATCTAATGCATTTATTGAAATACATTCTGGAGCAGGTGGTACTGAAAGTAATGATTGGGCTAATATGTTGTATAGGATGTATACTAGATTTTTTGAAAAGAATGATTATAAATATGAAGTAATAAGTAAAAATGAAGGTGAAGAGGTTGGTATTAAGGGAGTTGTTCTTCGTGTACTTGGGTATTATCCTTTTGGATACTTAAAAGGAGAAACTGGGGTACATAGACTTGTAAGAATAAGTCCTTTTGATAGTAATTCTAGAAGACATACTTCTTTTGCTTCTGTGCTTGTTACTCCAGAAATTGATAAAAACTTGGATGTAGAAATAAAAGATAGTGATTTGAAAATAGATGTATATCGTTCTAGTGGAGCAGGTGGTCAGGGTGTTAATACTACTGATTCTGCTGTTAGAATTACTCATTTACCTACTGGAATAGTTACATCTTGTCAAATCGAAAGAAGTCAAATTAAGAACAAAGAAAGAGCATTAAATATGCTTAAGAATAAATTATTCATTATGAATCAAAATGCTTTTAATGATAAAGTCAAGGAACTTAAAGGTGAAGTAATGGATGTTAATTTTGGAAGTGCAGTTAGAAGTTATGTAATGTGCCCATATACTTTAGTTAAAGATACTAGAAGTAATTATGAAACTAGTAATGTTGATAAAGTACTAGATGGTGATATTAGGGATTTCTTAGAAAGTTATTTAAAACGATAGTTTACAAAGTAAAAAATATATGGTGGAATAATCCATATTTTTTTGTTATAATTTAAAATGGAGAATAATATTATGAGGTTGTTTAAAAGATTTAGAAAATTTAATAGTGAAAAGTTAGAAACAATTGTTATTAAGAAGGAAGCTATGAAGAAATCAGCTTTGTTTGTAGTAGGATGTCTAATATCATCACTTTCTTATAATTTGTTTTTTGTACCTAATAATTTTGTAGGTGGTGGACTTGGTGGATTTGGTATAGTATTAAATCATTTTTTTAGTATTGAGCCTAGTACAGTAATATTAGTTGGTAATTTAATATTAATAATAGCTAGTATATTTACATTAGGATTTAAAAAATCATTAATGAGTATTATTGGGGCAACAACTTCTACTATATTCATATATTTAACTAAAGATTTTCCAGCAACAATTAATTTTTATTTTGATGATACATTATTATATGTTTTAGCAGCTGGTGTAGTAGGAGGATTTGGTGAAGCATTAGTATATAAAGCTGGATTCAATACTGGAGGAACTAGTATAATTGCATTAATTATTCAACATTATAAAAAGATGCCTCTTGGTAATTTACTTAGATATACATCTTTTATAATAATATTATCTGGTGGTATTGCATTTGGATATACTTCTGTAATGTATTCATTAATAATTACATTTATTTCAACTTATTTGGTTGATAAAATATTAATTGGAATAAGTGATTCTAAAATGTTCTTTATTCATACTGATAAAGAGGATGAAGTTAAAGAATTTATTTTAACAATAATTGAAAGTGGAGTAACTTTATTTGATACTCATGGTGCTTATAGTCATAAAAAAAGAAAAATGCTTATGTGCGTAGTACCAACTGAAAGATATTCACTTCTTAAAAGTGCAATTAAGGAAATTGATAGTGATGCATTTATTGTAGTAAGTGATTGTTATGAAGTACTTGGTGGTACTGAGAGGAAAAAATTAACATTTGAAGATGAAGAATAATAGTGTATAATAAGTTGTTAGGAGGAATTATGCAGTTAATAGAACTTAAAAATGTATACAAAAGATATAATAATGGTGTTACTGCTTTATGTGATGTTAACTTGTCTATTTCTAAAGGAGAATTTGTATTTGTAATTGGAGATAGTGGAAGCGGTAAATCTACATTAATTAAACTATTATATAGACAAGAAAAACCAACAAGAGGAGATGTTTTTGTTGGTGGTATTAATATGTCAAAACTAAGAAATGGGAGGGTTTATAAATTAAGACGTAAGCTTGGAATTGTTTTTCAAGATTATAAGTTGCTTCCTAAAATGACTGTGTATGAAAATGTTGCTTTTGCGCTTGAAATATATGGATTAAGAAGAGATGAAATAAGAAGAAGAACATTAAAAGCAATTGAACAAGTTGGTTTAAAAGATAAACTTAGAAGTTATCCAAGTGAATTATCTGGTGGAGAACAACAAAGAGTATCTATAGCAAGAGCTATCGTTAATAATCCTAAAGTTCTTATTTGTGATGAACCAACTGGTAATTTGGACCCTAAAACATCTATGGAAGTAATGGAAGTTATTGATAGAATTAATAAAGAACTTGGTACTACTATTATAATGGCTACACATGATGAAAAAATAGTTAATAGAATGAAGAAAAGAGTTGTTCAGATAGAAAAAGGAATAGTTACAAGAGATGTATTGAAAGGAAAGTATAAAGATGAAGGCATTTAGAATATTAAGAAGTAGTTTATCTGAATCCTTTAAAGGTGTATTTAGAAATTTTTCACTTTCTTTAGCTAGTATTTTTTGTATAGCTATTACACTTGTATTAGTAGGTTTTAGTATTATTCTTTCATATAATGTTAATAATTTTACTCGTGAAATAGAACAAGATATGACTATTGTTGTATTCTTAAATAGAAAAATAAGTGATGAAGATGTTAAAACAGTCGGAAATAAAATAAGAGGTCTTGAGAATATAAAGGAAGTAAAATTTGAATCTAAAAATGATGTTAAGAAGTCAATGCAAGAGGATTCAGAAATATTTAATAGTATTTTAGAACAATATAATGATGAGACTAATCCTTTACAAGATAGTTATTTAGTTAAAGTTGTTGATATAAATACTATTGGTAAAACTGCTGATGAGATTGAAAAAATTGAAAATGTAGATATTGTTAAATATGGTGAAGGTTCTGTTGAGGAACTTGTCAAAATATTTGATTTAGTTAAAAAAATAATGTATGGAACAGTTGTTGCTTTAGTACTTGTAACAATATTCTTAATAGCAAATACTATTAAAATAACTATTCAATCTAGAAGTAGAGAAATTGAAATAAGAAGATTAGTTGGTGCTTCTAATGCATTTATTAGACAACCATTCTTCTTTGAGGGAATTATATTAGGATTTTTAGGATCAATTGTACCAATAATTGGATGTTGTTTTGGATATAGATATTTATATGATAGATTAGGTGGACAAATATTTACTGCTATTATTAAACTTGTTCATCCATCTGATATAACATTCATACTAGTTTTAGGATTACTTGCTATTGGAGTTATTGTTGGTGCTTTTGGTAGTTATAGAGCAGTAAGGAAGTATTTAAAAATATGATGAAAAGGGTATATAAAATATTAATTATTGTTTTATGTACTTTCTTGTTTGTTAGTAATGTTTCGGCTAAATCATTGAAACAAGTAAAAGAAGAACTTGCAAGGGATGAAGCGAATAAGGCATTATTAATACAAAGACAGAAAAATGTTCAAAATAATATAAAGAATGCTAAAGGGGATATTAGTGATTTAGAAACTCAAATCGATAATTATGAAAAGGAAATTGAAGAAACTTTAGTAAAAATCGATGAGTTAAATGATGATATTGATTCTAAACAAAAAGAAATAGATAGACTTCTTGCTTTTATGCAGAAAGCTGATACTGATAATGTATATTTAGAATATATTTTTCAAGCTAAATCATATACAGACTTTATATATAGAAGTGCTGTTGTTGAAGAATTAACTAAACATAATGATGAAACTATTGATGAAATGTACAAGATGATTGAAGAAAACAAAAAATTAAAAAATAAACTTCAAGATAAGATTGAAAGAAATGAAAATTCTATAAATGATTTAGAAAAGAAATTATCAACATATAATGTAAGCTTAAAAGATTTAGAAACAGCACATACAAATATTGATGATACTATAGCTGATAGAAAGAAAACGCTCGCTTATTATGAAAAAGTATATAAACAAAATGGTTGTAAGGAAACTGTTGACATAGATGAATGTTTAACTGTTGCTACTTCTAATGGTTTTGTAAGACCACTTACTAAAGGAACAATATCAAGTGAATGGGGTTATAGGACATGTCCTATTCATGGAAAGGAACTTCATTCTGGAATAGATGTTGCAGCCGCTCTTGGTACTCCAGTGTATGCAGCAGCATCAGGAACAGTTGTTGGTATTACTAAAAAAAGTTCATGTGGTGGAAATATAGTAACTATAAGACATAGTATTAAAGGTAAAATATATAGAACAAGATATATGCATTTAGCAACTATTAATGTTAAAATGGGACAAGAAGTACTTGTTACTACTAAAATAGGAACTAGTGGTGGAGGAGGTTATACTCTTAAAAGAAATGGTGGATGGGATAGATGTTCAACTGGAGCACACCTTCACTTCATTATTCTTCCAGGATCAACTGGTAGTTCAACTATTAATCCAAGAAAAATGGTAACTTTTCCATCAAAAGGTAAGAGATTTAGTAGTAGATGGTAGTATATTAGGTGGTAAAAATGAAGAAAATTGTTAAAGTATTATTCACTTTATTTATTGCTTTAATATTTGCAAGTAATGTTTTTGCTGTGTCTGGTAATACTTCTTTAAAGGATTTAAAAGATAAATTAGCTAGAGATAAAGCAGCATTAAATTCAGTTGTTAGTAAACAAAATAAAGTTAAATCTAATATTAAAAAAATAGAAGGAGATTTAACATCTCTTTCTAAAGAAATTGATGATGCTGAAGAGGAAATAAAAAATTCTAAAGCTAAAGTAGAAGAATTAGAACAAAGTATTAAAGATAAAAAAATTGAAATAGATGGATTACTTAATTTTCTTCAAGTATCTGATGGTGAAAATATATACTTAGAGTATGTATTTAAAGCAAAATCATTTACGGACTTTATATACAGAAATGCTGTTGTTGAAGAATTAACTAGATATAATGATGAACTTATTGATGAAATGTATACTTTAATAGATGAAAATAAAAAGGAACAAGTAAGATTAAATGAAGAAATTGATAAGTCTGAAAATACTATTGTTAAATTAAATGAAACTCTTAAAAAATATAATCTTTCTATGGAAGATTTAGTTGATGATCATAAAGATGCTAAAGCTGATTATGATGCTAGTAAAAAAGAAGTTGCTGCTTATGAGAAACTATATAAGAAAAATGGTTGTAAGGAAACAACTCCAATTATAGATTGTATATCTGTTCCATATGCAGATAGTTTTACAAGACCTGTTAATAGTGGATTCATATCTAGTGAATTTGGACTTAGATATCATCCTACTCTTCATTATTATAGGATGCATAATGGAATTGATATAGCAGTTCCTATGAATACTAAAGTTTATGCATCTGCTGCTGGAATCGTTAGTAAAATTGTAAAAGTTAAAGATCCTAAAAAAGCAAATTCTAGTTGTGGTGGGAACATGGTTTATGTAAAACATAGAATTAATGGAAAAGAATATACTTCTGTATATATGCATTTGCATTCTATTAGTGTTAAAGCTCAAGAATATGTAACATTATCTACTATAATTGGAAAATCTGGTGGTGGAGAAAGTTATGATTATTGTACAACTGGACCTCATTTACATTTTGGTATAATGAAGGGTGATGATTATGTTAATCCTAGAAATTATATTAAGTTCCCATCAAAAGGATATAGATTTTCAAGTAGATTTGATTAAAAGCCATATGAAATATGGTTTTTATTTGGTATAATTATTATGGTGATTTTATGTCATTTACATCAAATATAAAAAATGAAATTAGTAATATTGAATATAGTGATTCTGAAAAAATGGCAGAATTATCTGCTATACTTAATATTGGCGTTAAAATATATAATAATAGATTTGAAATATATACTGAAAATATTAGTGTAGCAAGAAGAATATATAAATTAATTAAAGAAATATATCATGTTGAAATAGAAATGGATACTAGTGGAATAAATACTTTAAGAAAGAATAAGTTAGTATTGATGAGTGTTCATGATAAAGTTGATTTTATTTTAGAGGACTTATCAATTACTAAAGATGGAATAAGAGTATATAAACCATCGATTTATTTAGTAGATGAGCAGAAAGATAAACAAGCATATCTACGTGGTGTATTTGTGATGTGTGGTAGCATTAATGATCCTAAAACAAGTAGGTATCATGCGGAGTTTGTAATATCAAATTTAGAGAGTGCTAATTATGTTAATGACTTACTAAATGAAATGAATTTTAATAGTAAAGTTATTAAGCGTGATAAAAATTATATGGTTTATATAAAAGAAGCAGAAAAGATAAGTGATTTTATTAAATTATTAAATGCAAATACATCTTTATTCTATTATGAAGATATTAGAATATATAGAGATCATAAAAATATGACAAATAGACTTAATAATTGTGAACAAGCAAATGTTGATAAGATGATGGCTTCTTCTCGTGAACAACTAGAATTAATTAATGAATTAAAGAGTATTAGAGATTTTGATTTGCTTGATGAGAAAATTAAAGATGTTTGTATTTATAAAGAAAAATATCCGGAGAGTTCTATGGCTGAACTTGCTGAAATAATAAGCAGTGAAACTGAAAGACCAATTACAAAGAGCGGTATTAATCATAGATTTAGAAAGATTAAAGAGATTGTAGAAAATTCTAAAAAGAGGTGAAATGTGTGAAGAAAAAAACATTAGTATTGTTAATAATATTAGTATTGTGTATTAGTTTATCTGCATGTAAAAAAGATGAGGAAGAAAAAGAAAAAGTACCAGAAGCAAAGACTAATGAAAAAATAGATTTAAAGAAAAATGTATCTATTCAAGATGTTGGTTATGTTGTTGGAAATTATGATGATAGACATGTTATAGTTAAAGTAAGTAATAATAATGATAGAGCAATATATGTTGATGTAAAATTTTCATATAGAGATTCAAATGGAAATCAATTAGATGAGAGAAATGTTTATGTTAGAGTAGGTGCTCATAAGACTGCTTATGCTATTGATGAATTTTATGTTGAGGATGTATATTTTGATAATTATAAATATGATTTTGATGTAAGTTTGGAAAAACTAGATGATTATGAAACAATATATAATAATATGAAAGTTAATTATGTAGATACTGGTAGTAAAGTTAATGTTACAATAACTAATAATGGAAATAGAACTTCTACAGTTAAAGCATGGGTGTTGTTTAGAAAAGATGGTAAAGTTGTAGCATTAAATAGTGTTTCAGAATATAATTTAACTCCAGGTAATACAAAAACTCAAAGTATAAATTATCCACATAAAACAAACAGTATATTAATACCTTTTGATAGAATAGAAGTTGTATTAAATGAAATAAGTACTGAATTATAAGAGAAGAAATTCTCTTTTTATTTTGTTATTATTTTATCTATTAAACCATATTTTAATGCATCAACTGAATCCATATAATAATCTCTAGAAGTATCTTTTGTTATTGTTTTTAAACTTTTTTTAGTGTTTTTTGCTAAGATTTTATTAATTTTTTCTCTTAATTTGATTATTCTATCTGCTACAATTTTTATTTCTGTTGCTTGTCCTTTAGCTCCACCAAGTGGTTCGTGTATCATTATTTCGGTATTTGGAAGACAATATCTTTTATAGCCGCTTGAAAGAATGAAAGCTGCCATTGAAGCACATAAACCAAAACCAATAGTAATTACATTGCTTGAAATGTAATTCATTGTATCATATATAGCAAATCCTGAAGTTATACTTCCTCCTTCAGAATTAATATACATGTAAATATCATCATTTGATATTGAGTCTAAATATAAAAGTTCACTTACAATTATATTTGCTTGTTCATCATTTATTTCTCCTTTTAGAAATATTATTCTATTTGTAAGTAGTTTAGAATATAAATCAAATAGTTTATTATCATTATCTAAAATATATGGTATATGCATTTAATCACCTACTATTATTTTAGTAAAATTAGTTCTTTCTTATTCACAAAACTAATAATTTTTGATATGATATTTATACAATAAAGGGTGACGAAAAATGAAAAAAGATATTAAATTAATATTTGAAGATGGAAGTGAAATGGATGTTCACTATGGAACAACTGTTAGAGAAGTATTAAAAGAAATAAATGATGATAATATAATGGCATTAAGAATTAATGGTCAAGCTGTTTCAAGTGATTATGAAATTACTGAGGATGGATTTGTTAATTATATAGTTGTTAGTGATAGATTGGGACAAAAAATATACATAAATGGTTTAAAGTATATGTATATTTTAGCTATAAAAGAATTGTTTGGTTCTAAAGCAATTGTAAACATTAAGCATTCATTAGACAAAGGATTGTATACTGAAATTGAATCTAGAAAGAAATTTGACAGTAGTATACTTCCAATATTAAAGAAAAAAATGAAAGAACTATGTGCTAGGAACTTAGATTTTAAAAGTGTTAATGTTTCAAGAGATGATGCTTTTGATTATGTAAGTGAACTTGGTGAAACTGAAAAAGCTTTGAATTATGCATACATGACAAATGATTCTGTTACTATGTATGAACTTGATGATGAATATAATTATTTCTATTATATAATGCCTCCATCTACAAAAGTGTTAAATAGATTCGATTTGACTTATATAGCTCCTAATGGAATTGTACTTAGTTATCCAATTAATAATGTTGTACCTAAGTATAATCCTGCACCACAAGTATTAGAGGCATTTAAAAGTTATGAAAAGAAGTTATCTGCTATGGGAATTAAGTATGCAGGTGAATTAAATAAAATTATTGTAGATGGTAAAATATCTGATTTTATTCAAACGAATGAAATTATATATGATCAAAATTTAGAAAGTATAGCTTCTAAAGTAGCAAATGATAGACGTATTCGTTCTATATTTATATCAGGTCCTTCTTCTAGTGGAAAAACAACTACTTCAAAAAAATTGGCTTTATATTTAAAGTCAATGGGTCTTGATACACTAGTAATATCTACTGATGATTATTTCTTAAATAGAGTTGATAGTCCTAAAAAACCAGATGGTACTTATGAATTTGAAATAGTTGATGCTATTGATATTAAATTATTTAGTTCTGATTTAAAGAAATTATTAGATGGAGAAGAAATAGTTATTCCTACATTTAATTTTGTTACTGGAGAAAAAGAGTTTAAGAGAAAACCAGTATCTCTTGCGAAAAATCAAGTGTTAGTTATTGAAGGATTACACGCTATTAATGAAAAAATTAATGGAGTTATTGATAAAAAGAATAAATTAAGAATATATATTAGTCCTTTTACTCCACTCGCACTTGACAGACATAATCATATTTCTACTACTGATTTAAGACTATTACGTCGTATGGTTAGAGATTATAGACATAGAGGATATTCTGCTGATCAAACTCTTACTAATTGGATGGGTATGAGAAGTAGTGAAAAGAATTATGTTTACCCATATCAAAGAGAAGCTGATATTATTATAAACACAGCTCTTAGTTATGAGATTGGAGTATTAAGAACATATGCTGAACCTTTACTTTATTCAGTAAGTAGAGAAAGTGATAATTATGAAGAAGCAATTAGAATATTAAAATTTTTAAGAGGATTTTTAAATATACCAAGTGAATATGTACCAACTAAGAGTGTCTTAAGAGAATTTATTGGTAATAGTTACTTTGAATAGGAGGAATTAATATGTTAAAAGTAGCAATTAATGGTTTTGGTAGAATAGGTAGAACAGCGCTTAGATTATTACAAGATGATAAAGATATTGAAGTTGTAGCAATTAATGATTTAACTGATGCTGAGCAATTATCATATCTTTATAAATATGATTCTGTTCATAGAACAGTAAATTATAGAGTTAGTTATGATGATGAAGGATTAATTGTTAAGGATAAAAAAATTAAAGTATTTAAGGAAATGGATCCAGTTAACTTACCATGGAAAAAACTTGGAGTTGATGTTGTACTTGAATGTACAGGAGTATTTACATCAGCTGAAAAATGTCAAGCACATTTAGATGCTGGAGCTAAACATGTAATAATAAGTGCTCCTGCTAAAGATGAAGTTAAAACAATTGTTTATGGAGTTAATCATAAAGAGTTAAATAAAGATGATAAAGTTATAAGCGCAGCTAGTTGTACTACTAACTGTCTTGCTCCAGTTGTTAAGTTAATAGATGATAAATATAAAGTAGTTAAAGGATTTATGACAACAGTTCATGCTATGACAAATGATCAAGAAACTTTGGATATTCCACATAAGAAAGGTATTTCTTCAAGACGTGGTAGAGCTGCTTCATTAAATATAGTTCCAACTTCTACTGGTGCTGCATCACAAATAGGTAAAGTTATACCTCATTTAAATGGAAAAATGGATGGTGTAGCATTTAGAGTTCCTGTAGGAGATGGTAGTGTTGTTGATATTACTTTAGAACTTGAAAAAAATGTTACTAAAGAAAACATTAATAATATGTTCAAATCTAGTCAAAGCAAAACATTGAAATATACAGATGATCCAATTGTAAGTAGTGATATTATTGGAGAAGAATGTGGCGCTATTGTGGATGGACTATTAACAAATGTAGTTGAAGCAGATGGAAAACAACTTCTTAAGGTAGTTGCATGGTATGATAATGAAGTTGGTTATACAGCACAAATGATTAGAACAATGAAGCTATTTATGTAAAAGAGATTTTTTCTCTTTTTTTATGATATAATAAAAATAGGTGAATAATATGAAGAAAAAAGGATTTACATTAGTAGAATTATTAGCAGTAATAGCAATACTTGCAATACTTGTAATAATAGCATTACCAAATAT
>CACWUS010000018.1 GCA_902764145.1 uncultured Erysipelotrichaceae bacterium | reverse complement strand
TAAATTAAAATTAAAAGGACTGTCACCTATAAATTACAGGTTACAATCCTCTAATTAGAAACTATTTATAAACTGTCCAACTTTTGGGGTTCAGTTCATTTAATACATCTTTAAACATACATTGGTACTCTTTCAAAATATTTAGTTTCATTATATTCATATTCATTTAGTAGTGTTACCTTACCTGAAGATAAAGTTTTTTTCATATCTATTAATCTTTGATTTCTGCTTCCTCTAAATAATAGACTTAAATCTCTTTCTTCAAGTTTGAATCTTCCATCTACAAGAACATCTATTTTTTTCATAAATTCTAAATATATTGGATTTGTTTCAGACATTTTCATTAATTCTTCAAATGTGAATCCAGTATATACCCAAATGTTTAAGCCTTTACTTCTAGCATATTCAGCTATCTCATTACAAGCTTCAGCTTGAAACATTGGATCTCCTCCACTAAATGTAAGACCAGTATGATATTCAAGTTCATCTATAGCATCTTTAACCATTTCAATAGGCACAAGTCCACCACCATTAAAGTCCCAAGTTTGAGGATTTTGACATCCTTTACAGTGATGAGCACATCCTTGAGTCCATATTACAGCTCTAAGACCTGGACCATCAACAATGCTATCTGTTTGAAGGTCAGCTGCTAAACGAATATATTTATTATTTTGTTCCATGAGTTACTCTATCTTGAACTTCTGCCTTTTTAGCATTATTAAATCTATCAAGAGTTCCAACTAAATAACCTGTAATTCTTCTAATTCTATCGAATTTTACTCCTTCACCTACAGTTTTTGCTTTTTTAACTTCCTTTTCCATTTTTTTATTACCTCTTTCCTTTCTTTATTTTAACGACCACATGAGCAATCGTAGCAGTTAATTTTTTCCATTTCTACGCCTTCGCCTTCATGTCTTCCACATCTTGGACAAACATCTTTAATAACTCCAACGTAACCACATACAGGATCTCTATCAACCGGATGGTTAATAGCTCCATATCCAATATTGTTATCATGCATAATTCTAACAACACTTTCAAATGCATCAACGTTATTTACTGTATCACCATCAAGTTCAACGTATGAAATATGTCCTGCATTAGTTAGAGCATGGTATGGTCCTTCAACTTCCATTTTATGTTTAACAGTTGTTTTATAATAAACTGGTACATGGAATGAATTAGTATAGTAATCTCTATCAGTAATTCCTTTAATTTTTCCATAAATTGATCTATCAATAGCAACAAATCTACCACTTAAACCTTCAGCTGGAGTAGCAAGACAAGTAAAGTTTAGATTATATTCTTTAGTATATTCATCGCATTTTTCTCTCATATGTTTAATAATTTCAATACCAAGCTTTTGAGCTTTTTCACTCTCTCCATGATGTTCACCAACTAATGCTTTTAAAGTTTCTGCAAGACCAATAAATCCAATTGATAATGTTCCATGTTTTAAAACAGTTCTAATTTTAGTATTATTATCTAATTTTTCACTATTAATCCATACATGTGAACCAAGTAAGAATTTAAAATTTGCTTTTGATTTAGAACATTGACATTCAAATCTTTGAAGTAATTGTCCTTTTACTAAATCCATAGTTTCATCTAATTCTTTATAGAAAGCTTTCATATCAGCTTTATCTCTTTCACCAAGTGCAATTCCATGTTTAAGACCTATTCTTGGCAAATTAATTGACGTAAAGCTTAAGTTTCCACGTCCAGGTGTAACACTAGGACCACACACATTAGCAAGAACTCTAGTTCTACATCCCATATAACCTACTTCAGTTGTATAATCTCCAGGAACATAGTATTGCTTATTGAATGTTGAATCTATAAATGAGAAATTAGGGAATAATCTTTTAGCTGATACACGACAAGCAAGTCTAAATAAATCATAACTAGGATCTTCCTTATTATAGTTAACTCCTTCTTTTACTTTAAATATTGAAATTGGGAATATTGGTGTTTCACCATGTCCAAGTCCTTCATCTGTTGCAAGTAAATAATTTTTAATTACCATTCTTCCTTCAGGACTTGTATCTGTACCAAAGTTAACTGATGAGAATGGTACTTGAGCTCCAGCTCTAGAATGCATTGTATTTAAGTTATGAATAAATGCTTCCATAGCTTGGAAAGTACTTCTATCAGTTTTCTTAATAGCATTTTCATATGCAGTATTAAATATTTCATCTAGTTTTTTACTTTTAGAAGTAAAATCACTAAATATATTCATATCAAATTCAATACTTTCAAGTTTATCTATTAATTCAACTACTTTATCAAATTTAATAAATTCACTAAATCCTTCAAAGTCAATTAATTCACTTAATTCTTGTTTAAATTCTTTCTTAAATGTTTTTAGTACTCCAGGAGCCATATAATAATCAAATGCTGGAATACTTTGTCCACCATGTTGTTCATTTTGATTTGCTTGAATTGCAATTGCAGCAAGTGCTGAATATGAAGCAATTGAATTTGGTGTTCTTAAATATCCATGACCTGTTGAAAATCCATTCTTAAATAACTTATTTAAATCAATTTGAGTACAAGTAGTAGTACCCATTGCCCAGAAGTCTAAATCATGAATATGAATTGCTCCTTCATCATGTGCACGAGCATATTTATTATCCATTAAGTATGCTTTAGCAAATTCTTTTGATACAGTAGATCCAAAGTGAAGCATTGTTCCCATTGGTCCATCTCCATCAACATTTGCATTTTCTCTTTTAGCATCTTCTTCATTAGCACTCTTAAGCCCTAATGATTCAATAGCTTTAACAAATTTATGTTGTTGTTTTACAACAAATGCATCTCTTGAAGCTGCTCTTCTTTCTCTATATCCTTTAAATGATTCATAAACATCATCATATTTCATTTTTTTAAGAACTTCTTCAATTACATCTTGAATATCTTCTACTCCAATAGTCTTTCTATCTTTGTATTCTTTTTCTATATAATCAAGTACTTTCTCCTTAACTTTGTTTACAAGTTTCTCATCATACTCTTCATATACACTATCAAAACCTTTTTTAACTGCAATTGCAACCTTAGTTGGATTGAAGTTAACCCTTTGACCACTACGTTTTACAACAATAATGTCATTAAAAAAATCCCTTTCCATAATATTCCTCACCTTCTAAAAGAGTTAATACTCTTTAACCTAAATAAATCTTATAATAAATATTAAAAATTGTAAATGTTTTTTTATAACATTTTTTCTAAAAATTGAAAATTTTACATCTTGACTTTTTTAAAAAAGTTGTTTAAAAAAACACAACGCCCCTATTTAAGGGATATTTTTAATTGAAAGCTCTATTTGTTCGCTTTACACCCATATTTTTTTTATATAATTCTAGTTAAAAATATATTTACTTTTTATTACTTTTATGGTATAATATTCCCACTTTATCAAAAAGGGGTTTGTAATGAAAACAATGTCTATAGCAGATATTAAAGAAAAATTAATAAGTATATATAATAAATGTGAAATATTAGAGAGATATCACATTAATACTTCATTTATTAAAAGTGAAATAAATGATATTGACTCACTATGTGATAATGCAAGTGAATCAAATAATATATATGATTCTAATGTGGCTATAAAAGGTGATGATAAATTTATATTAAATAGATTTAATCATTTAGAATCAACTGTAAATGACTATTTAAGTGCTGTTCATATATTTGAAAGTATTAAAGGATATAATGATAATCTTTCAAGAGAAGAACTTAGTAATTTAGTAGGAATAATATTAAATGATCTATTAAGTTATGAAAGATCTACTATTGGATTAGAAGAATTTGATTTACTATACCCTACTTTATATAAACTAATTAAAATGGAATTTAAGTATAGTGGATACTCACATATATTAAATTTTATTAGAAATTCTAAATTAGATGAATCTAAAATTGATGATTTGTTTCTTTTAGACTATAGCAAATATTTTAAAGAATTCAGTACATCACATATGGTTAATAATATAGTTTTGCAAGATTATTCTTTATATGATAAAGCCTTATTAATAATATCGCTTACTGAAAGCGGTTATTTAGATAAAGTAGCAAAAGAATTAGATTCATTTAAAACAAATTTTGATAATATTAGCTATACAGCAAATGAACTTGAAGAAAATATTAAAAGTAATGATAAAATAAAAAGAAAAAATATTAAAAATAAAATTCTAATACAAAAAACTATTATTCCAGCTATATTATCTTTATCAATGCTTATAACTGCTAATATGTTAGTTAGAACAAAAATAAATGAAAAAACCACTTCATATGGTCAAACTACCCAAACTTATGACACTATACTAGGAAGTGATGAAGAATATTCATATGGAAATAATTCTGTTGGAGATACTACTATTACTGTTTACAATGAAATACATGATGATGGGACAAGAGTTATTAAAACATTTGAGTTTAATGATAGTGATTTTGATATAACATCTATTGATGATTTTGATCCAAATAGTATGGATTTTACAAAATCTGAATATAAATTTGACTTAGATGCTAATTATGAATCACTTGAAGAATTTAAAAAAGCATCTCAAATTACAGAAATTAATAAATTAGATGTAAAAATTAATTATTTTATAAAAATAATGTTGCATTTATTAGTTAGTATTCCAATAGTTATAGCAGATATAGTTGTTGCTCTTGCAGATAATTATACTTATGAAACTAGTAGTTCAGGTCCAAGAACTATATTTAGTTTATTAATTGGATTAAGATATTATTTAGGATATATAAGAAACGAAATAGAAGAAATTAATTATAAATATAATTATAAAAATACTAAAGAAAGTAAAGCTGAACTTAAAAAATTAAAGAAGCAATTAGATAATCTTAATAAAGAATATAAACTAGCATATGAAAAATACCTCTATATAGAAGGAATACTAACAAATTATGGGTATAAAAGACAATTAAAGAGGGGTAAATAATGAACTTTGAAGATTTATACACAATTAAAACCAAACTTGAAAGTATATATTTAAAATTAGAAGAGATAGACTCTAATAAATATGATTCAAGTGAACTTAAAAAAGCTTTTAAATTAATAGATAGTATGTTTGATAAATATGATGAAGTACCTAATAGTATTAATACAGGTACATTAGTCAAAACACAGAATAAAGAATTAACTAATCTATTAAAAATAACAATAAGTTTAGAAGAATATGTAGACAAAGTACATAAATCATTTAGAATATTTAATGATATTAAAAATGTAAGTGATTTATATAATAAAAAACAACCAACTAAAGAAGAATTTAATGAATGCTTAAAAGTAATATTAAATGATTTACTTGATTATAAATTTTTAATTAGTCAAGGATACTTCACAGAAGATAGATTTAATAATGAATTATCACCTACTCTATATAGACTTATTTTGGATGAGGCTAAATATAATGGAACATATACAATTCTTAATACTCTTGAAAATATGAATATTGATTTAAAAAGTATTGAATCATTACTAAATGAAGATATAGTTAAATTTTTAAATAATGATGATATTAAGAAAAGAGTAAAAGAAATTGATTCACAAGTGTTTAAAAGACCTAAAATGGATAGAAAAATTATATTATTAGTTTCCATGTATAATAGTAATTATAAAAATAAATTAAAAAATATGTTTGATAAAAGATTAAGAGATATTAAAAAAGCTAATGAGAATTATAAAGATTATCTTATTCTTAAGAATAAAGCTTTAAAAGAAAACAAAGATGGCAAAAAATCTTTAAAAAAAGCTAGAAAACAATTAAGACATCAAATATTACCTATTATTTTAAGTGCATCTATTTTACTTGGAGTAAACATTGGAATGTCAAGTCTTACAAGAAACTATAAACATAAAACTGGTTCATCATATAGTACTGTTTATGGTGAATCTGATTATGATGTATATGATAATGATAATACAAAAGTTGGCGATGTAATAGTCGAAATGTTTTCAGAAAAAAGAGATAATGGTGAAAGAGATTACAAAAAATATGTATATAGTAATAAAGATATTCCCGCTCTTGATTTAGAATATTTAGATATTAGTGATGAATATCTTGTAGAAAGTTCTCATCACTATTCAAAAGATAGTTTATCAGACTCAGAATATACAAATATTGCTGTTATTGAAAATGTAGATAAAGACACATCAACTTATGCACTATCTATAACCCTGCATTTAATAGTATCAGCTGTATGGGTATTACTTGATATATTAATATCAATGATAACTGAAGTTGGATTTACTGGAATACTATTTCCACTTAAAGATAATTACAGAGAAATAAGTAAAGATATTAAAAGAGCAAATGAAAACATTAGATGGGCAAAAGCACATTTATATACTCTTAATGATGGAAGAACATTTAGTGAAGAAGAACTTAAAAAAAGAAAAGAATATTTAGATAAATTAATAAATGAATATAATGATTTAATAAATGAATATAATCATTTGGTTGATGAAGTTGGAATACAAAGAAAATTAAAATTATAGGAGGATAAACATGAATATTTATGAACTTAAAAATAGATTAAACAAACTTTATAATAAAATTGAAACTATTGGTGGCCTTAATTATGATACAACTTACATAAAAAAAGAATTTAATAGTTTAAATGAAAAACTTGATAATGTTTTTGATACAAATTCAAGTCAACTACAATTAACAAAAAAAGATACTATGGCTCTTACTTCTATAAGTGCATTAATAAGTCATCTTGAAGATTATATTGACAAAATATATAAAAAATTTGCTATATATGATGATGCTAGAAAAGTAGCCGCAGAATTAAATAATGATATCAGTCAAAATAAATTAAATAGTATTGTAGAATTAATATTAAATGATGCTTTAGAATATATGGACTTATATAATTCTGATTATAAAAATGGAAAAGAAGATGAATTATATGTTAATTTATATAAAATTATTAAATGTGAATATAGAATAAAAGGTTCATCTACTCTACTTCCTGCTTTAACTAAGATGAGTGTTTGTATAAATGAAATTAAATCTTTAATTGATAAAGATGTTAAAGAAAACTTAGATAAAGAAGATATATATAAAAGATATAATGAAGTACTATCATTAAATGGTATAGATGAAACAATGGTATATTTACTTTCTTTAAATGAAAATGGATATAAAAATACTATATTATCTGCACTTGATGAAACAAAAAAAGAATATGATGAATCAGAAAAAAGCTATGAAAAGCAACAATTATTAAAGAAAGATAAATTAAATAGTCCAACAGAAACTTTCTCTCACCTTAGAAAAAGCGTATTTAAAGCATTAAGAGTTTTCATACCAAATATTGTATCAATAGCTATTTTAATTGGTGCAAATAATGCTCTTCATACTTCATTCAAAAAAAGTGCAAATTATAAAACTACTGCTGAAGTATATGATACAGTATTAGGTGAAGAAGAAGACTCTATTTATACTAAATTAAAAGATGATGAAGTATTAATTAGAGTATATCAAGGCGAAAGCGATGATAAAACAAGAAAATATACTGATTATGTAGTTAAAAATACAGGAATACCTATTGAAGAATATGCAGATATTGAATTAAGAAAGTCAAATATTACTGCTACAGGAAGCAAATATATTTCAAATTTAGATTACTCAAGTGAAGATGATGAAATTAAAAGAATATTTATACCTACTTCATTTGACTATAGTGATACAGATAGATCAATATTACTTGAAATACTTGTACACCTTCTATTATTTTTTGGATGGGGTCTTTTAGATATGCTTGGTGCTATACTATTTGAATCTGCTCACCAACAAACAGGAAACTTAGCATTTACAATAGCATATAAAGATGAATTTCTTGAAGCACTTAATGAAATAATGAATGAATATAAAGCTTTCATAGAAGGATTAAATACTAAAGAAAATGGATATTATGATAAAGAAGAATATTTAAAAATTAAAAGTGACTATGAAAAGACTAAAAACGAATATGAAAAACTATTACAAGAATTTAGTAAATATGAAAAGTTGCTAGATTATAATGGATATACAAGAAGATTAAAATAAGGAGGTTTATATGAATTATTCAACTTTATATGAATTAAGACCAAAAATAGAAAGAATTTATTCTAAAATAGAAGAATTAGGTAATTATGGATTTGATACTAAAAGCTATTTAGAAGAAATTAAAATGTTTTCAATTAAACTAGATCAAATAAAAGAAGAAAATAATAGTATGATTGGTAATGTTGCTTATCAAGCAGAAGATGATAAATTAATTAAAGATTTAAGTGCTCTTATAAATGATTTTGAATCATTTATAGATAAATTATTATTATCATCAAAATTACTTTTTAATCATAAAGATATATCCAAAAAACTAAATCTAGAATTAACTGATGATGAGTTTAATAAAATAATTAGTCAAATATTAAATAACTTACTAGATATTAACGAACTTAAAAAGTATGGCTTTAAATTAGATAGTAACTCTAAAGAATTATTTAAAACTATCTATATCGCTATTAAAAAAGAATATCAATTAAAAGGTTCTTCTTCTATACATAATACATTAATCAATATGCATCTTAATGAATCATTATATGATTACATGGCTGCAGATATAAGCGTTACTAGAGATAAACTAGATAAAATGATAACTTCAAATCAAGTTGAAATTGAATTAATGTTTACAATATCTCTAGATGAAAATAATTACAAAGAAAAAATATATGCAGAAAAAAGAACATTAGAAAAATCAAAAATAAATAGTAAAGAATCTCAAAGTATGTATGAATCAAAAATAACCTTAAATAATGATGAAATTAGTGAATTAAAGCAACAAAACAGAATGGGTAGAAGTGAATATTTAGCTAAAATAATTTCATTTTTATTATCAATTAGCCTACTAGCCGGAGGAGTAACATTTGCTATTAATAAAGGAAAGCCTAAAATAAAAACTTATTTTAGAACTGAGAAAGCTTGTTATGATACTATAGATGGAAGTTATAATTCAAGTACATATAGTGAATCTTTAGATAATCCAAAAGTATTAAAAGTTTATGGAGAAGTTAATGAAAAAGGTGAAAGAACTATAAAAATATACTCTTTAGAAGGTGAAAGTGAAAATCCAGAAGATTATATTGATTATAGTGTAAGTGATGATGATTTGATTGATACACAAAATGTATCCAAAAGTGATATTATCAATAACAAATCAACTAGTGAATATAGTGTTATAGAAATAACTACTAACGTTGATGAAGAAGATTTTATAGAACAAGCTGGTTCTAAATGGCTAATATTATTATATTCTCTACTAGTAGTAGTTTTATATACAGTTATTGAAGCTGCTTTATATTACTTATCTGATGAAGAATTAGGTAGTTATGCATTCTTCTTTGAAGAAGGTTTAGTTGATTCAATTGATGATATAGGAGAAATAATAAATAATAAACGTGAAATAAGAAAGCTAATTCAAGAAAGAACTAGAAACAGTAATGCTGCTAAACAATTTAAAGAACAATTTGAAGCATATGAACGTATGGATAAAGAACTAGAAGAAAAATATAAATTGCTATTTCAAAAAAGTAAAAAATTAGAATTAAAATAACCATTAATATGGTTATTTTAATTTTACAAATAAATATAATTTAATATGAAAGAATTAATAAATAAAATTAAAATATTTTTTAGTGATTTAATGTTTTTTACAACTAGTTACTCTTTAAATGTCTTTGCTCCTACTCTATCTAGTAAAGAAGAAGAATACTATATAAGTGAACTATTAAAAGGAAATAAAGAAGCACGAAATAAACTAATTGAACATAATTTAAGACTAGTCGCTCATATAGTAAAAAAATATGAATCTAAAAACATATCACAAGATGATTTAATTAGCATTGGTACTATTGGACTTATTAAAGGAATTGATTCATATAATAATAAACGTGGCGTTAAATTAACTACATATGCTGCTAAATGTGCAGAAAATGAAATATTAATGTATTTTAGAAGTAACAAAAAATATAATACTAATGTTAGTTTGAATGATGTTATTGCACATGATAAAGATGGTGGTGATATTACTTTAATTGATGTAATTGAAGAAAATAGTCAAGATTTAGATAAAGAACTTGAATATAAAGATAATATAAAGAACTTAATAAAATATTTAAATGTTCTAAATAATAGAGAGTTAAAAATAATTAAAATGAGATATGGTTTAGATAATGAAGAAGAAAAAACTCAAAAGGAAATAGCTAAATTATTACATATATCAAGAAGTTATGTTTCAAGAATAGAAAAAAGAGCATTAATTAAAATGCTCAGGGAATTTATTAAAAATGAAAACGTTTAGATAATCTTTTATCATATGTTTTTCTTTCACAAAAACCTACATCATTACCAAGTGCTTTACCAATTCCTATAATTGTAGTATTAATTTCATTATTATCTTCACTAAATGAACCTGCCATTCCACAAATCCCACCTACTACATCATATCCACGCACTTCAGAGTTTATTTTACTATTAATAGTAACTAAATTACCACAAATTCCTACTAATGAACCACAATATGCTTCTGATGCAACAACACTATTTGCTACACTAACTTTATCAAATAAAACTTCGTGTTCAACACTACCACATAAAAGCCCACTTAACACTCCACCAATTAAAGATGAAGAAACGATATTTAAGTCTTTTACATATAAATTATTTGAAGAAGAAATAATACCAGTTTTTTCACTTGAACTATTTATACATATATTAGATAATGTATGATTGTTTCCATAAATATAAATAGTATATTGTTCTAAACCACTAATTGGAATAAAAACACTTTTAAAAGATATATCACTATTAATAATTATTTTAACTATTTTATCATTATTTTTATAATTTCTTAATTTATTAAAATCTTCTTCACTTTCAATTATGATTGTACTCATAAATCCCCCTTAAAAACTCAAATATTATAACATGAAAAAGACTCAAAGTCAATTTGAGTCTATTTTACTTTAATTTTAATTACTTTACTATAATCTCCATATACTTTAATTCCATCTTTTTCAGTATAAGCACGTACTTTATAGTAATATGTTTTTCCTTTTTTAGCAGAATTTACAAATTCTCTTTCTGTTTCAGAAACAGTATTGATTACTTTAAATCCTTTTTTAGCTTTTGTACTTCTATATACTTCATATCCTGTTGCTCCAGTAGATGTACCAACACTAACATTAACTTTACCACCACCTAATTTTTTAAGTGCTAAGCTTGGTGTTGTTGGTGTAACTTTTCTACTTATTATAGATGTAGTACTATGATCCCAATTATCGTTATAAGCAGTTACTTTATAATAGTATGTTTTACCAAATTCTAAATCTTCATCAATATAAGTACTAGGATTTCCTTCATATGAATTAACAAACTCATCTACATTATTCTTATCAGTTCCTTTATATAAATAATAATGTGTTGCTCCTTTAGAAGGTTTAATATCTATTCTTAATGAATCAAGTGTATTAGGTGAAACAGTTACTTTTGGAGCTGCAGGTGCAGTAAGTACTTCAATTGGTGATTTAGAATAATCAGAATAAATTTTCTTGCCACCTACTTTTTTCCAAGTTCTAAATTTGTAATAATATTTAGTATTTGCTTTTAATTTTTTATCAGTAAATGTAATAGTACTAGCTTTTGTTACAGTTTTAATTTTCTTGTAACCCTTTTTAGCTTTTGTACTTCTATAAATTTCATATCCACTAACCTTTAATTTATACCATTCTAATTTAACTTTACTATCAGTTACAGTTTCAGGATAAGCATAATGAATAGTATCTGGTTTAACTTTAAGTTTCATTATCTTAGAAGTTGTTTTTTCTCCTGAATTAACAGCTTGAACTTTATAATAATATGTTTTACCACATTTTAATTTTGAATTTTCATAATAATTTTCATTAGTTGATCCAACTAATTTATATTTACCTTTTTTAGAAGTTGATCTATAAATATTATATTTTGAAGCTCCTTCTACTGGATACCACATCATAAATGCAGTATCACAATCATAACTTGCAACTCCAATTTCACTAAATTTCTTTAATGTTGGTACTTTTTCTTTAATAGTAATTTTAATTTTTCTACTTACACCACTATCATTAGCAGTTACTGTTACATTAACAACACCTGTTTTAAGTGCAGTTACAAGTCCAGTTTGACTAATAGTAGCAATAGAAGTATCATCAATACTATAAGTTAAATTTTGAGGAATATCGCTTGGTTCAGTATAAATACTTAATTGTAGCGTTTTACTTTCACTTAAATATATTGCAGCATTATATTCACTTTCATCACTATAATCATAATTAGTTGAAGGAACTTCAATATTTATATAGTTAATCATTTTTAAAGCAGTTAAATCAAAAGTCTTTTTAATATCTGTACCATAAACACCTACTTCTAGTTTATAATTTCCTTCTTCAGATAAATCAATGCAAGCTTGATTATCTTTTAATTCATAACTAGTACCATCAATATAACATGTACCATGATATACGATTCCGTCATTTCCATCAAGTTCCCAGTAAATATCTGTCTCTTTAGTATTATCAGGAATTATATTAGCAGTTAAAATATATGATTTATCAACTGCTATTTTGTCAGGAATACCAGTTACTTCAATATCAGTAACTTTATTATATACTGTAACGTAGATTGAAGTAGAAACACCACTTGTTTCTCCAATTACAGTAATTGTAGTCTTACCTGCTGCTATTGGATGGACTACTCCATTACTTACAGTAGCAACACTTTCATTACTACTTGAATAGATTACATTTTCAGTGTAATCATATGGATCAAAAGATATATTTAATTCATAATCTTCTTCTCCAACAGTAAGCTCAACATCATCATCATAAACATTTATTGATGATATTGAAACCACTTCATTTTCTGTTTCACCTTCTTCCCCTTCTGCCCTGACTACAAAAGGAAATAAAAGAAATAGTGAAACAAGAAAAATACTTAAATATTTTTTCATCAAATCACTCTCCTATCATCATTATATCAAAATAACTTCACAAATCAATTTACAATTTCTTTACTGCAAAAAAATAAAGGACTTAGTCCTTTATTTTACTTGTTTAATAGATACTTTCATATCATATTCATTAATTTTTAACTCTTCACTTGCAGAACTATCTTCTTCAAACTTAACAGCAAGTATTTCATCCATTACATATTTTTTAAATTGTTTTAATGCATCTTTAATTTCTTTATCAGCACTATATACAACTTCTATTCTATCAGCTATATCAAAATTACTAGACTTTCTTAAATTTTGAATCTTAGATACTATTTCACGAGCAAGTCCTTCATTTATTAAATCTTGTGTAAGAATAGTATTAATAGCTACTTTCTTATAATTTAACATTACAGCCTTGTATCCATCTTTAGATTCTATATCTTTTAATACATATGAATTATCAATATTATAAACAATTCCATCATAATCTAATTTTAATCCACCAGATTCTAGTAGTTTAGCATCTTCATCACTAATGTTTTTTAAATATTCTTGAAATTTAGATATATTACTTCCAAATAACTTACCTACTTCTTTAAAGTTTGGTTTATATATTACTGTTAAGTATTCACTCATATCTTTAGCCCAAACAACACTCTTAGCATTTAATTCTTCACAAATTAACGTTTCAAATTCTTTAATAGTTGATTTATATTTATCTTCAAATATTACTTCACTAATTGGTTGTCTAACTTTGATTTTAGCTTCCTCTCTAATATTTCTTGCTGTACTAATAAGTTCAATTACTAAATCCATTTTTTCTTCTAATTTTTCATTAATTAATTTCTTATCATATTGAGGATAATCAGTTAAATGAACACTTTCTTCTCCAGTTAAATTAATATATATTTCATCACTAACAAATGGTGATATAGGAGCAATTAATTTACATAATCCAACTAATACATCATATGTTGTCTTATAAACAGCTTTTTTAGATTTATCTAATTTACTACCCCAGAATCTTCTTCTATTACGTCTAATATACCAGTTAGATAATTCTTCACAAACAAAGTATTGAATTAAATGAACAGCTTTATTTACATCATATATGTCCATTACTTCAGTTACATTTTTAACTAAATTGTTATATTTAGATAATAACCATTTATCAATATCTTCTAAATCTTTGTAATCTACTTCAAAACTTCTTGGATCTACTTCATCAGTATTAGCATACATTTCAAAGAATGTATAAGTATTTTTTAAAGTATTAAAGAATTTTGAATTAATATCTTTAATTCCATCTACATCAAATTTAAGTGGTGTCCAAACAGGACTTACATATGGTAAATACCATCTAACTCCATCAGCGCCATATGTTTTCATAGTAGTAAATGGTTCAACAATATTTCCTTTTGATTTACTCATTTTCTTACCTTCTTTATCAAGAAGTAAGTCATTTACTAAAACATTTTTATATGGGCTCTTTCCAGTTACAAACACTGAAATTACCATTAATGAATAAAACCATCCTCTAGTTTGATCAATTCCTTCACAAATAAAGTCTGCTGGAAATTGATTTTCCCATAATTCTTTATTCTCAAATGGATAATGATATTGACTAAATGGCATAGAACCACTATCAAACCAACAATCTATTACACTCTTAGTTCTTGTCATAGTTTTACCACAATGTGGACACTTTAAATGAACATTATCTACAAATGGTCTATGTAAATCTATAGACTCATCAATATCCTCTATTGCTCTTTCAACCAATTCTTTTCTAGAACCAATCATTTCTTGGTGACCACATTCACAAATCCATAACGGAAGTGGTGTTCCCCAATATCTATCCCTAGAGATAGCCCAGTCAACCATATTTTCTAACCAATTTCCAAATCTCTTTTCACCAACATAACTTGGAAACCAATTTACTTTTTTATTTTCTTCAACTATTTTATCTCTAATTTTAGTAACCTCTAAATAATAACTTGGACGAGAATAATATACAAGTGGTGTATGACATCTCCAACAATGTGGATAGTTATGAGACATTTTTATTTTCTTAAATAATTTATCATTTTCTTTTAACCACTTAATTACCTCTTTATCAGCATCGAATATATACATACCCTTCCATGGACCTTCAGTATAACATCCATCTTCACCTACTGGATTTAAATATGGTAAATTATATTTTTTACCAATTTCAGCATCATCAGCACCAAAAGCAGGAGCTATATGAACAATACCAGTTCCATCTGAATCAGTTACATATTCATCACAACATACAAAGAATCCTTTTTTATTTACTTTTAAGAATGGTAATAATTGTTCATACTCTATTCCTTCTAAATCAGTACCTTTATATTCCTTAATAACTTTAACATCATCTCCAAGTACTGAATTAACTAAAGTCTTACAAAGAATAAAATTATATCCTTTAGATTCAACTTCAACATATTCATAGTTTGGATTAACACATAATGCTACATTTGAAAGAAGTGTCCATGGAGTTGTTGTCCATACTAAGAAATAAGCATCTCTATCTTTAAGTTTCATTGGAACAATAACTGTATCTACATCTATTTCTTCATATCCTTGAGCAACTTCATGTGATGCTAATACTGTACCACATCTAGTACATAATGGAGATACTTTACTTCCTTCATAAAATAATCCTTCATCAAAGAATTTCTTTAAAATCCACCATTCTGTTTCAATATAATTATTATCATATGTTACATATGGATGCTCTGTATCTATAAATTGTCCCATTTTATCAGTTAATTCAGTAAATGTTTTTTCATTTCTTCTAACTGATTCTTTACATTTTGCATTAAATGCTTCAATTCCATACTTTTCAATATCACTTTTATTTTCAAATCCTAATTCTTTTTCTACTTCTAATTCAACTGGTAAACCATGAGTATCCCAACCTACTTTTCTAATTACTCTTTGCCCTTTCATAACATGATATTTTGTAAAAGTATCTTTTAAAAACTTTGCAACCATGTGATGTAATCCTGGATGTCCATTAGCAGTAGCTGGTCCATCATAAAATACAAATGTGTTTTTAATATCTCTATTATCTATTGATTTTTCAAATATTTTATGTTTTTTCCAATACTCAATCATATTAGATTCAAAAACATCTACAGACTCTTTAGATAATTCTTTAAATTTTTCCATAATTCTTCCCTCCAAAATAAAAAGGATAGTACAAGGAGTCATAAGACGGTACCATCCTTTAATTAACTTAATTACTATAACGGGGTTACCCGTGCTTACCTATTGGATAAGCAACATCAGAAGTGATTCATATATAACAGATATTTCTTAGTTTCCACCAACCACTAATTCTCTATAAATTCTCATTATATAACGTCTTCCTCATTTGTTTTCACAATGCAATAATTATAACATCTTATTTTTTGTTTGTAAAGTTTATTTTCTCATTATTAATCTCATACCACGATAGAAATCTTGATAAGTTTCTACTTCTTCTTTACTTACCCTTCTAATTTCTTCCATTATTTCAAATAGAAAACATGAAGGATTAACTTTTCCATAATAACTATCATTATATAAATTTAATAATCTAGTACTTTTAAATTTTCTTTCATTTCTTTTAATAACAGCAGTAGATATTAAATATGCTATTTCTTGCATATTGCCATTTTGAATATTATTGTAATTTGCATTAGCTATAAATCCATATAAATCAGTATCTATCACTTTAATTCTATTATCATAGGTGTATAATGTATTACCACCTTTCATATCTTTTATTTGTATGTGTTCTTCTGACAATCTATCTGTATCTTTTTCTAAAATACATATAGCCGCTAATAGCTTATTCATGTCAGTTGAAGGAAACAAGTTATATAATTCATTTCCTTTAACATATTCCATTATGTATCCTATTAAATAACCACTTTCTACAATTGGATAATAAAGTAATTCTTGAGGAAAAACATAACTACTATTATTCAAAGTCGAAAGTTTTTTAATATCATTTTCAAATCTTACATGATTTCTATGAAATATTTTAATAACTTTCCCATCTTTTGTTAAATAGCATGTACCAAAAGTGCCTTCACCAATACTCTTTATACCATATAAATTTTCTTTATTATATATCAAGTTCATAAAACTCCACCACCTAAAAAATCTTGATTATTATACACTAATAGTAATAATAAAACAATAAACATATAATTAATTATATTATTTTCTTACTAATTCCATACATTTATTAAATTCATTAACTGTTGAACATTCTAAACACATCTTCTCAAATTCTATAGTTAATTCGTATAAAAACTCTGATGGTTTTATTAACCCATCACATAAATATTTATATAATTTTCTAAGTCTATCATCTATAAAATTATTATGTTTACTATATCCAATAAATGGAGCTAATGTTCCAAATGAAATACTTATTAAATTCTTTCTATATAAATTATTATCACTTTTATAAACATCATAAAAGTCTGTATCAATTACTTCTATTCTTTTATCTTTAGTATAAATAATATTATAGTCAGATGAATCATTAATTTTAATTTTCTTTTTAGTTAATTCTATTACTTCTTTTTCAACACTAAGTAATGCATAAATAAATTCTCTTACTAATTCATCTTGATTTAGTTTAATTAACTCCTGTCCATCTACAAATCTCATTAAATAACCCATAAATCCACTTTCAGTATATATAAGTGTTTCAGGAAATATGAAAACATCACTATTAAAATCTACTAATTTTCTAAGTCTTTCTTCTTCGTCTTTAAAAAATAATTCTTTATATACTCTTCCATCACTAGTTACAAAACACTCTCCATTGCATCCACAACCAAGACTTGTAATTTTTAAATTATCAGTATTAGGTAGTATTATTTTCTTTTCCATATTAACACTCCCTTAAATAATAACTAAATCCATGATTTCTAAGTTGTTTTAATGTTTTAACATCAGTATTTCTATTTTTATTAATACATTCTATAAATTCATACAAAAAATCAGATAGATTAGCTTTACCTATTCTTCCACAATCTGAATATAGGTGATTTAATCTTTCATTTCTAAATGTAAGAAAATAACTATTAAATAAAAACTTCATAATAGCATTACTAAGCTCAATCATATTTTCTTGAGTATTTACATCTTTTCTATATAATCCTACTTCATAAAGATCAGTATCTACTAATTTAATACCATCACTTTCACTATATAAAATATTATCTAAATTTAAATCGAAAAATGTAACTCCTTCAGCACTAATATATCTAACTTCTCTTTCTAATAAAGCTAAATGTCTAATAAACTTTAATATATCAATTTTACCATCTAAATCATTAAGTCTAATACCATTAAAATAATTCATTAAATATCCTAAAAAATTTTCATTAGATACTTGAGCATTATATATAAGAGTTTTTGGAAACGAGATGAACTCACTATCAAATTTAGATAGTTTTTTAATATTATAATATAAATCTAATGCAGTAGAAAACATTTCTTTATATACCATGTTATCGATTGTTAAATAGCATATACCACATGTTCCATCTCCAACTCTTTTTATTTTAAAATCACTTGGAACATCACAATCAAATATTAAGTTCTTTTTTTCCATAATAAAACCCCTATAAAACGGGGTATATTATAACATATTTAAACTAAATATTCAAGTAAAACTATTACATAACCTGATAATACAGCTATTATAGTGATTGGAATACTAAATGATATATATTCTTTTAATGAAACATTATATCCATTTTTATTTAATATACCAATAGATGCTATATTAGCACTTGCTCCAACTGGGGTAATATTTCCTCCAAGAGTTGCTCCAATTATTAATCCATAATATAAAACTGTAGGATTTATTCCCAAATTAGTAGCCATTAATGATACAACACTAAGCATAGTAGCTACATATGGAATATTATCTATAAATGCAGAAATTATTACTGAAACAAATACAAGCAATGTATATAAAACAAATACATTTGATGATACACTTGTAAAAAATTCACTTATTTTATTAATAACACCAGCTTCATTAATACCTCCAATAATAACAAATAAACTAGCAAGTAATAATAAAGTTTGATAATCAATTATCATTAAATTATTTTTTAAAATTTTAATATCTTTATCTTTAATTAAATCTCTAATTAGACCAATAATATAAAAACTTACACATATAATTCCATTAGTAAGAGGTCCCTTTTCTTCAATAAATGATGCTATTATTAATGCAAGTATAGTTCCAACAAGTAAACAAGTTGGAAAATAATCATTTACTATTGTACTATCTGATGAACTAATACTTTTAGAATTCTTAATTTTTAGAAATAATACAAGTAAACTAAGTATAGTACCAATTTGAATAATAAAAAATAGTCCTATATGCCCTTCATAAAAGAAAAAATCTAAAAAGTTCATATGAGCTTCACCTGCTAGTAATATAGATGTTGTATCACCAACTAATGTAGCAGCTCCTTCTAAATTAGAAAAAATTGATATTGAAATTAAAATTGGTACCGGTGAAGTATGTAATTTTTTAGCAATAGATAATGCAACTGGAGCTATCATTAATACAGTTGCAACATTATCTACAAAAGCAGATACTATAGCTGAAAATAAAGCTAAAAATATTGTCATCCATTTAATATTAGGACTAGCTTTAATAACAGCATCAGATATTTTATTTGGCATTTTAGAATCAATAAATAAGTTAACTGTTCCCATAATACCAAGTATCATTAAAATAACATTGAAATCTATACTTGACATTACTTTATTTAAAGGAAGAATACCAAATATTATAAAAAGTATTGCACTAATTAAAGCAACAATATGTTTATGATTAGAAAAAACAAATATAAATATATATGTTAAAACAAATAAAATTATTGCTAAAGTCATAATATCACCTATAAATAATCATTGAATAATTATATCAAAAAACTACATTCAAGTAAATGAAGGACTAGAAAAAATTGACAAAATCATGATTTTGTGGTATAATTTACACGATTTAAAAAAGGGGTCAAAACAATACACATTAATATTTAAATCGCAATAATTTTAGGGGGTTAAATTATGAAAAAGAATAATATTAAAGTGATGATTTTAACTACAGTTGCTATGTTAGGTTTACTTACTGGTTGTGGTAAAAACAATAATAAAAATGAGGATACTACTCCACAAGTTGTATCATGGTATGATACATTACCAAGTAATGAAAATGAGCATTATAATTGTAACTATGATGCTAAAATACTAGAAACTGTTCCTATGCTTAATAAAGAAATAAATGAAGTAGTTGGATGGGTATGGCAAAATGACTATTGTCATGTTTTAAGTTCTAATGGAAATTATGATTACGTTATGAATGTTGAAGGTATTTATGGTTATGTAGAACATAAATATTTATCTCAAATGACTAGTGTTCAATGTAATCAATTTGCATTTTTAAATATGGATACAGAAACATATACTGGTCCTGCTAGTAGATTATATCCAAAAACTGGAAATACTATAGAAGTAAATCAAAAAGTTTTAATTATAGAAGAATATGATTATTTCTCTTATTGTAAGGATGAATTTGGTAATTATTCATATATTCCAAATGTATGTTTAGTTAAATTACCAGATACATATTTAGAAACAGATATAAGTGATCAAACATCATACCTTTATGTAGATGGTGAATTATTACTTGAATTTAAAGTAACTACAGGTACTGATGAAACACCAACTCCAGAAGGATATTATCAAGTAACAGTTAAACAAAAAAATAAAGAATTAAAAGATGGTGCTAAAGTAGATTATTGGGTAGCATTTGTTGGAGATTTATTTGGATACCATGATGCTTCATGGAGAAGTTATTATGACTTTGGAACAAATATATATCATACAAGCGGATCACATGGATGTATAAATTCACCATATGATGCTATTCAAACAGTATATGATAACGTTGAGGTTGGAACAAAAGTTTTAATACATAAATAAGGAGGGTTTTAAATGAAAATAAAAGGAAAAGCTACTAAATCTTTAATAGCTGCTAGTATACTAGCTTCAAGTATTTATTTATCAGGATGTAATCTTGTTAATAAAAATGAAGATATACATAATACTACAGTATTAAATGATATTATGTACGAAGAAGTAATAGATAATAGTGCAGATTTATGTATAGTTAGTACAGACTTTAAAAAATTTAAAAGTGAAAAAATATATACCCTATTTTCTGGTACCCAATTATATGATTTTGCAGTGCAAAGTTTTTACTTAAGTCCAGATGTATTAAATAAACAAACTATTACAGTAAAAGGTATTGGTACTAATGGAAAATTTACTTTAGTTGAACTACCAAATGGTGAACAAAAATATGTAAATTCTAGTGATATTATTGAAACAATAAATATGGATGGTGGTAGTTTATCTCACCATGGACACAATGATGATTACACTGTAAATAAAGATGCTTATGTTTATAATCGTGACGGTGTATGTATTGGTTTTATTGGTAAAGGTACTAGATGTTTAGAAATAGCATTTTCAGATAATTATTCATTTGTAATAACAGAAAATGATGAATATTTTTATATTAATCATAATGATATTACATTAACAGATGAATATACTAAAAGTATATTTAAACCAAAAAAATTAGAAAAATCACCTGCTAGTTTAGACTATGGAAATATTTGGTTTAAAGATGGACAATATCATTCAAATACAACAATATATAGAGTTTATTTAGATGACGAAGAAATGATTGAAAACACAAGTAAGCAATACTATACACTATTAAAAGAACAACCAATTTATTATAATGATGGAAAATTAGAAAGTATTTCATATGATTATGGAATACTAGTAAGAATCATTAAAGAAAATACAAATTATGCACTAGTAGAACTTCCAGATGGTACTACAGGATATATTAATAAAACAGCACTAACTGGATGTTTAACTCTAAATCAAAATGAATTCACTCCAATAATAAAAAATAGAAATCATATTACAAATGATTGGGTAGCATTTTATGATGCAACTGGTGCTTATCAATACTATGTAGAGCCATCAACAGAATGTACAACATTATCTTCAAATGGAATATATACTTTTGTAGAATTAAAAGATGGTAGTAAAGGATATTTTGAAAGTTCTAAATTAATTGAATCAAAAAATCAAGTAAGTAAATATGTATACTTAAAAGATAATGCAAAATTATATTTTAGAAACGGGGAAGGACAATTAGTTGCAAGCTCTACAAATGCTAAAGGTTCAGTTACTTACCTATTCTTCATAGAAGGAGATTATGCATATATAGGTGACTATTATTGTAGAGAAAACTATTTTGTTAAATTAAGTGATATTGATGAAAATTATAATATTAAGGAAGTAAATAGTTATTGTTATGTAACAAGAGATCAACAAATGAATGCAAATCTAAATCAAAATGGTGAAAACTACAACATAGATGATTATGAATTATTATGGATATACTATAATCTTGGAGAATATTCATATATACAAAAAGCTGAAACTCTAGAATATGGATATATTAAAACTAGTGAACTTAATTATTTAACTGGAGATTTTATATATATTGATTTAGATAAACAACAAATTAGTTGCCTTGATGATAATGATGGTGGTCGTTATACAAGTAAAGATTGGGGAACAAGAAGTGGTAAAGACTCATCCCCTTCTCACGAAGGAGCTTTCGATATAGATTGGAAAGCAAAAGACTGGGAATTTACAACATATAGAGGATCATACGCTAACTATTGGATTGCATATAACGAATATGGTGAAGGAGTACATGACTTAATCGGAGATGATGAACAAAACTATGGAAATGAATCTTACCATCAATTTGGTTCTCATGGTTGTGTAAGAGTACCAGTAGAAGCAAGTAAATATATATTTGAAAATTATCCTATTGGTTCAATGGTACTTGTACAAAAGAAATAAAAAGAGCTAATTCATTTGAATTAGTTCTTTTAATATACAAATTTTTATCCTTTTGGATTTACACTATATAATTCTGTTTGCTTTGGTGATGTATTATCAAGTCTTGTATATGCATTTCCTTCACTATCATACATTTTTATAGGTAACCCAATATATAAATTAGTATCAGTTGAATAATAGGCAGGGGTTATTATTTTATTTAGATTTTGCATATCGCCACCAAATATATGAGCCCCATTTTCAGCTAAATTTCCACTTAGATTAACTCTGCCCGGAAAATATTTAACATTTTTCATATCAAAGTTACTTAAATCAGCAGTAACAAGATTTCTACAATTATAAAATAAATTATCAAAATCTTCTACATTTGATGTGTTCCAATTTTCGAGTCCCTCTAAATTTTCTAAATCCACATTTGTTTGAAACATTCCAGACATATTTATAACTTTTGAAGTATTCCATTTAGATAATGGCTTTAAACTTTTTATATGCATTATATTTTGATCAAATCCTAAAAACATACCTTGCATATTTGTAACATTAGATGTATCCCAATTTTCAAGTCCCTCTAAACTTTCTAGATCAACATTTTCTTGAAACATACCTTGCATATCTGTTACTTTACTTGTATTCCATTTAGATAATGGCTTTAAACTTTTTATATGCATATTATATTTATAATTTCCCATAAACATACCATACATAGTAGTTACATTTGATGTGTTCCAATTTTCGAGTCCCTCTAAACTTTCTAGATTAACATTTCCCTGAAATACAGCTCTCATACTTGTTACTTTGCTTGTGTTCCAATTTTTAAGAGGAGTTAGGTCTGTTATATGTATTGTATAGTCATCTTTTCCAGCAAACATAGCTCTCATATTATTTAATTTAGATATATTCCAATTCTTTAAAGGTTCAATTGTTGTTATTGATGAACATCCATAGAATAAACGCTCAAAATTTCTTACATGACTTGTATCAAAATTAGATAGTCCACTTATATCTGATAATTTAGTTAAATATCTGAATATATTTGATGAATCTTTATTAAGTGATGGATGTTCTTCCTCACTATAATAATATATTGTTCCATCTTGATACCACATATATATTGGTTTTGTTGAATCACTAGTTGATACTATATTTATACTTTGTTTATTTTCTTCACTTGGCTGTGTATCTGATTTTATTATTGCTGTTATATTTTCATTAATAGTTTCATTTGTAGGATTACTATCACCAGCTAGTGTTTTCATTCTTATATTTAATTCACTTCCAGTTATAAATCTAGCAAGTACATTTTGTTCTACAAAGTCTACATTATCACATGATATTGTTATTTTTTCTGAAGTCTGTGATACATCTTCTGCATCAGTTATATCATTTATTGTCATTTCAATTATCATGAGCATAGAATCTTATTACTTTTCCACTACTATTTATTTCTATAAAATATTCAAGATCATCTCTAATACTCATATCAAGTTCTTTTGAACACTTGTTCTTTGCTTTTGCATATATTTTATTTCCTGATGTTGTAAATGCGTCTTTTACATATTCTTGTTCTGCTCCTCTATATATTTTCTTAATTTCTGTTAAAAACGTACTTTTTTTAGCATTATTAAACATACCCATTACATTTGGAAGTGCTATTATTACTAATATTGCAAGTATTGCTATTACTGCTAGTAATTCTACTAATGTAAATCCTACTCTTTTTTTCATACTCTTTATCACCTAGTATAATTATAACACAAAAAAAGAGAATTTCTTCTCTTTATATTGGCATTTACATTATTATTTATAAAGATAACAAACTATTTATATAAGGAGTTATAATATTAGATAAATATATTACAATCAAAGCACCAATCAATATAAATGGTCCAAATGGAATTATTCCTTCTTTATTCTTTTTAATTGTTATAAGTGAAAATATTAATCCAATAAATGCAGCAAAGAATAATCCTATAAAACTATTTAATAATCCTAATGCAAGACCAATTACAGCCATTAGTTTAATATCACCATCGCCTAATGATTCTTTATTAAACATTGAGTTTCCAAGTATTTTAAGTCCTATCATAACAAGAAATAATATAACTGCACTAACAAGTCTCATTAAAAAGTCACTGGTACTTAAAAATATATATAATACAACTAGTAAACATAACCCTGATACAATAAGTACTCTATCTGAAATATAATAATATTTAAAATCACTTACTATAGTTGTAATTAAAACACAAGTTAATATTGTAGATATAAAGAAATTTAAATCAAAATCGAACAATATATAATTAAGTGGAAATAATATAAGACCTAATACTTCACATATAAAATATATTATACCTATTTTTTCTTTACAATAAACGCATCTTCCTTTTTGAATAATATATGAAAATATTGGAATATTCATATACCATTTTAATGGTTTATTACAACTAGAGCAAAAACTACTTGGATAAGTAGTTTTTATTTTATTTGGTATTCTATAACCCATGCAACCAAGGAAACTTCCCATAATTGCACCAATTAATCCTAACCATATACATATAATAACTTCCATAAATCCCCCTTGTAAATTATGATACAAGATTATACATATCAAACATTGGTACTAATATTGCAACTAATATAAAACCAACAACTACAGCTAATGAAATAATCATAACTGGTTCAATAAATGTTTTAATAGAAGCAACTGTACTTTTTTGTTCTTTTTGATAATAATCAGCTACTTTATCTAACATTTCAGCAAGTTCACCAGTAGATTCACCAGTAACAATCATAAAGTATGCTATTTCTGGTATAGCCCAGTGATCAGCAAATGTTTCACTCATTTTATTACCTTTAATTAAATTATTTATAGTTCTAAGCATCAAATCTTTATAAATTTCATTTGTTGTTATTTTAGATAAAATATCAATACTATCTGTAAGTAATACATTGTTTTTTTGTAAGGATGCAAATGTTCTTGAGAACATTGACATCTCTTTAGCAATTATTAGTTTACCTACTACAGGTAAATGCATAAATAATCTTTGCATGAATGTTCTAAATGATTTAACATATTTATATGAATATCTAAATCCAAATACAAGAATTATAATTGCTAATAATATATAAGTATATTTAGTTTTTAAAAATGCTGATAAATCTAAACAGATTTGAGTTATTGCATTTATTTCACTACCCATAGATGCATAAACATCAACAAATTTAGGAACTATATAAGTAAGCATAAATACAACAATACCAATAGCAAATACTAATACTACTGATGGATATGCAATTGCACTAATAATACTCTTTCTAGTATCTAATATTTCTTGATAATATTCACTCATTTCATCAAGAGTTTTTTCTACACTACCTGTCATTTCTGATGATTTAACCATATTTACAAGTAATGGTGGAAAAGCACCTCCTTGACGTCTTAAAGCTTCTGAAAATGCTTGACCAGTTGTAAGTTCATATATTAATGAATCATATAATGTTTTATATTTTTTTCTTTTATCTTGTTGAGCAAGTACTTTAACTGCATCAGTTAAAGGAATACCAGCTTTAATATATGTTGACAATTGAGCTAACCAGAAAACCAAATCTTTTGTACTCATCTTTTTCTTAAATGAACCTGATTCAGAATGTAAGAAGCTAACTCCTTTATTTGTAGATATTTCGTATACAATCATTTTTTGATCTTGCAAGTATGAATATACATCCATTTTAGAAAATGCAGGAAAATAATCAGTAATTACTTTTCCATCTGCATTTCTAGCAACATATTTATAAACAACCTTTTCTTCACTTCTAACTCCATCTACTTCAGGATTTAATTTAATTGGAACTAAAGAAGCTTCTCTTTTTTCACGAGCTTGTTTAACAGGTCCAAAGTTTTCATACATGTCATTTAATTTCTTAGATAGCTTTTTAACTATGCCTTCTCCACTAGCTAAGCTATTAATAGACCCACCATAGTTACCAGATGCTACTGCTTCTGAAATACTTTGTTCCTCATCTTTTTTATTTTTTTTAGAAAGTTTTGATGAAATACCACTAGCTATTTCTTTGAATCCTTCTCCAGTTGTACTTATGATACCACCAGATTCATTATTTTCAGTTGGTTTTTCTATATTATTATCAGGATTATTATTTTTATTTTCTTCCATAACAAAACCTTCCTTCCTATTCTATACAAAGATTATAACATATTAATTTCAAAATAAAAATATTTTTTTATAATATTTGTTACTTTTTTCATATATTATATTAGGTGATAATATGAATACAAATATATTTAATATACTTAAAAATATAAAGTTTTCAAGTATTATTAGTACAACAAATAAAACACTAAATGTTATTAAAAAATCAATACCAGTATATAGAGAAATAAAGCCATATGCTACTCGTGAAAAAAGCTTATTTAAAAAGAAAGAAACAGTTGCTACAGACGAAATAAAAGAAAGTAAGTTAGTTGAATCTAATGATAGAACCACTATCAATGATTCTCTTACTTTCTTTCAATAATTATTCCATTTGATCAGTACTTAGTATAGTTAAGAATGCTTCTTGTGGGATAGAAACACTACCTACTTGTTTCATTCTCTTTTTACCTTCTTTTTGTTTTTCTAATAGTTTTCTTTTACGTGATACATCTCCACCATAACATTTAGCAAGTACATTTTTCTTCATAGCTGATATGTCTTCACGAGCAATTATTTTAGTTCCAATAGCAGCTTGAATTGGTACTTGAAACATTTGCCTTGGTATAATTTTCTTTAAGTTCTTACAAACAACACTACCTCTTTTATATGCAAAATCTTTATGAACAATAACACTTAATGCATCAACTATTTCACCATTTAATAATATATCCATTTTAACTAACTTACTTTCATAATTACCAATAAATTCATAATCAAATGAAGCATATCCTTTTGTATAACTTTTAAGTTTATCAAAAAAATCATATACAATTTCACTTAAAGGAAGTTCATAAATTATATTAACTCTTGTTTCATCTATATATGACATTCCTTTATATATTCCTCTTTTATCTTGACATAATTCCATTATTGGACCTATATATTCACTTGGAACATATATATTTGCTCTTACAAAAGGTTCTAGTATTTTTGATATTTTAGTTGCTTCTGGCATTTTAGATGGTGAATCTATCATAATACTACTAGAGTCACTTAATATTACTTCATATATAACACTTGGACTAGTAGCAATAATATCTATATCAAATTCTCTTTCAATTCTTTCTTCTATTATTTCCATATGTAATAGTCCTAAAAAACCACATCTAAATCCAAATCCAAGAGCGACACTAGTTTCAGGTTCAAAAACGAGGGATGCATCGCTTAATTTAAGCTTTAAAAGTGCTTCTTTTAATTGATTATATTTAGAACTATCAACTGGATATATTCCAGAAAAAACCATTGGTTTCATAGGCTTATAACCAGGAAGACTTTCTACCTTTTCGCCATCTATGCATATAGTATCCCCTACTTCTACTTCAGTTATACTTTTAATAGATGCACTAAGAAATCCAACTTCCCCAGCACAAAGTTCATTTTTCTTTAATTCATGAGGAGTATGTTTACCAAGTTCTAATACTTCATATACAGCATTTGAATTAATAAACCTTATCTTATCCCCAACCCTAACTTTTCCATCAACAATTCTAACAAGTACAACTACTCCTTTATAAGGGTCAAAATAACTATCAAATATTAATGCTCTTAATTTGTCACTTTCACTTTTAGGACTAGGTATTCTTTCAACTAATGCATCTAATAATTCAGGAACACCTTCTCCAGTTTTACCAGATACACATAATATCTCATCTCTCTCAAATCCAATAGTATTAACTAGTTCATCTTTAACTTTTTCAGGATTTGCATTTGGTAAATCAATTTTATTAATAACAGGAATTATTTTTAGATTAGCATCAAGTGCTAAATATAAATTAGCAAGAGTTTGTGCTTCTATTCCTTGTGTAGCATCAACTACTAATATTGCACCTTCACATGCAGCAAGACTTCTAGAAACTTCATAACTAAAGTCGACGTGCCCTGGTGTATCTATTAAATGTAAAGTATAACCCTTGTAATGTAGTTCTACTGCATTTAATTTAATAGTAATTCCACGTTCACGTTCAAGGTCCATAGAATCAAGTATCTGATCTTTCTTTTCCCTTTCAGATACAGCACCACAAACATCGAGTATTCTATCTGCTAGAGTACTCTTACCATGATCTATATGAGCTATTATACAAAAATTTTTAATCTTTTCTCTTTCCATAACAAAGATTTTACCATAAAAAAAGAGTTTTTTAAACTCTATTTTTTATTTAGGCTTATATTCAGCACTAAAATCCAAATTAGCTATAAAATAAGTGCTCTGTGCTTCATTAGGAGTATCATTACTCAAATAAGTCCATAAACAATAAGTTTTATCTTCTCCACTCATAAGCAACTCATCTTTTAATATTATATTATCTTTTAATAAACCATATTTCATGACACTAACATTTTCTCTATTTACTTTATTATTACAATTACTGATGGCTATATTTATATAATTTGAATATTTATTAGTTAATTTTTCATATCCATCAGGATAATCTTCTTCTTCATTTAATTTAATTGTTAAATATGATTTTAATGAACCAGTATTTTTGATATTAAATATATATGGTGTTTCAGAAATAGCTTCTATATCACTACTATATGGATATATACCATCTATTACTTTTTTACCATCAACAATTTTTGTTCCTATTATTTGTCCAAAACTTTCAAATTCTTTTTTACAAACTTCTGTATCACAAAAAGTAACTTCTAAGTCTCCAATATTAACTCTATTATTTTCACCTGTATCAATTACTATAAAATATGCATAAGACACACCAAAAAATAGCATTAATACAATTAATACTAAAACAATAATAGTTACAATTTCTTTCTTTATTTGCCTATCTATATACATAATATAATTATACAATAAAAAAAGTATAGTGTAAACTATACTTAATTTGCATATTTATATATTATTATTGTTTCCTTGGATCTTCATTATATAATGTAATTTGTTTTGGAGTAGTATTATCAAGTCTCGTATATATATTACCATTACTATCATACATTGTTATAGGTAAATTAATATATAAATTGGAATCAGATGGATAATATTTTGGTGTAACTAATTTTTCTATATTATTTACAGAATTACTAAATAATTTAGCTCCATTTTCAGCTAAGCCATTCTTATTGTCAATTCTGCCAGGATAGAATTTAGCTTTACTCATGTCAAAATTGCTTATATTTATTTCATTTAAATTATTACAATTTGAAAACATGTAAATAAAATCTTCTACATTTGATGTGTTCCAATTTTCGAGTCCCTCTAAATTTTCTAAATCTATATTACCTTGAAACATAGAATTCATTGCTGTAACATTAGATGTATTCCATCTTGATAATGGCTTTAAGCTTTTTATATGCATTGAATATTCACTTGTTCCTAAAAACATACCTAACATATTAGTAACATTAGATGTATCCCAGTTCTCGAGTCCTTCTAAACTTTCCAAACTTACATTTTCTTGAAACATTCCAGACATATTTGTAACTTTACTTGTATTCCAGTTTCTAAGTGCTGATATATCTTTTAATTTACTCAAATTGCTTTCTTTGAATAAAAACATACCTTCCATAGTAGTGACATTTGAAGTGTCCCAATTTTCAAGCCCTTTTAAACTTTCAAAGCCAATATTTGCTTGAAAGATCCCCCTCATATTAGTTACTCTTGATGTTTTCCAATTTGAAAGTGGTTCTAAACTTAATATATTATTGTAGTAAGGATTTTTTCCCGCAAACATAGTGCGCATATTTGTTACTTTACTTGTATTCCAATTTTTTATTGGTTCTAAATTTTTTATTGATGAACATCCATAGAACAAACGTTCAAAATTTCTTACATGACTTGTATCAAAATTTGATAGTCCACTTATATCTGATAATTTAGTTAAATATCTAAATGCATTAGATGAATCTTTATTAAGTGATGGATGTTCTTCTTCACTATAATAGTATATTGTTCCATCTTGATACCACATATATATTGGTTTTGTTGAATCACTTGTTGATACTATATTTATACTTTGTTTATTTTCTTCACTTGGCTGTGTATCTGATCTTATTATTGCTGTTATATTTTCATTAATAGTTTCATTTGTAGGATTAGTGTTTCCAGCAAGTGTTTTCATTCTTATATTTATTTCACTTCCTGTTATAAATTTAGCAAGTACATTTTGTTCTACAAAGTCAATATTATCACATGATATTGATATTTTCTCTGAAGTCTGTGATACATCTTCTGCATCAGTAATATCATTTATTGTCATATACCCTTCATGTTCATAATTATCATGAGCATAGAATCTTATTACTTTTCCACTACTATTTATTTCTATAAAATATTCAAGATCATCTCTAATACTCATATCAAGTTCTTTTGAACATTTATTCTTTGCTTTTGCATATATTTTTGAACCAGACGTTGTAAATGCATCTTTTACATATTCTTGTTCTGCTCCTCTATATATTTTTTTAATTTCTGTTAAAAACGTACTCTTTTTTGCACTATTAAACATACCCATTACATTTGGAAGTGCTATTATTACTAATATTGCTAGTATTGCTATTACAGCTAGTAATTCTACTAGAGTAAATCCTACTCTTTTTTTCATACTCTTTATCACCTAGTATAATTATAACAAAAAAAGTAATATATTTCTATATTACTTTATAACGTGTACATCAAGTTGATTATATGGTATTTCTATTTTATTCTTATCAAATTCTTTTTTGATTTGTTCCATTAAATCAAAATATACTGTCCAATAATCACTCGTTTTAGTCCATACTCTAAGAGTAAATATTAAAGCACTTTCTGCATGAGATTTAAGCCTTACAAATTTATCTTCATCTTGTAGTATTAATCCATGTTTATTTATTATTTCATTAACTATTTTTTTAACTTTATCAATATCACTATTATATGAAACTGATATATCAATATCTACTCTTCTTGTAGGATTAGCAGAATAATTAATAATACTTGTATTAGATAAATTACCATTTGGTAGTTGTATTACTTTGTTATCTATAGTTGTAATTGTTGTATAAAACATAGTTATAGTTTTAACTGTACCATCCATTCCATTAGCACTTATAAAATCTCCTACTTTAAATGGTTTAAATATTAATATCATTAAACCACCAGCTATATTAGATAGTCCTCCTTGAAGAGCAAGTCCAATAGCTACTGCACAAGAACCTACAACAGTTACAAGTGAAGCCATTGGTACTCCTACTATTGAAAGTACTACAATCATTAATATAACTTTTAATGCAATTGTTACAAAACTAATAATAAATCCCTTAGCACTAGGGTCAATTTTAGATAATTTATGTGGCTTTTTAAGTCTTTTTTCAATTACATTAATAATTCTAAAGCCTATTATCATAACTATTAATGCAAGTACAATTTTAATTACAAAGTCACTTGATTTTAATGACAAATTTTTAATTATTTCTTCAAAATTACTTAATTCTTTGCTTATGGATTCTTTCATATTTTTCCTCTTCTTCTATACTAATATTTTGATCTAAAGCAATTAAGGCATAATCAAACAAATCTAATCCATCACCATGTTTTGTCCATAAAGTATATAAGTTAGCCATCCAGATACTGAATCTCTTTTCATATTCATACTCATCTGCTTTAGAGTAATCTACTCCTAATTGACAATTTTCTAGTTTATTTATAAGAAATTGTGTTTCTTCTGCTTCTCTTCTTAATTTTTTTACTTTTATGTAATTAACTAAATCTAAAGTAGTATTTTTTCTTAAAAATAATAATCTTTTGTATTCAACCATATTTTCATCCCCCAATTTATAATATCAAATAGGTATTATTTTTTCAATATATCTTTTAGGTACTGTCCTGTATAGCTTTCTTTAACTTTCACTACTTCTTCAGGTGTTCCTTTGGCTACTATTTCACCACCAAAGTCTCCACCTTCTGGACCTAAATCAATAATATAATCTGAAACTGCTATAATATCTAAATTATGTTCTATAACAATAACAGTATCTCCATTATCTACTATTCTATTTAATATTTCTAATAATCTTTTAATATCATCTTGATGAAGACCAGTTGATGGCTCGTCTAAAATAAATACGCTTTTTCCAGTAGGTTTCTTTTGAAGCTCTTTAGCAAGCTTAACACGTGATGCTTCACCACCCGATAATGTAACAGCATTTTGACCAAGTTGTACATATCCAAGCCCTACTTCATCCATTATTTTAAGAGTTTTATATACTTTTGGAACATTTTCAAATACTTTTAATGCATCACTAACTCTTAAATCTAATACTTCTGCTATATTAAGTCCTTTAAATTTAACTTTTAAAGTTTCTTTATTATATCTAGTAGCATTACATACATCACATGGAACATACACATCAGGTAGAAAATGCATTTCTATTTTTTTAACACCATCTCCTGAACATGCTTCACATCTTCCACCTTTTACATTAAAGCTAAATCTACTTTTATCATATCCTCTTATCTTAGACTCACGAGTTTCTGCAAATACTTCTCTTATTGAATCAAACACTCCAGTATATGTAGCAGGGTTACTTCTTGGAGTTCTACCTATTGGATCTTGTGTTATATTTACTACTTTATCTACATTTTCAAGTCCTTTAATAGATTTATATTTTCCTGGTTTTTCTTTGCTTCTATTTATTACATTTGATAATGTTTTACCAAGTATTTCATTAACTAAAGTACTCTTACCACTTCCACTAACTCCAGTTACACATATAAACTTTCCAAGTGGAAATTCTACATTGATATTCTTTAAATTATTTTCCCTACAACCAGTAATTTTAATACTTTTACCATTCCCTTTACGTCTTTTTTTAGGTACTTCTATTCTTTTTCTTCCACTTAAATAGTCCCCAGTAATTGATTCTTTACAGTTCATGATATCTTCAACACTACCAGCACAAACTAGGTATCCACCTTCATTTCCAGCTTTTGGGCCTATATCGACTATATAATCTGCATTCATCATTGTTTCAGTATCATGTTCTACAACTATTAGTGTATTTCCTAAATCTCTCATTTCCTTTAATGAATTAATTAATCTTTCATTATCTCTTTGATGAAGTCCAATGCTTGGTTCATCAAGTACATAAAGAATACCAGATAGTCTACTTCCTATTTGAGTAGCTAGTCTAATTCTTTGTGCCTCTCCTCCTGATAATGTTGCTGCCTCACGAGAAAGTGTTAAATATTCAAGACCTACATTCTTTAGAAAATTTAATCTTTCTTTAATCTCTTTAATAATTAAAAGTGATATTTCTTCTTGCTCTTTATTAAGTTTTAGTTTATCAAAATAATCAATTAAATTTCTAATACTTAAATCAGTTACTTCTATAATGTTTTTACCACCAACTCTTACACTTAACGCTTCATCTTTTAGTCTGGCTCCATGACACACAGGACATGGTAAATCAGTCATATATCTTTCAATCCACTCTCTAATAGCACTACTTGTGGTTTCCATATAACGTCTTTCTAAATTAGTTATTATTCCCTCAAAATAATCATAGCTCTTAAGAGTACTACCGCTTCTAGTAGTAAGTGTTAAATCCAATTTTTCTTTTGATCCATAAAGAATAATATCAAGTTCTTCTCTAGTTAAATCTTTAACTGGTTTATATAAATCAATATTATAATGTTTAGCAACAAGATTTAATTTTTTATAATAAATGTTTAGTGTTTCACCACTTTGAAATGAAACTACTGCTCCATCCATAATAGATTTAGATTTATCAGGTATTAATATATCTTCATCAATATGTTTATTAACTCCAAGTCCTTTACAATGAGGACAAGCTCCAAATGGACTATTAAATGAAAATAATCTTGGTTCAAGTTCAGGAATACTAAAATCACACAATGGACATGCATAGTTTTCACTAAATACAATTTCCTTTTCTCCAATTATATTAATTACAACTTTTCCGTTTGCCATTTTAGTAGATGTTTCAATAGATTCAAAAATTCTAGAACGAGAGTCTTCTTTAATTGAAAGTCTATCTATAACTACATTTATATTATGTTTTTTGTTTTTTTCAAGAGTTATTTCATCATTTAAATCATAATTTTCACCATCTATTTTTACTCTAACAAATCCATCTTTTCTTAAATCTTCAAGTAAATCTTTTTGAGTTCCTTTTTCACCATGAACAACAGGTGATAATATTTCTATTTTAGTACCAAGTTCTAGTTCTAAAACTTTATTTGTCATTTCTTCTATACTTTGACTTTGAACAGGTATATTATGATTTTTACAATATGGAACACCTATACGTGCAAATAAAAGTCTTAAGTAATCATATATTTCTGTAATTGTACCTACAGTACTTCTAGGATTTTTATTAGTAGATTTTTGATCAATTGAGATACTTGGACTAAGTCCTTCTATACTATCAACTTCACTTTTATTCATATTTCCTAAAAATTGTCTAGCATATGCACTTAGACTTTCTACATAACGTCTTTGTCCTTCAGCATAAATAGTATCAAAAGCAAGACTAGATTTACCACTACCACTAACTCCAGTCATAACAATTAATTTATTTTTAGGAAGTTCTAAATCAATACCTTTTAAATTATTTTCTCTAGCATTTTTAATAATTATTTTATCCATAATACACCTCTTTATTAATGTGCAAAAAATCATGAATATTATACAATATTATTTTATATTTAACAATAAAAAAGCACTAAATATTAGTGCCAATTATCTACAAGTATTGTTCTTAAACTAGCAATATCTGAACTAATACTTTCTATACAACTGCCAGTTGAAGAATTCATACCAGCTAAATCTCTTAATTTTTCATATTCTTTTAATATTTCATTATATGCAGAACGCCAATATTCTAGTTGCCTATATGCACTATTTAGTTCATCCCCTTCATATTCACCTTTTCTAATTCTTGATTCTACCATACCAATTTGAGTACCAGTATATCTAAGACCATTGCCTAAATGTTCTAGATTTTTATCATCTAATTTTGAATATTCTCCCATAAATCCAATCAATTTATCAGTTCCATCAATTATGTTGTCATGAGCATTTAAATCTAGGGTAGCAATTTTATCAAAAGAGGTTGCTACAAATGACGCAACTACTCTAATAGCATCATATCCTTCACCTTTTAAACGTCTATTTGAATATGTGGCAAAATTATCAAATATTTTGCCTGCATCTTTTAATGCTTGGCTTAGAGGTTCCAAATCATTTAAAGTTTTATTAGATTTTAATTCACTTAATTCGCTACTAGCAACTCTAGTCATTATTCTTCACCTCCAGCACTTACTTTATCAACATTATATGGCCCAATTTCATCAGTTGGTATTTCTGCATATGGAGAGTATTCACTTGTTTGTGATTCTTGTTCTAAATAATCACTTTTTTCAGGGCCTTTAGAGTATGAATAATCAAATCCATCTTCATAATCTTTTTTCTTTATTTGCTCATTTACTCCATAAGCAACAGCACCTATTCCTGCTCCTATTCCTGCAGTTATACCAATTGTTTTTAATATATCTGCATCATTTGATGGAGTTACTTTTTCAGGAGTTACTTCTGGTGTTACTTCAGGTGTAACTTCAACAGGAACATCAAGAGGAATATCTTCAAAATAATCAGTACCATAATCTGTATTTACATCACTTTCACTATTAATAGGTTCATTATCAATAACTTCATTTTCAGGAGCAAATACAACTGACTTAGTTGATTGTGTTTTTGATGTTGTTGACTTACTTGTTGATTTCTTTGCTGTAGTTTTAGCCTTAGATGGTATTGTTTTATTCACTTTGTTTGTTGGTTTTGTTATTTCTTTATCATCAACATCTTTATTTAATTTTTCTATATATGAGTCATCACTTACAAATTTAGATTGTTTGTTAGTATTTTGATTTTCACTTGGTGTTTTTTCATTATTATTTCCTACACCTTCTGGATTTGTATTTTCTTCTTTAGTTGTATCTGTTTTACTATCAGTATTTGATGTTTTTTCGTCATTTGTATTATTTGATTTATTTTCATTGTTTGTATTATTATTAACCGGTGGATTTATATAATTATTTGAATTTGGAGGATTGTTAGTTCGTGTAGAATTAGGAGATTCATTACCTATCTCTGAAGTGGTATTAGGATTTTCTTCTAAAGTAGTATCTTCATGAATAACAGCAGGAGTTAATAGTTCTAATGAATTAAGTGAATCAATTGCTCTTAAATATAAATCTCTATCTACTAACTCATAACTTTCTTTAGCTGCTTCTATCTTTTCTAATGCTTCAAGTGCTCTATTAATAACAGTATCATTATATACAATAATATTATTTATAGAACTAGGAACACTAGATGGAATTATAGTAGTACTATAACTAGGAAAATAACTAGTTACAGAAGATAAAGCTTTTGCTTTAAGTATAGCTGATTTCATATTTGATAATTCAAGTTCCAAATATTCTTCATCACTCATTACAAGTGAACTAAAATAATTATCCAAAACTTCTAGTGGAACTTCTTCTTTATTATTAAAACCAGGTACATTATATACGACAACTGTAGTTTTTATTCTATATGTATAATTATTATAATCATCATAATATTCAGGATAATTACCATTTTCATCTACTCCAAAAACATCAGCCCAAGAAAATGTTCCATTTGCTATATCTGAATAGTCAAAATCCCCTAGCATTGTTCTAGGCACTCTATGTTTAACCCAAAAATCTGATGGTTCATGACCATTTCCATCTAAAAGTGTAAGTTTAACATCTATGAAAGGCATACCTTTATTAATAGCATCTTGCATGTCTCCACACATTGTATTACCTCTTACTTGTAATACTGTAATATTATGATCAAGCATAAACTTAACATCTTCTTCAGTATATGTTGTACTAGAATTTTGAGCTGGATCTATTGACAATGCAATTATTTGTTCTGCCGTTCCACCTCTTTCAGCATAAAGCATTGCATTTTTAATGGTACTTCTACAAGTTGCACTATGTCCTTCTGGCATATAAACAATTGGATTACCTAAAGAATCTGTTATAGTATTTGCAATACCTGAAACTAAATTTGTTATTCTTGTAGGCCCGTTTGGATAATTATGATAACCTTCAAAAGAAACTGGGAATATATCAATTTGGTTTTGTCCAGTTATATTATATGTTCCACTTTTAAGTGCCTCATCGATTGTTTGTCCATCAAGTAATGCTCTTTGTTCGTGTAAAGTATCACTATATCCACCACCTGCTCCTCCACCATGAACAGTTATTCCAACTGGATTTCCTGGAGCTATATCACCTACTACAGCTTTATATTCACAACCATCATAAAAAAAACTATATACTCCTGGAACTCCATTAGATATTTGATTTAGTATTTCTTCCAAAACTATTCACCTTCTTCTGTAGTATTTTTTTCTCTAAAATTCTCTTCATACTTATCTTTTTCATTATTTAACAAAACAATATTATTTTTAATATCATTTCTCTTAATATCAATGTCACTTATTGTTTTGTTAAGATTAATAGCATTATTTTCCTCTATAGCATTTAATTTATTAGTAACATTTTTACCTTTTACTGAATCTCTTAATATACTTACGCATTCATTAATACTTTTATTTAATGATACATATAAATCTTCAATATCTTCTAAATCTTTAATTTTGTCTTTTTCAGCATCAATTTTATTATTATAATCTTCTAACTTTTTTCTATATTCAGAATAAGATGCATCATTATCTATTTTATTATCAGCTATTTTATTTTCTTCTTCCATAAAAGCACCTGTAACTAGCAGCTTGGATTTAATGTTGGATTATCAGCCAAATCACAGCAACCACATCTTTTACCTTTACTATTAGCTATACATGTTTCTGTACCAACTAAATCAATACTTAAAATACAAGTATCTACTTTTTTACCATCACTAGGTATATATGTTTTAACATAATAATCTAAACTAATATCATCTCCAGTAACAGGATTTTCCATATCATTAATATAATTTAATTCTTTTAAAACATATAATTTCATATACATTTCTTTATTTTCTATAAATGTATCTAAAGATGAATTATGCAAATCCAAATATAAAGTTGCTGCTCTTTGTATTTCCATATATTTGTTTTCAAGTTCAACTTGTGCAGTTGAATCATTTATATTATTAAATGAAATACTAGCACCAACACCTACTACAGCTACAATAACAATTACTACTAGTAATTCCATTAAAGTAAAACCTTTTCTATTCTTATTCATATCTAACTCCTTATTATAAATAAATTATACAATATTTTTATTTTAAATTAAAGAGATATTCTATATTTTTTCTATATCCATCAATATAACCTAAATCATATAATTTAGATATAACTTCTTTTTTATTAACTTTTTTAAATTTCTTTCTTTTATTATTTAGATAATCCCTATATGCATCTTTAATTCCCTCTTCATAACCAAATTTATAATATTTTATATATTTGTGCATTTATCCTCCTAATATTCATAAAATATTTTATAGATAATTTAACATTGTTGACTTTCAAGTCAATTCATGATAAATTATATACATTGATGTGGTAGTCATGCTATTGTCCGGTTTGGCCGTTAGACTAGAGTTTTAATGAACACTAGTCTTGATAGTAGATTTTTTCCACATCGTTTTTATTTGCAATAATTTTTGATCATCCAATATAACTTCAACTAGATATGTAATGTTATCATAATAATTTTTAATATACCTAATTGTATTATATTTTCCATTTCTGTTTCCTTTTTCTATACTATCATAATTATTAATAATATCAGGAATATTGATAATATCCTCTTTTGTTATAGCAATCTGATCTTTTTTAGCTTCTTTAATTGGATTACTATGTTCTTTTAACATGTGTCTTATATCATCATCAGATAAAGTCTTATTCCAACCTTCAGTATCAATTCCATAATAAATTTTAATAATTATTGTCTCCGCTAACTTTGGCTTCTCAAATTTTAATACTCCCTTTGAGGTTTTGTTATTTAATGCTCTTTCTATATTGCTTTCTATATTTTTATAAAAATCTTTTTGAAATTTCATAAATATGTGTTTATCCTCCTAATATAATAATTAGCTATTAATACTAATAAACACTTCTTTTCAAATAAAAAAATAGTCTTTATAAGACTATTGCTATTAAATTATTACTTCCTTTATTAACCATTTTAGTAATTGTACTAGATAATTTATATTTAGAAGTGTCTGGTAAAAGTGACAATTTTGCTTGAATACTTTCACCAACTATATCTTCTAAACTTCTTCCAAATATTTCACTTTTCCAAATCTTATCTGGGTTATCTTTATCTTTCATTATATGATCTATTAATTCTTTACTTTGAAGTTCACTTCCAATAATAGGTTCAAAACTACTTTCAACATCTACTTTTATTAAATGAATACTAGCTGCTTTGGCTTTTAATTTAATTCCATATCTATTTCCTTGTTTAATAATTTCAGGCTCATCTAATTTCATATCTTTTATTCTTGGAAGTACTATTCCATATCCAGTTTGATATACTTGTTTTAATGCACCTTTTATATTTTCATATTCTCCTCTACCTTCGCTTAGATCTTGAAATATCTTTAATAAATCACCTTTAGAATTAATATTTTCACCAACTAAATCTTTTAAAATTTGATTATATAATTCTTCATTTGCTTCTAGTGTAATAGTTACTTCGCTATTATCTGTATCAAGTGATGATATATATGCTTTTGTAATTTCACTATTATCTTCTAAATTTAAATTAATATTTTCAGCATCTCTTAATTTATCAACATTTACAATTGATTCTTTCATTTTATTAATAAATGTTTGTTTTAATGGATGATTATTATTAAGTACACCTACCCAATCTGGTATATTAAATTCAATATGATCAACAGGAAATTCATATAAAGCTTCTTTTAGAATATTTACAATATCACTTTCACCCATGTCAGCTACACTTACTGGAATTACGGGCACCTTATATTTATCTTTCATTCCATTTACTAAAGCAATTGTTTCATTTGAATTAGGATTTGTTGTATTCATAACAACTATAAAAGGTTTATTAATATTTTTAAGTTCATTAATAACTTTTTCTTCTGCACTTATATAATTATTTCTAGACATATCTAAAATAGAACCATCTGTTGTTACAACAATTCCAATAGTAGCATGATCTTTTATTACTTTTTCTGTTCCAATACTAGCTGCTTCAACAAATGGCATTTCTTCTGTATACCA
>CACWUS010000017.1 GCA_902764145.1 uncultured Erysipelotrichaceae bacterium | reverse complement strand
TTAGTTTATATTCCTCTAGACTTATTAGTTCTCCTCCTGTACTCGCATCTATCTTCTTTATATATTTTTCATATGTATTTACATATTCTTCTCTTCCTAGTATCTCCTTTGATTTTGTTACTGCTTCACTATATGTTTCTGCACATAAAAATACTGGTATCATTAATATTACTATCAAAATATATTTTATATATTTCTTCATATTATTCACCTATTATAATTATAAATTAAAAAGTTCTTAATTAAAAGAACTTTTATTTTATATATGTTAAAATATTGTGAAAAATATAAAAAGTTTTACTATTCAATTAGATTAGTACTATCATCTTCAATTTTTACATTGTTAATTGAATCGAATCTTTTAGTAATTTTTTCAGTTGTTTTATGTATATTTTCAACGTCACTACTTACTGTTTGAATACTTCTTGATAATTTATCCCATCTTTCTCTATAGCGACCAAATTCTATTCCTAATTTATTTAATTCTTCATGTATTACTGATGTATATTTATCTCTTTCAAGTCCCATTAGTACTGATTGAATAATTGTAAGTAAACTCATTAATGTTGTTGGAGATGTTATCCATACTTTTTTACTTGCTGCATATTTGATTAAATTAGTATGATATGCATTTATTTCTGCAAATATTGCTTCTGCAGGTAAAAACATAATTGCTTGATCAGTTGTTTCTCCATTTATTATATATTTATCTGCTATTGCATCTATATGTTTTTTAACATCACTTTCAAATGATTTACTTCTTAAATCTCTTTCACTAGATGATATCCCTTTTTCAACAAGTCTTCTGTAGTTTTCAAGTGGAAATTTAGAATCAATGCATATAGTCCCTAATGGTTCTGGACCAAAGACTATAGCATCAGCTAATGTATCATTTGACAATTTATATTGAGTCTGATATATTTTATCATTCTTTTCTCCAAATATTGAAGATAATATATGATATAAATTAACTTCTCCAAAGATACCTCTACTTTTTTTATCAGTAAGAATACTTTCTAATGATACTATTTCATTTCCAAGACCATCTATTTTCTTTTGAGCTTCATCTATTCTTGTAAGTCTTGCCATAACTTCATTAAATGTTTTATTTGTTTTATCAAATCCGTCCTCTAATTTCTCGTTTACTTTTTGATTCATTAAATTTAGTTTTCTTTCAATCCTATCATTTAAAGCATTAAAGTCTTTGTTCATATCACTAGAAAATTCATGTTTAAAATCACCAATTTCTTTTATAATGTTTATTTCTGTTCTATTTTGTTTATCAGAAATTTCACTATAATCATTTTTTCTAACTAGTAATATAATTAATAAAATAATTACAATAACTAACAATCCTATTATTACATAATTCATATTATCACCTAATTAATTATAATTCATTTTCATTTTAAAGTCTATGAGTATCATTTTTTAAAGATTTTTCAAATTCTAACAATCTATAATTTTCTTCTTCAGAATATTTTCCAACTTTTCCATATTGTATTTGTGAGTCAAGTTCATGAAGTTTACTTTTTACATCAGCAAATTCACCATTATTTCTTACTAAAATTGGTATTATAAAAGTTTTAGATATTGGTATTAGTTCTTCGCTATTTTCATTTTGTATTGAATTTTCTAAAAACTTACTTGTAATTGCACAAAGAGAACTTTTTGCAATGCTTTCATCTTTTAAATACGCTTTTAATTCATGTTCACCTGTTCCATAATAAGCATAAATAGCACCATTATTTATTGCTCCAACTGTAGACATTCTACCATCACGATTCATTCTTTTTTCAGCAGTTTTTGAAATATAATCATATACATCTCTATCATTAGCATCTTTAAATATAGCTTTTGAAGCCATTATATTATTTATATCACTATTAGGAGCAATAGAAACAATAGATATTTGAGACAAGATATCTTTAATATCCTCTTCTTTGATTCCATCTTGTTTTAATTTTTCATATAGCATTTTTTCTATTTGAGCATACACATTTATTGCATTACAATATACAAAAAAGTTCATTCTTCTCGCTGCTTTTTTCATGGCTAAAAGATTTTTGTTTTTAATTATTAGTTCATATAAAACTTCACTTAAATTATTAAATAAACCATTTTTGTCTTCCCTAAATCCAAGAAAAAGCGCATTCATTTCATCTATTTTAAAACCACCAGATAGTTCATCAGTAGTTCTTACTCTACAGCTTCTTGCTCCTTCTTTAATAATTCCAAATGTTGAATTATCATCTTCCATAGATGAAATACACATTAAAAAAGGTTTATTTATTTCATCTAAACTTACTATTGTTTTAATACCATAATTATTATCAATTGATTTTTCACATTTTCTATAAATATTAATCATAATTCACCTAATTTAACTTAAATACTTTATTTAGTATTAAATATACTATGTATGTTAAAAGCATAATAATAACTATCTTAACTAATATTATAGGATTTTTAATACTTTCAACAAAAGAAGCTCCTATAAATCCCCAAAAATATACCATAGCAACTTTACCAATTATTATTGCTATTATATATTTTTTAAAATCCATTTTAACTAAACCAGCTGCTATATTAACCATAAAAGCAGGAGTAAAAGGCATCGCTACTATTAATAATAATTTACCTGTTGATATATCTTTAAACATATGTTTATATTTTTTTAATAATTGTTTATTTTCTGTTAAATTATCAAACTTATTCCCAAATCCATTTTTAAATATTAAATATGACATTATACATCCAATTATAGTAAATATCCAAGATATAAAAAATCCTAATGTTTTACCAAGTACTATAAAATTAATTGTGATAAATGCTACTAATGGCATAATAGGAATTATTGATTCTACAGTAATAAGTCCACAAGCAAAAACAACTCCAAACACTCCAGAGCCTTCAATAAAATTAATTATACTTTGTAAAAAATCTATAACTATATGCATGACATAATTATAATATTTTATTATTAAATTTTCAAGTTAAACACCTTATAGCCTAAAGAAGATAAAATCATAACTGCTCTTTTACTTAATTTTCCACTTCTACAATATAAATAATAGTGTTCTTCTTTATTTAAATACATTCTATAATTATTAATTAACTCATCATATGGTATATTAATACTTCCATTAATATGACTTTCTAAAAAAGTATATTTATTGCCAACATCAATTATTTTCATAATATCACCAATATAATATATGAAAAAAAGGTGAATAGTTAACTATTCACCTTCACTTCCAAAAAAGTCATCAAAGAAGTCTTCATTATGATTATTATTATTTACAACAACACTATCAACATCTATATTAACTTTTGGCTTTTCAAGTTCTTCATATGTTGGTTTTTGATCTTCAGTTATCTTTGGCCTTGTTGGTTCAATTACTTCATATGATTCTTCAACATTATGATCTAATATATCTGTAATATCATCAACAACATCTTTCTTAACTTCATCTTTAACTTCTTTAACATCTTGTTTTATTTCTTCTTTTACGTCTTTAACATCTTCCTTAAGTTCTTCTTTTACATCCTTTACATCTTGTTTGATTTCTTTTTTCACATCCTGTTTTATTTCTTCTACTTTATGATCAAAAATATCATTTATTTCATTTTGAAGTTCTTCATTTGTTTTTACTTTTTCTTCTTTTACAGATTCTTTTTCTTTCTTTTCTTTTTCTAATCTTGCTTTTTCTTCTGCTTCTTCCTTTTCAAGTTCAGCAATCTTTTCATCAAGTTTCTTAACATATTCATCAAGACTAGCAGGCATTGCTCCTCTTGGAGCACCAGGATTTAATGCACCAGGAATAAATGGAGTTCCCATTCCTCCCATGCCTCCCATACCAGGCACCATTCCTCCACCCATTGGAGAGTTAAATCCCATACCTCCCATCATTCCTCCACCTATTGGAGTACCTTGTTCTTCTTTTAATTTAGTTACATAACCTTTTAAATCAAAAACTTTAACATCATGATGAGGTCTCTGTGTATATGGCATTATTTCATACTTTTTACCCCAATCAATTTTATAATCATATGTAAGTTTTGTTTTAAATGGCATACTTCTAAATCTATTAATAATTACTTCTCCTTCTTTTAAGGCTTGCAAATCACTTACAGTAAATAATGGTCTAATTGGAGGAGCTGGTTCATCTTTTTTAGCTTTAGCAGGTTTTTGATCACCTAATAATTTACTTATTTCTTCAAGAGCAGATAATTCTGTACTCATTAAATATACAAAGTTTCCACAGTTACCTTTTATAGTTTCAGCAACATCTTTTCCGTATACTTTATTTAATTGAGAGAAGTTTTGAATAACAAAACTAAATCTTATGTTTCTTGAACGAGAAGCTGTAATCATAGTTTCAACATCTTTAAGTGCTGGCATATTTGCAAACTCATCTAATATAAAATTAGTTCTATAAGGTAATTTTAAACCAGGACAAGTTTGCGCTACTGCGATTAATGCTTCATATGCTTGTTTTACAAATATAGTAGCAAGTGCATGATATGTTGTTTTTTCATCATGTACTTTTAAGAAAACAGCTGTTTTTTCTTTACCAATATCTCTAATATCAAAATCACTATAAGAAAGCATTTCTGAAAGTGCTTCTTGTGATGAAAAAATTCTTGTTTTTGTTCTAAATGTTGACATAATACCACCACGTGTTTCATTAGGTGCATTTATACAAGATGCAGCGGCAATATATGCTGGAGATAACTCTCCTTTACTTCTAAAATATTCTTTTATGTAATTTGAAGAACCAATTCTATCTTCTCCTACTTCTGCCATCATATTTATACTATTGATATTTATTTCTTCTTCAGTTGCATCATCAAATAAACCTAGTGACAAACCTGTAAAGAAGTTTGATGCTGTTTGTTCCCAGAAAGGTTCAGCTTTATTATTTGGATCTATTAAAATATTACTAGCTAAGTCTTGTAATAGCTCATTTGCTTTATCTACATTTCCCTCTTTATAAATTCTATAAGGATAACTAAATGGGTTCCATGCAGCTCCTTCTTTAGGATCACGGAAATTTATTAATATAATCTTATAACCTTTTTCTTTAAGTAACGCACCACAGTTTTCATATAACTCACCCTTAGGGTCAGTTACAATCATACTTTCACCATGACGACCTAATATTCTAATTAAAGGGAACATGAATGCTTGAGTTTTACCTGAACCAGAAGCACCCATAATAAGTGAGTGAGGTTGTCCACTATCATCTACCCATGCATCTGTACCATTATTAATTACTGGAAAACCTCCTGCATCATAAGTATCATCTTTTAAATGAATCTTTTTGATACCATAATCTTTCTTCATTTCTTTTTCACTCATTAATTTAGAATAACCATCATTCTTACTTTTCTTTTCAGTAGTAATTCCAAATCCCTCTTCTCTTTCAAAAAAGTATGAAGAACATGCTAACATTAATGCAAGTAATGCTAATAAATAGAAAACAATTGTAGGTATTATAAATTCACTTCCAAAAGCTGGAAAAGGATTTAAACCTCTAAATACTCCTTCCATAGCAAAACTGTTCAAATTAATAACAGCAATTGCAACAAAATATAATAAAACTACACAAAAAATTAAAAATATAACAATATCTTTTGCTTCAGCTCTAAATTTTAATTTCATGCACTTCACCTCAATCAATCATATTATACACTATAATTTGTTTTTTTTCACTAATAATCTAACATTTTGCTTACTAATATTTGATATTTAAAATGTTTACCATTATTTAAAATTTTAAATTGTAATTGTTTATGAGTAACTTTACCATTCAAATTGTTGATAACAATATTATTAGCATTATTATAGTTAGAATTATAAATACTATTCTTTAATGCAGTAATATAACTTAATTCATCAGGAGCAAAAGTTGTATAGTATTCATATAAATATAGATTTGTTGTTACTACATTATCTCTTACACTAATTCCATCTATTCCAACCAATATATCATTATTATAATCTTTAGCAACATGTTCATAGTCAAAGCAATACTTTTTGCCTCTTACATATACATAACCATCATATCCACTAAGATAGTCAATATCAGTAGTTATATTTGCATTAAACAACTCTTTAAAAGCATCTATAACATACTTAGTTCTCATACAGAATGTGCCTGAATTTTCATCAAAAGAAGACATATATTTTCTATTCTTTAATGAATATGAAAATATAAAATTCCACAACATTTTTTCTAAATCAGCACTTGTATATGTTGTACTATTATAATTTGAAATCATTGCTTCCCTTGCAAAATAAGTATCATTTTCAAGTTGTTCTTTTATTTCTTTATATGATTCACTTGAAACATCTTTAACACTTTCTTCAGTTATTTCTATTTTTTTATATTCTGGAAATGATTCCTCATCTAATTTATTATTAGAACTAATAATAATTGGAATAGTAATGAGCATTAACAATCCAAATACTGTTCCTAAAATAATAAATGTTATTTTGCTATCTTTAAAATGCATTACTATTCCTCCTTACTATTCATATTTAATTTGAAATAGTTTTCCATCATATTGTCCACTATTTCCATTTCTACCAAAATTTCCACCCCATTCAAATCCAGCATCTTTATATGCTTTTAACCATAAAATGTAGTTTACATTTTGACAGTTTTCTTCATTACCACCAATGGCATTTACAAAATCTAAATATTCTGATAATTCTCTTGTATTATATGGTGTATATGTTTTACCATTAACTGTATATTTTTGACTATAATTCCAGTCTTGTGCAATACCATAAGAATGAATATCAATAGCTCCATTCGTAGTTTTTCTTGCTATAAATGCAGTTCCATCTTTCAAATCACTCATAGTATATTTACATGTATCTCCATTACTAATTTTAACTCCTTCTGTAAGAAGTTTACATACACCATCAAATGCTTTTTGATAAGCGCCAACAGCTTTAGTATGTACTGTAAATTCCATATTAGCAAATGTTGTATCAGAACATTTTGGTTTAATTTTTGTTAAATTTGCTTCTATCCAATCCGGATTTATTTCTATTCTCTTATTTTCACCAAGATCCTTATAAGCAAATCCATAATAATTACCTAAATCAGCTGAAACATTTGGATATTTATCTGTTTTTTTGTTACCTACTTTAGTTTCAGTATCTTCTGTTTTAGGAGTTTCTACAGGACTATTTAAATCAGAACATTTAATTACTTCTGCCCCCTCATCCTCATATTCTTCTTGAATAATTTGTGTAAAGAACATACCTTGATCTGCTTTTTTCTTCCATCCATTCTGAATATCACTTACATAGTGTGCATTATGTGGGGTACCATTTGAAACAACTAAATATGCTATAGCTTTTTCATAATATGCTTGATATTTAGGATAAAGATTTGGATATTTTTTGCTTCCACCTATGTAGAATGAAGCACATCCTCTACACACATCAGGGTTAGCAATAGAATGACATCCTTCCATCATAGAACAATATACTTGATCACAAGTACCACTTCTCATAGTAATTGTACTACCTTTTGTATAATTATTATGTCTTTTTAAAGAATAACTAATAGCCGCAAGCATTTGTGATAATACATAATTATCTCCACTATTACTTACTTCTCCATTAGCTACACCAATTATATAATCTTCAAAACTAACAGTTGTAATATATTTACCATGACAATCTGTTAATTTAACTTGCATTTCATCATAACTAGCACTTACATAGTCACCACATTTACCACTACCCACTTTACTTCCTCTTCTTCTTGTAATAGAAGAATTTGGGTTATCTGGATCTTCAAATAATAAAACTGAATTTAAATCTGCTTTCTTAGATATTATTTCTTGTATTGTAGTTTCAACATATTTTGGAGTAAACACATTATCATAAGTTTGACTTATTTTTGAATCATTATCTGATTTTTGATAACCAGGAAAATGTGTATATGCAAAACCATTACGATAATCAAATGGAGATACATCATCCATTTGTTTACTTTCAATATCAGCATATTTATAGTATGGAGTTAATGCACCTGTATTAGTATCTTTTAACTCGTTTATAGCTTTTGTTACACTTCCATCTAGTACAACATTAACTTGTCCATTGCTATTACTAGCTGCATTATTTAACACTTCCATTAATTCTTCTTCTGTCTTTTTACCAATGCATTCTTCATCAGAACTATTATATGCATAAATAAGCATACCTAATTCATCAAATCTTCTTGCTTCATTTTCACCATATCTCATAAAAACTTTCCATTTATCTAGAGAATATTGTCCATTATTTGCATAAGATTTTTCACATTTACCAACTATTTTTCCTTCTTCACTATCATCAACTTCCCAAGTATAATAATATCTTTTATAACTTGGATCTATTTGCATATTTTCAACAATATCATCAAAGTCAGATTTAGTTAAACCATTTTTAGTATCTTTTAAGACAGCCTCTAATATTTCATATTGATTAGTAGCATCTAATTTATCATCTGGCACATCACTTGCATTATTATATTGTGAATTAGAGGCTTGAGTTGCATAGCCATAAAATACAGTACTTATTATTAAACTTCTATCTAAATCAGTTCCATCAGTTTGCCTTTTTATTTCACGCATAAATTTACAAACTGACATACCTTCAATTCCTAAAAAGTTTGTTATTGCATCTATAGTATTATTCCATGCTCTTGCAGCACCATTAGTACCACCACATTGGTTAGATGCTTTTAAATTATTAACCAAATCTTCAGCATTTAATACATTACCATCTTCATCATATAAATACTTATCAGAATATAAACCTTCTACTTCTTTACCATTTACAATAGTTGTTTTATCAGATATACCAAAAAAATTTGTTATTGCATTTTTAAAAGCATCAATAGCAATAGTTAATGCAGAAGAAATAACAACTATAATTGCCACAGCTAAAAAGACTCCTAATGCTATTAGAGCTATTTTAACTTTTAATACAAGTTTACTCCATTTACCTTTTAAAAATCCTTCTTTTTTTTCTTTTGATTTTAAGTCAGTTTTTTTATCACTGCCTTTTTTATTATCTTTATTATCTTTATTATCTTTATTATCTTTATTATCTTTTGAATCTTTACTATTTTTTTCTTCTTTTTTTTCTAATCCTTCTTTTTCTTCAAGGGAAGATTTATCTTTAGCACTTGCATTATCTTCATCATCTTCATCTTTTGGTCTTCTGTGACCCTCATTTTTTCCTTTACGATTTTTAATGTTATCAACGTCTTCTTTATTCCATCCAGCGCCCTCTCTAAAGCCATTAGAAAAATCACTGGCCATTTTCTTTAGTCCAGATTTTAGTCTAGTTTCATTTTGTATTTTTTTTATTTCTTCTTGGCTTAATTCCTCACCATTATTATCGTACATACTCCACATCCTTTAAGAAAAAGAAGGATTCTTTAATTAGAATCCTCCACCAGAACCAAATGATTCTAACTCCTGTTGAGTTGCTATTATGTTAATACGCATTCTTCTATTACCACATACAAACAGTGCTTGGCCTTGACTATACCTCTTTATTGAATCTTTTTCTTGATCATTTAAATCAATTAATTTTGATAAATCATCAACAGCTTGCTTTTTAAGTCCCATTACCAAATAGTAAGAGGCATTATCAAATATTGCTTTACCATGTATAAGTACATTAGGTGCTGCAAAGTCTGTTGGTTGTTGTGTAATGATTATAGTACCAGTATTATATTTACGACTACGTCTTTGAATACGTGCTAAGAATTCAGCTCCTAAATTATTTTGATCAGCAAGTAACATATGAGCTTCATCAACATACAATATTGTATTTATATCTCTATCTAATGTTAGTCCCCATGCATACTTTAATATATTAAAGAATAATGCATTTCTAATATTGTTATCTGCATTCATTATTTCACGAATATTAAATACTATGAAATCAGCATCTGTATCAATAGTAGTTTTTCCTGTGAAATAATATCTAAGTTCATTAGTAAGAGGACGAACTTTAAGTTCTAATCTTTCCATTATATCTCTTTCATGAGTATGCTCTGTCATAGCAAATAGTTTACCTTTGATAGTCGCATATACATCATCAAATGTTGGATAATCATGAGCAAGTATTTTAGAAAAATCAGTATTATAATCTATTTTGTATCTTTTGTATGTTTCTTGAACCATTTCACTAAATAATGTTAAAACATCTTCTTCAATATCAGGACTATAATATTTCATAAATGCTTTTAGTGTTTGAAGAGTACGAGTAAGTATTGCATATCCCATACCTTCTTTCATTTCTTCTTCATCTGCATCAAGAACAACTTCAAGTGGATTAATCATACCAAATTCTCCACCACGACCTAAGTCAATGAAATCTCCTCCATATAACCTAGTCATTTCTTCTAGTTCACCTTCTGGGTCAATTGCAACAATCTTATGACCATTTCTAATATTACTTCTTAATAATACTTTAGCAGAAGTTGATTTACCTGAACCAGATGTACCAAGAATAATCATATTAGCATTATTTCTATTAAATTCTTTTTTAGTTTGATATAAGAATTGATTAAATAATATTACACCACCTGAATAATCTACACCAAGTAAGCAAGAAAGTCCTGGGTCTTTAATACTATCAAATACAAATGGATACATAGCAGCCATTGTAACTGATGGTATTGGAGTTCCAAGTCTATCTTCAATATCATTCTTTTCAAATATAGGAAGCATACTTTCTAAGACTTTTTGTTGTTCAAATCTTAAAACAAGTCCCTTCATTCCCATAGCATCTAAATAGTTCTTAACTTGAACTTTTTTGTTTTCTAATTCTTCATGAGAATCTGCTGATATTAATAAGTGCATTTGAAAATCAAATATTCTTGCTTGAGTAGCAGTTAACATAGAAATAAATTCTTCAATACTTTCATAATCTTGACGAATTCTTTCTTGAATTGTTCTATCATGCTCATCAGCATATTTTGCTTTCATATCAGCAATTTCTTTATTTAGCATTTTAGATAAAACTGAAAATGCAATTGGAATATGTTTAATACATACTTTTACACCAGATAATTGTGTAATATTTGCTAAGTATCCTTCACTAATTGATTTTGGATAACTTATTATTGATAATACAGCACAATATTTATCACTTATTATTATTTCAGAGGGCTTAAATTCTAATCCCTTTGGAGCTATTTGACTTTTAAAACTTATACTCATACGTTACTCATCACCGTCCCAAAAGTAGTGGTATCCCCACCATTCATAAATCCATCTAATAGAACTCTTAAATCATCATTACTTGTTTGTGATGATTGAAGTCCTGCCCCCGCTAAACCAGATATCATATTTTGAATTCTTTTTTGAATAATTTCAGGTCTCTTTTCTCTAAAAAGAATAAAATATTCAGTATCTGTAACATTTACATCTTTACTCATAAATAAATTAGCTTTATCTATATCTTCTCTAATTAACTTTCTAATAGATTGAACTTGAACTGAATTATATAATAACTTAAGTTGTGCTAAATATACATTAATATCAACAGGTCTATCAGAAACAATTAACCAAAATGGAAAATCAAGTGTGTTGTAAAAACTTCTTAAATTGAATATTGCATTACTTTGACTATCATAATCAAGAATAAATATATTTCTAGGTCTTATTTTAACACCAGTAACTCTTACTCCATTATCTAATATTATTTCACCATTTTGGATTGCTCTTACTGGAACCCAATCTTCAGCAAATTTACGAGTATTCTTACTCTTTGAATCCATCTCTAACACACCAACCTTTCCATTTATAAACTCTTGGATTAACAAAATATTGAACTACCTCTTCAATAAACACAAGCACATTGTGATAATATGGAATTGGTAAAACAAGTAGTAGTGCAACACCTAAAGGTAATAATTTGATAACAAGAATCCATAAATCATCACCAGGAAGTGCAAACATCAGTGTAAGAGTAAATAATGCTCCAACCAATGCAACTACCAAGTCAACCCATCTAAATATGTTAAATATCAATTGCCCCTTTTTACTATTAGCAGGTATTAAATAATTCATATTCCTTTTTCCTTTCTATAGTTTTATATATTATTTGCCACCATAACGGCCTTGTCTGTTAGCACGTCTACTAGCTCCTCTATTTTCAGAATCAGCTTTTCTGCCAGCAATATTAAGTCTAGTTTGTTTAATTCCAGCTTTAACATCAGTTCTGCCATCTTTTTGATATTTAGCAAGATCAGATGATTTTTCACCAGCTTCAGCTCTCTTATCATATAATGATGTAGTTTCTTGAACTGTTTTGCTTGCATTAACATTAGCATTTGTAAATAATGACTCATTGTAGTATCTTTCAGCAGCATCTGTAACAGTTTTTCTTCTTGCCAAATATTGGTCATAAGCAGCTTGTCTGTCTGTAATGCTTTGACTTTGATCTTGATATGTCATTAATAAGTTCTTAGCAGTTTGATCATTTTCTACAGCTTTAGCACTAAAGTCTTCAGCACTAGAGCCATACTTTAAGAACTTACCATCTGCACCTCTAAATTCAAATTTTTCACCAGTAGCACTATCCGTATAGGCAGCACTAACTTCTTCTGCTATAGCAGCGCTTCTAGCACTAATCATATTTTCAAGAGCAGTAGATGTATCGGCAATTCTCTGAGTTTCTGCTGCTTGACTACTTGGTACACCAAAAAATCCTTCAATTTGTTGTCCAGCATATGAAAGTCCTCCACCTTGTCTAGCAATTCTAAGAGCTCTTTCTTGATTATTTTTGTTATTTTCGCCAATGCTTTTAAACTTTTCAGCTATATTTTTACCTTTTGCGCCACCTGAGGCACCACCAACCATACCACTAAATGCATTTCCAAGAGTTCCAGTTACTCCTGCACCAGCTGCTATTCCTGATGTTACACCAGTTGCAAGACCCAAAGCTCCACCAGCGACTCCACCAATAAGTCCACCTAAGAAGTTTAATCCTTTATTATTTCCACCGCCAGATAAATGTGTTCCGATGATTTCATCAACAAACTTAGGTAGTTCACTTGCAAACTGATATCCTGCAGCTACTAAAAGTACTTTAATTAAGAATTGTACCCATCCACTATCTCCTGGTAAATTACCAAAGAAATCATTTGAATTAACAAAGAACTGACAAACAAACACAGTTATTATTAACATTGATACCATTCTTATAGCAGCTTCCAAGAAAACAGATATATATTTTTGAACATAATTTTGGAAAGTCTTTGCTTTAATACCGCCCTCTAAAATGCTAACAATAGCAAGTGGTGCAAGCATTTGTAATATTATTAATTTAAACATACGAATTCCAATTTGAATTGCAGATTTAACAATTGAATATATTAAAAATAAACCTATTATTAATCCACCTGGATGGAACTCTAAATCCTTTCCAATTCTACCAGAAACATTTGAAAGATTTCCAAATTCACATATACCATCTGTGCATATTTCTCTTTCTAAGATTGATTGACTTCCTGGATTATCCCAATTATATATAAATATTGATAAAGTTTCAAAAGCAAGAAAATCTCCAACATCTTCTACTTCTTCGCTATCACCAAATACAAATCTCATTATTAATCCTTTATCAGAGTCCCCATTTGTAAGATCTGCTACTGTCGATAAAGTTGTATATGGATAATTTGTTGGATTACCCATAATAAGTAAATTTAATTCATTGAATACGCCAAATACAAAATTGTATCCAATTAAGAAAGCAGCTGTAATAAAAATATTTATTATAATCTTACTTCCTTCTTGAGCAGCTTTTTCGGGATTTAGTAAATATGTTATTAGTGATACACCTAATTTAAACACAACAAAAACTAAGATAACTGCTTGTATCCTATCTAATAACGGTGCTATCAAACCTGAAATTGAATTAAAATTAACACTACACATTAACATAAATAGATTAAATGCTTTTGAAACAAGTTCATAAATCCATCCATCTATTTTAAGAACTATACCCATTAGTGGTCCATCTACCCATGATGCATTAGCTCCTAATGTTATTAATGAAGTGATTATTGATAGTATTGACATAAACCCACTCCCATTTTCCAATTCTACTATGAATTATAACACAATTAATCACTAATTAAAAGTGCTTTGTTATTATAATAAAATTATTCATTTGTTGCAAGAGAAATAATATCATCTTTAAAATTTAAAAATAGTTTATTCAAAATATAATTGAATTCTTCTTCATTATTAATAAAAGAATACTCAACATTACCATTATTATTAGATACCTTTGTGATAGCTATATCATCTTTAAATTCATCATTATTAATTAAATATAGATAAACATTTTCATCTTTTTTAATGATATCTAATACTAAATAACTACCATTTTTAAATTCAATTACATCATCTACTTCATAATTCATATTAAAGACTCCTTATTTCAGTATCTGAAATTGCATTATCAAACATTTTATTAACAATATCCATTGATTCTTTTGTTTCCACTTGTTCAAACGCAATATCAAATAAACCTCTTTCATCCATTAGATTAAGAAGCATAATTGATGCATAATCTCTTTTATCAGTGTTTCCTCTACTTTTTTTAATTTGTAGGTGTGAAGAAGTAATATTGCGATTGAATCTAACAGAATTACATAAATCATTTGAATTAATTGTTCTTATCTTCATATCACACCTCCATATTATAATTTTAGCATAATTGAATCAAAAAAAATAGAGTTATTTTTTACTATAACTCTACATTGTGATAAACATTACTTACATCATCTAAATCATCTAACATTGAAAGCAATCTTTCAAATTTTTCTTTATCTTCAGGTGATAATGTAACTGTATCTTTTGGATAATATGATATTTCATCAATTTCAAATGTTATTCCTGGAAATGCATCTTCTAATGCTTTTTTAGCATTATTTAAATCAGCTACTTCAGTATAAACTACAACCATATCATCTTCTACTTCAATGTCATTAACATCAACATCAGCATTAATAAGTGCATCCATAACCTCTTCTTCATTATGTCCTTTAATTCCTACACATCCTAAATGTTCATACATAAAGCTTACTGAGTTTTGACCTGCTATTTTAGCACCACATTTATTAAATACAGTTTTTACAAATGTAATTGTTCTATTAGGATTATCAGTTAAACACTTAACAATTAAATTACTTCCTCCTTGTGCAAAAGCTTCATATTCTACTACATCATAGTTTTCTACTTCACCTTTTTTAGCTTTATCAATATTTCTATTAATAACATCAGATGGAACTTGTTCCCTTTTAGCTTTTTCAATTACTCTTCTTAATACATCATTGCTTTCAGGGTCAGGATTAGACTTAGCAGCCTTTATAATCTCCTTTGCATAAATTGAATATAATTTTGATTTTTTAGCAGCTGTAGCTGCCATAGCTTTAGCTCTTACTTCATGAGCTCTTCCCATAAAAATTCCTCCTTAGTTTTTAATCCAAATTTCTAATCTCATCTACTATTTTAGCATACTCTTTATAATTTTCAAAATTATTATTAATATTATTATCTAAAAATTCTTTTGAATCATCTCTTGCTTGTAAAAGTATTTTCATATCTTGATGTAAATTAGCAACTTTAAATTCCATATCGCCACTTTGTTTTACGCCGAATAAATCTCCTTCTCCACGCATTTCATAATCTCTTTCAGTAATATAAAATCCATCATTACTTTCGCATAGTACTTTTAATCTTTCATTTTCTTCACTACCAATTAATATACATGTTGAATCAAATTCATTTCTTCCTACTCTACCACGAAGTTGATGAAGTGTTGCAAGACCAAATCTCTCAGCATCATATATAACCATAAGAGTAGCATTTTTAACATCTATTCCCACTTCTATAACAGTAGTTGATATAAGAATATCTATTTTACCATTCTTAAATTCATTCATTATTTTATCTTTATCATTTTTAGATAACTTTCCATGCATAATAGCACTCTTAACATTACCTTTGAAATAAAGTTCAATATTTCTTTTTATTTCATTTACTGTAGTTAAATCTACTACATCACTATCTTCTATTAATGGAGAAACTATATATACTTGATGATGAGCATCAATCTCACTTTTCATCATTTCATAAACAGATATTAATTCTTTTTCACTTTTAATAATTGTTTTTATATCTTTTCTACCCTTAGGTTTAGTTTTAATATTTGTAATATCCATGTCTCCATAAATAGTTAATGCAAATGTTCTTGGTATTGGAGTTGCAGACATATAAAGTGTATCTGGAAGTAATCCTTTATTTTTAAGTATTGCTCTTTGATTAACTCCAAATCTATGTTGTTCATCAGTTATTACCAAGCTTAAATTTTTAAATTCAACATTATCACTAATTAAAGCATGTGTACCAATAATGAAATCTATTTTTCCACTTTTTAATTTTTCAACAACTTCATCTTTTTCTTTCTTTTTCATACTTCCAACAAGTAAATCTACTTTAACTGAAGTGTTAGATAATAGATTTCTTATAGTTTCAAAATGTTGATAAGCAAGTACTTCTGTAGGAGCCATTAAAGCAGTTTGAGATTTTGATAAATAATTAATATAAGCAGCTATTACTGAAACAATAGTTTTACCAGAGCCAACATCTCCCTGAAGCATTCTATTCATTCTTTTGCTTGAAGTCATATCTTTATATATATCTTCTACAGCTTTATCTTGATCAGGAGTAAGTTCAAATGGTAAGTTTCTAATAAAATCATTAATATCTTTTGGATCAATATTTCTAATATATCCAGATTTATTTTCTTTATTTATTTCTTTCATATAATTTATTTTGAACATAAACTCAAATAACTCTTCATATTTTAATTTTACTAATGATTTTTTTACTTCTTCTTCATTCTTAGGATTATGTATCATTTTAACAGCATCTTTTTTAGATATGAAACCATATTTTTGATTTAAATAATCAGGTATAAAATCAATATAATTATCATATGTTAGTAATGCTTCATTAATATACTTTTTTAATGCTTTAGAAGTAAGACCACTTGTTAAATGGTAAACACTTTCAATTGAACCACTAACTAATTTTTCAAATTTAATGTCTGAAGCAATAACTGTATTTTTAAGAGCATCATATTTTCCAATAACTGTTATTACACTTCCTGGTTTTATATGAGTTTTTAAAAACGCCCTATTAAATATAACAACAGCTATCATTTTTTTTGATGACATTGCCCTAAAAGTAAGAGAAGTCATATTAGCTCTAAATCTTCTAGTTAACGGTACTGAATCTACTATACATTCTATAATAACGTTTTGACCGTCAACTGCTTCTTTTATATCATTTAAAATGATTAAGTCATGTCTATATGGATAATAGTTGACTAAATCATCTATGTTATTTATATTTATATTTTTTAAATAGTCTAATGTTTTTGGCCCAAGTCCTTTAATCTCTGATAATTCCATATGTCCACCTCCAACAAATTTATCATATTATATCACAATATGAATATTTTTAAAAGAAAAAAATTAAAATTTTTTTTAAAAAAATGCTTGACAAAATACCCCTTTTACATTAGTATATAGACTTACCAATTCACTTTTAGGCGAATTGGTGCTAGTATCACACTAGCCAACCCCTTTTTATTCTTTTTTCCGGACTGTTCATCAGGGGGTGACAGTCCTATTTTTATTAATAAAGTGGTAACACTTAACATATATTGTAAAGGAGGAATATTATGCAATTACAAGAAGAATTCAGTTTGGAATCTGTTTTATCAGTAATAACTGGTATTAATTGTACAAAAGATTTTAATGAAGTTTTCGAATTATTTTGGTTCATGTTTGAAGATCCACTAATTAATACAATTGGTATTTTTGAATTAAAAAATACTGCATCTAGACATATATTAAATATCCATCCTGAACTACGTGGTGTAAGATATGACAAAAGCATGAATTTTGAAACTTGGTTAAATAAGCAAAAAGATATGTTTGGCAATTCATTATTAATTAGTGTAATTGGTGAACCTATTGTAGAATTAGAAAAACAACCTAAATTAATTTAGGTTGTTTTTTATCCCTTGATATGAATTTCTTCTTTTCATTTCCTTATCTATATCATTTAATATTGTTGTTTTTTTAATTAACCATTCTGGTTCAACTAATTCGCTTACCATTGGATCTCCTGTTATTCTATGAACAACTATATCTTCTCTTAAGTATTCTAGTTGATCACATACAGTATTTATATACTCACTTCTACTCATTACTTTAAAATGATTACTATTATATAATTCTTCTAGTTTAGTTCCTTTTAAAATTGATAAAGCATGAATTTTAATTCCCTGTATATCAAGTTTACTTAAATATTTAATAGTTTCAATCATCATATCATGTGTTTCATATGGAAGCCCATTTATTATATGAACTATTACATCAATTTTTCTTTGTCTTAATTTATTTACCATTTCCTCAAAATTTTCTAAAGTATGACATCTATTAATTAATATAGATGTTTTTTCATGTATAGTTTGAAGACCAAGTTCGATAGTAAGATATGTTTTTTTATTAAGTTCACTTAGATAATCTAGGACTTCATTGCTAATTGAATCACTTCTTGTAGCAATATTTAATCCAACTACATTATCTAGATTTAAAATAGTTTCATATTTTTCCTTTAAAATATTAAGTGGTGCATAAGTATTAGTATTAGCTTGAAAATAACCAATATACTTTGCATTAGGCCACTTTTTTAACATCATATTTTTGACTTCATTAAATTGAGTTACTAAATCTTTAGTTTTATCTCCACCATACTCCCCACTACCACTCTTAGAACAATATATACATCCACCCACTCCAACAGTACCATCTTTATTTGGGCATGTAAAACCAGCATTTAAACTAACTTTAAATACTTTAGAATTAAATTTATGTTTATAAAAATAATCAAGAGTGTAATATCTCTTATTTGAATCACTATATTTAAACATATATATTCACCAAATTTATTATAACACTATCTTTATTTTACTTCTTCATTAATTTTTTAATATAAAAGCAGCATCTTTTTCTTCTTTATCAATTCCAAATACAAGATTACCTTCTATATTTTCAAAATCATATCCCATAAAAAATCGAACTGTATATATTATATCTAATAATGTATGAATATCAGGCCTATCACAGTTTAAACATTGATATAATTCATGCATACTCATATTTTCATCCAATAACGGTAATATATCACTGTCAATATGATCTTTATTAATCATTTTCTTCTTTAATTTTTGACTTTTTGACAAAGAATCAAGTTTTTTCTTAGTTAAAAATTTTTCTTTTCCATAATTATTTTTACTAGTAAATATTCTTGGGTAAGTGTTTCTTCTAAAATATTTACCATATCTATAAATTGGTACTAGAAAAAATCTATATGAACTAAAGCAATCATATTCTTCTCCGCATGCTTCTTCATAATCTTCATGGACACTATCCCATGTAACATCTAAAACATATATACCATGAATACCATATTTATCATCATCTATTCTTACTATTCCTCTACTATGACGTGATACAAATTCATTATTGTAATCATAACAATCAACTGAAAAATCTGAAAACCTTATACCATCAATACCACTTAATATATTTTTTAAAAGTCTATTATATCCAAGACATACAATATTTCCTGTTTTAACATATAAATGTATTTTATTATCATTGGATATATCTTCAGGCTTTTCACCACTTTGCCTATAATGTATAGTTTTACATATATCATATGCATATGTTAATTTCTCTATAGGTGATAGCATATACTCATTTATTATATTCCTATACCATTTAATACATTCTATCATTGAAACAAATTCTTCATAATCACATTTACAAAAATCATCATAGTAGATTTCAGTTGTTGCTTGACTATTATTTCTTTTAATAGCATTCATAGATTTATGTAAAAATGTATAATCTAGTTCTAATAAACTTTTATCATCTTTATAGTCATAACTATATTCAATACTAGAAATGATATAATTTTTATTAATAAGATATTTAATAACATTATATAAATCTTCAAAGTTATTTTTAAATAAAACTATGCTTATGTGATTACCAAATGCACTTATAATTATACCTATTTCATCTAATACAACAGAACCAGTTAAACTTTGTTCAATTTTATTAATATAGTCTTTCATCATATTCCCCTTTTTTGTAGGCTATATTATAATTCAATAACATAAAAAAAGCAAGAATTTTTATTCTTGCCTATTTTCTAAATCCTTAAAATAATTATATCTCATTTTTGCTTGATTCATATTTTCTTCATATAATCTTTCATATTCTTCTTCGTTTTTTACTTCTAAGTTTTTATATCTAAGTTCACTTCTAAATACACTATCATATTCACTAAATTCTGGTTCTTTAGAATCAACTGTTAATATGTCTTCTTCTGGATTATATCTCATAAGTAGATTATATCCCACACGAACTAATAATTTTTGTTCTTCTAGTTGTCCTTTCATACCACCTATTATGCCTTGCTCTATACATGGACTATATGCGATTATTAATGAAGGGCCATTATGTTCTTTTGCTTCTTTAATAGCTTTTATTGCTTGCATAGGATTAGCTCCCATAGATATTGAAGCAACATATACATTTGGTATAGACATAGCTATTCTAAATAAATCTTTTTTATTTTCAAGTTTACCGCTTGATGCAAATTCTGCTACACTACCAGTTCTTGTAGATTTTGATTTTTGACCACCTGTATTTGAATAAACTTCTGTATCAAGAACCATTACATTGATATTTTCATTACTATGAAGAACATGATCAAGTCCTCCATATCCAATATCATAAGCCCAACCATCGCCACCTAATATCCATACATTTCTACTAGGAATATAATCTATTAATTTCTTTAATTCTTCTGGAATCAAACTATTACTTAATTTATCCTTAATAGCATAAGTTAAATCATCATCTTCCATATTGTCAATCCATTCTTTAAAAGTAGCTTTTACTTCTGGACTAACTTCATCTTTATACTTATACATTAATTTTTTAATTCTTTCACGAGTCTTCTTATATGACATATGAATTCCATATCCAAATTCAGCATTATCTTCAAATAATGAATTCATCCATGGAATTTTATATGGTGTTAGTGGTAAAGACCCACCATATATTGAAGAACATCCTGTTGCGTTAGCAATTACCATGTTACGTCCATATAATTCAGTAATTAATTTAATATAAGCAGCCTCTCCACAACCAGCACATGCTCCTGAAAATTCAAAATAAGGTTTTTCAAAACCAATTCCTTTAACTGTAAATTTATTAAATGGCGTATTATTTTCATGATTATTAAATAAATAATCACTAACTTTATCACGTCTTTCATTATAAGTGCCCTCTTCTAATGCTTTTTCTCCATTTTTTCCAGGACATGCACTTATACATAAGCCACAACCAGTACAATTTGCTTCACTAATGCTTATATAGAATTTTTTATCTTTTTCACCAACACTATCAATTGTTTCAGATTCATCAATTCTAGCATCAATCAATTCGTTTTGTGTTAGTGAAAATGGTCTAATACAAGCATGAGGACAAACAAATGAACATTGATTACACTCAATACAATTACTTGGTATCCATTTAGGAACACTCTCTGCTACTTTTCTCTTATCACTTGCAGCAGAACCACCTTCAAATGTACCATCTTTATATTTTTCAAAGTCAGATACTTTTAATAAATTACCTCTTAATTTTAATATTTCATTTGTAAAGTTAGAATCACTCTCTTTACTTTCAATTAACGTAAATATTCTGTTATCTATTTCTTCTAAGAAGAATGGCGCTTCATCAATAGCTTTTATATTATTTTCAACAACTATTTCACCTTTTGAAGAATAAGTCTTTTCAACTAACTTTTTAAATTCTTCTACTTCTTTTCTATCATATCCACTTATCTTTAACATATATAAACACATAATATTATTGATTTTTCCACGAAGTGAATATTTTTCATTTAACTCATCTAAATTAGCTATATATACTTTGATATTCTTTTCAACAATATCTTTTTTATTTTCATAACTAATTAATTTATTTAATTCACTATCATCTTTATTACTAGCTATTAATAATTCTCCATTTTCTTTAATATCTTTTAAGCAATGATATCTACTTAAATAAATATCTTTTGATACAACAACAAAATCTGGACTTGTTAAGAAATATGGAGCATTAATTTTAGAAGGACCAACTCTTAAATGAGAAATTGTTACTCCTCCACTCTTCTTTGAATCATATTCAAAGTATCCTTGAACATAAGTATCGTCTTTTTCTCCTAGCAATTTCATAAAGTTCTTGCTAGCTCCGACCATTCCATCAGAACCAAAACCATAGACTTTTATTTCTTTATAGTCTACATCAATATTGATATCTTTAGATTCTAAACTTAAATTAGTTACATCATCTATAATACCAATTGTAAAATGACTTTTTGGTTTAGAACTAAACATATTATCAAATACAGCATTGATATCTTTAAGTGGAACATCTTTTGAAGAAAGACCATATCTTCCACCATATATTTTAATTCCTTTATTTTTAAGTGCTTCAGTAACATCTAAATATAATGGTTCTCCAATACTACCACTCTCTTTTGTTCTATCCAAAACACTAACAAATCTAACACTACTTGGTAATACTTTAAGTAAATATTCACTACTAAAAGGTCTATATAAATGAACTATTACTACTCCAACTTTTTTACCATTATTATTTAAATAATCAACTACTGTTTTAATAGTATCACAAACACTACCCATTGCGATAATTACATGAGTTGCATTACTATCTCCATAATATTCAAATGGTTTATAGTTTTTACCTGATATTTTATTTAATTTTTCCATATTAGAAGCAACAATATCAGGAATTCTATCATAGTATTTGTTTCTAACTTCTGTATTTTGAAAATATACATCTCCAGTTTCAGATGTACCACGAGTTATTTCTTTACCAAGATTTAATGCTCTATTTTTAAACTCATATATTTTATCATAATCAATTAATTTTAGTACTTCTTCATCATCTAAAAGTTCAACTTTATTAAGTTCATGACTTGTTCTAAAACCATCAAAGAAATGTAAAAATGGTAAGCTTCCTTCAATAGCAGATAAATGAGCAACTATTGCCATATAATAAGCATCTTCTACATTAGATGATGATAACATACAAAAACCTGTACTACGAGTTGCATATATATCTTGATGATCTCCAAATATTGAAAGTGCATGAGTTGCTAAGCTACGAGCTGCTACATGTATTACAGCTGGTAACATTTCTCCTGCCATTTTATACATTGTTGGTATCATTAATAAAAGTCCTTGAGATGCAGTAAATGTTGTTGCAAGACTTCCACCTTGTAAAGCACCATGAGTTAATGCTGCTGCTCCTGCTTCACTTTGCATTTCAACCACTTTTACAGTATCTTTAAATAAATTTAATTTGCCTGCACTACTCCACTTATCAGTAAGTGTTGCCATTGGACTAGCTGGTGTAATTGGATAAATACCGCACACCTCACTAAATAAATAACTTCCTCTAGCACACGCTTCATTTCCATCAATTATATAACTCTTTTTCATATCATCACCATATTAATTATATTACAATTTTAAAATAAAAAAAAGAGTAAGAAAATCTTACTCTAATATAATACTCCACCCCATTCAACAGCAGCAAATCCACTTCTTTTAAATGTTTCTAACTTTTCTTCTTTAATATGTGTATAACCATTAACTTTTTTAACATGCATAGCAATTCTAAGAATTGAATCTGGTTGAGGATTGATATTTAATTTACTATAATTATCTCTCTCATTAGTAAGTTCAAAATATACTAAATTATGTTTGTTCTTTTCTAGTATTGGTAACCAATACATAATAAATTCATTACTTTCTCTTTCTGTTAAACCAATAATATTTAATTTTTCTTCAAGAAATTTAATAGCATTTTCACTATTTACATAGAATCCTTCATTAAAATCAACTCTATGGTTTAAATCTTCTTCCCAATACAATCCATAATAATATCTTCCATTTTGATCATACAAATCACCATTTGGTTTTGCAAGTACATTCCATGAACCATTATATTTTGGATATGTAGTTGTTAAATTTTCTGGTTTACTAAATGTTACTGTTACATTAGTATCTTTTTTTGGATATAAATATAATATTGGTTTTGCATATCCACCTATATAAGTTGGTATTTTACCAGTTTCAAGAGTACTAGGAATAAAGTAATATTCATATCCTCTATCTGTTTCCTTAATATCTTCATATTCTAATCCATCACAACTATTATGTTTAGAACAATATTTATATACTTCATCTGCTGATACATTTTCTTCAACTACCATATATATTCCATTTTTACCATTTTCAGTATACCAACCAGATAAACCTGAATGATAATATTTATTCTTATTCCAATTAGTTATTTCTGTTACATTTTCATCAATAGTGGTAACTATTAATTTATTATTTTCAATCGCTATTATATATTCACCACATACTTGTAATAAATCATTATATTCTCTACTTGTTCTTATTTTTTTACCATCTTTGTCATAAACATCCACAACTTTATTATTAAGGACATATAACAAACCAGAATCAGTAATAGAAGCTTCAATATAATCATCTGTTCTAACAATTGTTTTTAATGAACTTGTATATATTTCTCTAATTATTTCATCTGCTTCATAATTTGCTAAATATAAATATTCACCGTTTTTATTTTCTAATACTCCATAATTAATTCCAGTATAGTAATCTTCTTCATTAGGTTCATTTTTATAACTCATTATTACTTTTTCACTTGTTGTACTTAATAAGTATACATCAGTTGTTATTGTTTCAGGATATTCTTCATCTTCATCTACAATTTTCTCTCTACCTGCAGTTAAATATTTTTTAGATAAAAATTCTAAATATTCATATTTTCTATTATATAATACTTTATTTTCAGTTATTGAAAAGTAAGATGGATTATCTTTTTCACTTTCATGATAAACAATACCTACAAATTCATCAGTAACAGAATCTACACCAAATATATATGAATAAAATTTAGAACTAATATTTATTATGTAAGATAATTTTGTTTCATCATTATATACTTTAATCTTATTATTATCTCTGTAAAAAAGATATTTACCTTTATAATAATCTAATATGTCAATGTCTTTATTTTCAACTTTTATTTCAACTTTATCTTGACTAGTACAATCATCTTCATCATAAACACAAAATTCATTATTTTGTTTATAAAAAGTTTCTGTATTTTTATAATTAGTAGTATCTTCTTTAGTTAAACTGTTATAAACAATTTCAATAACATTACCATTTTCATCTTTAATAACTTCATTTTCATTATGATTAAATAAATCCATTATTTTATCTTTTTCAATATATAATATAACACCAAGTAAAATAATAATTAATAATATTAATATTCCTATCAATATACCATTTTTTTTCTCTTTTAATTCTTCATTATTTTTTTTATTCATTATACACACCTACCTATTTTAATTATAACATACATATTTTTAAATACAAATATTTATATCTTTTTTAACAATTAAAAGAGAACTCACAATATGAATTCTCATTAACATGCAAATCATTCTTTGAACTTTTTTCTTTTCCATTTACCATATAAAAAGTAACATGCTGCTAGTATTACACATATTATAATTTTTAGTAATATTGTAAAAAGTATACTTAATATATGTTTACTAATTTTTCAAGTTTTATTATTTCACTATTTTGAGTTATTACATTTATTCCATCAATTATTATTCCATTATTTTCATAATATAATTTTTCATATAAGTTTTTATCTTTTGAATAAATATTTATTAAATCATCTATATTTCTAGCATAGTATTTTTTATTATCAACAATATAATTTAATACCCTAATCTTTAAATGACTAAGTGATTCTTTTAACTTATTACTATCGACATTATTAAAATAAATAGTATAGTTGTTTTCTTCATAAATATTTTTTTTATCATAAAAAAGATTTTTATCACTATTTGAATCTACTTCTAAAGTATTAAATAAAAAGAACATACAAAAAAACAAAATAATCTTTTTTATATTAATCACCACTTATATTATGATTATTTTTATATAAAATAAATAACCAATTATTGGTATTTCTTTTTAGTTTTGCTATAATTATTTAAGGTGACTTAAAATGAAAGCAAAATATATTGGTTTTCCTATTAAAGATGGTTGTCATGTTGATGGATCTGATATGGGAATTAAAAAAATTAATGAAAAATATAAATTAGATAATATATTAGAAATGATTCATAATGATTTAGATGTAGAAAGCGTTATAGAAAATGATACTCTACTTGCTAAATGTGTAAGTGATTATCAAAAAGAGGGATATTTACCTGTAACTATTGGAGGGGATCACTCACTTGCTATTGGAAGTATAGCTGGATCTAGTGAAAATAATGATAATTTAGGAGTTATTTGGTTAGATACTCATCCAGATATAAATACAAATTTAACTACTACTACATTCAATGTACATGGTTATCCACTTGCTGCTTCTATGGGATTTGGTCTTGATTCTCTTGTTAATTTGTATCAAAAAAAGGTTAAAGTTAATTATAAAAATGTAATACTATTTGGTATAAATGATATCGATGAACCAGAACAAGAATTAATAGATAAATATAATATTAAAGCATATACTTTAGATTATATAAATGAAGTTGGTATTGATATATGTATTAAAGAAGCAATTGATTATTTAAATACTAAAACTAAAAATATTCATTTAAGTTTTGACATCGATTCAATCAATAAAAATGAGTGTCCTGGAGTAAATGTTCCTAATAGATGGAGTCGCGGTCTTAAAAAAGAAGAAGCTATTCTTGCATTTAGTGAATTTTATAAAAAATTGAATGTTGTATCTTTAGATATAGTAGAATATAATCCATTACAAGATAAAAATGATAAATCATTAAATATTGTTTTAGAAGCAATAGAAATAATTAATAAAAAATAACTTGATTTTTAATAAATATTATGCAATAATTTAAGTGGAAAATATGAAAGTCATATATGCTTAAAAATATGGTTTAAGCGTTTCTACCAATTCACCATAAATGAATGGACTATGACCTCACGTAATTTCTTCTAGAACATAGTCTTACATGATGAATGTAAGCTTTTTTTATTTTCTAGAAAGGTGTGTTTTTGTGAAAAACAAAAAAAGAAATGGCAAATTAGATTCATTCTTTGGTATTAGCGAAAGAGGATCAAATAAAAAAATTGAAATATTTGCCGGAATAACAACATTTCTTGCTATGGCTTATATCTTGATAGTCAATCCAAATAATATTCTATGGGGAGGAACAGCAGATCCTAGATTCTCATCTGTATTTATCGCAACTGCCCTTGGAGCATTTTTGGGAACTCTTCTTATGGCTTTACTTGCTAAAATGCCTTTAGCTCAAGCACCAGGTATGGGGCTAAATGCAATGGTTGGAACAATCGTTGGTGGTGCAATGGGATTTAGTTACTCTTATGGTAATGCAATGATGCTTGTATTCATAAGTGGAATTATATTCTTACTTCTATCTTTCATACCATGTGGAAGAAATAAAAGAACTGGAGAGCTTATTTCATTAAGAGAAAAAATATTTGATGGAATGCCAAAAACAATAAAAACAAGCATTTCAGTAGGTATAGGTTTATTTATTGCATTTATTGGTCTTCAAAATGCTCATATTATTACTGATAATCAATTTACCCTTCTACAATTAATTGATTTTAATAATCCTGAACTATGGCATAAAGGCGGAGAAGCTTGTATGGCTGTAGTTGCATTATTTGGGCTATTAGTTATTGGTGTTTTATCACATTATAAAGTTAAAGGTTCTGTCATTATTGGTATTTTATCAGCTACTATTTTAGCTATACCATTAGGTGTTGCAAATACAAATGTATTAACTGGTAGTGTTCCTGGTATCAGTTGGAAGTTTTGGGAAAATATATCTAGTTTCTTTAGTGGTGATAATACAGTATTCTTATCATTATTCAAAGGTGGATTTACTCTTCCAGAAGGTGCTCTTCTAACATCAATAATGCTTATAGTAACATTCGCAATGATTGATATGTTCGATACTATGGGAACTGTAGTAGGATGTTGCTCAAATGCTAACTTATTAGACGATGATGGAAAACCTATTAATTATGGAAAAATGATGTATGCAGATAGTATTGCAACTATTACTGGTTCATTATTTGGAACAAGTACTGTTACTACATTTGTTGAAAGTGGTACAGGTGTTGCCGAAGGTGGTAAGACTGGATTAACTGCTCTTACAACAGCAATATTATTCTTACTTTCAATATTCTTACTTCCATTATTTGCATTTATTCCATCTGCTGCTGCAGCAAGTGCATTAATATATGTTGGTGTATTAATGATGAGTAATGTTGTTAAAGTTGACTTTAAAAACGTTAAAAACTCAATTCCTGCATTTATGACTATAATAACTATGGTTCTTGCATATTCAATTACAAAAGGAATTGGTATGGGAATTATATCTTATGTAGCCATTGATGCAGTTATATATTTTACAGATTTGATTAGTTACAAACTTGGTAATACAAAAAATAAACCGCACTCAGATATTACTCTTGTAACAATTATAATCTTTATACTATTCTTAATTTATTTCTTGGTTCCAACAATACTTTAAGAATAAATAAAAAAATTCCTTTTTAGGAATTTTTTATTTGTCTTTAACAAGCTTCATCACAACTATTTAATGCAGTAAACACACGCACTAAAACTTTTTTAAATGATTCTTTAGTATCATTAATCATCTCATCAGTTAATTCCATATAAGCATCTGTTTGTAATGGACTAATTCCAGTTGTTAATTCATTTACCTCTCCTTTTATTATTCCCACAACATTAGGAGCATAAATTCTTTTCTCGCCAGTATTAATAGTTTTACCATCTACATTTAATGTATAATCAGATAATTTACTTCCAAGTAAAGTTAATAATTCATTATAACCTTTTGTTCCATCATTAATTCTAACTAAAGTGCCATCTTTTATTTCATAAGTATCTCTTATTTCTGATACATCTACATAATAAATTTTCTTTATTCCAGCACTAGAAGATGCACTAATTAATGTTTCTAATACACTTCTACACCATGGACAACTAGCAAACCCAAAATATACTATAAATGTTTCTTTACTATTTATTTTCTCTACTATTTCTTCTGCAGTAGCATAAATAAATGGATTATCTTCAATTATATTAATTGTTCTTATTTCTTTACCGCTAGAATTAGTTGTTCCGTTGAGACTTTCATATTCTTCTTTAAATTTATAAGCATCTGTATTTTTATTTTTACACCCACTTATTAAAAAGACAGAAAGTATCATTATTATTAATAAAAATAACTTATTTCTTTTTAGCATTTGGTTTTTTCACTGCCTTCTTAGTTGCTACTAAATTATCAGTCTTTTGAACTTTAGCTACTGTTTTATTATTTAATTCTTCTAATTTATCCATAATCTTTTTATTTTGACTCTTAACATATAAAACAACACTACATGATGCTAATAAAGTAAATACAAGATTCCAAATAATAACTTTGTTAAAACCGGCATTTTTTGCTTTATTTGCTTCATCTATACTTTCGTTATATTTTTCAAAAACATCATATCTGTCTTTAGAATTATATAAATCAACTATAGCTTGTTTAATCTCTTCATTATAAGTATCAGTATATCCAGGAAATGATTTATCACCAATTATAATATATGGAACACCAGATGCTTTTTGACCCATAAATGAAGATATAGTATCAAGAAGATCACCATTATCACTATCATACCATGTTTCAAATGAAACCATTTTAAAATAGTTTCCATATTCAGTTGTTATATCATTCATAAAGTTTAAGAAAGATCTACAAAAACCACAACCCTTTCCTCTAAACATATAAATAGTTATTTGATCATCTGTTTCTTCATAATCATTAAATTCTTTAGCAATATCTTCATCATCAAGAGTTTGAACATAGTTTAATGTCTTATATTTTGAAATATCTATTTTTTCAGTTTCTTCAGCTTTTATTATTAATGGGCAAACAACAAATAATATACTAAATAATATTCCTAAAAATTTTTTCATTTTTATCTACTCCTTCCTATTAATTATTTTAAAATAATTATATAAAAAAGACAAGTAATACTTGTCTTTTAGTATACTTAAAAAAAACAATTTCACATACTTTTTATATTAGATATTATTTATTATCCAAGTTTATCTCCATTATCAGCTTTTTTATCAGGAGTTATTAAAATAACACCATCTTTAGAATAAGTACCAAGAACTAAAACTTCTGATATAAAATCAGCAACTTGTTTAGGTGGAAAATTTACTACAGCCAATATTTGTTTTCCAATCAAATCCTCTTTTTTATAAATTCTAGTAATTTGAGCGGAACTTTTTTTGATACCTATTTCATCACCAAAATCAATTTTTAGTTTATATGCAGGTCTTTTAGCTTTTTCAAAGTCAATTACTTCTATTATTGTTCCTACTCTAATATCTAATTTCATAAATGTTTCAAAATCACTCATTAATTACACCTCTTCATTATTAACGGTATTAGCATTTCATCTTCAGTTATCCCAGCATGATGAGATTTTATTATTTCTTCTTCACAATGTCTATATAAGAAAAATTTATCTTTAACTGCTATTGCAAAATAATCTCCTAATGCATTATAGAATTCACTATTCTCTTTTCCATAACCAAACCAATGTTCATTAATTATCTCTTCTTTAGTTTTAAGAATGAAATAGTCTTTAAAATATTTATTAAATAATTCTATAAATTCTTTTTCTTTTTTAACTTTAAATGAACAAAACCTTGGCTCTATTGATATGTCTCCATCAAGTGTATCTAAAAAATCAGGATAGTCACTAATTATTATTGGACTAGAATCTATATGACCATGGTCTGCAGTAATAATAAGAAGTGTATCTTCAAGATTATTTGCCAAATATGTAACACTTTTATCAATAAGTTTAAACATTCTTTTAGTTTTACCACTATTACTTCCATTTAAATGTAATATTGTATCTGGATTTTCATAATATGCATAAATATATCTTTTTCCTTCTTTTTGAGTTTCATGAATTATTTTTTGGTTCATTTCCCTTAAACTTTTATTATGATAAACAATATATTTACCAAATGGAAAAACTATTTCAGCGCTATATTTTCCCTTATCAATTTGTTCCTTTAAATTATCATATGGCATATATTTATATGGAATATTATAATCTGCTGCTTGTATTTTAGTATCTTTAAAAGTATTTTTAAAAAGAGTAATAATTTTGTTTTCTTCTTTTATATACATATCCCATCCAAGCCAACCATGTTCTATTGGATTTAAACCACTTAGTATACTAGTAGTTGAAGCTGTAGTTGTACTAGGACTTATAGATGAAATAGGTTTAACCATGTTAGTTCTTAAAAACGAATCCTCTTTAAGTATTCTATTAATTAAATTATAACCCATACCATCAAATAAAATTACTACTACATTTTTAGGATTACTCTTTAATGATTCATCTATTTCTTTAATAGTATTATGTTTATATGGAACTTCAAAATATTTCAAAATACTACATGCTAAATTAGTTATACACTCTTCATAATTTGGACTTAATAATTTCATAATTATCCACCTTTTATATTATACAAAAAATATGTTCTTTATAAAAGAACATATTTATTCAGATTGTCGACAAACCCCTAGTTTGAAAAATAACTAGAGGTTTTATTTTGAAATGATTTATAAAATTTAGTGTTTTTTTGAAAATGTCAGTTATTT
>CACWUS010000016.1 GCA_902764145.1 uncultured Erysipelotrichaceae bacterium | reverse complement strand
AACAGAGAAATATAGTGGGTCTGTACAAAGAGCAAATAATTATATAAATGAAGATGGATATTCATCAAAAAGTAAATATTTAATATATGGAGGAGGAACTCCATATAAATTTGATAATGGAATAATTTCAAAAAGTGATTATTTTTATAATGGAGGATTACTAAATAAAGATGAATTAAGTTTATCAGTGGTAGGGAATTCATCATACTTAATAACAGGAACTCCATATTGGACAATGACAAATGCAGAAAATGGAAATAGATATGCAGTAGGAAGATATAATTTGTCTATAGAAGGGTTAAATTCACAATTAGATACAAGAGTAACAGAGTATGTAAAACCAACAGTAAAAACAAAAGGAAGTGGGACTTACTCTGATCCATGGTATTTTGTAGCAGGATATAATGTAAGAATAACAACAAATAATATAGAGTATGGATACTTTGGAAAAGATGAAAGTGGAAAAGAAGTAATAACATTTGAGAAAATGGTAGACGCAGGTGCTAATATAGAAGTACCAATAATATTAAATAAAGGATATAAATATACATTTAAAGATGATTGTAATATAAAAAAGACAGCAACTAGTTATGAAATAAAGAATATCCAAAAAGATATAAATTGTGGAGCATATTTTAGTGAAAAAGTATATGGATTAAAATTAGAGACAACTAATGCAACAACAAATCCAGAACCACAAAAGATATATTATAAATATAATAATGGATTTTATGGAAAATATAATATTGATACAGATACTGTGAATATTGTAGTAAATGAAATAACAGTACCAACAAGAAATGGATATACATTTGGTGGATATGTATATGAAGGGGTAGAAGTAATTAATTCAAATGGAATACCAACACAAAATTATGGAGAATTAAATAAAAAAATAGGTGATAGTGAAAATATAGAATTAAAAATAAAATGGATACCAAACACATATACAATAGTTTTTAATAAAAACAATAATAATGCAAGTGGAAATATGAATCCTCAAACATTTAAGTATGATGAAACTAAAAACTTAGTAGCGAATAGTTATACATTAAATGGTTATTCTTTTGAAGGTTGGTCAACAACAAGTACAGGAAAAGTAAAATATACAAATGGTAAATCAATAACTAATTTAACAAATGAAAACAATAAAGTAATAAATTTATATGCTGTATGGAAGTTAAATAATGTTACTTGCTATAAGAGATGTGATTGTTCTAATGGAACAGTTACAGGTGATCCAGCACAGTGTCATTGGTCATTAGGATATAGTGAAAGTGTTTGCTTAAGTAAATCAGGAAATCCACAATATGATAGAAAAGGTAAATATACTGGTTTTTGTCATTTTAGAAAACAGTGTTGTACCGGTAATTGGTGGTGGCATTCAGGTGTAGAGAGGTGTGTTTTAGAAAATCAAACTAGATGTCCAAGTGGTAGTTCAAAAAATCCTTAATAAATTATTTAAGAATACTTGTTAATTAGTATTCTTTTTATTTTTTAATTATGATAAAATAATATAGGTGAAACATATGAAAGAAAAATTGTTTAGTTATTCAAAAGATAGACCTTTTTATATTAATTTAATATTTTGCATTATAAGTTTTAGTGGTTTAATTATATTACCTATAGTGTTTTACTATATTTTTAATTCATTTATTAGTAATAAACTACTATGTAATTTACTTGCTGATATATTATTAATAGTGGTGCTTTATTTAATGTATTTTAAGGACTTAAATAAAGAGTTTAAAGTATTTACTGGTAATTTTAAAGAGAATGCTAAAAAGTCTTTTAAATACTATTTAATTGGGTTTGGAATGATGGTATTTTTTAACTTGTTAATAATGTTTTTATTAAAAAATATATCATCTAATGAAAGTCAAGTTAGAGAAATGTTATATTCAAATACTTTAATAGCATTAATAAGTATATCTATAATAGCTCCTTTGAGTGAGGAATTAATATTTAGAAAAAGTTTACAGCCATTAGTTAAAAATAAATGGATATATGTTATTCTTACTGGTCTTTTATTTGGAGGTGCACATTTATTAACTAATATATTAAATAATGAGTTTGTGTTAACTGATTTAATTTATATTCTTCCATATGCATCTTTAGGATGTGCATTTGGTCTTATGGATTATGAAAATAAAACTACTTTTAGTTCAATAATGATGCATTTTATACATAATACTTTTACAGCAATATTATTATTAGTTGTTTATTCAGGTGGTAATGTATAATGGAAGAAGAAGATATTTTAGAAGAGGAAACTCTAGAAGAAGAAAATGATAAAAAAGAAGAAAAAAAATCTCATAAATTTTTAAATGCTATTATACTTTTTGCAATATTAATTGTCTTAATATTTGTTTATGCTAAATATGTTGGTACTAAAGGATTAGTTGTAAAAGAATATAAGGTAGAGAGTAGTGTATTAACTAAGAATTTTAGTGGTATTAAAGTAGTACATTTTTCTGATGTTATTTATAAATCAACATTTGATAAAACCGGTTTTGAAGAACTAATAAAAAGAGTGAATATATTAAAACCAGATATAATAGTTTTTACTGGTGATTTGATTAATAAAAACACTAAATTAAAGAATGAAGATATAGAATATTTAACTAATGAATTATCATTATTAAAAGCTAGTATTGGAAAGTATACTATATATGGAGATCAAGATTATTCTTCTCTTGTTTATGAAAAGATAATGGAAGATAGCAACTTTAAAATATTAAATAATAGCTATGATGAAATATTCAAAGAATCTAATGAATCAATATATATAGTAGGATTGCCTAGTTCAATAAAAGAAACAATAAATTTAGATGAAGCTTTTAGTTTCTATGATGATTTAGATAGAAAATATATAATTGTATTAGTACATGATGGTAATAGTATTAAATACATTGATGAAAGTAACTATGAAGCTGATTTAATACTTGGAGGACACTCATTAAATGGTTCAGTTGTTATACCATATATAGGTGGAATATTTAGTGAAGGAAACAATTATAAATATGGTGGTGAAAGTTATGAGAAAGGGATAACTAAAATATTTATGTCAAGCGGACTTGGTACTAATAAATATGGATACAGGTTATTTAATAAACCATCTTTCAATTTATATAGATTAAAATCACTATCAAATTAGTGATTTTTTCATATCATAAATTAGAGGTGAAAACATGTATAATAACTTTAAATATAAAGGTGATAGATTTATTCCATTTGCAGGTCCATTTTTACTAGGTGCCCTAACTGGTGGAGTAGCTGTAGGTGCTTTTGGTCCTAGACCAAGACCAATGTATTATGGAGGATACTATCCAATTTATCCTATGTATTATTAATAAAAATAAGACTACTAAGTAGTCTTATTTTAAATCTGCCATATATTTTTTTAATTGTTTTGAATTAGGACCTAAAATTATCTTTAATTGATTATCAATTTCCACAATACCTTTAGCTCCTAGTTTTTGTATGCCTTCTTTATTAACAAGTGACATATCTTTTAAAGTAACTTTTAATCTTGATAAATTAATTTGTGAATCAATAATATTATCTTTACCACCTAAATACTGAATTAATTTATTTATTTCAGTTGCAAAATCTTTTTTATTCATTTTAATAACTATAAAAGATATAATTATTAATACTGCGACTATTATTATATATTGATAATACATATTATTCATCTCCTTCTAATACCATTTCTTGATTCATTAATTCTACAAAACTTTTAATTTTTAAATCAAAACTATTTATTTTTTCCTGATTCCAATATTCTTCTGGTACATTATCACTTGTAACAAGTGATGTTTCATTATCATGTGCGATTATAATACCATTTTTTACAAATGTTAAATCAGGAGTAACGATTCTACTATTATTTAAGTCATCCTTATATTCATAATCTTTTAATAATTCAACTAGTTTTCTATATTTTGTTGTATTAATTTCTCTATAAGCTTTAATATTCATATAACTAACTTTTTCAATACCATATTTTTTAAGAGAATCATTTAAATATAAAGCATATCTTTGACACCAAGCTGATTCTGGAGTACATAAGAATACAATTCCAGTTCCATTAGATATTGTTTCAATAATATCATCAATATATTTATATTCAAATATATTATCATTATCTACTAAAGTATATTCACTTGCAAATTTATCTATGTCAACTTCTTCTTTTCTTATTTTATCAAAATGATCATAAATTAGGTATGCTCCTAATATAGCAATAAATATAATTAATACAATTTTTATTTTGTTCATACATTCACATCCTTATATTATTTTATCATAAATTTAGTTATTTATAAAGTTGTTTCATAATAGATTCGTTTTTATGTTTTAAGTAATAATCAGTATCAAATAATTGTTTTTTAATTAATTTAAAAGGCTTTTTATTTTTTTCTTCATATTTAATTTCCATTGCTTTTGGATTGTTTCTGGCTTCTTTATTCTTTTGAGTATAATCAGATAGTGCAATCATATCTGCAACAATCATAATAAAGCCAAAAACATATATGTAGCTTTCTGTATTTCTAATTAAATAATTAATAAATTCACTATTAATATTAAAAGCAGGAAGACTAATTAGTAAAAAGCTTAATACAACAACTGCATCAACAACAGCTGTTTTAACTTTACCTGTAAAACTAGACTGAACGTTTCCTCCATATCTGTATGTTGAATACATAGTATAAAGTATAGCAATTTCAATAACAATAGGCGTAAACATGATGTTATAATTTAGTCCTAAAATTATAAATGATATAGCATTTAATATTTTGTCGCTAGCTCCATCTAATATGCTTCCAAAAAATGTAGAAGCATGTAGATGTCTTGCTAAAAATCCATCTATTATATCAGTAAGAAATAATAGTATTATAATTATAGATACGATACTTGCTCCATATTTTTGATAAATAAAGGGCAAAATAAAAGCACCTATTAATCTAATAATAGTAATCGTATTAATTAATACTAATTTTAAAGTTTTAATACTATTTTTCTTCATATGATTATTTTATGAAAAATGACATATTTTGTCAACATAACTAAATCTAGATTTTTTAATTAATTTATGATATAATTTAGTTCACATGGGGCTGCATTGATTCGACAGAATATGGTTTTTATTAGATGCAAGTAGTAGGCGTACTTAAAACGTAAAAATAAAATAGTCGGAAACGATTACAATTTTGCACCTTCTTTTGCCTAATTTAGGATAGAAGGTCTTCCTCTTTAATCTTTGTTCACGGGATTTTAGTAGGGAGTTACTTAGTGAACTATATTATAAATATGTCTATGATTTATGATGAATGATTAATAGACTTTGAATAATAAGAGAAGTTGGCAATCTACATTATTATTTGAGTATAAAAACCAACTAAACTTGTAGAATTCTTCTAGAAATCTATTTTGGACAGGAGTTCATTACTCCTCAGCTCCACCAAAATGATAAATACAAATCTTTTGATTTGTTTTTTTATTATTAGATGTTATAATTATTATTAGATATTGCCTCGTGGCCAAGCGGTAAGGCTCTGGACTCTGACTCCAGCATCACAGGTTCGAATCCTGTCGAGGCAACCATGCTGGAATAGCTCAGTTGGTAGAGCAACGCCCTCGTAACGCGTAGGTCACAAGTTCGATTCTTGCTTCCAGCACCATAAAGATTTCATACGAACACCAAAATAGTGCTCGTTTTTTCTTCCTTCATGGTATAATTAAATATGAAGGGAGTTTCAAAATGAATAAAGAAATCAATTATCCAATAAAATATGCAGTATTAGAATTAAAAGAAAAAGGTGGTTATCTAGTTGGATATGAAGATATAACGCAAGGTTTTATAGTTTCAAAATGTTATGTTATAGAAAGCGATATTGTATATAATTCAGATGGAAGTAATAAAATTATTCACAAAGTTGTATTTCCTTTTAACAATATAGAAAAATTTAAAAATTCACTAAGAAATGGTAGACAAAATATTGGAGAAGCAGAAGTACCTAAATATGATGCATGCGGTAGAATATATCCAATTAACATAGTTACAGATTTATTTGATTCCTACGAATCAGCAAAAGTGGCTGCAATAGAAAGAAATGAAGAATATATACGTAATTTATTATCAAAAATTCCAGCGCCATCGCCTGCAACATTGTCAATTGTAAATTGGCAAAAATACTATGAAGAGTCAAAACAAAAATTTGAAAATGGATTAGAAATATGTAATTTATTTGAACAATTAATATTGACAGCAACTGAAGATATGGATATAAGTGAAGAAGTAATTACTGATAAGCAAAAAACTTTTGTAAAAGCTTTAAGACCAATAAAGAAGCAAATATAAGTAAAAAAGAGTACTTAATTAGTTAAATAAATTGCACCTTTTTGTTATATTTTTATTTACTTATTCTTATTAAAATAGTAAAATTATACTTGTAATGAAATGGGGCAAGGTGTTCGTTAGCAGTCCGCTACACGCACCATTATTGAAGTATTTGAACCTTTAATTAGGTTCTTTATTTTTGACTTGAATTGTAAACTATTTACTACTTTACACTAATATAATATAATGATTAAAAGGTGATATCAATGGATAAAATCGTTGAGGAAAAAAGAAATATAGATTTAGAATATAATCTTATATGTGATTTTATAAAATTAAGAAATGAACTAGGCTTAACTCAAAAAGGAATGGGTGAAGCATCTAATACTATTAGAGAAATAATTGCAGTAATTGAAACAAGAAAAAAACATCCACAAATAAATACTTTAATAAAAATACTTGAACCATTTGGCTATACTTTATCAATAACTAAAATAAAGGAGAAAAAATATGAACCAAGATAAAATGCATTTAATTAATAAAATATTTAATAATGAAACAATTAGAACTATTTGGAATAAAGAAAATGAAAAATATTATATTAGTGTAGTTGATATTGTAAGAATTTTAACTGATAGTAAAAATCCTAGACATTATTGGAATGTATTAAAAAGTCGTTTAAAAGATGAAGGAAATGAAACGGTCACAAATTGTGACCAGTTGAAGTTGAAGGCACAAGATGGTAAATATCGTTTAACTGATGTTGTTGACATTGAAAATATGTTTAGAATAATTGAATCAATTCCAAATAAAAATGCAGAACCTATAAAGCAATGGTTAGCTAAATTAGGTAGTGAAAGAATTGATGAAGTATTTGATCCATCAATTGCAGCACAAAGGTCTATGGATTTATATAGAGCAAAAGGCTATGGATAAACATGTATATGATAATAAATTAACTATTGATGGTGAAAAACTTAAAGATGAAATAATATATCAAAGAGATATTGCTATGGTAAAAGATTGTGATATTTTAATAGCAGAAGTTACAAATCCATCTCTTGGAGTTGGATATGAAATAGGGTATGCAGAAAAGCTAAATAAAAAAATAGTTTGTTTATGTGAAAAAAATGCTAATTTATCTGCTATGATAAAGGAAAATAAAAATGTTGAAATTATATATTATGAAAAAGTAGATGAATTAAATAATTATTTCTTAAGTTTATTTAAAAATATTATTAAATAGAATTTATATAAATGAAAGTGATGATACATATGAAAGTATTAAGTATAAAAGAACCGTTTGCCTCTTTAATAGCAAAAGGTATTAAAAAAATAGAAACTAGAAGTTTTAAAACCAATTATAGAGGCGAATTATATATACATGCTAGTTTAAGAGAAGATCCTATTAGAGAAGAATTGAATAATTTAGTTAAAAATCTTAATTTTAATCGAGGATATATATTATGTAAATGCAGATTAGTAGACTGTGTATATATGAGTGAAGAATATATAAATAATTTAAAAGAAAATAACTATACTGAATATATTTGTGGTAGATATGAAGTAGGTAGATATGCATGGGTTCTTGATGATATAGAGGTATTAGATAATTTAGTAAAAGTAAAAGGACAACTTGGAATATGGAATTATTTTAGCGAAGATGAAATAATGGATTTTATGATGAATATTAGATATGGTTGGGTTGATAAATATAATAATATTCATGAAAAAGATTATGAAACATTTTCTAGTGAATATAAATTACAATCACCAAAAGAATTAATCAAAAATAAAATTGGTGTTTGCTATGATCAAGTTGAACTTGAAAGATATTATTTTAATGGACACTACTTTAAAACATATTTTATTGTTTATTATAATGGAGTTTGTCCATCACATACATTTTTAGTTTATGAAAAAAACAATAAGTATTATTGGTTTGAACACTCATGGGAATTGTGTAGAGGTATACATGAATTTAATAATTTAAATGATTTACTTAAAAGTGTTAGAGATAAATTTGTTATATTAGAATTAAATAATAAATATGAGAAAGAAAAAGTGGTTTTACATGAATATAATAAACCTAAATATAATATTGGTGTTAATGAATTTTTTAATCACTGTGATAAAGGAAGGTATATAGAATTATGGAAGTAGTTGGAACAATGTTTTTTAAAGATAATAAGTTGTTAATTGATAAGCCTAGAAAAAGAAGTACTTATCAAATGATAGGTGGTAGAGTTGAAGAAAATGAAACACCTATTGAAGCAGCAATTAGAGAATGTCATGAAGAATTAGGTACTAAGGCAACATTTAATATAAATAATTTTGAGCAAGTAATGGAATTTGATGAAATAGCTACTAGTGATAATAAAACAAAAATACATTTCTATGTTTTTATTTATAATGGAATGTTAGAAGGAAATTTAACCACTAGTGATGAAATAGAATCTTTTTTATGGTATGATTCTTCATATGGTACAAGTTTGCTTTCAAATACTCTTAAAAATGAAGTTGTTCCATATTGCTTAAAGAAAAAATTAATAAAATAAGGTGATATTATGTATAAAATAATAGCGATGGATTTTGATGATACAATTCTTACTAGTGATAAGAAAGTTACTGATTATAGTAAAAAGATATTAAGCTTATATAAAAATAAGGGCTATATAATAGTTGGAGTTACTGGTAGAAGTTTATCTTCTGCTAAAGATGTATGTGATTTAAGTATATTTAATTATGTAATTTTAAATAATGGTACTCATATTTATGATGTAGATAAGAATCAAGCAGAATGTATTAATTTACTTGATATAAATGTATGTGAAAAAATTACTAAAATGTTTAAAAACCAAGCTATTAAATTTGACTATTGTTCTTTAAATAATTATTATATGACTAGATTACTTAATAGACAAAACAAACCATTTTTAATTAAAATAAATGATATTTCTGAAGTTAATGAAGATATCAGTAAAATGAATATATTTTTAAAAGAAAATGATAATATAGAAGAAATTAGAGATGAAATAAATAGCAAATTTGAAGTTAATGCATTTATTATGCAGGACTCAACAAGTAGTGAAAAGTGGCTTGTAATTAATCCTAAAGGTTTAAATAAATGTACTACTTTAGAACTACTATGTAAAGAGCATGGTTTAACACTTGATAATGCAATATTTTTTGGTGATGGACTAAACGATGTTGAATTAATACAAAATGCTGGACTTGGTGTAGCAATGGGTAATGCACTACCAGTTGTAAAAAGTGTATCAAAAGATATAACACTTACTAATGATGAAGATGGAGTTGCAAAATACATAACAAATGTGTTAGAATATAGCGCCGAAGGGGGTTTTTATGATATTTTATAGAAAAAAAGAAGATTCTATTAGTAAATATGATATTAGTTATGATATTAATAAGATGAGAGAATTAAGAGATGCATTAATTAAGAATTGTAGTTCAAAAAAACATGTTATTAAAAAGAGTACAGTAATTCCAAATTTAAGTGTTGATAATCATACATCAGAAATAACTGATTTAAAAGTAAGAAATACTGGAAAAACAGCATCATATAGTGATACTAGTGAAGATAAAACTGTTTATGAATATGATTACATATTTGTGGACTATCCTTATTTAGTACAATTAATAGATTCACTATTAGAGGGAGATGCGGATTCTATTAATGAAATCATGACTTATGATATTGAATATCCTAATAATTACGATGAACTAATAGAAGAAACAAAAAATGAAATAAAAGATGCAGTTGATAATGATCCAGATTATGCATTAGTTGCTATCGGTGATTTAAAGGCTTTATTAGAAGAAAAAGAATTAAATAAAGATGCACAATCAACAGAAGCATATTATCAAACACTATTATCTTTATTTAATTATAAATTTATTGATAGTATGCCAATTTCACAAATAATAGCATATAAGAATTTCTTTAGTTCAGATAAAGATAGATATGACTATAGTGTTAAAAATGAAATGGTATTAAAAATTAATTAGAAAAAACCTATAAGGTTTTTTTGATTGGAGTAATATATGAGAGAAGTTATATTAAGTGAAAAAACAAATGATTTTTTAAGTAACAGATTAAATAGGTTATTTGAAAAAATATCAAATAGAGATACAGTTGAAGGAATAATTGTATCTAGTTTTGAAACGTTTGATTCTTTTAATATATTTAATTCATTATATTTTTCAATCGATATAGTTTTTGATGATATAGATTATTATAAATCTACTACAGATAAAATTATCACTAATGTTGAATTATATACATTTGCTTTAAGTAAGTTACTTAGTAAAAAAGGATTAGAATTGTATTTTAATGTTAGAAGTTGTAAAAGAAGCGATTATTATAAAAAAGAGAGTATATTATTAGATTATTTACATAGAAGTGAAATAGTATATGATAAATATGGAGATTATACTAGAATTAAAAATGATAATATTGAATATGAAGATTTTAGTAATACTGTTTATTATAATCCGCCTTTAAGGCTTAAGAAGATATAGTAAAATATCTTTTTTTTTGATATAATATTTTAGAAGGTAAATATGAAAGAAGAAGATGTATTAAACTATTTAAAATGTTTTGATAATCCAAATGAAGAACTAAATGATAAGTCTAAAAAAATAATAGATGAACTTTTTAATTATTTAATAAAAAGACCAATTGATATAAGTAAAAAAATAGATAGAGATTATCTAATTAACAAATTAACTTTACTTTTTAATAATGAAATAAGTTTTTATGGATTTAATGATAAAATAAATTTGAAATTTACGCTAGATGATGGTTATTTAGGTGAATTTAACTATAATAGAGTACTTGAAGACGGCTTATATAAAAATGATAGCTATTATGTTTCTATATCACTTGATTCTTCAGTTGTTGATGGACTTAGTTATAATTTAAAAGAAAGATTAGATTCTTTAAAATATTTAATAAGGTCGTTAAGTCATGAATTAAGTCATTTTAGACAATTTAAGATGCTAACATCTGGATTTTCTAGTGTAGATAATTTAAGATTTGCTAAAGAGTATTTATTTTCAGATGAAGGTTTTGAACATAATTTTTATATAAAAAACCATGATTCATTTAGTATAGAAGCTAATGCAGATTATATGGCATATCAAAGATTATCTAAACTACTTGATTATAGGTTTCCACAAAGTGTATCTAAGTGTAGTATTAGGATGGCAGATTATCTATCAAGTGATATTAGAAATGAATACAGAAGTGTTAAAAGAGAAAAAGAAATAGATAGAAGAGTAGAAGTAATTTTAAGTGATAAAAATAATAGATTCTTACTTAAAAAGTTTCCAATATTAATGGCAGAATATGATGAAAATGGAAAAAGTAAAAATCTTTCAACATTAGTACAAAGCATGTATAAAGAAATTAGTGATATACAAAAACTTAATATTAGTGAAAAAGATAAAAATAAACTTATTAAAGATACAGTAGATATGTATTATGTACTAATATATAAAAGATTAGAAAAGAATAATAAAGATGAAATATGTGATTTATTAAATTTAATAGGAAAAGATAATTTTAATATGATGCTTTCAAATATTAAAGAGTATTATAGACAAGATAGAATCGTTAAATCAAATGTATTTAAAAGGAAAGCAAGTATTAAGGAAAGTTTAGATGGTGAATTAAATTATTTAAATAGAAGTGATGGTATTCTTTCAGGAATTAAAGTAAGAAATCAAAATGGTGGATACAAAATAGTTACTAATGAAGAATATGTAAAAAGATATATTAGGATTGATACAAATAATCAAAAAGTAAAAGACATAATAGTTAAATATGTACTCCCAAGAATACCTAGTGAAGGCATATATATACTAAAAGATGGCACTAAAATATTACCTAATGATTTTATAAATAATTATTTAATTTACAAACTTGATAATTGTAATACATTATTAGATGTTATAAAATTATTAAAGAGTCTTGTATTATCATCATCTAACACAACATTATATTTTGAACTTGAAAGTATAAATAAAAGTTTACAAGAAAAAGTAAGTTATTTAGATAAAATTAGAGATATATATTTGGGAAAAGAAGGAGAAATGAAATTATGAAGAAACCAATAGTTTTATGTATTTTAGATGGTTGTGGTATAAGAGAAGAAAGTGATGGAAATGCATTTAAAAATGCAAATACTCCAACACTTGATATGCTAAATAAAAAATATCCTCATTCAATACTACAAGCAAGCGGAAGAGCAGTTGGACTTCCAGAAGGTCAAATGGGAACAAGTGAAGTAGGACATATGAATATTGGATCTGGTAGAATAGCTATACAACCACTTGAAAAAATAAATTCTGAAATTGAAAGCAAAGATTTATTTAAAAATAAAAATATATTAGAAATAATTAATCATGTTAAAAAGAATAATTCAAGTTTACATATATTTGGTTTATTATCTGATGGTGGAGTTCATTCACATATAAATCATTTATTAGCTTTACTTGATATGATGAAAGAAAATAATTTAAATAATGTATATTTAGATTTATGTCTTGATGGAAGAGATACATATGAAAAAAGTGCATTAAAGTATTTAGATATTTTAAATGATAAGTTAAATAGTTTAGGTATTGGTAAAATATCTACTATTAGTGGTAGATATTATGCTATGGATAGAGATAATAATTTTGATAGAATTAAGCTTGCGTATGATGCTATTTGTTATGGAAAAGGAAAAGTTTATTCTAATTATAAAGAATTAATAGATGAAAATTATAATAACTCAAAATATGATGAATTTGTTATTCCTGGAATAATTAATAATCACCCAATAGAAGATAATGATGGAGTAATTGCATTTAATTTTAGAAAAGATAGATTAAGAGAAATGTTTACTTTACTTTCTAATCCAAGTGCTTATGAAAAAGATGCAAATCTTAAAGGTCTTGAAGTAAAACATTATAATAATTTAAAAACTCTAACTATGTATCCTGTAACTGAAACAGTTTTATCTACACATGCTTATGAAGATTTAGATTTAAAAAATATATTAGTTGATTATTTACATAATAATAATTTAAGTCAATTAAGAATTGCTGAAACTGAAAAATATCCTCATGTAACATTTTTCTTTGATGGTGGAAAAGAAGTAGAATATGATGATATGTTAAAGATATTAATTCCATCACCTAAAGTAGCTACATATGATTTAAAGCCTGAAATGAGTGTTTATGAAGTTACTGATAATTTCTTAAAAGAAGTAGATAATTATGATGTAACAATAATGAATCTTGCTAATGGTGATATGGTTGGACATACTGGTGTTTATGAAGCAGCAGTTAGTGCAGTAGAACATATGGATAAATGTTTAGCTAGAATTTATGATAAAGTTATGTCACTTGATGGAATCTTAATAATAATCGCAGATCATGGTAATTGTGATGTTATGTGGGACGAAAATAAAAAGCCTGTAACAAGTCACACTACAAACCCAGTTCCTTGCATTATTACAAAGGAAAATATTAAACTAAATGATGGTTGTCTTGCTGATGTAGCACCTACGATGCTAGAATTAATTGGTATTAAAATACCACCTGAAATGACAGGGAAGTCACTAATAATTAAATAGGCTTGATAAAAGCCTATTTTTTTGATATAATACACTCCCATAAAGCGAGGGGATTTCTATGGATAAAGAAATGGAATTAAAAAATATAAGAAATAGAATATTAGAAAGACTTGATTCACCTAAAATTGAATATGATGGTGATGTTGTTAGTTTCTATGATTTATATAATGCATGCATTAGGGAGTTTGAACCATATACTAGTTGTTTTAAAGAACTTATTAATGAATATGGAACTAAATTAAATAAAAAGTCTAAATTAGAAAGTTTTTTTGGTAAAAAAACATTATTTGTTTCTTATGTAGTACCAGAAGTAGTAGATAATAATGTAAGAGTTGATATATATTTACATAATAGTAATAATGAAAATTGTGGAGTAGTTAGAATTGAAAATGAAAAAACACCTATTTTAATTGGAGTTGATAATTCACTATTGCAAAGTAAAAATAATATTGTTTTTATAAATGATTTACAAACAATGTTTAGTCCATTTTTAAGACTACTTTCTGTTTTTAGGGATACATTTAATGGTATTAATTATAGTTGGAATTTACAAAAACCAAATAAATATTCTTTATTAGATGTAGATGATGGATTTATGCATGGTAGAGTTGATTTAAATAATTTAAATGCATCATATGTAACACTATCAAATTTAAATGATATTGTACTTTCTACAACTAAAGAAAAGAAATTTGGCGCTTCTTATGATTATATAGAATTTTATAAAGAAGCATTTATGAAAAGACTTCCTGTTAGATTAGATGAATTAAATCCATTATTTAAAACAATAATGGAAAAACATTTAGATATTAAAAAGTTAACTATGGAGAAATAATGAAAATAGAGAATTTATTAAATGAAGCATTTGGTAAATACAAGGTATCAAATGATTTCTATGATTTTGTAGTAGTATGTACTCAAGCATCTAAGCATTTAATTGATAAATTAAATTCAAAAAATGTTAAAAATATATTAGATTACGGTTTTGAAAGTGAATATATAACATTTTATATAGACAGATATATAGCAAATAATCCAATATTTGAAGAATATAATATTATAGTAAATGTTATTGATGATTATTTTGAATTTGGTAAAAAGCGTGAAAAATATCCTACTGTTAGAACTGAAGTAACATTTCCTATTAAGTTATTGTTTGAGAGCAATAATTCAGTATTAAAAAAGACTATTTAATAGTCTTTTTTTTAGTCAAATTTGATTATTTTTAGTAATTATGGTATAATATTGAGTACTCGTGTTAGGAGGACTAAAAGTGTATAATTTGATTTTAATATTAGGTTTATTTACTTCATTATTTTCATCAAATGAGGAAGTTATATTAAACCATAGTTATTTAGATACTCAAATACAAATGAGTGTTGATAATTTTGAAAGTGAAGTAAATGAATATAAAGATTATTTAAAGGAATTAGAATATAAAAGAACTCATTTCTTTAAAGGCGAATCATCTGAAGTAATTGCTAAAAAAATTGATAATTTTATGCATTCAACATTAAAAGGTAAAGGTAAATTTATAACAGAATATTCTTTATCAATTGGACTTGATCCATACTTAGCAGCTTCAGTTATGCTTCAAGAAACAGGTTGTTATTGGACATGTAGTCGTCTTACTAGAAGTTGTAATAATGTTGGTGGTAATAAAGGAAAACCTGGTTGTAATGGTGGTAGTTATAGGAAATTTGATACTTTAGAAGAAGGAATGAAATTTGCTATGAAAAAATTAAATAGTTATTACAAGAAGGGTTATACTACAGCAGCACAAATAAATCCTTTTTATGCTACTGATAAAACATGGCATGAAAAAGTACAAAGATATTATAATAGAATAAAGAAAACAAAAGTATAATGATTTTATTAATAAAAGGGGGTTAAAATCATGAATGAAAAAATGTATTTACATACAATTAATAATATGTATAGTGATTATTATATTGCTAAAAGACAAAAAGAAATATTAGAACAAATTCTAAAAAGTGGAGCTATTTTAAGTAGAAGATTACAAGGTTACACTGGAAATCTTACTAATTTCTCAGGACTTGATTATATATCATTTGCTGATTATGAAAAAAGATATGTTTCAAACAAAGAAGAAAGTCATTATAATTCATACTATTCATATGTTAAAAGTGGCCTTAGTTTATGTTTTCCTCATGATAGTTTAGAAGTTATTGAACCTACAATCATAGGTGTATGTTCTAAAAATAGAAGAGGATATGAATTAATGAGGGAACTTGGAATGTGCGAAGATGAAAGATTTACTGATTTACCAGATGAAGTTCAAGTAAAAGATAAAGTATCTTTAGATAAAATGAATGGTATTTTATTTCCAGTAGATAATTTTTTAGTTAGTAAAGCATTTACAAGAAGAGAAAAAATGATTCAAAATATGAGACAAGAGTTAGAAGCAATTAAAAATATGCTTGATAAATATGGTTATCCCGTCGGTATTTATGATTCTAGTACATTAGTAGAATTAAATGATGAAGGAATTAATAAATTAGTATTAAAATAAGATTGACAAAAATTATTAAAAATAATATAATCTACACGTAAGCGATGAAGAGAGAAGTAGAAAGTTATCTTCCTTTATAGAGAACTAGTGGTTGGTGTAAACTAGTAATAGATAATTATTTGAAAAAAATATTCTTGGAGCTTAAACGTAATTCTGCGTTAAAGATATTAAAGGTAGAAATAAAAATCTATAAAATAAGATGGTACAGCGACAAAGCGCTCTTATATTTATAGATTTTTTTGTTTTATAAGGAGGGTTTTATGAAAAATTTAGAAGTACCACAACTAGTAAATGTAAATAGTTCATTAGTATCAGAAGAGGAGAGAAAATCACATATTTTATTTAATAATTTAGAACAAGCAATGATATGTATTCATTATACAAATGCTGTTAATTATTGTATTGGTATTAGTGTTGAAAATCCATATAGTAATGAAGGATATTTTGATATTAATGGTTTTAATAATGGTAAATATGATACAGAATTATTACTTGATAAATTATATGAAGATGCAAAAATATTTTTTGAAACATATAGCGATAGATTTACTACAATGGATGAAAATATTATTGACTATATAATTGAAGAGTATGATAAATATGAATTTTCTAGACAATTTAAATATTTAACATTATTAGTAGAATATTTAAAGAGTAATAAATTATCAAAATAGGAGGAATAAAAATGGAGAAAGTTTATAGTGAACAAGAATTAATAAGAAGGGAAAAATTAAATGCTATTAAAGAAGTGTGTAATCCATATCCAGAAAATTATGAGAGAACACATTTATTAAAAGAAGCAAGAGAACTTAATGATGGAGAAAATAATGTTCGTATTGCTGGTAGAATAGTATTTATGAGAAAGATGGGTAAATTATCTTTTGTTAAGATTCGTGATATTGAATCAATGATGCAACTTGAAGTTAAGATAGATGTAATAGGTGAAGAAAATTATGAATTTTTCAAGAAGCAAATAGATACTGGAGATTTTATTGGTGCTGAAGGAGAAATATTTACAACAGGAACTGGTGAAAAAACATTAAGAGTACATAAATTAACTTTTTTAGGAAAAGCACTTCGTCCACTTCCTGAAAAATTTCATGGTCTTACAGATATTGAAGAAAAATATCGTCAAAGATATGTTGATTTAATTATGAATGAAGACTCAAGAAGAGTATTCTTAGGTAGAAGTAAATTTTATTCATATTTACATAGATATTTAGATAGTCATGGATTTATGGAAGTTGAAACACCAATTCTTCAAACTAGTGTAAGTGGAGCTAGTGCAAAACCATTTTATACTCATCATAATGCACTTGATACTGATTGTACTTTAAGAATCGCTCCAGAAATATATTTAAAAGAATGTATTGTTGCTGGATATGATAAAGTTTATGAAGTATCTAAATGTTTTAGAAATGAAGGTATGGATCCACAACATTTACAAGAATTTACTCAAGTAGAATGGTACTGTGCTTACTGGAGATATGAAGATAATATTAAATTCTTTACTGAATTTATTAAAGGTGCTCTAGAAGAATTAAATGGTAGTTTAGTTTTAAATTATCAAGGTAATGAAATTGATTTTTCTAAAGATGAATGGAAGAGACTGGATTATTGTAAAGAACTTAAAAAAATTCTTGGCTTTGATGCATTAAAAATAACTGATTCAAAAGAACTTAAAGATAAAATTGTTGAAACTGGTTTATTTAGTTATTCTGATTTAGAAGAGGCTAAATCATGTAGCCAATTAATAGATTATGTATATAAAAGAAAAATTAGAGAAGGTATTTTAGAACCAACAATCATCTATAATTATCCTGCAGTATTAAAACCACTTGCTAGACGTAATGATGATGATAAAACTAGAGTTGATGTATTTCAAGTTGTTGTTGCTGGTACTGAACTATGTAATGCATATAGTGAACTTGTTAATCCATTTGAGCAAAGAGAAACATTTGAAGATCAAGTTAAAGCAAAAGCAGAGGGTGATGAGGAAACTATGGATTTAGATGAAAATTATTTATCTGCTATGGAAATGGGAATGCCTCCTATTAGTGGTCTTGGATTTGGAATAGATAGATTAATGATGTTAATATTTGATATGCCATCTGTTAGAGATGTTGTATTATTTCCAATGATGAAAGAAAGAAATTAAAAAAGAGATATTGTTTATCTCTTTTTTGTATGTTCTAACATCCATTTATATAATTCTACTTTTTTATATTGAAGCTGCATGGTTGAGTGTGATTGTCCTGAAATTACATGGTGTTCTGCTTTCCCTCCAGAAGAATTAATACTATTAACAAAACTCTTCATTTGACTAGTATATGAATTTTCTACTCCAACTGTACCAGACATTGAATATACTGGAGTAGTTTTAAAATTTCCTGCTTTAGCACCCACTTGGCCACAGCTAACAGGTACTGCGCATGAGAAGAAATCTGGATATGAACTTACCATTCCCCATGTAAGAATAGAACCACCACTGAAACCTGTAATTGATATTTTATCCATATCAACTTCATATTTATCTGCAATATAATCAATTACACTTTTAGTTTTAGTTATATTTTCACTAGTAGCATATCCTCTAGTAGGTCTAGATGGAGCTAAAAATATAAAATCACCAGCAGCAAATGCATCTTTATTATTTACATAACTATAAATTGGAAGAGTTCTAATTGATTCAACATTTCCAAGTTCACCATCTCCATGCAAGAATACTATTAATGGTAAATTAGTAGTTGGATTTGGTGGAAGGATTTGTATATAATCTACGCCATTATAACTACCTCTTTCAGCACCACTATTAGCATTTAATGGTCTATTAATGCCTAGTTCTTCTAATTTTTTTAGGAACTTTTCTTTTACTTTAGTATCACTTATATTATTAATTCTATCAAATATATCTTTATATTTATTTTTACTATAATTTATTTTTAAGGCACCAATTTCTTGATTTAGACTAACATATTCATTTATTTTATTAAGTTCTGTCATTAAAGCACTTTTAATATCTTTATCTTTTATTTTGTTTACTTCGCTTATTGCAACTTGATAATCAGATAATTCTAATGATTCTTTTGCTTTATTAATTTTTTCTCTTGCAACTTTTTCATATGCAGAATTAATATTAGAAGAAGTAGCTATATCAAGACAATGAATATATGAAGTACTTCCACCTATATTTCCAAGTATATGTACAAATGTTGGAATTAAAAACACAAGTATAGCAGCTATTATTTTAGGAATAGCACTTTTATTTGCTTTGCTAAGTAAGTCAGAATCATTTGATTTAACAGCAGAAGTATAGTTTATAGAAAGAGAAATAATAAGTATTAATGGTACAACTATCCTAATAATTGTAATTACTATTTTAACTATTCTTAATATAGACATTATATCTGCATTATCACAAATATCTAATATATTCATATAATCACCAAGATAATTATAACAAAAGTATAAAAAAAGAAAAATAATTTATTGATATAAATTTTTTAAACTTGTATAATTAAATAAGGTGAGGTATATGGATAGCAAACTAAGTAGATTTTTTAATGCAATAAATTTTGATCAAAAATACTATAGTTTTTTTGAAAATGCATCTGTTAAAGATGTTCTTTTGACTAGAAAAACTAATAAGATGACTATCATTATATCTATTGATAATACCTTACCAATAGATGTTTTTTCATATCTTTGTACTACTGGAAAAACTTTGAATCCAGAAGGTGATGTAAGATATAAATTTTTAGTTAAAAATAATGAGTTATTATTTAATGATTATTTTAATTATTATTTTGATATATTAATTAGTAAATGCCCTATGTTAAAATCTATTGATAGAGAAAAAATAGAAATAGATAATAATAATATTAAATTTAATGTTTTAAATACTTTTGAAAAAGAAAAGATAGAATCTTTAAGTGAAAAAATAGAAACATTTTTAACTGATATGGGATATGATGATGTTAGTGTAAATGCAGTTATTAATGAAGATATAAGAGCTGCTTTTGAATTAGAAAAAGATAAAGTTGAAATAAAAGAAAAGAAAAAAGAAACAAAAGTTATTAAAGGTAAAAGTGTAATTGGAGAAGTTTCAAAAATTAAAAACTTAATTAATAATGAAAACAATGTTGTAATTATTGGTGAAGTATTTGGCATAGATTCTAGAAGTACACAAAGTGGCTGGTATATAATAACAGTTAAAATTACTGATAATACTGATAGTATTATTTCAAATATATTTACTAAAGATGAAAGCGAATTTAATTATTTAACTTCAAACATTAAAAAAGGCAAATGGTATAAATTTAAAGGAAATGTTAAATTTAATACTAGAAGTAATGATTTTGAATATGGTATTAATGATATAGAAGAGTTTGATTATGAAGAAGCTAAAAGAGTAGATAATGCTCCTGTTAAACGTGTTGAACTACATGCTCATACTATGATGAGTCAAATGGATGCAGTTACTAAGCTTGATTTAAAAGAACATACTTGTGAATTAATTACAAGATGTATTGATATGGGTTATAGAGGAGTGGCTATTACTGATCATAATGGATGTCAAGCATTTCCAATAGCTTATCAATTAATCAAAAAACATAATAGTAAAATAGAAGATAAAGATAAGAAATTTAAAGGTATATATGGAACAGAACTAACATTAGTTGATGATATGATTAGCATAGTTACAAGACCAACTGATGAAGTATTACTTGAAAGTGAATTTGTAGTTTTTGATACAGAAACTACAGGTTTTAATGCTGCTAATGGAGATTCAATGATTGAAATTGGTGCTGTTAAAATTAAAAATGGACAGATTACAGATAGATTTGATGAATTAATTAATCCTGGACGTCATATACCTGATAAAATAACTGAACTAACTGATATTACTGATGAAATGGTTAAAGATGCTTTAGATGAAGAAAAAGCTACTAAAAAGTTTTTAAAATGGATTGGTTCATTGCCACTTGTTGCTCATAATGCAAAATTTGATATTGGTTTTTTAGAAATGGCAATCAAAAAATATAAACTTGAAGAACTTAAAAATACTGTTATTGACACATTAGAATTATCAAGAGCATTAGATCAAGGATTTGCTCGTCATAGCTTGTCAGCTCTTGTTAAAAGATATAATGTTCCTTTTGATGAAGAAAGTCACCATAGAGGAGATTATGATGCTGAAGGTACTGCTTTAGTTTTTTATAAAATGTGTAAAAAATTAGATAGTCAAAATATTGAAAAAATTAGTGATATAGATAAATTGGTTTCAAAAGATGAAATTTATAAATTTGGTAGAACATATCATTTTAATGCTCTTGCTATTAATAGAGAAGGTCTTAAAAACTTATTTAAGATTATTTCTCTTGCAAATACAACTTATTTATATAAAACTCCTAGAATACTTAGAAGTAAATTAAATGAGCTTAGAAATGGGTTATTAATTGGTAGTGGATGCTATGAATCAGAAGTATTTATTGAAGCAAGAAATAAAGAAGGTGAAGAACTTACTAATATAATCAATTTTTATGATTATGTAGAGGTTCAAAGTCCTGAAGTATATGATCATTTACTTCAAACAGGTGATTTTGCAAATATTTTAGAACTTAAAAATCATATAAAGAAAATAATAGATGCAACAAAGAATGCTGGAAAAATTATAGTCGCAACAGGCGATGTTCATCATTTTGATAGAGAGGATAAAATTTATAGAGAAATAATAGTAAATCAAAAAGTTCCAGGTGGAGGAAGACATCCACTTGCTAAAACAGAAATAACTAATATTCCTTCACAGCACTTTAGAACTACTGCTGAGATGTTAGATGATTTTAGTTTTTTAGGTGAAGATCTTGCACATGAAATTGTTGTTGAAAATACAAATAAAGTATGTGATATGATTGGTGAGTTTGAAGTAATTATTGATACTGGTGGTGTACCATTTAGTCCAAGAGTTAGAAGTGATGATGGAAAAAGTTATTTAGATTGTCCTAGGGTTGTTACTGATTTAGTATTTGAGAAAGCAGAATCATGGTATGGTAATCCACTTCCTCATAATATTGAAGAAAGAATCAGTAAAGAACTTTATGGAGATGCAGTATACAATTATTGGAATAATAAAATAAAAGAAGAAAATCCAAATATTACAGAAGAAGAATTAATTAGTTCAACTTTTGAAAAACTACATGAAACACTTGTTAGTGGATTTGATAAAGTAAAAGAATTAATGCGTGAAGTTGTTTTATCAAAATGGACAAATGAAGATGGAGAACAAACTGAAGAAGCAATAAATAAAAGAATAAAAAAAGAACTAGGAGGTATTATTGGAGGTGGATTTGATCCAATATACTTAATAGCTCAAAGACTTGTAAAACACTCAAATGATGATGGATATTTAGTTGGTTCAAGAGGTAGCGTAGGTAGTAGTTTTGTAGCAACACTTATGGGTATTTCTGAAGTAAATCCACTTCCTGCTCATTACAGATGTACTAATTGCAAACATAGTATATTTGATGATGAAGATGGTAATGCTCTTGGTGCTACATATTCAAGTGGATTTGATTTACCAGATAAAAAATGTCCAAAATGTGGCTCTAACATGAAAAAAGATGGGCAAGATATGCCTTTTGCTACTTTCTTAGGATTTAATGCAGATAAAGTACCAGATATTGATCTTAACTTTTCTGATTTAAATCAAGCTAGTGCTCATGAATATACAAAAGTATTGTTTGGGGTAGACAATGTATATAGAGCAGGAACTATTGGTACAGTAGCAGATAAAACTGCATATGGATTTGTAAAAGGATATTTTGAAGATAGAGGAATATTTGATAAAAGAAGTTGCGAAATAGAAAGACTAGCTGAAGGATGTACTGGTGTTAAAAGAACTACAGGGCAACATCCAGGTGGAATAGTTGTTGTTCCAGATTACATGGATGTATCAGAGTTTACTCCTTACCAATTTCCAGCTGATGATCCTACTTCTCCTTGGAGAACAACTCACTTTGATTATCACTCAATAGAAGAAGACTTATTAAAATTAGATATATTAGGTCACTCAGATCCTACACAGTTAAGACTTATTCAAGACCTTTCTCATACGGATGTAAGTGAAGTACCTATGGATGATAAAGACACAATGAGTATATTTTCATCATTAAAAGCACTTAATGTAACAGAAGAAGAAATTATGTGTCCTACTGGAACGCTAGGTATTCCTGAATTTGGTACACCATTTACTATAAGTATGGTTGAAGAGACTAAACCAACTACATTTGCTGAACTTGTTAAAATATCAGGACTTTCACATGGTACTGATGTATGGCTTGGCAATGCTCAAGAGTTAATTAAAAATAATATAGTACCATTTAAAGAAGTAATAGGCTGCCGTGATGATATAATGGTATATTTAATGTATAAAGGATTAAAACCTATTAAAGCATTTAAGATAATGGAATTTGTTAGAAAAGGAAAAGCTAGTAAAGACCCAGCTGGTTGGGAAGAACATAAACAAACAATGATAGATGCTGGTATTGAAGATTGGTTTATAAATTCATGTGAAAAAATAAAATACATGTTTCCAAAAGCACACGCTGCTGCATACGTTACAAGTGCATTTAGAATAGCATGGTATAAAGTACATATGCCAATATATTTTTATGCATCATGGTTTTCTACAAAAGCAACTGATTTTGATATAGAATCAATGATTAAAGGATATGATGCTATTAAAAATAGACTTACTGAAATAAAAGATAAAGGATATGATGCGTCTAACAAAGAAAGTGGCATAAAAGAATCATTAAATGTTGCACTAGAAGCAAGTGCAAGAGGTATGAAAGTATCTAACTTTGATTTATATAAGAGTAAAGCTTTAACATTTGATGTACTTGATGATAAGACTATGATTCCACCATTTATTTCAATTGATGGATTAGGCGAAGTAGTAGCTAAAAATATAGAAGAAGAGGCAAAGAAAAAACCATTTGTAAGTATTGAAGAATTTCAAAATAGATGTAAAGTTTCTCAAACTTTAATTGATAAGATGAGAGGTATGGGTTTATTTAAAGGAATGCCAGAAAGTTCTCAATTAAGTTTGTTTGACTTTGGAATGGAGTAAAGCATGAAAATAGCGGTACTTGGAAGTAGTAGTAGTGGAAATTCTACATATGTTGAAATGAATGATAAAAAGTTTTTAATAGATGTTGGACTAGGTTTTAATGATATAAAAAACAAATTATTTAAATTGGGAGTTTATGCAGATGATATAGATTTTATAATTATTACTCATGCTCATATTGATCATGTAAAAAGCCTTCATTCATTCTCAAGAGTATATAATACTAAAATATATATTTCAAAATATACATATGACGAATATATGAAAAGAGATTATTTAAAAAATTATGAATTTATAGATGAACTTGATAATATTGAAGGAATAAATATAACTAAAATACCTTTATCACATGATAAAAAAGGATTTGGTTATATATTTGAATCAGAGAACAATTCTCTTGTATATATAACAGATACTGGAATGATTCACTCAAGATATCATGAAAAATTAAAAAACAAAAAAGTATATCTTCTTGAAAGTAATCATGATGTAGAAATGGAAATGAATGGTCATAAAGATTATTATACTAAAATAAGAAATACTGGGGATATGGGTCACTTATCAAATGAGGAATGCGCTATGTATTTAAGCCATTTTGTTGGTGATAACACAAAAACAGTTATGCTAATGCATATAAGTGAACATGATAATACATATGATCTTGCATACAATGTGAATAGGGAAGCATTAGATGAAAGAATAAAGCTTTATATTTCTCACAAAGATGAATTAAGCGAAGTAATAGAGATTGAATAAAACAATAAAATATGATATTATGAATATGTAAGAAATTCTTACATAAAATAAAAAAGGAGCACTTAATAATCTCGTGTTGAGTGTTGCCATATTTAAATGGTCCACCTAAATCATAAGATGAGTTAGGTGGTTTTCTTTTATACTAATACTATAAATAGTAAAAATAATAAAAGGATAATAATAATTACTAAAGCAAAAACTAAAAAATCTTTCTTGTTCATTATATCGCCTCCTTTCTATAAATAGAAAACAGGCACCCCCAACTTATTAAGTATTCCATAATAATTTATTATGTATAGTTATGCATTACAAACAAACATTTGCGTATTTAAGTCATTTATATTATATTTATGGCTTTTATTTTAAATTTATTATATAATAATTCTAATTTTTGTGAAGTGGTGTATTTATGAACAATAATATTAAAAAAGTAAATAGAAAAATTTCTACAAAAACTTTAAATAAAAGTGTAAAAATAAAAGATATATCTTTTGTAGAAAAGCCTAATTCTGATTATTTTAATGTAAGAAAAGATGATATTATTTCAATACTTGAAAATAGTGATTTATCAAAAGAACTATTAATATTTTATAGAGTACTTTTAACTAATTTTAATGAAAATGATTTAAATACCTTTTATCATAATATTAGATCACTTAAAATAGATGAATTTAGTGGAAATGTATCAAAAAGTAAAAATGTAGCATTTGAAACTCTTGCCTTTTATAAGTTTATTGTTAATACGATATACATTAAAGATAAAAATAAAATTGATACACTATATCATGAATTATTTCATATGAGTACAGCTAAAAGAGAAAAGAATGTATTATTTATTGGGTTTAGAACAGTAGATGTTAATAATAATATAGGATTTGGTGAAGGAATTAATGAAGGCTATACTCAAATACTTGCTGAAAGATACTTTGATAATTCTACTAAAGGAAATTATAATATTTTTGTTTACATTATTCTTTTAGTTGAGAGAATTGTTGGCAAAGAAAAAATGCAAAGTTTATATATGCAGTCTAGTTTGTATGGACTAATTGATGAACTTAAAAAATATGCAAGTTTTGAAGATATTAGTAGATTTATTACATATACTGATTATTTAATTAGAAATATATATACAAAGAATAATAGTGATAAGAAAGTAGCTATTATGGGTGAAATGTGTAAATATATAAATATGTTTATTGTAAATACATGTATAAATAAATGGAAACTTAATCCACCTCAAACTGATGAAGAATATCATATTATGGGTAAAGATATAGAATATTTTTTAAATTCAACATTAACAGTTATTTATAATAGTAATAAATCAGTTAACTGTTCAATAATTGATAATGAAGATTTTATGATGAAAATAGTTGATGATTTAGATGAACTTGATATAGACCTAAATTTTTCAAAAGAAAAGAAACTAGTATAACTTTATAAATTTTAAATTATATAGTATAATAATTAATAGTAGTGAAAATTGAGGTGTAACATGTATAAGAAAACATATGTTGAAGTTAACTTAGATAATATTAAAAATAATGTTAAAACTATTATTACTAAATATAATAAATACAAATATCGTATTGGTATGGTTAAATCATATGCATATGGTCATGGAATGTATATTATTAATTCTTTGATAGAATCAGGTATTAATTATTTAGCTGTTTCATCATTAGATGAAGCTTTAAGTATAAGAGAATATAATAAAAATATTCCTGTTTTAATAACTGAAATAATCGATGAAGATTTAATAGATACTGCACTATCAAATAATATTACACTTACTATTGATAGCTTAGATTATTTAAAGAAAATTAAAAATAAGCAATGTAAAATTCATATTAAAATAAATACTGGAATGAATAGACTTGGAGTAAACACTAAAGATGAATTTAATAATATTTATAATTATATAAAAGAAAATGACAATGTTTTATTAGAAGGAATTTATACTCATTTTGCAACACCTGGTATTAATGATATATATTATGATTTACAAATAAAAAGATTTAAAGATATAACAAGTGATATAGATTTAAAGAAAATACCAATTGTTCATTTAAGTAGTAGCTTTATGTTATTAAATCATCCTAAAATTGATTTTGAAAATGGATTTAGAATAGGTACTATTATGTATGGTTATGATATCACACTTTCTGAATATGGAGATTCTTTTAAAGATAAAATAAGAAAACTAAGAGATGATATTTATATTAAGAAAAACCATATATCTCCTGTAATTAGGGGTGTTAAAATAAATTTAAAACCAGCTTTAAAAATAAAAACTAATATTATGGAAATTAGAGAAGTTAAAAAAGGTGAAATACTTGGATATGGTAATCACATATTAAATGAAAATACTAAAATAGCTGTTCTTCCAATTGGATATGAATCTGGTATTGGTACAAATACAAATGGAAGATGTGTATTAATAAATAAAAAGAAATATGAAGTATTAAGTCCAATATGTATGTGTATGATGTTTGTTAAAATAGATGATTTAGTTAAATTAAGTGATGAAGTAACTATTTTAGGAGATGATATTACACTAGGATATTTCAGTAGATTAAATAATAAAGGTATACAAGAGACTTTATCTACTATTGATAAAAGTATGGTAAGGGTATATACTAAAAATGGTAAAATAGTAAAGGAAATTTAGGAGGAATTTATGTCAGTAAAAAATTTAATGGTTAGAAAGATTAAGGCTATAGATAAAGAAAAATTAAATAAATTATCTCATGATATAGCAGCACGTAATAATAAAAGTGTTTTCTATGTAAAATGTGATATGATTAAAAACTTTTTAAGATATGGTATTGGCTATACAGATTATTTAAAGGGAGATTATATTAATCTTACAAAAGAACAAAAGAAAACTTTTGTTACTACTAAATCATTTTATAAACTATTACATTATTTAAATAATCCTAAATATGATGCTTGTATGTCTGATAAATTAGTGTTTAATAAAATATTTAATAAATATTTAGGACGTGAATGGATTGATATTAGAACTACAAGTTTAGATGAATTTAAATTATTTCTAAAAGGTAAAAAAACAATATTTGCAAAACCACCAACTGAATTTGGAGGACATGGTATTGAAAAAATTGTTGTTAAAGAAATAGAAAATGTTAGTGAATTATATGAAAAATTAAAAAAGAAAAAATTAAATTTAATTGAAGATGGACTTGTTCAACATAAGGAACTTGATAAATTAAATCCATATGCAGTTAACTCATTTAGAATAGTAACTCTTGTTAAAGATGGAAAATCATATATACTTGCTAATGCTCTTAGAATAAATGTTGACGATAATCCTGCTATTGGTTGCTCTGATGCATATATGAGATTAAATGAACAAGGAATTATATGTAGTAGAGTAGTTGATGATGTTGCTAACGTGTATGAAGAACATCCGCTTGCTAAAATTAAATTTAATACAGTGAAAGTACCATTTGTAAAAGAAGCATTCAAAATGGCTTTAGAAGCTGCATTAGTTGTTCCTGAAGTAAGATATGTTGGATGGGACTTTGCAATTACTGAAAATGGTCCAGTAATAATGGAAGGTAACGAATATCCTAGTTATGGTTTAGTACAATATTACTTATTTAATGATGAACATGAAGGTCATTTAGCACAAATAAGTAAGATTCTTGGAAAAGAAATGGATAATATAGATTTATGAAAAACAAATTAAAGAAAAATACATTTGTTCAAGGTACTTTAATAGCATCAGCATCATTAATATTTATTAAAATACTTGGTGCGGTTTATGTAATACCTTTCTATAAAATAGTAGGAGATTACGGTGGAACATTATATAGTTATGCATATAGTATTTATAGTTTATTTTTAAATATCTCTACTGCAGGTATTCCTATAGCCATGAGTATGATTATAAGTGAATACTTAGCATTAGAAATGTATGATGCTAAAGAAAAGTCTAGAAAAGTAGGTAATAAAATAATTGCACTTCTTGCTATTATTTCTTTTTCGATTGTATTTTTTGCATCACCATTACTTGCAAAGTTTTTACTTTCAAATGAAAGTGGTGGGCACAATATAAATGATGTAATATTAGTTATAAAATCAATATCACTTTGTTTACTTATAATTCCTTTCTTGAGTGTATTAAAAGGATATTTACAAGGGCATAAATATATATCTGCTACATCATTTTCTCAAGTAATTGAACAGATAGTAAGAATTATAATTGTTTTAGCAGGATCATATATTGCAATTAAAATGTTAGGTAAAAGTTCTGCTACTGGTGTTGCTGTTGCACTTACTGGTGCTTTCTTTGGAGGACTTGTTGCATATATATATTTAAGAATTAAGGTTAAAAATAATAAGAGTGCATTTCCTACATCTAACAAGAAAGATAATGTATCTAATAAAGTAATTGTTAAAAAAATACTTACATATTCAATACCAATCGTTATGGTTGCTATCATAGATAATTTATATACTCTAGTTGATATTAGACTTATAGTAAGAGGTTTAAATATAGTGGGATATACCGCTATGGAAAGTGAAACAATATCTTCAATTGTAGCTACCTGGGCACCTAAAATATGTACTATTATAATAGCAATAGCTACAGCTCTTACAACTAATATTATTCCACACGTTACATCAAGTTTTATAAAAAAAGATTTTGAAGGAGTTAATTATAGAATAAATCAAGCACTATCTACAATGCTTATAATAACTGTTCCAATGTCAATATTACTTCTTGTTTTATCAAAAGAAGCCTACACAATATTTTATGGTCCTAGTAAATATGGTACTTTAATATTAAGTGCATCAGCTATAAGTCATATTTTGTTTGGAACTTGGACAGTACTTAATACATCCCTACAAAGTTTAAAGAAATTTAAAATTATATATTTAAATTCAGGTATTGGTCTTCTATGTAATGCACTTTTAGATATACCTATGATATTACTTTTAAATAAATTAGGATTGCCTGCTTATATTGGTACAGTATTAGCTACATGTATAGGATACTCAATATCAATTACAATAGTTATTAAATATTTAAAGAAAGAAATGAATTTCAATTTCAAAAAAACACTTGAATTGTTAAAGAATATAATAATACCTACTTTAATAATGATTATACCTATTTTATTAATAAGACATTTTATATCTTTTGATTTAACAAGATTAACATCATTATTATCAGTTTCTTTATATGGTGTTTTTGGAGTAATAATATATTTATTTATTACGTATAAAAAAGGATTATTAAATACAGTATTCGGGGAGGAATTTATAAATAATATTTTCAAAAAATTACACTTAAAAAAGTAGGAGTTAATTATGGAAAATAATGAATATGAAAGTGTATATGATTTTTTAGTTGAAACATATCCAAATTAAAGAATTTCAGATAATGGAAATGGTGTCTATGTTGTATCATTTGGTACAGATAAACTATATGTTCCCTCAAATTCATCATTGGATAATATTAATATTATGGCTGAATTTCTCGGAAGAGATAATAAAGTTGATTTTGGTGATGTCGAAGGATATATGAAAGAAAGTGGTCGCTCAAATTATTGGGTACTTGTTTCTCATGGAAAAAGATCTTTTAATACTGTATCAAATATTATTCAAAATGAAAATGTACATGTATCAACAGCTGAAGTAATGTTATTTAGTGCAAGTGGTAACTCAGAAGGTGGCATAGGTGGATTAAATGAAACAGCAAAATTTATAAGAAAAAATGAAGGTTATGTTGATAGTTTTGCAATATTAGCAGCCGATGGATCATATTTAAGTGATTATGTTTCAGATGAAGCCATTCAAACATTAGTTGGCACAAAAACTCCTGTTGTCGTAGTTGCAAGTGCTGGAGGTTCTGGTACTAACCAATATAAACATGCTATTGAATTAGGAAAAAAAGGAGTAACATCATATCTATTTGAAGCAGAAAAAGCTGTTCATACGGATGGGCCTAGAAGAGCAATAAGAAATAAAATTCCAGAGATATTTATGGGACTTAGCGATGAACTTGGAAGTTATAGAACTGGATATAGAGTAAGAGTATTTAATAGTGAAACCGATCAACTCGAAAGTATTACAGTTAGTGAAATATTTAAAAGAGTTACAACAAATAATATAAATGTTAATGACATAATACCAATAAATGTTAGTGATTTATTTAAAGAAGATAATTTTAATATTACGGAAACTCCTTTGGAAGCAAGTTATTTATTTTCAAATTTAAAAAATATAGATACAACAGCTAAAATAAATTTTAGAGGTTTAAGCTTTTTAGGTAATGTAAGACTATATTCAGACTCTGCATATGTATCTATAGTAATGACAAGACTAAAAAAACAAATCAAATCATCTGGATTTTTAAATACAAAAACACAGAAATTTAGAAGTAGCAGTGGAATACCAGGTTGCATTTCAAATTATATAAATGCATATTACAATATCATGGGACAATTAATGTCTTCACTTAATCTACAAATAGATTCAGTTATGAGTGTAGCACAAGCTATAGTTGATATGAATAAAGATTTAACTGAGAAAGCTAAAAGTGATATAGGTGAAGCAAAAGATGTAAATAATACAAGTAGTAGTCCTTCTTCAAGAATAAATCCTGAATATTTAAGAAGAATAAAGCCTTTTAATAAAAATGATAGTGAAGTTGAGCCTAGAGAAAATATTAAAAAAGGTCAAAGCGATAGTAATGGTCTAAGTGAATTTGGTTTAAATAATGGTAATGCAAAATCATTGAGTAATGTTGATGTTAAAAAAATTATTGATGACAATTTTGGTAAATTAGTTTATTTTCAAAGTAAAGATGGTAAAAATTTATATATTCAAAAACCTCAATCATATACAATTTCTGTTCCTGAAGATTTCCATGGTGGCGAAACTAATTTAATCATTTTTAGTGAAGCTGCAAAAAGCAATACTATTAGGACTAGAGGAAAACAAGATTATTATAATACTAATACGCAAGGAATATTGAATGCTCAAGAGGATATCTTAGATGCTATTACTGCTAATAATGAGGGCAGCATTGTAGCTACTACTTATTTTGGTGTTAGCAATAGTGATGTAAATGAAATGCTTAGAGTGGTTGAGTCTATAGAAGCAGATCCAAGTAATATAATAATATCTGGATGGAGTGCTGGGGGTAATGAAGCTTTAACTATAACTAATGAACTATTAAACAATCATAGTAATCTTGGAACTCCACAAGTTTTCTTAGTAGACTCAAATCACACAAATCAAATAAATAATAAAATATTTCAAAATATTAAAGAAAATGGAGTTAAATGTACTTTATTGACTTCAGAAAGTGAGAAAACTATTGAAGATAAATTATCTAAATTAATAAGTAATAATATAGATTTAGATTTAATTAGCGTTAATTTTAATCCAAATGGAAGTGAACACTTAGAAAGAAAAAGAATTGCTATATTTAATGATGTCTTTGGTTATTTGATAAATTCTGATGATTTACCTTCATCTAGTTATGCAAATACCAAATATACATATCAAACATATGATTATGAAACAAATAGTATTATAGAAAAATAGAATTTACAATTCTATTTTTTATTTTTTATCAATTGATAAAAATGAATAAACATGATAAAATTAATATAATATTAGGAGCGTATATAATGAATAAAAAAGGATTCACATTAGTAGAAGTAATAGTTAGTATAGTATTAGTAAGCGTAATAATGGTAAGTTTGCTTGCAACATTAGTAAAATTAAGAGATACG
>CACWUS010000015.1 GCA_902764145.1 uncultured Erysipelotrichaceae bacterium | reverse complement strand
TTCGCGTAGTTTCGAATTAAACGGCATGCTCCACCGCTTGTGCGGGTGCCCGTCAATTCCTTTGAGTTTCAGTCTTGCGACCGTACTACTCAGGCGGAGCACTTAATGTGTTAACTTCAGCACCGGTTGCCCGACACTTAGTGCTCATCGTTTACGGCGTGGACTACTAGGGTATCTAATCCTATTTGCTCCCCACGCTTTCGTGTCTCAGCGTCAGTAACAGCCCAGCAATTCGCCTTCGCCACTGATGTTCCTCATAATATCTACGCATTCCACCGCTACACTATGAATTCCAATTGCCTCTACTGCACTCTAGTCTGCCAGTATTCGAAACAAACTGAGGTTAAGCCTCAGCCTTTCATCTCGATTAACAAACCGCCTACACACGCTTTACGCCCAATAAATCCGGATAACGCTCGCCCCCTACGTATTACCGCGGCTGCTGGCACGTAGTTAGCCGGGGCTTATTCAAAAGGTACCGTCACGTAAGTATCATTTCCTATACTTACCGTTCTTCCCAAATAAAAGTGATTTACAATCCAGAGGACCTTCATCTCACACGCGGCATTGCTCGGTCAGGCTTTCGCCCATTGCCGAATATTCCTAACTGCTGTCTCCCGTAGGAGTCTGGGCCGTGTCTCAGTCCCAGTGTGGCCGTTCAACCTCTCAGTCCGGCTATGCATCGTCGCCTTGGTAGGCCATTACCCCACCAACTAGCTAATACACCGCAGGCTCATCTTCAAGTGACGCTTGAAAGCGCCTTTACTATTGCTAGCACATTCGGTATTAGCAGTCATTTCTAACTGTTATCCCCAGCTTGAAGGCAGATAACCCACGTGTTACTCACCCGTTCGCCACTAAGAGCAGAATCCACATCCAACGTCATTCCATATCTGAGCAAGCTCTTCAACTTCATTCAGTTTTCAGTGGGGCTCTTCGTTCGACTTGCATGTCTTAGGCATGCCGCCAGCGTTAATCCTGAGCCAGGATCAAACTCTCAATAAAAAATTCTTTTTATTGTTAAAGAATTGATTTCATTTTTAATCCTGTCTACAAAACTCATTATTTTACTTAGTTTTCAAAGATCATTTTCAACCACTTCTCGCGGTTGCTCATATAATATAACATTTTCAAATTGTAAAGTCAACAACTTTTTTACAATTTTTTTACTTTTTTTACATAATTTGTTTTTTTTAGGTTTTTACGCCTTCAAAATACAAAATTAACTGTAAAAAACATGCTATATTTAATTTTCCACTTTTCTCAAGTGCTCCAATAATATAACACTTTGTTTTTTTATTGTCAACAACTTTTTTTGAATTTTATTTCTTTTTTTGTAAATCTTCTTTCTTCACAAAATAAAAAAGTATCTTTTAAAATACTTTTCTATTTATTATATGATATTGATTCTAAAAATATACTATTTCTTTTTAATTTCTTGAAAAATATCATAATAATGTTTAATTATTTCCTTATCAAATGGAAATACACCTGCTTTTTTCATTTCAATTAATGAAGATAATTCTTCCTTTATTATGTAATTAATCTCATCAGGATAATTCATTAGTTTTTTATGATAATTATACTCATTTCTATCAAGTATTTTGAATGCTCCATCACTAAATACTCTTAAATCTAAATCATAATCAATATATTTTAGAGCATTGTCATCAATCACAAAAGGACTAGCTATATTACAATAGTAAAATATTCCATCTTCCTTTAATTGAGCTATTACATTAAACCATCTACTTTTGTAAAAAAACATTATTGCGGAACCCTTAGTATGCCAAGTTCTTCCATCTTGTTTAGTAATTAATACATTTTCATCACCTAAGACTATATAATCATCTTTAATATCAAGAACATATGCAACTCTAGATGACTCATATATTACTCCATTATGTTTATAGCAATGAATTACAAGTGTGTCTCCAATCTTTAATTTATCCATTAAGACACCTCAATCCTAGTAGTATTTTATCATATTATATATTCCACTTGCAAATAATCTAAATATTTTAGTGTAAAGTAAAAAGCGATTATTTAACCGCTTTTATTGCTGAATCTAATTGTTTATCAACATCACTAACTTCAATATCAGGTATTATTCCTTCATTATTAATAGATGTGCCTTTTGGCCCTAACCAATAAGATGTTGTATATTTTACCATAGCTCCACTACTTAATACATTAGTTTCTTGCACAGTTCCTTTTCCATATGACTTAGTACCAACTACTATTGCATTAAGGTTTTCTTTTAATGCTAATGTTAATATTTCAGAAGCAGAAGCACTTCCTGAATTTATTATAATTGCTATTTTATCAAAACTTCTTAACACTCCACTCTTAGCTTCATATTTAGTTATTTTTCCATTTTTATCTTTTAATTGATATATTACACTACCTCTTTCTAAAAATAGTTCAGACACATCTTCAGCAGCACTTAAATATCCTCCTGTATTATCTCTAAGATCAATTACTAAAGATGTTACTTTTTTATCAAAACTATTAATAGATGCTCTAATTTGTTCTTCAGTAGTAGCAGAAAAAGTTTCTACCTTAATATATCCTATATTATCATATGTTTTACTTGTTACAGAATTTATATATACTCTTTCTCTAACTAATGTTACAGTATGTTCTTTTCCATTTCTCTTATAAGTTATTTCATATGATTCCTTATTACCTTTTTTAATTGTATCTGCTATGAATGCTGCATCAATTACATCTTGCCCATCTATTTTTAATATTATGTCTCCTTCTTTTAATCCAGCTCTCTTAGCAGGAGTATCTTCAAATACCCTATTAATTACTGTTTCATAAACATTATTTTCTTTTACATCAGTTCTGATCTCAATACCTACACCAGTATATTCACCAGTTAATTGTTCTTCTAAATCATTAGTATTATCTACATCTAAATACATACTATATCCATCATTTAAATGATTATACATACCTTCAATAGCTGCCTCTATTAATTCTTTTTTATTAACTTCTTCTACATAACTATCAACAATATGATTATAACTTTCAATAAATTCAGATAATTCATTATTATTAGTTGATTCTTTAATACTTAACTTATCATAATTGTTATAAACTATTAATCCACTAGCAATACTTACTACAATACCAGTTATTAATATAATTATAACGACTTCTAATAGATTGAAATCAACTGACTTATTAACAATTTCTATCTCTTCAGACTGTTTAGTTCTTCTAGGTGCTTTCTTTATTGTTTTCTTTTTAACTTCCTCTGTCTTTTTATTTTTTGTTTCTTTCATACGTTCACCACTTTTCTATTCTATATGTAATTATACAACATTTAATTATTATTTTAAAGCATTTTTAATCATCAAAAAAGATTACTAAGTAATCCTTTATCTTCTTTTAAACATTTCAATCTCTTCTTCTTTTAATTTTCTACCCACTCTTTGTGCTTCTTCAAATTCTAATTCATTGTAGTTTCCGCCTACATGTTCTAATTCTTCTTCAGTTAATTCATCATCCTTTTGTTCCACATCCTTAAATTTAGGATTTTTATTATCATTATTAGGTAGAGATTTTTTAAATAAATTAAATGCCATAGTATTCCTCCTAATTTGATTATAACATTTTTATTCATAATCTATTATTATAACTAATAATTATACAATAATTTTACACAAATAAAAAGGTTGTTAAACAACCTAATTATACTAATTCAAGACGTACTATTAAAGCGTCGTCTCCAATTCTTTCTTTTAACTTAATTATTCTAGTATATCCACCATTTCTATCTTTGTAAGTAACAGCATATTCTTCAAATAATTTTTTAGTTAAATCTTTATCGTTATTTAAGAATGCAAGTGCTTTTCTTCTAGAACCTAAATCTCCCTTTTTAGCATATGTAATCATTTTATCTACAAATTTACGAACTTCTTTAGCTCTTTCTTCAGTAGTTTCTACATGCCCATTTTCAAGAACATCTTTAGTTAAACTAGAAAGAATACTTCTTCTTACACGAGTCTCTCTATTTAATTTTCTATATAGTGCCATTCTTGCCTCCTAATCTTCATCACGGAACTTAAGTCCCATATCTCTTACTTTGTCTAATACTTCTTTTAATGATTTCTTACCAAGATTTCTAATCTTCATCATTTCAGATTCACTCTTAGATGTTAAATCTTGTAATGTATGAATAGCATCTCTCTTTAAGCAATTATATGCTCTTACTGATAAATCTAATTCTTCAATAGGAGTTTCTAATGTCTTTTGAACAGAATCTTCTTCTTTATCAGCAAGCACACTTTCAAGACCAGTTAAATTATGTTTATCAGTTAACACTTCAAAGTGATCAATGATAATCTTAGCTGCTCTTGCAACTGCTTCTTCAGGTTTAATACTACCATTTGTCCATACATTTAATGTTAATTTATCATAATTATCGCTTTGTCCAACACGAGCACTTTCAACTTCATAACTTACTCTTTCAATTGGACTATATAATGAATCTATACCAATAGCTCCTACTACATCAGCAACAGCCTTAGCATTTTCTTTTCCATCAACATATCCACGACCATTTGATACAGTCATAGTCATATCAAGTACTCCACCTTTTGAAAGTGTAGCAATTAGTAAATCAGGATTGATAATTTCAACTTCTGCATTTTTTTCAATAGCTGATGCGTATACTTCTCCTTCTTTATTAGCTTTTAAATGTAATACTTGATCACTTTCACTATGATTTTTTAATACTAATTTTTTAAGATTAAGAATTATCTCTGTAACATCTTCAACAATTCCATCTACTTTTTGGAATTCATGCATTACTCCTTCAATTTTAATGTCAGTAATTGCACTTCCTTCTAAACTTGATAACATAACTCTTCTAAGAGCATTACCTATAGTAGTTCCAAAACCTCTTTCAAGTGGTTCTAAAACAAATTTTCCATAATAATTACTTTCAACATATTCATTAACTTTATAGTCTGGTTTAATAAATTTTAACATTATAATTATTCCCCTTCCTTATTACTATACACGTCTTCTCTTAGGTGGTCTGCATCCGTTATGTGGTACTGGTGTTACATCATTGATAGCTGTAATTTCTAATCCTGCAGTTTGTAAACTTCTAACAGCTGTTTCACGACCTTGACCAATTCCTTTAACAAAAACTTCTACTTTTCTAATTCCAGTGTCATAAGCAGCTTTTCCAGCAGCTTCAGCACTCATTCCAGCAGCAAAAGGAGTTTTCTTTTTACTACCTTTAAAACCAACTGTTCCTGAAGATGCCCAACTAATAACTCCACCTTCATTATCAGTAATAGTTACGATAGTGTTATTAAATGTAGAGTGAATATGTGCTTGACCTTCAGTGATATCTCTCTTTGCTTTTCTTTTTCTTCTATTATAAGCCATAAGTTATCCCTCCTATTTCTTCTTATTAGCAATAGTCTTACCTTTACCTTTACGAGTTCTAGCATTTCTACTAGTATGTTGACCTCTTACTGGTAAGCCTTTTTTATGTCTTGTTCCTTGATATGAATTAATTTCCATTTTAGTCTTAATATTCATTTCAACTTCTCTTTTTAAGTCTCCAACTAAAACGTACTTGTCAGCTTCAGCTCTTAAACGATTAATTTCTTCAACAGTTAAATTATCAGTTCTTGTATCTTCTGATACTTTAGCAGCTGTACAAATATCATGAGCTCTAGCAGGACCAATTCCATAAATGTAAGTAAGTGCTACTACAATTCTTTTATTTTTTGGTAAGTCAATATTTTTAATACGTGCCATATTTTCCTCCTACTTAACCTTGTCTTTGTTTATGTTTAGGATTTTCACAAATTACCCAAACTTTTCCGTTTCTTTTAATAATTTTGCATTTATCGCAAATCTTTTTTACTGATGGTCTTACTTTCACTTTAATCCCTCCATTACTTTCTATAAATTATACGCCCGTGTGTTAAATCACATATTGGTACTTCCATAAGCACTGTATCACCTGGATAAATACGAATCATGTTCAAACGCATTTTCCCAGAAACACGAGCTATTACTATGTGCCCATTATCAAGTTGTACCTTAAAGTCTCCTCCAGGTATTACTTCTAGTACCTTTCCTTCAAGTTCAATATAACCGTCTTTTTCCTTGGCCATTTCTCACTCTCCTGTTAATATCTCATAACCATCATGGGTTACAAGCACTGTATGTTCAAAGTGCGCTGCATTACTTCCATCTCTAGTAATAATTCCCCAATCATCTGGAAGAAGCCACACTTCTTTAGTACCTAAACTAAACATTGGTTCTATAGCTAAAGTCATTCCTTCCTTCAGTATAATTCCCTCACTCTCATGATTATTATAGTTAGGGATATATGGATCTTCATGAAGTGTCTTACCAACTCCATGGCCAGTTAATACTTCAAAAACTCCATAACCATTTCTCTTGGCAACTTCACCAATTGCTTTACAAACATCATTTAGTTTAGCACCTGCTTTTACTTTAGAAATACCATCATATAAAGCTTTTCTTGTATCTCTAACTAACTTCTCAGTTTTCATATCAACTCTACCAACTATATAGGTATAAGCTGTATCTGAGTAGTATCCTTTGTATATAGCACCAGTATCTACTGAGACTATATCTCCTTCTTTTATTTTAGTATCATCTGGGATACCATGAACAACCATATCATTAATACTGATACAAGTTGATGCAGGGTATCCTTCATAGTCAAGAAATGCTGGTGTTGCATCATGACTTGTAATAAAGTCATATGCATATTTATCAATTTCCTTTGTAGTAATTCCAGGTTTAATAATATCCTTAAGACTCATTAATAAATCATAAGCAATCTTACCTGCAACTTTCATATATTCTATTTCTTGCTCACTCTTAATACTAATCATTTTTACTTCCTATTAATTCTTTAAATTGGTTGAATGTATAATCTGGATCTTTTGAAGCATCTAATTCAACTAACATACCTTTATTACGATAGTACTCTATTACAGGAGCACAATTCTTTTCATATGCTGCAAATCCTGCTTTAAAAGTTTCCTCATTATCATCATTTCTAGTAGTTAAGTCTCCCCCACATTTATTACATTTGCCTTCAACTTTAGGTGCATTAACACCAGTTAAGACATTGTGAGTTTCCTTACATACTGAACAAATTTGTCTACCAAGAGTTCTTTTTAAAGCTAAGTCATAACTAACATTTAATAATACTGCATAATCTATATGAAGATTTAATTCTTCACACATTTTATTTACAGCGTCTACTTGAGGCATATGTCTTGGATATCCATCAAGAACAAATCCATTCTTAATATCATCCTTCATAAGTCTTTCTTTCATTAATGCATTAGTTATATCATCACTAACAAGTTCTCTTCTAGATTGTATATCTCTTATTTGTTTTCCCAAAGGTGTATTTGGGTCAACTCCCCTTAAAAGTTCACCTGCGCTTATACATACAAGACCAAGTTCATCATGAAGACGACTAGCCATAGTACCTTTTCCAGCAGCTGGTGGTGCAATTAAAATTAAATTCATAATTATCTCCTATTACTATAATTTCTTGATGCTACTGAACTTTCAAGTTGCTTATAAGTTTCAAGAATAACTCCAACAGCAATTAATATTGAAGTACCTCCTAATTTAATAGTATTAGAAAGTCCTGTCAAACTAGTAAATAGTGTTGGTAAAGCAGCTATAATAGCAATAAATATAGCTCCTAAAAATGTAATTCTTCCTAAAACTTGTGAAATATATTTTTTAGTTTCACTTCCAGGTCTAATACCAGGAATGTAACCACCATTTTTATTTAAATTTTTACTTAACTCTTCTGGATTAATTGTTAGGAATGTATAAATATAAGTAAATGCAATTATTAATAATATATAGATAATAAATCCAATTGTACTATTAGTAGTTAAATATCCGTTAATAAATGCAAGTGCTTTAGCATTCTTAACAAAATATGTAAGAATTGATGGTATACCCATAATTACGCTAGCTATGATAACAGGCATAACTCCAGCTGAGTTTAAACGAAGTGGTAAGAAAGTTTGTTGTCCACCATAACTTCCAGCACTTCTATTTGAATATTGAATTGGTATTCTTCTTTCAGCTTCTTGTACAAATATAACTCCAACTATAATAGCTAAATATAAAAGTACAAATGCTGCAAAACTTAACCATCCAATTAATGCATTACTAGCATCAGGAACTAATGAAGTAAATGCACTAACAAACATGCTAGGTAAAGTATTTACAATACCTGCCATAATCAACAATGAAACACCATTTCCAATTCCTTTATCAGTAATTTGATCACCTAGCCATAACAAGAATGCTGTACCAGCTGTTAATATAAGAGCTACTCTAAAATATCCAGCAGTAGTAAGTGCATCCTTTCCTAAGAACATCATTGGATAGAAGAATCCTTGAACAAATGCAATTGCTAAACCAGCATATCTATTGATTTTTGCAATCTTACGTCTTCCTTCTTCACCCATTTCTTTAAGTTCTGTAAAGTATGGTATGATATCCATTTGTAATATTTGAACAATTATAGATGCTGTAATATATGGCATAACACCTAATGCAAAAATAGAAAATTGTTTAAGTCCTCCACCACTCATTGCATTAAATAATTCTAAAAAACCAATATCATCACTTATAACGTTCATACCAGGAATAGTAATGGCATTACCTAATGAAAAGATGAATAAAACTCCTAATGTAAATAAAACTCTTATTCTTAAATCTTTATTAGAAGATCTAAATATTTGCTTAAATGTAGCAAACATCTTAAATCACCTCCGTAGTTCCACCCAATTCCTCTATTTTAGTAATAGCACTATTAGTAAATACGTTAGCTTTAACAGTTAATTTCTTTTCTAATTTACCATTTCCTAAAACTTTAATTCCATTTAATTCTTTTTTAACAAGACCAGCTTCTTTTAATGTTTCTGGAGTAACTGTGTCTCCATCTTTAAATCTATTTAAATCTGAAACATTAATTATAGCATATTTTGTGGCAAATCTTGCATTTGAGAATCCTCTTCTTGGAAGTCTCTTATATAATGGAGTTTGTCCACCTTCAAACCAAATGTGTACTCCTCCACCACTTCTTGCTTTTTGTCCTTTTTCACCACGTCCTGATGTTTTACCATGTCCACTTCCTGGTCCACGTCCAACAACTTTTCTTCTATGAGTTGATCCATCAACTGCACTTAATTCATGTAATTTCATTAGTTTAGAACCTCCTCAACTGTTTTTCCACGTAACTGTGCAACATGTTCGATTGTTCTTTGATTAGAAAGAGCTTCGATAGTTGCTTTAGCAGTATTTATTTGAGTATTGCTTCCTAAAGATTTAGCAACAACATCTTTAACACCTGCAAGTTCAAGAACGATTCTTGAAGCACCACCAGCAATAATTCCACGACCAGCTTTAGCAGGTCTAATTAATACTTTAGCAGCTCCACATACACCAGTAACTTGATGTGAAATTGTTCTATCTTCAACTAAATTTACGTGAATAATATTTTTTTCAGCTTCCTTTATTGCTTTACTAACAGCAACTGGGATTTCTTTACTTTTACCAGTACCAATTCCTACGTTACCTTTTCTATCTCCTACTGCAACAGTAGCTGAAAATCTAAAATTACGTCCACCTTGTGTAACCTTAGTAACTTTTCCGATAGATATAATTTTATCTTCATATAATTTCTTAGGTTCACGAGTATTTTTTCTATTATCGTTCATAATTTCCTCCCTAGAATTCTAGTCCATTTTCACGAGCTGCTTCAGCTAATGCTTTAACACGTCCATGATATAGATAACCACTACGATCAAATACTACTGTTTTGATCTTAGCCTTTTTAGCTTTTTCTGCTATGTCTTTTCCTACTGCACTAGCAGCTTCAAGATTATTATTTTTGATTTTTAGTTCTTTAGAAGATGAACTTGCTAATGTAACACCTTTAACATCATCTATTAATTGTGCTGATATAGCAGCATTACTTCTAAATACGCTTAGTCTAGGAGTTGTTTCAGTACCAGATAAAGTTCTTCTGATTTTCTTATGTCTTCTTAATCTCATATCATTTTTTGATTCTTTTCTTATCATAATTTACCTCCTATGCAGCTTTCTTTCCTTCTTTACGACGGATATGTTCTTCTTTAAACTTAATACCTTTTCCTTTGTATGGTTCAGGTTTTCTTACTTTTCTAATATTAGCAGCAAATTCACTAACTGCTTGTTTGTCATATCCACTAACAATTAATTCAGTTTGTGATTTATCAGGCATTTCTAATTTAATACCTGCTGGAGCCACTAATTCAACGTTGTGAGAATATCCAGCTGAAATAATTAGCTTATTTCCTTGAACTTGAAATCTATATCCAACACCATTGATTTCTAATTCTCTTTTAAATCCTTCACTTACACCAATCATCATATTGTTAATTGTTGAATTAGTAGTACCATGTAATTGTTTAGAAGTTTTAAGATCATTCTTACGAGTTACATGTACTTCATTTCCTTCAACCTTAACATCTACACTATCACTCTTAAAATTGAATTCAAGTGTACCTTTTGGTCCTTTAGTTGTTATTTTGTTTCCTTCAACATTTACTTCTACTCCTGCTGGAATAGTTAATATTCTATTTCCGATTCTACTCATAACACACCTACCATATATAAGCTAAAACTTCTCCACCAATTTTCTTTGCTCTAGCTTCTTTATCAGTCATAAGACCTTCTGAAGTTGATATAATAGCAATTCCTAGTCCATTTAGAACTCTTGGCATTTCATCAGCTTTAGCATACACACGTAATCCTGGTTTACTTATTCTTTTTAGGCCAGTGATTACTCTTTCTTTAGATTTTGAATATTTAAGATTTAAAACTAGCATTTCACCAACAGCTAATTTGTTAGTGTCATAACCATCAATAAATCCTTCTTTTGTTAAAATATCAGCAATACCTCTAGTCATTTTAGTACCTGGTATTTCAACAGTTTTATACTTCATAGCATTAGCATTACGAATTCTTGTAAGCATATCTGCTATAGTGTCATTAACCATTATAGGCCTCCCTTCTTATTAACACTCATTGGTTAATTATTGGTTTATAAAATTTATTTTTTAATTTATTACCAGCTTGATTTTTTAACGCCTGGTATTTGTCCTTTATAAGCAAGTTCTCTAAAACATATACGGCATAAACCGAATTTGCTAAGTACACCATGTGGACGACCACATCTAGTACATCTAGTATAATTTCTAGTAGAGAATTTACTTCCTCTTTGTTGTGATATTAATTTACTTTTCTTTGCCATAAATATTTCCTTTCCTACTTTCTAAAAGGTAACCCAAACTCAGTTAATAAAGCAAGTGCTTCTTCGTTAGTATTAGCAGTTGTAACCATAACGATATCAAGTCCTCTTACTTTAACAACTTGATCATATTCTACTTCAGGAAATACTAATTGCTCTTTGATACCAAGAGTATAATTACCTCTTCCATCAAAACTATTTTTAGATATTCCTCTAAAATCTCTAACTCTTGGAAGTGCGATTGTAATTAATTTATTTAAGAAGTTATACATATTATCTCCTCTTAAAGTAACCTTACAACCAATTTTATTTCCTTCTCTAAGTTTGAAACCTGCAATTGACTTTTTAGCAGTTGTAATAACTGGTTTTTGTCCAGATAATGCTTCTAAATCTTTAACAGCAGCATCTAAATACTTTTGATCAATAGTAGCATCACCTACACCCATATTTAGAACTATTTTTTCTAATCTAGGTACTTGCATTTTAGTAGTGTAGTTAAACTTTTTAGTTAAATTTGGAACTATTTCTTCTTCATATAATTTTTTTAATGTTTCCATAATTCACCTACTTACTTTCTTTTTCTTCTTTTTTCTTAGAAGTCTTTTTAGTTTCTTTTACTTCCTTTTTAGTCTCTTTTTTTGCAGCTTTTTCAGCTTTCTTTTCTTCTTTTTTTACTTCTTTAGTAGCAACTTTAACATTAGAAATGTGGATAGGTGCTTCAATTTCAAGAATTCCACCAGTTTCATTAGTACGATTTGGTTTTAAATGTTTCTTAACAATATTAATACCATCTACTACAACTTTGTTTTCACTTCTTAAAACTTTAAGAACTTTTCCTTCTTTTCCTTTATTGCTTCCAGTAATAACACGTACATTATCTCCAACTTTTATCTTCATGTTATCCTCCTATAAAACTTCTGGAGCTAGTGAAACAATTTTCATATAGTTCTTATCACGAAGTTCTCTAGCTACAGGTCCTAGAACACGAGTTCCTACAGGACTATTATCATCTTTTATAAGTACGCAAGCATTGTCATCAAATTTAATATGACTTCCATCTGCTCTTGATACTCCTTGAACTGTTCTTACAATAACAGCTTTAACTACTTTTCCTTTTGGAGTGTTTGAATTTGGAATAGCTTTTTTAACTGTACCAACAACAACATCTCCTATATTTCCGCTTTTTACTTTGCTTCCACCAAGTACTCTGATTACTAAGATTTCACGAGCGCCTGAATTGTCAGCTACCTTTAAACGGCTTTCTGGTTGTATCATAACTCTCTCCTTTCTTAATTAAAGAATAACAGCTTCCTCAACAATACTATCTAAAACATATCTTTTAGTTTTTGATAGAGGACGAGAAGATACTACTTTTACTATATCTCCTACTTTAGCTTTATTCTCTTCATCATGTACTGCATACTTTTTAGTAGTTTTTACATTTTTCTTGTAAAGTGGATGCTTTTTATAAGTTACAACTTCAATAGTAATAGTTTTATTACAAGCTGTACTAACAACTTTTCCAACTAATTCTTGTTTTGCCTTTTCCATTAGTTAGCCTCCTTAACTTCACTTAATTCTCTTTCTCTAATAACTGTTTTAATTTTAGCAACTTCATGTCTTAATTCCTTAATTCTATGAGGCTTTTCTAAATTACCAGTTGCAGCTGAGAATTTCAAATTAAATAATTCTTTTTTATTTTCTTCAAGTCTCTTATTTAAATCTTCAGTGGTTAATTTTCTAATATCTGCCATCTTCATTATTTAGCCACTTCCTTTGCAACAAATTTTGTTTTAATTGGTAGTTTGTGTCCTGCTAAACGGAATGCTTCTCTAGCAATATCTTCAGTAACATCAGTCATTTCAAACATGATTTTACCTTCTTTAACTACAGCTGCCCATTCTTCAACATTACCTTTTCCACTACCCATACGTACTTCAGCAGGTTTTTTAGTTCTTGCTAAATGTGGGAAAATATTAATGAATACTTTTCCTCTTTTAAAACTTTTCATATAACGAGTCATAGCAATTCTAGCTGCTTCAATTTGTCTTGCTGTTATGTATGCTCCTTCTTTAGCCATAAGACCATATTCACCTTGAGTTAATACAGTATTACCTTTAGCTTTTCCTTCGTAGCTTACTCTATGAGGTTTTCTATATTTAGTTCTTTTTGGAATTAACATCTTCATTACCTCCCTTTGTATTCTTAGCAGGAAGTATTTCACCTTTGTAAATCCATACTTTAACACCAATCTTACCATAGATTGTATCAGCTTCTTTATGAGCATAATCTATATCAGCTCTTAAAGTATGAAGTGGTACAGTTCCTTCAGTATATCCTTCAGTACGAGCCATTTCAGCTCCTGCTAAACGACCAGATACAGCAACTTTAATACCAACTGCTCCTGCTTTCATTGTGTTTCTAATAGCTCTTTTTTGTACAGCTCTGAAAGATGCTCTATTTTGAATTTGAAGTGCGATATTTTCAGCTACTAATGCAGCATTTAAATCAGGATTCTTAACTTCAACTATTGATAAATAGATTTCTTCTCCTGTTAATTTTTGAAGAGCTTTTTTATGTTTTTCAATATCAGCTCCACCTTTACCAATAATGATACCAGGCTTAGATGTATTGATTGTAACATTAGTTCTCTTGTTATTTCTTTCAATTAAGATAGAAGCAACTGAACATCCCTTTAATTCTTTATCTAAATATTTTCTGATTTTTAAATCAGTATTTAAATATTTAGCAAAATCTTTAGTTGGTGCATACCATTTACTTTCCCAGTCTCTGTTAATACCAACTCTAAGTCCGACTGGACTTACCTTTTGTCCCATGTTTAGTCCTCCTTCTTTTCCATATTATCTGTAACACATACATAAATATGGCTTGTTCTATGATAATTTTTAGCAACTCTTGAATGAGATGCAGCTTTTCTTCTCTTTAAAGTTCTTCCTTCACTAATATAAGTTTCTTTAATAACCAAGTCTTCTTTATTAGCTCCAAAATTATTAACTGCATTACTAACTGCAGAATTTAAAACTTTAATTATTAATCTACTTGCTTTAGTATTAGTAGTAAGTAGAATTGCTTCAGCTTGAGATACTTTTTTACCTCTGATAAGATCAAGAGTCATTCTTGCTTTTAATGGTGCGATTTGTGCACCTTTATGTATACTATATGTTTCCATTTATACCCTCCTATTTCTTACCGCTTCCAGCATGGCCATTAAACTTACGAGTTAAAGCAAACTCTCCAAGTTTGTGTCCAACCATATCCTCAGTAACATATACAGGAATAAATTCACGTCCATTATGAACAGCAAATGTATGTCCAACAAATTCAGGGTATATAGTAGAACGTCTTGACCAAGTTTTTATTACTTCTTTTTTACCTTTTTCATTTAATTCTCTAACTCTTTTTAAAAGTCTAGGAAATGTATAAGGTCCTTTTTTTAAACTTCTTGACATTTTACGGTTCCTTTCTTAATTATTTCTTACGTCCTGTCATGATTAATTTCTCAGATGCTTTTTTAGTTTTTCTAGTCTTAAGTCCTAGAGCTGGTTTACCCCAAGGAGTCATTGGTTGAGCACGTCCAACAGGAGCTCTACCTTCACCACCACCATGTGGGTGATCATTAGGGTTCATAACAGATCCACGAACTGTAGGTCTAATTCCCATATGTCTTTTTCTTCCTGCTTTACCTAAACTAACAAGTTCATAATCAGTATTTCCTACTTCACCAACAGTAGCACGGCAAGTTCCAAGAACTTTTCTTGTTTCACCGCTCTTTAATCTGATGATTACATATTTTCCTTCTTTACCTAAAATTTGAACACTGCTTCCAGCACTTCTAGCAAGTTTTGCTCCAGCGCCTGGTGCAAGTTCAACATTATGAACAGTTGTACCAACAGGAATGTTTTCAAGTGGTAATGCATTACCTACTTTAATATCAGCATTTACTCCACTTTCAATTTTATCTCCAACTTTTAAGTTTAATGGAGCGATAATATATCTTTTTTCTCCATCAGCATAATTTACTAATGCTATATTAGCACTTCTGTTTGGATCATATTCAATAGTAGCAACTCTTCCTTCAACACCATCTTTATTTCTTTTAAAATCTATTAAACGATATTTACGTCTTACGCCACCACCAATATGACGAACAGTTATTTTTCCTTGATTATTTCTTCCGCCTGTTTTACTTTTTTTAACAAGAAGACTTTTTTCAGGAGTACTAGAAGTAATTTCTTCATTAATTAAAGTACTCATTCCTCTTGTTCCAGGAGTATTAGGCTTAAAATTCTTAATTGGCATATTTTCCCTCCTAGTATTCTATAGAAGAGCCTTCAGCAAGTTTAACATATGCTTTCTTATAAGCAGTGCTAAGACCTGTATATCTTCCTACTCTTCTTTTCTTTTGTACTGCATTTAATGTATTAACATTTAGTACTTTAACACCAAATCTTTTTTCAATTTCATTTTTGATTTGAGTCTTATTAGCTTTCTTATTAACTTTAAATACATATACGTTTTGTGCTTTTAAAGTTTCACTTTTTTCAGTAATAACTGGTGCTAAAATTATATTCATTAGTTAAGCACCTCCTCAATTTTCTTAACAGAAGATTCATCTATTAATAAGTAATTAGTTGCTACTAAATCTAAAACATTAATCTCGTCAAAGCTTAATACAGCAACATTTTGATTATTTCTTGATGATAAGAATAAGTTTTCATTATCTTCAGAATATACAACTAAAGCTTTACCTTCAATTTTAAGATTCTTTAACATTTCATTAAAGTTTTTAGTTTTATTAGTTTCCATATTTAAACTTTCAACTACTACTAATTCTTTATCTTTAAATTTAGAAGTTAAAGCACTCTTTAATGCTAATCTTCTTTCTTTCTTATTTTGCTTTTTATCATAATTTCTTGGTTTAGGTCCAAAAACAATTCCACCACCTGGCCATTGTGGGCTTCTAGTAGATCCTTGTCTTGCATTACCTGTTCCTTTTTGTTTGTATGGTTTACGTCCACCACCACTAACTTCACTTCTAGTTTTTGTACTAGCAGTTCCTTGTCTTAAAGATGCTTGAGCAAGTACAATTGCATCATGCATAACAGCTTCATTTATTTCAACATTCCAAACGCTGTCTTTAAGAGTTAAATCCTTAACTTTTTCACCTTTTTGGTTTAAAACTTGAACTTTTGCCATTATTCAGATACCTCCTCGCTAGTAGTTTCTTCTGTTTTTTCAACTTCATCTGGAGTTTCTACAGTATTATCTTCTACAACAGCTTCATTATTAACGACTTCATTTGCTGGAGATTCTTCTACTGTTTGAACATCTTCATATGAAATTAGTTCAACACCTTCTGAATACTTACTACCTTTAATAGCTTCTCTAATGAATACAAATGAATTTTTAGCTCCTGGAACATTTCCACTAACTAATATATATTTGTTTTCAGTATCAACATCAACTATCATTAAATTTTGAATAGTGATTTGTTCATTACCCATATGTCCTGGTAATTTTTTACCCTTCAAAACTCTCATTGGTCTCATTGTACCTAATGATCCAACACGTCTATGATATGTTGAACCGTGAGTTTCAGGTCCACGAGATTGATTCCATCTCTTAATAACACCTTGGAAACCTTTACCCTTAGATGTACCAGTTACATCTACTGTGTCTCCCTTTTTAAATACATCAGCTTCAATAACTTGTCCAAGAGTATAAGATGCAGTGTCTACTCCTCTTATTTCTTTTAAGAAGCGCTTAGGTGATGTATTTGCTTTTTTAGCATGTCCTTTTTCAGGATTGTTAGATGACTTTTCTTTTTTGTCAAAAGCACCTAATTGAATAGCTTCATACCCGTCTTTTTCTTTAGTCTTAATTTGAGTTACAACATTAGGTTCAACTTCAATAACAGTAACAGGTATTAATTTTCCGTCAGTTGTGAATACTTCAGTCATTCCAACTTTACGTCCTAAGATTCCTTTCATTTTTTCTGTCCTTTCTTAAATTATTTTTTGATTTGAATATCTACACCACTAGGTAAATCCATATGTGCAAGAGCATCAATTGTTTCTTTACTTGGTGATTCAATATCAATTAGTCTCTTATGAGTTCTAATTTCGAATTGTTCACGAGAATCTTTATACTTATGAACAGCTCTTAAAATAGTGATCTTTTCGATCTCTGTTGGAAGTGGTACAGGTCCACTAACAACACCACCAGTTCTCTTAACTGTCTCAACAATTTTTGAGCAAGCTTGATCAACACTTCTGTGATCAAATGATTTAAGTCTGATTCTTACTTTGTCTTTAGACATATTAATATCCTCCTTCGCCTATAATTTTTTTATAGACTTGCTAAGTGCAAATTACCTGATTTGTAATTAAGTTATAATTCAACTTAACCTGGTGTATCAGCAACCTTGCACATCATCGCCAGTCGTTTACAATTAATTATATGGCAAAAAAAAAGAAAAATCAAGCATTTTCTTGACTTTTCTCAGTATTTTTACTCTTTTTCAGGAGTTGTATCAACTACATTCTCTGTAGTACTGGTATTATTTTCTGTTACTTGAGTACTTTCATTTATTTCTTCAGTTGTTTGAGTATTCTCGCTTACTTCTTCACTTGTATCATCTGTAACTTCTTCTGTTTTATCTTCTACTTTTGTTTCTTCTTTATCATCAGCATCTCTTCTAGCAATGGCACCTTCCTTATTGTACAATAAGTGGTCTACTAAGAACATTATGTGAGAATTGAAACCTTTTTCAAAATTAATGATTTGAACACCTTCAGCTACAGATATCTTAGGCAAGTCGGTGAGCGTTGATTTAATAATCAGACCACTACTTGTTTTATACTGACTAACCGGAAGAATATGTGCATCCTTGATTTCCTCTTTCAAATCAAACTTAGTTTTACCTCCTGGATCATCATTGCTTTCATATATATCTAATGTACAATCTAACCTACAGAAAGGTTTTTGTTTACTCTCATCTGTTTCTTTATAACTATCATTATTATAGAATTTGAACTTTAATGAGTTACCTACTTTTTCACCGGTAGTTGTTATTTTTCTATTATAATCAAATTTAACAGCAAGGAATGTATTATCATTATTAATAATTCCTAAACCATCAACAATACCATTATCTCTATCATAGCTAGCTTTGATATTTAAAGTATCATTTTCTTCTTTTCCATCAGTCATAACTCTAATTATTATTGAATAAAAACCTTTTAAATAATCTAATTCAATATAATACTTTTCATCAAAAGTCATATCGAATGATATTAACTCTGTATTTGCTAAGTTCATATAAAGATTAATATCTAAGTGATTAATATCTTGAGGTCTATCATGTATTTCTTGTAAGAAGTCTTTTGCTTCTTGTTCAGAAAAACCAAATACCTTTTGAGTTAAATCTATAACATCTTTTCTATTTATAAACTCATCATCAAATGTACCATGAAATACCCTGTCAATCATCTTGGAATCTGTATCACAGTTAGCTTTTAATGCAATTGCTGTATTATCACCAACTTTTTTGAATACAATTCCTCTTTCTAAATCACTTTCAAATACTGTTGTTTTACCCTTTTCAATAATTAAATCTATTAAATCAGCAGCATATTTAAGTGAGTCTAATGTGAATGAATCAACACTAAAGCTTCTTCCTTCACTTTCACTTCCAAAACTAACTTGAACTATTTTATCTGAATTTATAGGTGCTTTTTTAGCCTCTTCTGGATCATTATAATCTATATAATATATTGGCCCTAAATACATGTTATCATTAAAACTATAAATTTTTAAATCAAGCATATTAGCCAAATTTTCTCTTTTTTTATAATCTGTTACACCTTCAGGTAAATTCTTTATAGCTTTGTCAGCTAATAAATTAACAGAAAAGCCTTTGCTAATTGTATCAAAATTAACTATACCTTGAATATGATCTCCATTAATATAATCAATTGGTTCTTGTTCAGGATTGTTTTCAAATTGTTTAGTATCAGTTTGTAAATCGAATTTTAAATCAAATGTATTTCTTTCTGAATCATCTTCTCCAAAATTATCTACACCATCTTTTACAGCATCAACCATTGAAGATAATGCACTATCAAATACATTATATGGTGTCATAACTAAATAATAATAAACAAAGACTAATAGCAATAATGAAACAAAAACAACTGCTAAAATAATTGGATATCTATTTGCTTTAATTGTATTTTCTTCATCTTCATCATCAGATGATTTTTTTTCTTTTTTCTTTTTCTTTTCTTTTTTATTTTCAGAATCTATTTTAATATTATCAGCTAATTGTACTTCTATTTTTGATTCCTCTTTTGCTGCAACTGGTTCTGGTGCAACTGGAGCTTCAACAGTAGGAGCAGCTGGAGTTACTACAGATGGTGCTTGAGCAGCTGGAGCCACAGGTTGTTGTGGTGCAGGAGCTGGGACTACCGGTGTTTGAACTACAGGTGCAACTGGAGCAGGCGTTTGAACAGTAGTTTGCGCAGGCGCAACTTGTGTTGGTGCAACTTGCGTTGGTGCAACTTGTGCAGGTTGAGCTACTGGTGCTGGTGCTACAGGAGGTACAACATTTGCTGATACTGTCGTAGTTTGCGCCATAGGATTTGTCAAAACAGGTTCACTTTGTGCAACAGGACTTGGACTAACCACAGGAGCAGGCTGTGCAACAGGTGCTGCTGCTGGAGTTGGAACTGCTACATTTGGTGTCGCTGGAACTGGATTTGCCTGTGGAACACTATTAACCCCTACATTACTAGTATCATTCATTCTTTTCCCCTACTTTCTATTATATATTATAATATAACATAGATTTATATTAAAGTAAATAAAAAAGAATATAAAACTATTCTTATTTTATTATTAAACTTTCACCACTCATTTCTTTAGGCTTACTTATTTCATACATATCAATTATTGTTGGTATTACATCCCTTAACGATCCGTTTTCTTTAAGTTTATACTTTTCATTACATATTACAAAAGGAACCGGATTATCTGTATGAGATGTATTTAATATGCCATCATTATCCTTCATAAATTCAACATTACCATGATCAGATGTTATTACTAAATCATAAAAATTTTCATTAGCTTTTTCAAAAATTTTTTCTACACAAATATCACATGCTTCTAGAGCTCTAATAGTTGCTGGTATATTTCCAGTATGACCTACCATATCAGGGTTTGCAAAATTAACTAATATAAAATCAAAATCTTCCTCCATGGCATCTAAAACAGCTTTAGTAACCTCTAATATATTCATTTCTGGCTTCATATCAAATCTTGCTACATTTGGTGAAGGAACTAATATTTTAAACATGTTTTTATCACTAAATTCTTCAGCACCATCAAAGAAATATGTTACATGAGGATACTTAGGAGCTTCTGATATTCTAGCTTGTTTAAATCCTAATTCAGATAAATACTTACCAAAAGTATTTGCTATAGGCTCATTTGTATAACAGCCTTCAATCTTTTCACTAGTACTATATAAAACATTATATTTAACATTCTTAAGTTTCTTAACATTAAACATATTAAATGATGGATCAACTAGGGAAGAAATTAATTCGTCCATTCTTTCTGGTCTAAAATCAACAAATAAAACTCCATCATTATCTTTTATATTACATCCTTTATTAATAATGCTTGGATTAATAAATTCATCTGTTATTCCACTTTTATAATGCAAGTCTATACATTTATTATAATCAGCAAAATAATTACCAACACCATGTACTAAAGCATTATAAACTTTTTCAATTCTATCATAATTTCCATCATTATCCATGGCATAATATCTACCACATAACGTGCCTATTACTCCTAAATTAAGTTTCTTACATTTTTCAAGTAATGTTTCAATATATACTTTAGCAGAATCCGGTAACGTATCTCTTCCATCAGTTATAAAATGGAATACAACATTATTAATTTTTCTAATTTTAGCAAGAGCAAGTACAGCATAAAAATGATCAATGCTAGAATGACTAGAACCACTTGATAACATACCAATTAAATGTAATGTTGAATTATTTTCACTAACATGATCCATTAAATCAAGTAAAATATCATTAGAAAAAAAACTTTTATCTTTAATACTATTATTTATTATTGTATATGGTTGAAGAATAGTTCTACCACTACCAATTGTCATATGTCCAACTTCACTATTACCAATCACACCTTTAGGTAAGCCAACATCTTCACCACTATTTGATAATTCACTAACAGAATAATCATTTAATATTCTATTTATATTAGGTAAATTAGACATTTTTATAGCATTACCATTTTCATTTTGTCTAATACCAAATCCATCTAAAATTAATAAAATAATTTTTTTCATATTTTTCTCCTGTGAATATTCTATCACAAAAATAAAAAAACTTGAATGATTTTTATACATTAATCATATCAAGTCTTAATTTATCTGCTATTGTAACAATAAATTCCGAATTTGTTGGCTTAGCTCTATCAATATCAACACTGTGTCCAAATATTTCTTCCATTAAATCAATATCACCTCTTAACCAAGAAACTTCAATAGCATGTCTTATTGCTCTTTCTACTCTTTGAATAGATGTATTAAATTTAATAGATAAATCCGGATATAATTCTTTAGTTATCCCTCCTATAAAACTAGGATTATCATATACCATCAATATTGCTGATCTAATATACTGATAACCTTTTATATGAGATGGAATACCTAGTTCATGTAATAGCTTAGTAATTTGAATTTGCATATCTTTATCTTGTATTTCAACCAGTTCATTATTACTTTTCTTAGATTTCATTATTTTAATTATAATATTTTCAAGGCTTTTTAATTCAAAAGGTTTTAAAGCATAATATTTAACACCATACTCACTAATTGTACTAATTGTATCTTCTTCATTAAAAGAGGTAAGAACAATAACACTTTTATTAATATCATTTTCTTTCATGTACTCAAGAACACCAAAACCATCTTTTTTAGGCATTATTAAGTCCAAAAGTATAATATCAAAATCTAAACTCTTTATTTTAGATATTGCCTCTTCTCCGTTAGATGCACTATCTACAACCTCTATCTTTTCACTTCCATTAAAGTACTTCTTAATCATACTAACTTGTGCTGCATTATCATCTACTGCCAATACTTTAATTTTCATTAATTTTAATTTTTCTCCTTTTCTTTTATTATAATACTATTATTATATATTTTTCTACGCAGAAATTTGTAGTCTTTTGTAAAATATTGACACTTTATATTACAAAAAAAGTTATTCATAAGAATAACTAATTTGAATAATCAATTTTTCTACATTTGTATTGATAACTATTGAATGGATAATAAGATAGCTTTACTCCACCACCAGTAGATTCAGCAACTAAATATCTCTTGTTATCTTCTTCGATTCCTGCTACTAATACTATATGACCACCACTAACCATAACATCTCCTATATCACATACTGCACTTGATTGCCCAGCTAATGATATTTCAGTTCCATTAAATCTAGTACGTTGAACAGGAATGTGATTGTCTTGAAATCCTTGAATCAATGCCCAGTTAGCAAATCCACTACAATCTAGTCCTTTCCAAATCATAGTTTGTCTACAACCATCAGGATTTGGGTGAGTATCACAAGATATTGGACTAGTTGGAGCACCCCAACTTCCATTAACTCCTATATTATACCATTTACCACCCCAATAGTAATTAATTCTATACCCATATTCTGCAAGAGTTTGTATAAGTGTTAATGCTGCAGCAACAGGAGCTTCTCTTGTACCAACACCAAATTGCTCTACAGCTTCTTGAATTTGCAAATTTAATTTTTCCACACTAGAACCATTTCTTGCTAAAACATCACTAAGTGTAGTACCACTAAAATTTTTAAGATTTCTGTATAATGGATCATTCGGATCAGTAATAAATTGATCCATAGAACCATTTTTGCCAATAGCTTCTTTTAATTCTTGTAATAATCTTTCTCTAACCTTTTCATCACTTATTGCTTCTAACTTTTTCTTTAGTTCATTATATTTTTCTCTATCATAATCTTTAGCTAACAAATATATTTCATTTCTTAATGCTATATATTCCCCTATTACATCAAGTTCATCTAATAATTCTTTTTTAACACTCTCATCTTTAATTTTATTTATAGCGGACTTAGCTAACATATAATCTGAATTAGTAAGAGATTCGGAAGCATTATCTATTAATTTTTCAGCTTGTAGTCTGTAAGCTGCTAATATATTTTCAGATGTTGCAACTTTAATACATGACAAGTAACTCTGATCACTATCAGAAATATTAGCAAGAATATTTACAAATGTTGGTATTAAAAATACTAATATTGCTGCTATTGATTTAGAAATAATACCTTTAAAAGATTTATTTAAAGCATCACTTTCTTTATCCTTAACTACACTAACCAAAGTTAAAGAAATAGAAATTATTAATATAATTGGTACTACTATTCTAATAATATTTATAACAATTTTAATAATTCTAATAATACTTAAAACATCACCATTATCACATATATTTAATACTGTCATAATTTTCACCATTCATAATTTTCACCATTATAATTATATCATATTGTATATAATTAAAAAAGAATTATAATTCTTTCAATAATTCTTTTAATAATTTAATATTTATACTGTCTTTATCAAGTACTAATCCATCACTAATATCATATAATTCCTTAATATTACTATTTTCTATATTACCGCCATAATATACTTCAACATCTATTTTATATTTAGATAACATATACTTTTTAATATTAGTAATCATTTCTATTACTTTATTAACATCCTTATCAGCACTACCTACTGACCAACTTGGAATATATGCAATACTTAAATATTTATATGTTGATGATTCAATACTTCTTAAATAATAATTTATTTCTTTTTTAACATGACTAAATGGTCTTATAGTTTTCTTATCTTCACCTACACAAAGAATTGTATTACATTTACTACTTAAAGACTTATATAACTTTTCCTTAGCACACTCATAAGTCTCATCCATAAACTTTCTTCTTTCATAATGGCCTACTAAAGTATAATTAATTCCCATATCTTTCAAAGACTCTAAATTAATTTCACCAGTAAAAGAGCCTGTTTTATATGTATAAAAATTTTGAGTACCAACTTTATAATTACTATCTTTAAATAATGCTAAATAATGAATTGGTGGAAATAGTATAAATTCATATGATGATTTTTTTATTTTTTCAAAATCATTTTTAAATTTAACTATTTCATCATACAACAAATAACTTTTTTGATTTAAAATTATCTTTTTCATACTAACCATTTAATCTTTCTAGTGTTTTAAACTTCTTACCTTCCAAATATTCAAGAGTAGATCCACCACCAGTTGAAACATAATACATTTTTATTCCAAAATGACCAGCTGCTCCTGTTACATCTCCTCCTGCTAAAATAGTAGGAAATTTTTCTTTTTCTAAATATTTCATTATTTCTAAAGTCCCATTTTCATATTCTTTATCTTCATATTTTCCAAGAGGACCATTCCATAATACTAAATTACTATTTTTAAGATTACTTTCAAATAGTTCTATAGTTTTTGGCCCAATATCAAAACCAATATCATTATTACTAAAATCAGATATATCTTTAACTCCATTTTGAGTTACAAAATCAACTGGTAAAACTATTTTATCTTCATTTTTTTCAAGTAAATCTTTAACATACTCTATATTTTCTTCACTAATTAAGCTCTTACCTACATTAAACCCTTTCACTTTTAAAAATGTAAAACACATAGCTCCACCAATTAAAACTTTCTTTGAAGTAGGTAACAAATTATTTATTACACCAATCTTATCATCAACTTTAGCTCCACCTAAAATTAGAGTTTTTTCTTCTTTTAAAGACTTATCTAACATTTCTGTTTCATCTTTAACTAAAAATCCTGCATAAGATGGAATATATTTAGAAATACCATATGTTGAAGCATGACATCTATGGGCACTTCCAAAAGCATCAAGAACAAATATATCAGCAAGACTTGCCCAATATTTAGATAGAGCTTCGTCACATGAACTCTCTAAAGTACTAGGAAAATCTTCAAATCTAGTATTTTCCATTAAAAGCACTTCACCATCTAACAAATTATTTATAGTTGTTTCAAGTAATTCACCTCTTGTATCTCCGACAAAATATACAGGACATTTAATTAATGAACTTAAATGTTCTGCTACTATTTCAAGAGAATTTTCTTTCTTGTCGCCTTCACTCTTAACCCTTCCCAAATGAGACATTAAAATAACTCTGGCACCATTTTCAACTAAATAATTAATTGTTCTAAGACTGCCAACTATTCTTGTATCATCAATAATATGTCCATCACTTCTAGGAACATTATAATCAACTCTTACTAATACTTTCTTTCCTTTTACATTTGCATCAGTAATAATCTTCATTTTTTACACCTAACCTTCATATTTTGTGTATATTTTTTTAGCATCTTCTTCTAATTGTTCTAATGTTGTGTTTACAATTTTTTTATCAAACTTGTCATAATCATCTAGATCAATTTCAGTTTTGTGCATCTTTTGTTCTGGTGTTAGACCATTATCAAAGTTAGGTCTATTAATATGAATAACAACTATATTAGGTATAGCCTTTCTAAAATCATCAACTTCTTTTTTAAGTCTAGCATCACTAATAATAACAGCATCATAAAAGCATGAGAAAACATCTATATCATCAATAACTCTATTAATAAACAAGTCTTCTTTTCCTAACTTCTCACGAATTACACTAGTGCCAAGTTGTTGCAATAATTCTCTTGGTTTATCTTCTTCAGTCAAATTCCATCCAGTCATTTCGCGAGCATAATATTTAATATATTTAGATAACTGAGTTATTATTAATTTCTTACCATTTTCTTCATAAGCACTTTTTAAATATGCAGAAAATGTATCCTTTCCATGTCTTGCTTTTCCACAAATTAAATATACTCTTGCTTTTGTATCTTTTGTTTCCATATTATTCACCTTCACCCTCACTCGTACTATTATGTTTTTCAATTGCACTTGGAAGAACCATCCATGCATTTGGAAGTCTTCTTTCTCCAGAATATCCATATCCTACTGGTTTATTAAGTAAAGATCCACTTTTAGCAGTTAAAGTTTTTCTAGCATATAGTGCACTAGAACCACCACCATCTAAATTAGCTGCATTATAAGCACCATACTTTTGAAATAACTTAACTAAATCTGGCATTGATATACCAATAGAACCAGCTTGTCTTCCATCAATAACTACAAATAATACTATTCCATCTTGTCTTTGTGCTATAGCTGTTCTATTAGCAATACCCCATCCACCATTACCTTTAAATGTAGCGGGTTTTCCATTAACTATTAAAAATGGTCCAAATTCTACAGCTCTATCCATTCCATCTTTAATTGCTTCTTTAGCACTTTTCTTAGTAAGCATTAAAACATTATCTTTAGTAAATCCGATAAGCCCTCCACCTTTATTAATTTTTTTACCTGTATCATATACTTTACCATTTAATATAGCAGTTCCAGTTACTGGATTTTTACCAACAGATGATTTAACACCTGATGCGTTCATCGCAACTAATGCCTTATTTTCTTTTGCCATATCAGATAAGTATTTACCACCTTTACCATAATTAGATGCAAATACCAACTTTATATCAGAAGGATCATATATAACAACCATATAGCCTTTCCAATTGTCACCCTTAATATTTACAATTTTATAAATATCATTACCTTCATCTTTTTTAAGGATTTGTTCTTCATAAACAGATTCATAACTATCTGCATTAAAATTAGGATTAAATGTTATTTCAGAAGAATTAGTGTCCTCCTCTGGTTCAATTAATTTGTTATTATCAAGTATTTCTTTAACTTGATCTTCACTATATAATACATATGCAAAATATCTATGATTCATCGTTGTCATCGCAGTTGTAACAAGTAAGTCTCTAAAATATGATATAGGGCCATATGCTAAAAAGAAGCACACTAAAGCAATAACATCAATAGTTATTAAAAATATACTAAACTTACTCTTCTTTTTCTTTTTCATCATTTACTCCTAACTCATATGGACTATCCATAGTTCCAGAACCACTCTTTATTTTTAAATCAGATTTTAAATAAAATGCAGCTCTAACATTATATTTAGATGAAATTTGATCTGCATACAAATTTCCACTCTCATTTATAACATTAATAATATTACTTGCTTCCATACCTCTAAGAGTAGTAAATACATTACTAACTTCATTAACATACATATCTCCAATAGTAAGCATGCCCACTTTAGCAGTTGATTTAGAATTTCTAATACTTGAATAATCTAAATCTGCAAGAGTTAAAGTTCCATTATACCAATCACTAGATACTACACTATCTTTAACACTTAATGAATCTAAGAAAGTACCATTTAAATATTTACCAACGATAGTATTATCTTGATAGGCACTTATTTTATTTGAAAAAGCTATTAATAAATTAGATTCACCATCTTTTAATACATCAGTACCAGCCAATTTAACTTTATCTTCACCTAATTCAACTACTTTATAAGTATTATTATCAATTTTAACAATACTATTTACATAAGTATCTCCAAGAGTATCAACATCATGTTTTTCAATTATATATGGATCACTTTTTTTACCAGTACCACTAATTAACTCAGTTCCTGAATTAATTGTAATAACAGGTCTTATACTAATTGCCCTACTAGATCTTTGATTTAAACTTATTTCTCCATCTTCAGTAACATAATAATTAGCATTCATACTATTTAATGAACCCAAATTAAATAATGTATTATTATTTAAATAACTAGTTTTTCCACCTGCCATTTTATAATCATATAAAGATAATAGCGTTATTTTATATTTATCAGTAGAATTATTACATTCAATTTTAGATAAATCATCAATAGCATCCTCACAATACTGACTGTTTTCAAGGATACCACCAGCATTCATAAGATTATTTTCATAAATACCACTATTCTTTTCATCACTACTATTTAACCATTTAGTAACATAAGATTTTTCATATCCATTATTAAAACCAGGATAAATTAATGTAACATTATCTTCACTAACTAATTTAATATTCTCATTTTTGTCAACAGAAACTATTCTATACATCATGCCAGAATAAAACAAGTAATTATCATTTACTTCTCCCTTATATGTATATATACCAGTCTTATCATCTAATACTAAACCTTTAGTTTCATCAAGCATACTTTGATGCTTTTTAATCTCATCCACTAATATAGTAGTATCTTCTTTTTTATGCCCGTTTTCTATTTTATAGTATTTAATCAATCTTGCAGTATAAAAAACCACAATAATAAGTAACACTAAAATATTTAGTGCTACTAAAACAGGTGTTATTTTAAGTACTTTTCTTGTGGCCATATATTAATCTCCAAAATCATTTTGATATGCTATTAAACTAGCATTAACTACTCCATTCATTGAACTAAAGCCATCAACTATGCTTGTATCAATGTTTCCTCTACTATTTTCTCTTAAATCAACTTCTAAAGAGAGTTCAATTTGATTACCAAATATTGATTTACTTCTAATTTTAAATTTCTTAAGAGTTTTTAATTTTCTAACAACATCATTATGAGCAGACGCATCATACTTTATAACAAGTAAATATCTATTAGCAACTTTAAATCCCATTAAATAAGTTACAAAATATAAAATACCAATTCCTAAAGAAGCTATTAAAGCTATTAAATATAATCCAGCTCCTGCCATAATACCTGCAGATATTCCCCAAAACATAAATCCAGTATCAACTGGTTCTTTAACTGCTGTTCTAAATCTTACAATAGATAAAGCACCAACCATACCTAAAGAAAGGCTGATGTTAGAACTAATTGTTCTAATAATCATCGCAGTAACCATAGAAAGCATAAGTATACATAGAGCAAATGCTTTAGAATAAACAACTCCAGTATATGTCTTTCTATAAACATAAATAATAAATATTCCAACCAAGAATGCTACTAATAATGAAAGTAACATACTCCCTACAGAAACAGTTCCTGTAAAATTATCCAAAACAGATTTTTTAATAGTATCAACTGCACTCATAATTCACTCCTTATTTAATACTCCTACATATTGCAAACTTACTTACTGCTTCCCTACAAGAAGGAATATCAGCAAGAATAGATGCAATATGCAAAGGTAATACTTCATTAAACTTAACTTCTAATACCTGTTTACCAGGTTCATCAACTCTATATGTAGGCATTTCATTATCAAACAAATCATAATTATATAGCCCACTTTCAATATTAGAATCAAATGTAATTCTAACATCACTTATCGGATAAATAAATGCTATCCTATGATATCCAACTACAATAGAAGGAACAAGACCCAAAGTTTTATAATCTCCTAAAAACTCAAGTAATAGTCCACTAGCATTATCAATTTCATTTATTTTACCATTTAATATTTTACTATATATATCTTTTGAAATCAACATTTGTTCCTTAGCAGTCATATTATTATGCTTCATTTTTTTCTCTAATCTAATAAAGCTATCATCATTATTATATATTCTAATTCTATATTTTTTTCTATACAATATTCCATCCATTTTTTCATAATATGAACTAGAATTCAAATCATCAAAATATAAACTTTTAATCAAATATGAACCATCTTCATAGTAAGCATTATTATCTTTATCTAATATTAATGATAATTTTTGTTTTAATACTTCAGCAGCAGCATTAGATATTTTAAATTTTAATTCATGTCTATATTTATACTTTTTCATTTCACATCACCAAAATACTTCTTAACATCACTACTAGATAAATTAAAATATGACTTAGCTTCCTTAATGATAGATGCAGTTCTTGATTTAGAAAATGACTTTAAATCCTTAACATGATTTTCCCATTCACTATAAGAACAAACATTCCACCTACTTAAATTTCTTTTAATTTCATCTTTTCCTATTTCTGCTATTACATCGTCTATTTTTTTACTAATATTCTTAGTAGACCATGTATTATTAAGATTATAAGATAATCTTTCTAAGAAAGTTTTCTTAAATTCACTACTCTTCATAAGGTTTCTAAGTAAAGCTGTACTAAAGTATCCATATCCTATACCACCAGTTCTTGTATAATAATTAAATGAATTACCTTCTCTACCATAGTCTACATAAAAACCACTATCTAAATCATAAAATATAAATTTCCATTTACCATTATCTATCTTAGGATTTCTAAAATACCTAGTATTTACTATATCATAATTATTAGTCCATATCTCAGCTATCCAAAAATCACATAAGTTTTCAATATCTATTTGTTCTTTAATCTTAGCATAATTATTCTTATTAGCAAGTGAATTATTATTGATAAAACTCATCATAGAATTATATGCTTTACTACTACCACTTTTAACTTCTCCATCAATTCTTAAAATATCAGTATCTTTTTCTGTTGTTTTAACATTATAATGATTAGCGACAAAATTTTCATCAACTTTTTCACGAATAAAATATAATCCCCAATATTTACCATTAATATAAACAACAACTGGTTTATATGCTTGAACATCTACCTTAGTAAAATCATGCATTAAAGACGTTGCAACTATATCTCTAATTATAACTCTCTTAGAATATTGAAATTCATCTTGAGATCCAGTTCTAAGCACAATTGATTCAAATACTGAACTATCAACAGTATCAAATAATTTGTAATTTAAATGAGCATCTCCATATTTCTTTTTAAATTTAATTTCATAACTTTTTTTTCTATAACTTCTAGTAGAACCACCAAATAGTTTAAGACCACCATTTACATTAAAGCCACTACCATCTTTTTCAATTAATTCTACATTTACTGGCTCTATTACACTACTATTTAAAGATGTATGAGAGTTAACATTACTTAAATCACTGCTATTAATTGCTAAACTTAATATTGGTAATTTATGATTCTCATTCATTATATAAGTATAAGTTTCAGTGTCACTCTTAAGTTTTCCACTCTCTTTACTCATTATTCTTAAAACAGTAGTCTTCTTAATAGTAAGAGGACTACTGTATATTTTAGATGAAGTTGTTGGTTTACTACCATCAGTTGTATAGTAAATATCTCCGTAGCCATTTAAAGCCACTTCTATACTTTTTTTATCATTATATGCTCCACTCTTAACCGAAGCACTTGGTAAATATGATACAGCTTCTGTTCCACTTCCATTTTTCTCTTTAGGAGTAGGCTTACTGAAATAATATATTCCATATGATTCTCCTCTTCCCATTGAGTATCCAGTAGGTATATTAGCAATTAACATAGAATCAATTATTTTTTTAGATTTAGTTATATATATACCTTCAGTATCAGAAAGTTTAAAATTAGTATGTTTATATTTACTATTAGATAATTTTTCATCGCCTGATGCCATAACTACATAATATTCACCTTTTCCAAGTTCAATATCAGGAAGAGTATACATACAAATAGAATTTGTATTAGTAGTTAAACAATAATCACTAAGTTTAATTGTACTACCACTATTATTATAAAGTTCTATCCAATCATAATAATTACCACCATTTTGTGCTAAATATGAATAATTAGAATTCATTGCTTCACTAATCATTAAATCTTTAGGATTAGATAAATATTTCTTTTGGAAACTCTTTATTCCATCAACAGTATTATCATATCCTGGTGAAATAGAATTATTTTCAAGTAACTTATCGCCTTGTTTAATTAACGCAATTCCATTGCCAAGATTCTCATATTTAATTTTATCAATTACTTTTCCATTATTATTACTTAATACTACCACACCATTTTTATTTTTAAGCTTAAATCCAGTATTAAGTTCCCCTTCTTTACTACTAATACCACTTGTATAAACAACAATTACATCTCCACTACCCAAGCTTGTACTTGGAAATTGCCATTTAAAACTAACACTTTCATCATTTGATAAGCTATATCCATCAAGATTAATACTCTTATCACTTATATTCTTTACTTCAATGTATCCACTATATTCACCAGATAAATTTTTAAAATTACCCTTATTATCTGCAAGTATTTCATTTATTTGTAAGCTACCTTTTTCTTCACTCTTTAGAGAATCCAAAAACGCATTATAACCACTTACATTATTTGAATAACCTGGTGTAGGTTTTTCCATTATAACCCATGAACCATTTTCATCCCTTGCCATAACAGTATTACTAGCTAATTCAACAGTTTCAACAGCATCAACAGCTTTACCATTAGGTTTTAGTAGTGCTACAATTTCTCCTCCACCACTTTTAAGTTTAAAATTAGCATGAACTCCGCCTTTAGAAGTACCACTTAAATAAACTATTAAATATGATTTTGCCTTAACAGTTACATCACCAAATACAAATTTTGCTTTAGTATCTTCATCACTAAGACCATAACCATTTAAATTAATGTCTTTATCATTACCATTATATATTTCTAAATAATCATATAGTTTACCTTCATCATCAGCAATAACACCTTTATTCGATGTCATTATTTCATTTAATACAAGTTTATTAATATTAATTTCTTTATCATTTAAATCTTTCTTTTCATAAATATTACCACTTCTGTCAATCAAAAAACTTAGTAATGATAATACTACCAATACTATTGCTGATATCATAAAAAACGTAATATTATTTTTAAACTTCTTTATATTAAACTTCATATCAAACAACTCCTATATTATTATACTATATATAGAGTTTTTATTCTACCAAAATTTAGAAATTTACAAAATTAAAAACTAGTTATAATAAACTAGCTTTTTTTGTATTTTCTAAATCTTTAGCAAATACAGTTAATTCTTTAATAGCATTTTCCTTAGAACCATATACTGAAATATCCCTTTCGCCAAGCCTTAATCCATAGAAAATTTCATTGGAAACATTTGGTAAGTCTTCTCTAGATAATGTCTCTCTATTATCTTTAATAAATCTCATATTACTGATTTTATATAAATTATTTGAACCACGTGATGTTAATATTCCATTAGCATACATATTAATATCCTTATAAGTTACAACATTACATATTGTTATTTCTTCCATTACTTCTTCTTTGCTAATTAAAGTTATTATTTCATTTTTGCTATTAATTGTCTTCATTCCAACTGGAGTATCAATATCAGATTTACATGATGTAAACATTTCTTTATCTAAATTATATATTCTATGATCTCCAGGATTAGACGGAACTTTCAAGTAACTTCCATCACTAAATTTAAGAACTAAACAACTATTGATTAATTTTTCTTTCATAATCCATACTGGCTTTTGATATGTAAACTTACCTAAATCAAAATCCCAACAAAGAATTAAATCATCATATGTTATATCTTTTAGTTTCTTCTTAATTTTCCTTTTCTTTTTTCTATCATATACTTCAATTTCACTCTCGCCATCAAGACAACAATTCACAACAGTACCCCTATCTAATAATGATATACATTTGTCCTTTACATCATAAACTGTTGTACTACTTGGAATAGATTCCTTATTAGCATAATTATTATAACAAGCATTAATATTTTCTGCTCCTTTTAAGTATCCACATCCAGAAGAAACATCTGTAACTATAGCATTTTTAACACAAGTATCAAATTGTGAACTATAAGAATAAACAATGTCGGGTGATTCTATATGTTGTGAATTATTTAAACATTCTTTAATAGTTAAATTATCTAAGCAATTGATTTTATAACTACTATATTTTTTTCCATTACCTGTATAAAAACAAAAAGATGTAATCTCTGGCTTATGATATAATCCGGAAGAAGTAATTTTGATAGGTTCTTCAACATCAGCAATGACTTCAACGCTTTCTATATCATTAATAGATAATTCACCATCATGTTTATATTGATAAGAATTATCACGAGCATATAATTTAACAATTTTACCACTACTATTAATTTCTATATAGTATTCAAGATCATCTCTAACATTCATATCAAGTT
>CACWUS010000014.1 GCA_902764145.1 uncultured Erysipelotrichaceae bacterium | reverse complement strand
CCAGATTTATTGATACCATATTTTGATTTTAAAGAAGTAAAAGACATTCCATTCTTTCTATCATAATATAAATTAATTCTTTCTTCATAATTTATTTTAGCCATAATAAAACCTCGTTTCTTATGTCCAAGAAACGGGGTTTATATCAACGTACATCTTTTTTGTTGTTTTTTTTATTTGATATAATAAGTATGGATTGATGTATATGAATATAAATTATGAAGGTAAACAATATGATGAAGCTGGTAAATATATAGGAGATTTATATATAGTTGATGATATTAAAATATATGTATGTTATCCACAGTCAGGAAATTTAACTGAAAATGTTGAAACAACATTTTTTTGGCCTGGTTCAAGTAACGGAAGTAGTTATATAAGAAATAGCCAACCATATGTTAAAAAATTTATAGAAAATGCAAATAGTAATAATATTTTAATATCTGTAGATTATAATAAAGAGATATATACAGATCCTAATAAAATGTCAAGTGCAATAAACTCAGTAAATAATTTAATGCAATATATAGAAAATGAAAAAAATATAAATCTTATTTACTCTAAAGTTGAGTCATGTAGTGCAGGTGGAGTTCCAAGTTTAAAACAATTTTTATCGGTGCTTAAAAGTGCAGAAAATGGTAGTAAATCTGCATATAAAATGGAATTGAATCTCTATGATACATATAGTCATGGTCAAGCGTTTTTTGATTATGAATTTACTGATGAAGAACTTAAATTAATGAAAGAAAATGATGTACAAATTACTTACTTTGTCAGAAATGATACTGTACAAAGCTATAATAGAATTAATAAGGTTCTAAATCCTGATAGTCAAGATGGGAAGATTATTAGTAGTTTAGTTGGAGCAGGAATAAGTCCTGTACTTATATATGGAAATTATCAGCATGCTGATATATTAAAAAGAGTATCTAGTGATGGATGGTTAGATTACCAAAAAGGTTTAATTAATTTAGAAGATATAAAAAATAATGAAGAAATCAATTATAGAATAAGAATTCTTGAAAATGGAGTATGGACAGAATATAAGCTAAGTGATATAGTTGGAGCAAAATTGAATCCACAATCATATGGAAGTACGTCTGAATCATTATTAAGAGTCTATGACTACTTAGAAAATATGTATGTGAAAGTAGATTATGAATTAATAAATAGTATTGAAAGTTTAGAAGGAATTTGGAATACTAATCTATCAAGATGTTTTATTGATAGTAGTAGTACATCTAAGTTGTTGCCTAAAGAAAATGAACTTTTGTTAAATATATATGGGTTAATAGGAAATATGCAACATTTATTAGAAATAGAAGTAAAAAATGCAATATTTGCTAGTAATGAATATATGAATTTAGAAAAAGAATTGAATTTAGGTGTAGAGAGACTAAGAGATAATATAAATATAATAGAAGATTTTAATAAATCAAGTTTTTTAGATAAAAAGGATAAAATATAAAGAGGAATAATATGGAAGATATTGGAAATTTATTATTTGTTAAAAGTGATTATAAAAATTCAATGGTAAATATAAAAAATCAACTTGAAGAATTAAGTGACTTTTTATATAGTTCTTCAAATAAAATTAAAAGTTATTATAATGTAGTTAGCAAACAGATAGATACGCCTTCATTAAATATTATTTTAAAGAGATTAAATATGTATGCTATTGTATTTTATAAATTAGCTGAAATGTTAAAAGATGTTGCATATAAAATGGTTAGATGTAACAGAAATGTAGTTTTATCTATGAATGAAAATGAAACTCTTAGTAGTAGTGAATTAGAAGAAATACAAAAAAACATGGAAAATGCAAATGCATATTATCAAAGATTATGTAGTATGAAACCAAATCATGAAAATAATATTATTGAATTGATGAAAAATAAAACATTTGCATTAGAAAAGTATATATATTTAAAAATGAAATATAAGAAATATAAAGAACTCCTTATTTCAACATTTGGAACAGACCATAATGGTTTATTTGATTTAGACTCTGTTGATAGTTTGATTAATAAACTTAATTCTGAAATAAATTATCAAGGAACACTTTTTGAATAACTCTATAATAGAGTTCTTTTTTTATTATCTAAAAATATAATTATATTGGTGATAATATGAAAAAAATTATTTTATTCTTTTTTGCTCTTCTTACAGTATTAATAGTAAATGCAGAAGAAATAGACATTGCTAAAACTGCTAAAAGTGCAATTTTAGTTGAAAATACAACTGGAAAAATAATATATGAAAAAAATAAGGATGAGAAAAGAAGTCCTGCTAGTATGACTAAAATGATGACATTATTACTTACAATGGAATCATTGGAAAATGGAAAAATTAAATTAAATGATGAAGTTAACATTTCTAAAAATGCGTCTAGTATGGGTGGAACTCAAATTTTTATAGAAGAGGGAAGTAAAGTTAAACTAGAAACATTAATTAAAGGAATAGGTATAGCATCAGCTAATGATGCTGCTGTTGCAATTTCAGAATATATAGGTGGTACAGAGGAAAATTTTGTAAAAATGATGAATGATAAAGCAAAAGAATTAGGATGTAAGAACACTAATTTTAAAAACCCTCATGGTTTGGATGAAGAAGACCATTATACTACCGCATATGATTTATCTTTAATTGCTCGTGAATTATTAAAATATCCATATGTTTTAAAAATTACAAGTACATATGAAGATTATATAGAAGTTAGTGGTGAGAATCATTGGTTAGTTAATACAAATAAATTAATTAGATTTTATAATGGTATTGATGGCCTTAAAACAGGATATACAGATAAGGCATTATATTGTTTAACTGCGACTATGGAAAAGAATAATATGAGACTTGTTAGTATTGTAATGGGCGAAGATACAAAAGAAAACAGAAATAGTGATACTATTTCTATGATGGAATATGGTTTTAGTATGTATGGTAGCGAAAGTATTTTTAAAAAAGACAAATTTGAAGAAATAATGATTGTTGATAATGCAATGGATAGAGAAGTTAAATACTATTTAGATAGAGATGTAAACATAATCGTAAACAAAAATATAAAAGATGTAAAATATGATGTTGAAAAGGAAATATATAATATAAAAGCACCAATTAATAAAAATGATATTGTTGGAAAATTAAAACTTAAATATGATGGAAAAATATATGAATATAATCTGATAGTGAAAGAAAATATTAAAAAAAATAATTTTTTTAAAGTATTTAATAATTTATTGAGTGATCTTATTAGTGGAGTTAGATTAAAATGAGATAAACATCTCATTTTTTGTGCTATAATTATTTTGGGAGTGGTTTTATGAATATAGATATTGAAAAATTAAGAGACGACTTAGAAAACTATTTTGGTAGTGCTACACCGATGTATCCGCTAGCATATGCAGATGTCATTGAGGTTCAAAATGCAAGTCCAAATGAACTATTAAATATTGCAATCAATAATGGATTTGATTTAAGTGACTATGAAGATTATAGTTTAAGTAGATAGGAGTAATTATGAAGAAAAAAGATATTAAAAAATATGCAGACTTTTTAATAAAAGGAATTTATGCAGGAATTATGATTGGGATAGGAGGATGTGCATTTTTAAGTTTAGATAATAATATTGCTGGATCATTCTTTTTCTCAATTGGTTTATTAATGATTTGTATGTATGGAATGAATTTATATACTGGAAAGATAGGTTATATTCTTATTAATAAATTAAATTATATTTATGAATTATTATTAAGTTTATTAGGAAATTTCATTGGAACATTCTTAGTAGCTAGAGTATTATTATTAACTAGAATTAATCTTATACAAGCAAAAGCAATTAAAATGTCATTTATTAAATTAAATGATAGTTTATTAAGTATATTCATATTATCAGTTTTCTGCGGCATGTTAATGTATATAGCAGTAAACAATTATAAAAAGGCAAGTAATGAGATAGGAAAATATGTAGGAATATTTATGTGTGTTATGGTATTTATTCTTTGCAGTTTTGAACACTGCGTAGCTAACATGTTTTATTTCTCAATAGCAAATGTTTGGTCTTTTAAAACTTTACTTTATATGTTAATAATGGTACTAGGAAATTCATTTGGATCAGTAATAATAGCTTATTTTTATAATTTATATTATAAAAATTAATTAAATTTTATTTTTAGTTTTTAAAGCACTTTGATAGTGCTTTATTTTTTTGTATGAAAAAGAAGTGTTTTGCCTTCTTATTAGCTAATTATATTAATAGAGGAGGTGAAAATGAAAAAAATATTAAAGGCAATATTATTTATATCTATTATATTAGTAAAAGTTAAAGCGTATGAATTAACTTATTCACAATGGTCAACTACATATCCAGAAGGGTATGAAGAAATATTAATTGAAAGTGAAAAGAGATATTTGTGGTATAAAGAAACTAGAATCAATGAAGAATACTTGAGAATAGATCAAGTTGGAGATAAAGAAATTGATAAAAATGATTATATTTATTCTAAAGAATCAGATCCAAGTATAGTAAGACCAGATGAAATAGATGGAAGAATTATACATGAATTTCAAGAACCAATATACTATGATGATAAAAGTATTAAGAAAATAAAATTATATGATTATGATTTTTATGATAATGTTAGTATAAGTGAAATTGATATTACAGATGTTTTTTCAGGAGATAAAATAGTGTGCACTACTAGTGATAATTACTTAATTGATGGAGATTTAGATGTATATAATGAGTTAAATCATGAAATAGAAATTGAATTAAATGATTATTATAAAGTAGATGAACTTAGTATAAAAATATATTATTCTTCATCAAATAATAAAAGTTCATTTATGCTTGGATTATTAAGCGATGATAATCATAAATTATTTAGAATTAAATATTTGTTAGATGGAGATACAATTATTGTTGATGAAAGAAATTTGATGAAAAACTTCGCTAGAATTGTAACTAAATATTCTTATATTGATAAGTTATATAAAACATATGAAATTGATAGAGTAGTGACAGATGATTATTATAAAGAATATGATGGATATAAAAAAATAGAAGAATCTGAAACAATATATTATAGATATATAACAAATGATGCAGTTTTATTAGATGGTGGAGGAAGACTTGTAACAGATAGAACATATTGTATAAAAGAAGATTGCTATGTTAAATATATAACTAAAGAAGAGCCAGAAAAAGAAATTGTAGTAGAGAATCCTAAAACTATAGATAATATATATATTTATGTTATTCTCGTAACACTAAGTTTTATAGCATTAATATTTATTTATAGGAGAAAAATATATCTAGTTTTGTCGAATCTGTTTAAATAGTCAAAAATATGTTGTATCATTCTTAATATGAAGACAGATATAGAATACAAAAACAATATATTATATGTTAAAGCTCCACCTATACTTTCTGGTAATAAGACTAATAAGTTTGAATCATATATAATACCACTTATATTAAATTTAAATGCTAAGTATGTAACTGTTAATTTAAAAGATGTTGATTTAATTGATTGTAAAGGAGTTAATTCTTTAATAAAGATTTCATCAATAGTTAATAAAAACAAAGGTAAACTTGTCCTTTGTGAATTAAATAAATATGTAAATGATTATTTTAAAAAAACAGATATATTTGATTATTGTTTTAAATCTAAAGATTATAATTCAAGTGTCGAGGTGTTTAAAATATGAATGATGTTTTAAATGAAAGAATATTGTCGTTATCAGGATTAATATATAAAATTGCATCAAGATATAAAGATTATTATTGTATTGAAGATTTGTATCAAGCTGGTTGTTTAGGAGTGATTAAAGCAAATAATTGTTATATTTCAAATGACAATACTAAATTTTCTACTTATGCTTATAAGTTTATCTTAGGGGAAATAATTGATTATATTAGAAAAGATAAGAATATCATTATTAGTGATGAAGCATATGATATATATAAAAGATATTTGAAGGTAAAAGATTTATTATATTTAAAATTTGAAAGGGAAGTAACTTTTAGTGAAGTGTGTAATTACATTGGCATAGATGAGGATAAAATGCTTAGTATAATAAGAAGCGTTTCTTTATTTAAAAGTATAAATGAAGATGAAAAGAATTGTAATTGTTATTATTCTGATGATAGAGAATCTATAGATAATGAAATACTATTGAGAAATGAACTAAATGAATTAGATGAATTTGATAGAAAAATAATAGATTATAGGTATTATCAGGGATATTCTCAAAGTGAAACTGCAGAAATCATGGGATTATCACAATCAAAAGTATCAAGATGTGAAAAACTAATATTAAGTAAGATGAAAAATAATATTGCATAAAAAAATGCTATTTGTTAGCATTTTTTTTAATAGAAATAATCGCACCAATTATCCCTGCGATTACACCAATAGCTATAAATGTATAAATAAACCAATTTGAATCATTTGTTTTATTATCTAATATAGTTAAACTATTAAGTACATTTTTATAGTCATCACTATTTTCTAATTTTTTATCACTACTATATATAATGTTAATAATATATTTATTTGTTGTAAACATTCTTCCTTTTTGATACATATCATATCCTATAGCTGTTTTACTTGGATAATATACATCATATTCTAAATAGTAAGCATTATTGTTATTTAATTTTTCAATATTTGTAACATCAGCTTTTATATTATATTTAGATATTCCTTTGTTAATACCATCTTCAAAGTATTTTTCTTGATTTTCTATATCTTCCTTGGTATATGCTTCAATATTGTATTTAAGCTTTTTATTATCATTTACGCTAATAGCAATATAATTATTGTCTTTTGTCCATCTATAAGCATTTGTAGTTTCTAATTCTAATTTATATGATTTATCAATATCAACTTTGAATATATCATTTTCATATGCTTTAACATTAATAGATATTATTAACATTAAAAATATTAATATAATTTTTTTCATTTTTTTCTCCTTTTCAATTATTATAAAACAAAAGTATAACTTTTTAAACATTAATTTATTTACAATTAAAATTATTGATAATATAATTATAATATAAGCAAGAGGTAAAAATGAAAAAAGTAATAATTATAATTTTAATAGTAATAGTATTAATAAGTTCATTTATATATTTTGATTATTTCAATGTTAAAACAAATAATACAAGTCCTAAAATATCGTTAAAAGAAAATTTAACAGATAATCAAATTCTTTATAAAGCTGTTTTCTATAAAGTTTGGTATTGTAAAACAAACAAAACATATACAATTGGTTCATATAGTGATACAGATGCTATTTGTCCAACAAATTATAAATATATAGATGGATATTATACAAATGCTGAAGGAATTAAAATATCAAAAAGGGATTTACAGTTATTAACAAATGATGGAATATACACTAGTGATATGGTAGAAACAATGAATAATAACACTCAAGTTGAAGATGCTGTTCATGTTGCTTATAATTATGGATTGTTTAAATATAAAAAGTTAGATAAAAAGAGTAGTGATGGTTATGAGTTAATAGTATTTCCTAAATTTGAAGAAGAAAAAGATAATTATAAATGGATATATGATGAGGAAAATGTATATTGTTTAAAAGATAATTCTTATGCTAAATATGATTCTAAATGTGGTAAGTTTGAAAAAATTAAAATGGATAATAAGTGGTGTGAATTATATAAAACATCTACACTAGTGTATGAAGAAAACATAGAAAAGTATTGTGAAGAGTAGAAATACTCTTTTTACTTGACATTTTATTCTGTTTTTAATATAATGTTAATAACAAACAGAGGATATTCTTAAGAAGATTATTAAAAGGGGGACAATATGAATTTAGATATTGCACTAAAAATTATGGGATTAAATAGAAATTTTACTGAGCCAGAATTAAAAGCTGCATACAAAAGATTAATTATGAAATGGCATCCTGATCTTTGCAAGGACACTTATATTGCAACTGAAAAAACACAAGAAATAAATTTAGCAAGAGATTACTTATCTAGTTATTTGAAAATTAATAGAACTAGTACAGTACGATCTAATACTAGTTATAGTTCAAATCCAAAAAGAGAACAAAAAAGTAGAGTTAAAGTAGCTCAAATATTTTGTGATATATTAAATACATATATAAGAAAAAGCGTCAATGTTGAATTAGATGAAGAAGCTGAACTAGTAAAAAAAGAAATAGAAGTTATACTATTAAAATATGCATTTGATACAGCTAAATATGATGATGATGATATAGATAAAGTTAATGAAATGTATTTATTATGTGTAAAAAAAGTTAATGATTTATTAATTGACTATATACACAGTTATTGTAATAAAAGAGGATTTAGATATAGAGATACTCAATCTTCAATTATAGTAGAGTATGATTATATTATTCTTATAAAAGATACAATTTATTCTATTTTTGATAAATTATCTAAAATAAAGAAAAAGGAAAGTCTAAATGATATTTTAGTAAAATCTTATGTAGAAAAATTAATTGAAGATTATTTAGAAAATGAAACTAATGGTATAGTAATAGAATTAGTAAAAGAATATATAAAATTATTTAAAATAGAAGCCTCTTCTTTAGATATTCCAGAAGCCATTGATGCTTGCTTTTCAAAATATAATTATTTAATACAAAAATATGCTGCTAGCTATAATGAAAATAATAATATAAATAGTATTGATAAAGATGACAGATATGTATTAAAAAAATCAAATTGATGAAGAGTAGAAATACTCTTTTTTCTTGTTTAAAAAAATGTATAGTGTTATAATGATTATGGTGAAGTATATGAAGCAAAGAGTTATAAGTGCAATTATTGCATTAGTTATAATAGTACCATTAATAATATTTGGAGGTTATCCATATTATATTGGTGTAGGTATATTAAGTATAATTGCTTATCATGAAATATTAAGTGCTCGCGAAAAAGAGAAAAAGATGGATAGTATGATAAAACTATTAGTTTTAGTACCATATTTATTAATTGTAATGTCTTCTATCTTTCATGGTTCAACATTTAATATAGATTATAGACTTTATATACTAGATTTGTTAGTATGCTTGTTACCATTAATAGTATTAAATAAAAAAGAATATGATGCTGAAGATGCTTTAATCATGTTAGCGATTACTATGTTACTTGGAATATCATTTAATTTCTTGATAGTAATTAGAAATATGAATATTTTATATTTAATATATGTAGTATTAATAACTATTATGTCTGATACATTTGCTTTATTCGTTGGAAGTAAAATTGGAAGACATAAGTTATGTCCTAGTGTATCACCAAATAAAACAGTAGAGGGAATGATAGGTGGTGTTACATTTGGAACATTTATTGGTTCAATGTTCTTTTTAACATTTATTAATACTGAAGCTAGTATATTTTATATAATACTTATTTCTATGGCATTATCATTAATAGCAGAGTTTGGTGATTTGGTTTTTTCATCAATTAAAAGAAGATATGGTATTAAAGATTATGGGAAAATTATGCCTGGACATGGTGGCGTTTTAGATAGACTTGATAGTATATTATTCGCAATATTAGCATTTGCTTACTTTGTGTCATTTTTCTAGGAGGAATATATGAATTTTATAATTACAATATTGATATTGTTCTTGATGCTTGGAATAATTATATCAATTCATGAATTTGGTCATTTTATAGCTGCTAAAAAAAGTGGAGTATATGTAGATGAGTTTTCACTTGGAATGGGGCCACTTATTTTTAAACATAAACCTAAGAATAGTGAAACTACTTATTCTCTTAGGCTGCTTCCAATTGGTGGTTTTGTTTCGATGGCTGAGAAGGAAGATAAAAAATCTAAAATCAAGAAAGATAGAGTACTTGAAAACAAGAAATTTTTGAATGTTTTATGGGTTTTAATAAATGGTATAGTATTTAATTTTATACTTGCTGTTGTATTATTTTTTATTAGTGGTCTTTTATATGGTAAACCAGTTAGTGAGCCTGTTATTAGTTCAGTAGTTGAAAATGGAGCTGCATATAAAGCAGGTATGGAACCAGGGGATAGAATTATTAAAGTTAATGGAGTTAAAATTAGTACTTGGGATGATTTTATTTTAGAAGCTTCAGCAAAAAAATTAAAAAATAATTATGAATTTATTGTAGAAAAATCAAATAAAGAAATTGTTACTTATGATTTAATACCTGATATAAGAGAAGAGAATGGAGAACAAGTTAGAGTATTTGGAATAGTTTCATCTGGAGTAACTTATCATAAAGGATTTAAAAATGCTCTTAGTTATGCTTTTGTAGGAACATATGAGAATTCTAAAACAATATTTAGAATACTTGGTTCATTATTTACAGGTGAAGTATCAGTAAAGAATTTAAGTGGTCCAGTAGGAATATATTCTGTTGTTGATCAAGTTAAGTCTTCAGGACTTAAAACATTATTATATTTAACTGCTTATTTAAGCATTAATGTTGGAATTGTAAATTTAATTCCTATACCAGTATTTGATGGTGGAAGAATATTTATATTAATAATAGAAAAAATAATTAGAAGAAAGACAGGAGAAAAATTAGAACTTGCATTAAATTATATAGGATTTGCATTAATGATATTATTAATGATATATGTAACATTTAATGATATCAGTAGACTTTGGGTGGGTTAAATGGAAAATAGATTTCTAGAAAATAAAATAGTATTAAAGTATTGTAAAGATTATTATAGAATAATTAATGAAGAATTTAGTGAGCTTGATTATATGAGTGATAAAATAATTCAAATATATCAATCTTTTATATTTTCTATTAATACTAGAAATAAAACTGAAATAAAAAAAGCAACTGACTTAAATAATGCAGTTGTTAGATATTTTGATGACAGGGAATTTAAAACAATATTAAATAATTTTTTAACGTCTTTAAAAGTGTCTAGAAAAGAAACAAATGTTATAGGATATATTGTTAATGCTATAATAAAAGAATATGAAAAGTACATTGAGGGATATACAAGAAATTTATATGTTCCTAGATGGATATAGGTTAGAGTGGTAGATTATGAGTAATAAAAAAATATATTATGATATATATAAAGAGTTTTATGATGTAAATAAATATAGAAAATTAAAGTCTATGATACATCATGGTAATAATAGATTAGATCATATAAATAGAGTTGCTAAAATGAGTTTTTATATGTCTAAATATACAAAATGTGATTATGTTTCTTGTACAAGAGGAGCCATGCTTCATGATTTTTTTACGGTAGAGGATTTAAGTAGAAATGATGGAAAGTATAAATCATTTTTGAATAGTCATCCATATATTGCTTTAGAGAATTCTCTTAATTATTTTAAATTAAATGATATTGAAAAAGATATTATTCTTTCACATATGTATCCAGTAGTAAAGGGTAAGCCAAAATATAGAGAGTCAAAAATTGTATGTTTATGTGATAAAATAGTTAGTATATATGAATTTTTTAGATTTCAAGTAAATGCATCTGCTTATATTAGCGCTGTATTATTTGCTAGAATAATAAAATAATTCTAATTGTGTCCTCGTAGCTCAGTAGGATAGAGCGGTCGCCTCCTAAGCGACAGGTCGTTGGTTCGATTCCAATCGGGGACGCCACTATTATTGAATGAGAGTGAATAATCACTTTTTTTATTTGTAATAATTAATAATTGGTGTTAAAATAATGAGTCATTAGGTGATAATATGAGTAATTTAGAATATATAGCAAATTGTAGGATAATTTATTATACAGCTATTAGTATGTATTATGGTGTACCAATTAGTGTTAATGATGAGTTTGAACAAATGATAACAGATTTTTTTTGTTCATCTGATTTTAATAGTAATTACGAAATAATAAAAAGTTTATTTGTTGTTAAATATCAAAATAAAAAATTTAATATTAGTTATCCTCCAGAATTAATTAATATAGTGTCAAGAAAAATGGATAATTATAATAATCCTATATTTATGAAAGAAATGTATGATAGTGTTGGCTTTGAGAAAACTCAAAAATTGACAGAAGCAGCAATAAAAACTTGTGAATTTATTAATGAATTATATGCAAATAATACTAGTAGTTATTATAGACAATAAAGGTTATAATTAATATATGAGATGTAAATGGGTAAATGAAAAAAATATATTGTATGTTAAATATCATGATGAAGAGTGGGGTATAGAATCACATGATGATAAATATCTTTTTGAAATGTTACTATTGGAATCATTTCAAGCTGGTTTATCATGGGAATGTGTTTTAAATAAAAGAGAAGACTTTAGAGTTTCTTTTGATAATTTTGATTATAAGAAAATAGCTTTATATGATGAAAATAAAATAAATGAGTTAATGTCTAACCCTAAGATAATAAGAAATAGATTAAAAATTAAGAGTACTATTAAAAATGCTAATATATTTATTGATATACAAAAAGAATTTGGTTCATTTGATAAATATATATGGAGTTTTAGTAATAATAAAGTAATTAAGAATGAAAATGATATTTTTAATACTACATCATCTTTATCAGATAAGGTATCTAAAGATTTAAAAAAAAGAGGAATGAGTTTTGTAGGAAGTACAATAATATACTCATATTTACAAGCAATTGGAATAATTAATGATCATGAATTAAAATGTAGTTTTAGATAATGATAAAAATATATTTTTATGATATTATATAGTGTATGAAGAAATATATTAAAGGAAGCATTAGAAAAATTATTTTTGAAAGTAATAGTGGACCATATAAAGTTGGTCTTTTTAAAGTTAAAGAAACTAATGATGAGGATGCACAAGAATATGTAAATAAAATAATTGGTTTTACTGGTTCCTTTAATGAAATAAATGAAGATGTTGATTATATATTGTATGGTAAAATGTATAGTCATCCTAAGTATGGTATCCAATACAACTCTGAATCATATGAAATAGTTGCACCAAGTGATGAAGAGGGATTAATTCTCTATTTAAGTAGTGGAATATTTAAGGGAATTGGTCTTAAAACAGCTAAAAAAATAGTTGAAAGATTTGGTATTGATACTATAGATACAATTAAAAATGATTATGAGAGTCTTGCTCTAGTGAGTGGAATGAATATGAAAAAAGCTATAATGGTGCATGATAAGCTTTTAGAAAATGAAACTACTCAAGATATGATAATTAAATTAAATGGATATGGTTTTAGTATAAAAGAAGCTATTGATTTGATTAATAGATATGGATTTGAATTATTTAAAATTATTGAAGATGATATATATGAACTAGTAGATTACGTATCTTTTGATAAGCTTGATTTAATATATTTAAGTAGTCATGAAGAGAATACAAAAGTTAGAATTAAGGCATTAATTAAACATAATATATATATAATGTGTTATGAGACTGGAGATACATTAGTATATAAAGAAGAACTATTTATTAGAATGAAGAAATGTTTTAAATCTAAATTTTCTTCTGATATATTTATTGCTCATTTAAATGAATTAATTGAAGAAAATGAAGTTGTTTCTTTTGAAGGAATGGTAACTTTATTTGAGTTTTTTGATGCTGAAGTTGGTATTCTAAAAGATATAAATAGGATTAGTAGTATTAAAGAAATAGAAGATTCTAAAAGAATTAATGAATATATTAAGTCTTATGAAAAAAGAAACAAAATTACTTTTAATAAAGAACAAAAGAAAGCTATAGTTGAATCAATTATAAATAATTTTTATATTATTACTGGTGGACCTGGTACTGGAAAAACAACAATTATCAAAGCAATAGTTGAAATACTTGAAAGTATAAATCATTATAGTAAAAGTGATATTGCTCTTCTTGCTCCGACTGGAAGAAGTGCTAAGAGAATGAGTGAGAGTGTAGGTGTACCAGCATATACTATTCATAAATTTTTAAAATGGAATAAAGAGACTGAAACATTTAATATAGATGAATATAATAAAGCAAGTGAAAAAGTTATTATAGTTGATGAATCTAGTATGGTTGATATATTTTTATTCTCAAGTTTGTTAAAAGGACTTAGGGTTAATGTCAAGTTATTATTAATTGGAGATGCTAATCAACTTCCATCTATTGGGCCTGGAGACTTGCTTAATGATTTATTGAATATTGAAGGTATTAAAAGTACATGTTTAAATGAAATATATAGAGTTAAAGAAGGAAGCTATATATCATATCTTGCATCTGATATTAGAAATAAAAAAGAATTTACAAGTTTTGGTGAAAAATATACAGATTTTAAATTTATTGAAAGTAATGATGATAATATAATGGTATATTTAAATGAAATTTGTAATAAAGTTAAGAAGAAAAAAATCAACATTGAAAACTTTCAAGTGCTTGCTCCAATGTATAAAGGTTTAAATGGTATAGACAATTTAAATGCACTAATGGCTGATATATTTAATGGAGATAAAGAAAAATATCAAATAGGTGATAAGTATTATAGAGTTAATGATAAAGTAATACAACTTATAAATGATGTAGACAATAATGTATATAATGGTGATATTGGATATATTAGTGATATTAGTTTTGTAAATAAGAAAATGGTTGTTACAATTGATTTTATGGGACATAAAGTATTTTATAGTAGTGGAGAATTTGATAAATTTACTCTTGCTTATGCTATTAGTATTCATAAATCTCAAGGAAGTGAATATGATAATGTTGTAGTAATACTTGCTAAAAGTTTTAAAAGAATGTTTTATAATAAACTTATTTATACTGCTGTTACTAGAGCTAAGCAATCATTAATGATAATTGGAAGTATTGATTCATTTAATTCATCTGTACAAACTTTATATGCAGATAATAGAAATACATATTTAAAACATGTATAAAAAATAATGTTTGAGTAATAATAATATCAAAGGATGGTGATATTATTAAAACATTAAGTAAAATGATTTCATTTGCAGGTGGTGTTACTCTTGGAGTTTTATATAAAAAATATGAAAAAGATTTGAGTAAGTTAATGAAAATGGCATCCAAAAAATTGTCAGATTAAAATAGTTCTAAATTGAACTATTTTTTTTAAATAAAATGTGTTATCATTATTCTAGGAGAAAATATATGAACGAGGAAAATAAGAAAAAAATTAATTCTAATAAACTAAATCACTTAGTTTCATTAGGCGATAAAATAGCAGAAATAATGTATATATTATTTATTATCTTATTGATATATGTAGTAACTCTAATTTTTAGAGAATGGAAGATTTTATCATTTATAGGTAAAATACTTGCTATTATTTCTCCATTATTCATTGGCTGGTTTGTGGCATGGCTATTAAATCCTATTGTTAAAAAATTAGTTAATAAGGGTGTTAAAAGAGGCCTTGCTGTAACAATCGCATATTTGATAATGTTAATAATAATTGGAGTTATTCTTGGATTTACAATACCATCTCTTGGAGATCAAATAAGTGATATTGTATCTGCTATACCTAAGATAACTAATGATATAGTAAAATGGATAAATGATTTATTTGTTAAATTGTCTAATTTAAGTTCTCAAAATTTAGATAATGTTAAATTATCTTTCATGAGTAAAATAGAAAACTTTTCAAGTAGTATTGAAACAAATTTACCTGAAACAGCAGTTAATATAGTTTCATCTTTAGCTAGTGGAATAGGTAAAATAGCAATTAGTTTAGTTTTAGGTTTTTATATTTTATATGATTTTGATAAAGTATCTGAGGGATTTTTAAGTTTATTTCCTAAAAAGGCTAGAAGAGATGTTGTTTATTTATTAGAAAAATTAGATGATAGTTTATATTCATTTATAAGTGGAACTTTATGGTTATCATTATTGTTATTTGTTGTTTCTGTTATAGGATTTACGATTATTGGATTAAATGCACCTGTTTTAATTGCATTTGTATGTGTTATAACCAATTTAATTCCATATATTGGTCCATATATGGGTGCAGCTGTTGCTGCTGCTATAGGATTTGCAGAAAGTCCAGTAGTTGGAATTTTGACTCTTATATTTATTTTAGTAGTACAAATTGTAGATGGTGAAATATTAAATCCAATTATAATGAGCAAAAAAATGAATTTAAGTCCAATAACGATTATTATTTCATTATTAGTATTTGAATATTTATTTGGAATAGTTGGTATGGTATTTGCTACACCAGTTATTGCATTGCTTAAAATAATATATGTTTTCTTAGATGAAAAATTTGATTTCTTTGGATTTATAGATAACAAGGAATAATTAGGAGGAAGAAGTGAAAAAGGTAGTTATTAAAGAATTTGATAAAACGTATTTAATACTTGATATTATGTTATATACAATATTTGCAGTTGTAGGATTTATATTATTAAATTTTTCTGAAATAGAATTATTAAATCCTATAAAGTATGCATCTCCATTATTTTATATGTTTGGTTTTTTCTCATTACTTGCATATTTCTTAAATAGAAGAGAAGGAGATTATGAGCTATTAATATTTGGTTTTATTAACGTATGCATAGCATCTTTTATATTAATATATATATCATTTCCAAATAGTGCATTTATTATGGCTGATGCAGTACTTGTTTATTCATTAGCTAATGTTATAAATAAAGGATATCATAGTAAGATTTTATTAGAAAAGAAAGATATTAATTTTTTTCCTAAAGCTGCTGTAACAATACTGTTATTATTACTTGGTGTATTTGTTGTTTCAGCATTATACTCTAAAATTGAAGTAGGAAGTTTAATATTAGGATATTACTTTATTATATTTGGTTTATTGAGTTTGCTTGAACCTTTAATTAGTATTCTTACAAGAAATATCAAATTAGAAAATTATATATTAGAATTTCTATCTTATGATAATAAAGAAGAGAAAAAGACTATAAAAACTAAAAAAATGCCTCATTCACAAAAAATTAGTAGTATTAAGAAAACTAAAAGTACAAATAAAAAGACTAATAAAAAATAGTCTTTTTTCATATAAATTAATGAGGTGAAAACATGGATATAATAAAAGTATCTAGTAAAAGTATTTCTCAAAAAGTTGCAGGAAGCATAGCTAATGCATTTAGAGAAGGAAATAATGCAGTTGAAATTCAAACAGTAGGAGCTGGTGCTGTTAATCAAGCAATAAAAGCAATATCAATAGCAAGAGGCTTTGTCGCACCACTTGGATTAAATCTTAAATGTACTCCAGCTTTTTATGATGTAATGATAGAAGGAAAGGAGAAAACTGCAATTAAATTGATAGTTGAAAAATGAGTCCTATAAGGGACTTTTTAAATTTAATTTGATGTGATATACTAAATAATAGAGGAGATATGATATTTTGAATGGGATTAAAGTAACATATGATAATTATAATCGTATAGAAGAAACTGATTTGGCTAAATTATCTTCATATAGTGATGGAATTGAATATAATTATTTAGGTTCTATTATATTAAATATTAATCCTCTTATTTTTTCAGAAATAGTTAAAGATAGCAAATCTAGTGAAATAGAGTTTGGTGAATATCCACAAACTGAAGTAAGCGAAGAATTATCTAAAAAATTAGAATCAATTCATAATACTCAGACTGTATCAAGTCCAGAAAAGATAGAACCAATAAATGAAAGATATACAACATATTCTTATGTTATTAAAAAAGTACCAGTACTTACTAATATTAGTTATAGTCATGAAATATTAAATAATTCTTTTAGATCATGTAAAGTGTTTTTATATAATGGTGAAAAATATCTTAGATATAAGAACAAAAAAAATGGCAATATAAGATGGATTAAAATTGAACCATTGAGATGGAAAGTTGATAGAGAAAAGAATGAATTAAGATCTGTTAAAGCATTTGTGAATGGAGCTCTTGAAAATTATTTGTATGATGCTAGCACATGGGATTATGGCTTAGCATATATTACTTCTGTTAGAATGTCTAATGATAAAACACATAAATATTTAAATGATGTAATGTTAGCTAATATATTGCAAACAGTAAGTATTAAAAAGATAGTTAAATATCAAAGTTTTGAAGATTTAAAAAGAATAATAAAAGATAATAGATTTTTTGACTGCTTTCATGATTTTGGTACTATTGAATTTGAAGGGCCAGCTTTAAGTACAAGGCAAAAAGAGAGCATTAGTTCTATGCTTGGAAGAAAGATTACAAAGTCTTTTAAAGAAGAGAAAAAAGAAGAAGAGAAATTTAGTAAATTTAAATTAATAGAAGCAAAAGAGAAAGCAGAAGATAAAAAAGAAATAGATAGAAGATATAAAGATGTTTTAAGTAAAATAAATGACTTAAAAAATGCTATAGCTGCTTTAGAAATGGAAAAGGGTAATTCATCAAGAATACTTAATAGATTATATTCTTCAATTGTTGTTCCCGATGAAGTATTAATTGTAACAGTTGGGGATCACAGAGAGTTTAATCCCGAGTTTGTTCCTTTATTAAAATATATTGATTTATCACAAGTAGATATTAAAAATTTAAAATTATCTCATCATGATTTAAGTGAGACAAATATTCATTTTGATCCACAAGAAATATATCAAAAAGATTTAAGTTATTCTAAACTATCTGATGAAAATGTTTCATGGAAATCTTTTGATGGTGTAAATCTAACTGGCGCTAATATTGAAATGGAAAAAGATAGTTATGACTTAGATAAAGCAATAATTGATGAAAATACAAAATTACCAGTAAGCAATAGTAAAACGCTATAATAAATAGTGTTTTATTTTTTTAAAATTGTAAAACGAATTAAAATTATAGAAAAAGAATATTAAATAGTGTATAATATTTAATATGTAAATAGAGGTGAAATGAATGTTAGCAACGATAATTAATATAGGAGCTAAAATACTTGATGTAGCAATAGTTTGGTTTATGTTTTATCAACTACTTAAATATTCTAGAAATAACTTTAAGTTAACTCTAATATTTAAGGGAGTAATTATAATATTATTATTAAAATTATTAAGTGAATGGTTAAATTTATATACAGTTGGAATTATTTTGGAATATGTAATTTCTTGGGGACCACTTGCGTTAATTATTATATTTCAACCAGAGATTAGAAATGTGCTTGAAAGTATTGGTAGAACGCAATTACTTGGAAGACATAAAACTTTAACAGTTGATGAAAGAGAAAAAATGGTATATGAAATAATTAATGCTGTTGAATATTTAAAGAAAAATAAAATTGGAGCATTGATTGTAATAGAAAGAGATTATAGTTTAGCTCAATTTATTGAACCTGCTAATAAAATATATGCAGATATTAGTAGTGAATTATTGATATCAATATTTTTTCCAAATAATCCGCTTCATGATGGTGGAGTAATTATTCAGGGTGATAAAATTACTTGTGCTGGAAGTGTATTTCCAACAAGTATGAATCCTACAATTTCTAAAAGATTAGGTACTCGTCATAGAGCAGCTTTAGGAATTAGCGAAATAAGTGATGCTATTGCATTAATAGTTAGTGAAGAAACTGGAAGAATATCAATTGCTATTCAAAGTGAACTAAATTATAATTTATCTTTAGATGATGCTAAATTATTATTATTAGAAGAGTTACAACCTAAAAAAGAAACATTCTACGAAGTAGATTCAGAAAGTGAGAGTGATGAAAATGAAGAAATTTCTAAGTAAGATTCTCAAGTTCTTTAGTAGATTATTTAAAATAATATATAGAATACTAGATATTATTATTGTAACTCCTATATCAAAGGCTTTATATTTTATAGGAGATAGCTTCAATGCTAAAAATGGTAGATTAGATAAGTTTTTAAATAATCCAACAACTTTAATATATATATCATTAATATGTGCTTTAGGTATATTTTTTGCAGTTGATCGAAAAGTAATAAATTTATCTGAAACTGAAGCAGTTGTTTTATCTAATCAAGCAATAAAGGCTGAATATAATGAAGAAGCATATGTTGTTGAAGGTATTCCTGAAACAGCAGATATTGTACTTATGGGTAGCAAATATAATTTGTATCTTGCAGAACAATTAGTTGATCATAAATTAACTCTTGATTTAACTGAATTATCTGAAGGAACTCATAAAGTAAACATTAAATATAATAATCCAGTAAATTCTCTTGATTATAAATTAGATCCATCAAGAGTAACAATTGTTATTTATCCAAAAGTTAGTGAATCAAGAACACTTACAACAGATGTTTTAAATACTGATAAATTAAATAATACATTAGTTATTAGTAGTGTTGAATTAGATAGAAGTGAAGTAATAATTAAATCATATAAAGAAAAATTAGCTTCTGTAGCCAGTGTCAAAGCAATAGTTGATGTTAATGCTTTAAATGCTACTGCAGCAGGAACTTATACTTTAGAAAATGTTAAATTAGTAGCATATGATGAAAAAGGTACTGAAATGAGTGATATTGAAATTGTTCCAGATACAGTAACGGCTACTGTAACGATTACATCACCAAGTAAAACTGTACCAATTAAAGTCATTCCAGTTGGAGATGTTGCAAGTGGAAGTGCTATTAATACAATTATTCCAAATGTAAGTAATGTAACTTTATATGGAGATGAAAATACTTTAGAAGGTATAAAAGAAGTTAATGTTGAAATTGATGTTTCAGGATTAAGTAGTGATAAAACATATCAAGAAACAATAATTAAGCCAAATGGAGTAAGAAGTATGTCTGAAACAAATGTAACTATTAAAGTAACTATGGAAAAAGAAACATCAAAAGAATTTAAGAATATTCCAATTACATTTGAAAATCTAGATACTGCAAAATATAAAGCATTTGCTGCAAATCAAGAATCTACAAAAGTAGATGTGCTTGTTAAAGGAGTTGCATCAATATTAAATAAACTTGATGAATCAAATATTAAAGCATATGTAGATTTATCAAATTTTGAGGAAGGAACATTTAAAGTACCAGTAATGGTTAGTGGAAGTGATAATAGACTTTCATATACATCAAGAACAACAGTTATTGAAGTTATAATATCTAAGAAGTGATGAAAATTCACTTCTTTTTTATTGTTAATTATGCTATACTTGTTTTAGTATATGGAGGTAAAACAATGGATAAGGAAATATTTGATTTTGATTCAATGTCTAACGAAGAATTATCAAATGTAGGGAATAGTAAATTTAAACCTACTAGTAAGACAAAAGAAGAAGAAATGCCAAAAAGGAAAGCTTTTGGGTTACCAGATGAAGAAGAACTTCATATGCCAAAGAGAGAATCATTTGGATTGACTGAGGAAGAAAAAAAACCAGAAATGGAAAAGCCTAAATTAAAAGAAAGTACTCCAGTTAAAAAAGAGGAAACTGAAAAAGAAGAAAAGAAAAGTAAAGAAGGCACTCTAAGTGAATTTGGAAATAAATTGGATGAATTATTAAGAGAAGATTCTATTTTAAGGAATAGATTTGATAGTTTAGATAATGATGAAAAGAAAAAAATTGTTTCTAGATTAAAAGAAATAGCTAAAGAGTATGATGAATTAGTAAAAGCTATAAATGAAAAAATATCAGGTATGACAGGAAGTGATATAGATCCAGAAACAATGACACAGGAAGAAATATTATCCGAATTAAGAAAACTAAGAGTAGCAAATAATAGATTAAGAAATGAATATGATAGTAATAAAAATGATGAAGTTAAAGTTGCTATTGAAGATGGAATAATTAAATTAAATAATAGATATAGTGTTTTAGTTTCAACATACAATAACATTAAAACATTGTAATAATTCATAAAAATATGAATAAAATTAGTAAAAAAACACTTTACAAAGAGTAAAAAGTGTTATATAATCAAATACGTTGAAGTGACCAAAGACAGTAAGTACAAAAATAAATCTTACCGAGGAAACAACTTATAATGACGATTATAATTACGTTTCCTTGTCATGAGGAAACTTTTTAATTACAAGAAAGGAGACTTATATGGCAAGTAAAAGAATTCTTGAACAAAAAGAAGCTACTGTTAAAGAAATAACTGATAGATTAGATAGTTCTAAAACATTTTTGTTATTAAATTATCAAGGTCTTACAGTTAGTGAAATAGCAGAGTTAAGAAATAGTTTAAGAGAAGTAAACTCTGATATAAAAGTTTATAAAAATACTCTTATGAATTTAGCATTAAAGAATAAGAATATTAAATTAAATGATTATATGAGTGGACCAAATGCTTATCTTTTTGCAGATTCAATTATTGAGCCAATTAAAGTTGTTAGTAAGTTTGCTAAAGATCATCCAGCACTTGAAATTAGAGTTGGATATATCGAAAATGAAATTGTTGATACGAAAGTTATCAATGAATATGCAACTATTCCAAGTATGGAAGGATTACTTACAATGTTTGCTGGTGGTTTAATTGAACATGTAAGAAATTTAAGTATCGGATTAAATTTATATGCTGAAAAGTTAGAAAAAGGAGGAAATAACTAATGGCTAAAATTGAAAACAAAGATATTATCGAAGCTTTAAAAGAAAAAACTATTCTTGAAGTTAAAGAATTAGTTGATATGATGAAAGAAGAATTTGGTGTTGATCCAAGTGCTGTTGCAGTTGCAGCTGCTCCTGCTCAAGCAGCAGAAGAAGAAAGTGCTGGAAGTGGAGTTAAAACTGTAGTTCTTAAAAATGCCGGTGCTCAAAAATTACAAGTTATTAAAGTAATTAGAGAAGCTACTGGATTAGGACTTAAAGAAGCTAAAGATATTGCTGATGCTGGTGGAAACGTTAAAGAAGGAATTCCTGCAGCAGAAGCTGATGAATTAAAAGCTAAATTAGAAGAAGCTGGCGCTACTGTAGAATTAGCATAATTTATTAATAAGCCTACTTAGCTAGGCTTTTTTGCGTATTAAGAAAGGAGAATTATATGAGTCATTATTTTGAAAATGATTTAAACTTAAAAAGCGAAATTAAAGAGTTAAGTTATACATATGATTCTTCTTTTTTTACGTTTTATAGTGATAATGGAGTGTTTAGTAAAAAAGCAATAGATTATGGTAGCAAGCTACTTCTTGAAACATATCTTAAAAATGATAGTGATAGAAGAAAAGTTTTGGATGTTGGCTGTGGATATGGATTTATTGGAATAGTAATTGCTGTAATTAACAATAGTATAGTTGATATGATTGATGTTAATAAAAGAGCGGTTCACTTAACTAATAGAAATATTAAAAAATATAAGAATATTGAAGCTCATTCTTTTATAAGCGATGCTTATGAAAATATTGATACTAAATATGATGTTATTATTACTAATCCACCTATTAGAGTAGGTAAAAATAAAGTACTAGAAATACTAGAAGGCGCTTTTGATCATTTAAATAGTGAAGGTTATTTATACTTTGTTATTCGTAAGGATCAAGGTGCATTATCAATAAAAAAGATTTTAGAGAGTACAAGAAAAGTAGAATTAATGAATAAGGATAAAGGCTATTTTATTTTTAGAATAAAAAATGATAAAAATTAAAAAATAGATTGACATATTGAAATTATATATGTTAAAATTTTATATTGCAGTACATTTGTTTTATTTATAAAATTTGTGTTCTTTAAAAATTTAGGATTGGGGTGAAATAGTGGCATACAAAATAGTAAAATTTGGTGACCATAGGGAGAGAAGAAGTTTCTCTACAAAGCGTAGTACGCTAGAATTATCTAATTTATTAGAAGTTCAAAAAGATTCGTTTGACTTATTTTTAAAGGAAGGAATAAAGGAAGTATTTGAAGATATTTTTCCTGTTGAAAGCTTTTCAGGTTCATTATCACTAGAATTTGGTGATTATTATTTTGATGAGCCTAAATATACTGTTAAAGAAAGTAAAGAAAGAAAAGTTACTTATGCTGCTCCACTTAAGGTTCAAGCAAGACTTTTCATTAATGAAACAGGAGAAGTTAAAGAACAAGAAATATTTTTAGGTGATATGCCATTAATGACAGATACTGCATCTTTCATTATAAATGGTGCTGAGAGAGTTATTAACTCTCAACTTGTTATGGGTCCATCTTGTTACTATAAGAATGAAATAGACAAGAATGGTAGAAATATCATATCAAGTGAAGTTAGACCTAATAAAGGAACTTGGTTAGAGTATGAACTTGATGCAAGAGGTATTTTATATGTAAGAATTGATAGAACTCGTAAGGTTACAGTTACTACATTACTTCGTGCATTAGGGCTTTCTTCAAATGAAGAAATACTTGAATTATTTGGTAAAGATGAATATTTAATTAATACTTTAGAAAAAGATTCTACTAAGAATACTGATGAAGCATTAATTGAAATTTATGAGAAATTAAGACCAGGTGAACCAGCTACATTAGATTCTGCTAAAAACCAATTAATCGTTAGATTCTTTGATAAATTTAGATATGATTTAGGTAAAGTTGGTAGATATAAATTTAATAAGAAATTAAATGTTTTAGATAGACTTGTTAACAACAAAATAGCACAAGATATTAAAATAGGAAAAGATGTAATAGTTAAAAAAGGTACTGTTATAACAAAAGACATTTTAGAAACTATTAGACCTTATTTCCAAGATGGTTATGGTGTTAAAGAAGTTAAAATAAATGAAGAACTTGATACATATAATAAAATTCAAGAGGTTTTAGTATATTCAAATGATGATGAAGAAAAAATAATTAAGGTAATAGGTAATGATCAAACTATTGATACTAAGAGACTTACTATTTCTGATGTTTATGCATCTTTATCATATTATATATGTTTATTATATGGAATTGGTAAATATGATGAAATAGATCACTTAGGAAATAGACGTGTAAGACAAGTAGGAGAATTAATTCAAAATCAATTTAGAATTGGTGTTGCTCGTATGGAAAGACAAATTAGAGATAAAATGTCTACTCAAGAGATTGATACAGTTACTCCTAAATCATTAATTAATATTAGACCAGTAACAGCTGCATTAAAAGAATTCTTCGGATCAAGTCAATTATCAAAATTCATGGATCAAATAAATCCATTATCAGAATTAAATGATAAACGTAGACTTAGTGCTTTAGGTCCAGGAGGATTATCTCGTGATAGAGCTGGTATGGAAGTTCGTGACGTTAATCCATCACACTATGGTAGAATTTGTCCAATTGAAACTCCAGAAGGTCAAAATATTGGTCTTATTACATCACTTGCAAGTTATGCAAGAATAAATGAATATGGATTTATAATGACTCCATATAGAAAAGTAGTAGATTCAAGAATTACTGATGAAATAGTATATATGACTGCTGATGAAGAAGAAGACTATTATATTAGTCAAGCAACTATTGAAGCAGATAAAAAAGGTAACATTACTGATGAAATGGTACCTGTAAGATATAATAAAGATAATATGATTGTATCTAAAGATAAGGTTGATTACATTGATGTATCTCCTTCTCAAATTGTATCAGTTACTACAAGTATGATTCCATTTATGGAACATGATGATGCTAATAGAACCCTAATGGGTGCTAACATGCAAAGACAAGCTGTACCACTAATGATAACAGAGGCTCCAATTGTAGGTACTGGAGTTGAAGCTGCAATAGCTAGAGATTCTGGATGCTCAGTTGTTTGCGATATTGATGGTATAGTAGAATACGTAGATGCTAAAAAGATTATTGTAAAAGGTCTTGAAGAAAAAAGAACTTATGAACTTATAAGTTATCAAAGAAGTAACAATGAAACTTGTTACAATCAAAGACCAATTGTTAAAAAAGGTGAAGAAGTTCATAAAGGTGAAATTATTGCTGATGGACCTTCAACTGATAAAGGTGAAATTGCTTTAGGTAAAAATGTTGTAGTTGCATTCATGACTTATAATGGATATAACTATGAAGATGCTGTTATCCTAAATGAAAGAATTGTTAAGGATGATGTTTATACTTCAATTCACATTGAAATGAAAGAAATTGAATGTAGAGATACTAAACTTGGACCTGAAGAATTTACAAGAGACATTCCAAATATTTCAGAAGAAGCTCGTAAGAACTTAGATGAAAATGGAATCGTTAGAATAGGTACTGAAGTTAAAGAAAATGATATATTAGTAGGAAAAGTTACTCCAAAAGGAATGCAAGAATTATCAAGTGAAGAAAAATTATTACATGCAATATTTGGAGAAAAGACTAGAGAAGTTAGAGATACTTCACTTCGTGTATCACACGGATGTTCTGGTATTGTACATGATGTACAAATATTTACTAAAGAAAATAGTGATGAACTTCCAGCTGGTGTATCAAAAGTAGTTAGAGTATATATTATTAAGAAGAGAAAGATTCAAGTTGGAGATAAAATGGCTGGACGTCATGGTAACAAAGGTGTTTGTTCACTTATCTTACCTGAAGAAGATATGCCATATTTACCAGATGGTACTCCAGTAGATGTCATATTAAACCCACTAGGTGTTCCTTCTCGTATGAATTTAGGACAAATCCTAGAATTACACTTAGGTATGGCTGGTAAAAAATTAGGTGTTCATTATGCAACTCCAATATTCAATAGTGCAACTGAAAAAGATATTCAAGAAGAAACTAAAGAAGCAGGACTTGATCCAGATTATAAGACTTGGTTATATGATGGACGTACTGGTGAAAAGTTTGATAAAAGAGTATCTGTTGGAGTTATGTACATGATTAGACTTGTACATATGGTTGATGATAAAATCCATGCTCGTGCTACTGGACCATATAGTTTAGTAACACAACAACCACTTGGTGGAAAAGCACAATTTGGTGGTCAAAGATTTGGAGAAATGGAAGTTTGGGCATTATATGCATATGGTGCTGCTCACATCTTACAAGAAGTATTAACAGTTAAATCAGATGATGTAGTAGGAAGAGTTAGAGTATATGAAGCACTTGTAAAAGGTAAACCAATTCCTGCTCCAGGAGTTCCAGAATCATTTAGAGTATTAATTAAAGAATTCCAAGCATTAGGACTTGATATTCAAATAGTTAATAAAGATGGAACACTTAAAGAAATTAAACAACTTGAAGATGAAGAAGATAAAGATGACTCTCCAGTTTCAATTGAAGAAATTGGAAAACCAGAAGTAGAGGAAGAACCAGTTTTAGAAGAAGATGAATCAGATTATGAAGATGTACAACCTGAAGAAGATGATGAATTTGGTGATGATGAATTTGATGTTGAACCTACTGATGAAGAGTTAGAATATACAGAAGAATATGGTCTTGATGACAACTATGAAGATGCATATGAAAGGGGTGAAGAATAATGATGGAAGTTAATGAATTTGAAGGAATTCGTATTGGTATTGCTTCTCCTGATAAGATTCGTGAATGGTCTTATGGTGAAGTAAAAAAGCCAGAAACAATCAATTATAGAACTTTAAACCCTGAAAGAGATGGACTTTTCTGTGAAAAGATATTTGGTCCAACAAAAGACTTTGAATGTACTTGTAAGAAGTATAAAAGATTAAGATATAAAAATGTAGTTTGTGATAGATGTGGAGTAGAAGTTACACGTGCTAAAGTTAGACGTGAAAGAATGGGGCATATTGAACTTGCTAGTCCTGTTAGCCACATTTGGTATGCTAAAGGTGTACCTCCAAAAATGGGTCTAGTACTTGATATTAGTCCAAGAGAATTAGAAGAAGTATTATACTTTGTTAGTTATATAGTATTAGATCCAGGAATCGCACCACTTAATAAGAAACAAACTTTATCTGATAAAGAATATAGAGCTTATTATGAAAAATATGGTGATGGATTTAAAGTAGGTATGGGTGCTGAAGCTATCAAACAATTACTTACTGAAGTTGATCTTGAAAAAGAAGTAGAGGCTTTAAAAGCTGAAGTAGAAAAAGCTCAAGGTCAAAAGAAATTAAGATTAATTAAAAGATTAGATTGCTTAAATGCATTCTTAGAAAGTGGTAATAGACCTGAATGGATGATATTAGATGTTCTTCCAGTTATTCCACCAGATCTAAGACCAATGATTCAACTTCCAGGTGGAAGATTTGCTACAAGTGATTTAAATGATTTATATAGAAGAATTATTAATAGAAATAATCGTCTTAAAAAATTATTAGAACTTGAAGCACCAACTATTATTGTTCAAAATGAAAAGCGTATGCTTCAAGAAGCAGTAGATGCTTTAATTGACAATGGTAGACGTGGAAGAAGTGTTCAAGGTGTAGGAAATAGACCTTTAAAATCACTTTCTTCAATGTTAAAAGGTAAACAAGGTAGATTTAGACAAAACTTACTAGGTAAGAGAGTTGACTATTCTGGTCGTAGTGTTATCGTAGTAGGACCTAGTCTAAAGATGTATCAATGTGGTGTACCAAAAGATATGGCTTTAGAATTATTTAAACCATATGTTATGCAACAATTAGTTGAACGTGGTATCGCACACAATATTAAAGCTGCTAAGAAAATAATAGATGTACAAGATGAAAGAGTATGGGATGTAGTTGAAGATGTTATTCGTGAACATCCAGTACTATTAAACCGTGCCCCAACACTTCACAGACTTTCTATTCAAGCATTTGAACCAGTATTAGTTTCTGGTAAAGCTTTAAGACTTCATCCATTAGTTTGTGGTGGATTCAATGCAGACTTTGATGGTGACCAAATGGCTATTCACATTCCAATTAGTGAAGAAGCTCAAGCTGAAGCAAGATTATTAATGCTTGGTGCTAACAATATTTTAGACCCTAAAGATGGAAAACCAATTGTTACTCCATCTCAAGATATGGTTTTAGGTAACTATTATTTAACATTAGAATTACCTGGAGAACCAAATGAAGGAAAAGCATATAAAGATGCTAATGAAGCGTTGATGGCATATGAAAGACGTGATATTACTCTTCATACAAGAATATGTATTCCTGCTAAAGCTTTCAAACATAAAATTTGGACTGATGAACAAAAAGATAAATATTTAGTTACTACAGCTGGTAAAATAATATTTAATGAAATATTCCCAGATACATATCCTTATATTAATGAGGGAAGTAAAGAGAACATTGAATTCATGACTCCAGATAAGTTCTTTATCGAAAAAGGTAAAAATTTACCTGAAGAAGTAGCTAGTAGAGATGTTGTTCCTGCTTTAGTTAAAAAAGATTTAGGAAAAATAATTGCTCAAATATTTAAGAGATATAAAACAACTGAAACATCAATTTTCTTAGATAAGTTAAAAGATTTAGGTTTCAAATATAGTACAAAATCTGGTATTACAATATCTCTTTCTGATATTCCAATTAACCATGAAAAAGATTCTATTATTGAAGAAACTAATGCTACAATTGAAAAAATTAATAAACAATTTAAGCGTGGTCTTATAACTGATGAAGAAAGACATAATAAAGTAATTAAATTATGGACTGATGCAACTACAAATGTACAAGGTAAACTTGGTGATATATTAAAAGAGGATGTTGAAAATCCACTTTCAATGATTATCAATTCTGGAGCTAGAGGTTCTGCTAACCAATTAGGACAACTTGCTGGTATGCGTGGTATCATGGCTAAACCAGATGGTGGTCAAGTGGAAATTCCAATCCTTGCTTCATTCCGTGAAGGATTAGACGTTCAAGAATTCTTCTTATCAACACACGGTTCTAGAAAAGGTACAGCTGATACTGCATTAAAGACAGCAGATGCTGGATACTTAACAAGACGTTTAGTTGATGTAGTACAAGATATTATTGTAAGAGAAGAAGATTGTGGTACTATTCAAGGTATTGAAGTTGAAGCATTCACTGATGAAAAGAGTGGTGCTGTAATTGAATCATTCAGAGATAGAATAGTAGGAAGATATTCTAATCAAAAAGTATTAAATCCTGAAACTAAAGAAGTATTAATAGATAAAGGTGCTTTAATTACTGAAAGAATAGCTGATAAGATTGTAGATGCTGGTATTACTAAGATGGAAATCAGAAGCGTTCTTACTTGTAGATGTCCAAATGGTATTTGTCAAAAATGTTATGGACTTAACCTTGCAACTGGTAATGTAGTTGAAGTAGGTGAAGCTACTGGTATAATGGCTGCTCAATCAATTGGTGAACCAGGTACTCAGTTAACAATGCGTACATTCCACACTGGTGGAGTTGCATCTGCTGCTGATATTACTCAAGGTCTTCCAAGAGTTGAAGAGTTATTTGAAGCAAGAATTCCAAAAGCAAAAGCTACAATTGCTGAAATCGGTGGTAAAATTACTAAGATTTCTGACGATAAAAATGGTAGATTTAAAATTTACATTCAAAATGATGTTGAAACTCGTGAACATATAACTCAATATAATGCAAAACTTAAAGTTGAGAAGGGTGATGTAGTAGTTGCTGGAGAAGCATTAACTGAAGGTAGTGTATCTCCAAAAGAATTACTTGCTGTAACTGACCCAACAACTGTTCAAGCATATATATTAAAAGAAGTTCAAAAAGTTTATAAATCTCAAGGTGTTGACGTATCAGATAAACATATTGAGACTGTAATTAGAAGAATGATTACTAAGATCAGAGTTGTTGATCCAGGAGATACTACATTAATTGAAGGACTTAGTGTTCCTTTAAGAGAATTTGCTGAAATCAATAAACCTGTAATCTTAGCAGGTGGAGTACCTGCAACTGGAAAACCAGTTATGCTTGGTATTACAAAAGCTTCACTTGAAACTGATTCATTCTTATCTGCTGCTTCATTCCAAGAAACAACAAGAATATTAACAGATGCTGCTACTCGTGGTAAAGTAGATATGTTAAATGGACTTAAAGAAAATGTTATCCTTGGTAAATTAATCCCAGCAGGTACTGGAGCTAAACAATATAATAATATTGAAGTAATGCTTAAAAATGAACTTCTAGATGATGATGCTGCAGAAGTTTTAGAAGAAAAATTCTTAACTGATGATGCAACAGAAGAAACTGTCGAGGGTGCATTAGAATAAAACAAGAGATGTCATATTGACATCTCTTTTACTTTTTTTACAAAATTAAAAAAATATCATATATTAAGTTTAGAGGGAACATTTGGCCATATTGGGTTTGGCTTACCTCTGGTTTTGCCTAACTTTTAGTTAGGTTTTTTATTATAAAACTATAAATAATAATATAATAAGAAGTATAGAGAAAAATTTAATAATTATACATAGTTATTAAAAAATAATTAATTATTTGATATAATTAATAAAGGTGATATTATGTTTGAAAACTTAAGTGAAAGATTACAAAAAGTAGTTAGTAATATTAAATCAAAAGGTGTAATAAATGAAGATAATATAAGTGATATAGTTCGTGAAATTAGACTTTGTTTATTGGAAGCAGATGTTAATGTTAAAATAGTAAGAGAATTTATTGATAAAGTTAAAGAAAAAGCTCTTGGTGAAGAAGTTAGAAAATCAATTAAACCCGGTGACATGTTTGTTAAAATTCTTAAAGATGAGCTTGTTAGTTTATTAGGTGGAGATGCTAGTCCACTAGAAGTTACTAAAAACCCTACAATAGTAATGATTGTTGGTCTTCAAGGTGGTGGTAAAACTACAACTATTGGTAAAATAGGTAATATGGTTAGAAAGAAAAACCATAAAAAGCCAATGTTTATAGCTTGTGACGTTTATAGACCAGCTGCAATTGATCAACTTAAAACAATAGGAAAAGAGCTTAATATTGAAGTTTATGATGAAGGTAAAGGAAATCCTGTAGATATAGCAAAAAATGGTATAGAATATGCTAAAAAGAATGGATATGATTATATTCTTATAGATACTGCTGGACGTTTACAAATTGATGAAGAGTTAATGGAAGAACTTGTTAATATTGAACAGACTGTTCATCCTCATGAAGAACTTTTGGTTATTGATGCTATGATGGGACAAGATGCTATTAATGTAATAACAGGTTTTAATGATAAACTTCACTTAACTGGTTGTGTTCTTACTAAAATGGATGGTGATACTAAGGGTGGAGTAGCACTATCATTAAGACATTTAACTAACATTCCAATTAAGTTAATAGGTAACTCTGAAAAATTAGATGGTATTGGTGAGTTTTATCCAGATAGAATAGCTAATAGAATTCTTGGTATGGGAGATTTACTATCAATCATTGAAAAAACTGAAGCAGAACTTGATCAAGATGAAATGATGAGTACTGCTAAAAAAATGCAAAGAGGTAAATTTGATTTAGAAGACTTTTTAAAAACTACTAAACAAATTAAAAAATTAGGCCCACTTGAAAATATTATTAAATTATTACCAGGTGCTTCTAAAATGGGGCTTAATAAAGTAGAAATAGACCCTAAAGTTATGGCTAGAACTGAAGCTATTGTATTATCTATGACAAAAGAGGAAAGAAGAAATCCAAATATAATAAAAGCTAGTAGAAAGCAAAGAATAGCTAATGGTTCAGGTCAAAAAGTAGAAGATGTAAATAGATTATTAAAACAATTTGATCAAATGAAAACTATGATGAGACAAATGAAAAATATGAAATTTTAAAAGGAACATTGTTGTTCTTTTTTTTGTAACATGATATACTTAAGTAGAGATAATAAGTGGGTGATAAGTTTGAAAAATGGTAAAGGTAAAGTAATTACATTGGTTATATTAATTTTAATAGGTTTAGCAGTATTATCTAGTATATTAAATGAAAGTGGATATTCACCTTCAAAAAGATATAGTGATAAATTTTTTAAAATTCTTTCTAATGAAGATAACAAGTCTTTTGAAAAAGAATTAATGGATTTTGCAAATAAAAATAAAATTTATTTAACTATTACATATGCTGATGATTTAGAAGCTATTGATAAATTAGAAAGTAATTCTAATTTATATGATGCTGTATGGATGTCAAATTCTACTTGGTTATATATGTTAAATAATGTTAGTACATCAAATTCAAAATCTATTAATATTAATCCTGTTGTTTTTGGAATTAAAAAGAGTAAAGCTAAAGAATTAGGTTTTGTGGATAATAATGTATACAATAAGGATATAGTAAAGGCTATACAAGATGGTAAATTGAAATATGTAATGTCTTCAGTAACAAAAACAAATACTGGTTTAATTGCATATTTAGGTTTTTTAAATTCATTATCTGGTTCACCTGAAATATTAACAAGTAAAATGCTTAAAAGCAAGACTTTAGAAAAAGATTTAAAAGCTTTGTTTTCTGGAGTTGAAAGAGTATCTGGAACAGATGATTTCTTAAAAGAAATGTTTTTAAAAACAAATGATTATGAGGCTGTAATTGCTACTGAATCATCTTTAATAGAAATAAATAAAGAATTAGTTAAAAATAATAAAGAACCATTATATTTAATATATCCATTAGATGGAGTATCAATTAATGATTCACCTTTTGCATATATTGATAATGGTCAAGAAAAAGAAGAACAGTTTTTAAAACTACAATCTTTCTTGTTAAGTAATTCTTCACAAAAGAAACTAGAATCACTGGGTAAGAGAACATGGTATGGTGGAGTAAATGAAAAAGCAGATAATAATTCATTTAAGAAAGAATGGGGTATTGATACAACAAAGTATTTAATGCCACTTAAATATCCTTCAAAAGATGTTATAAATGAAGCTATTAGTTTATATTTAGAAGTATTTAGAAAGCCTTCAGCTATTGTATTTTGTCTTGATGTTTCTGGTAGTATGTATGGAGATGGAATATTAGAACTAAAAAATGCAATGAAATATATATTAGATTATGATACTGCAAGTAATGACAATATCCAATTTTCTGAAAATGATAAAATATATATATATTCATTTGCTAATGATGTAGTTGGACCATTTTATACTGAAAATGGAAAAGATACTTCAGATTTAATATATCAAGTTCAGTCATTCCAACCAAATGGTGGTACTAATTTATATGGTTGTGCTATAGAAGGAATTAAAAAGTTAAATTCTTTAAATCTTAAAGATGATTATACAAAAACAATTATACTTATGACTGATGGAGAAGCTAATATTGGTTCTTATGCTTCTTTAAAAAATGCATATAATGGAAGTAATGTTCCTATTTATAGTATAATGTTTGGAAGTGCTAGAAGGAAACAACTTGAAGATATTGCAGAGTTGTCAAATGCTAAAGTGTTTGATGGAAAAACTAATTTAACTGAAGCGTTTAAAGAAGTAAGGAGCTATAATTAATGATAAATATACAGAAAAGATATATATATTCGGCTTTTCTTACTGGTGGATGTTTCATAATAGTATATTTACTTTTAGATTTTCCATTATGGATATCACTTATATTTGCTTGCTTATCTTATATAGCCGGTATATTCTTATTTAAGAGTTCAGATGTTAGAGTTTATGATAGAACTGCATTAGCAAAATATAATTTTGAAATGTCAAAACTTAATGATTATAAAGAAAAAATTAAAGATAAAAGTATAAGAGAAAAAATTGGAAAAATAGTTAATCATACTCAAAAGATAACAGAACATTTGCAAACTCAACCAAGAAATGCTACTAAAATATATAATTTTCTAGATTATTACTTACCATTTACAGATAAGATAGTTTCAAAATATATAGAAGCAGAAAAGAAAGAGGAAAAAACTTTTGTTGAGAATAAATTAATATTAAAAATGTCTGTATATATAAGAGAAGTTGAACAAGAATGTAATAAATTACTTACTGAAATAATAAAATCAAAAGATAAAGCATTTGATTTCGAAATGAAAATATTTGAAAGAACATCTGATTTTGAATTAGATGATGATGATATAAAGGGAAGTGATAAAAATGTTTAAAAAAGAAGGAATGTTATCAAAAATAATAGGAATTGCATTAGTAGTAGTTATTATTGTGCTTGTAATTGTATTTAAAAATAGAGATACATTTAATCCTAATGTTGAAAAAATATATGGTGCGATTGGAGGAGGAAAAGAAGATTTACTTGGTGATGAAGAAATCAACAAAATATTTGCTGATAAATACGAATTTGAACTTGTTCAAGATACTTGGAGTAATGGTAAAACTGTAAAAGAAGAACTTGTGAGAAAAGATGGTAGTGCATATGATTTAGTATTCTTTTCTGATCAAAGATATTACGATTATTATAAAACTCCAGCACAAATAGGTGAAGCGCAAAGACAAACTGTTTTAGCAGGTGAACCAACTTTAAATACACCTATTGTTATATATAGTTGGAAAGAAGTTGTAGATGTATTAATTAAGGAAAAAATAGTTACATTAAATGATGGTGTTTACTATATAACTGATATGCCTAAACTAATAAATTATATTTTAGAAGGTAAGAAGTGGAAAGATATTGGTTTAGAATCTATTTATGGTTCAATAAATATTGGTTCAGTAGATCCAGTTACTAGCTCACCAGGAGCAACATATTATGGATTATTATTATCTATAATGGCTGGTGGCGAAGTAAATGATGAATCTGTAAAAGCAGCACTTCCTAAATTAAAAGAATTCTATATTAAATCAGGTTACATGAATAATACTCCTGCAGATTTATTCTCAATGTTTTTAAAAACTGGTATGGGTGCTAAACCTATGATTGTTGATTATGAAAAAAGTGTTATTGATTTTGCTAATTCTAATCCAGATGGATGGAATCAAGTAAAAGATAAAGTTGTTATTTTATATCCAACACCAACTATTTGGAATTCTCACTGTATTGCAGCTTTCACAGAGAATGGTAAAAAATTAATTGATGGATTTAAAGATAGTAAAGTAGCTCAAGTAGCATGGTCAAAACATGGATTTAGAGTTGGAGTTACTGGTGGAAACTATGATGTAAGTAAAATAAATGTTAAAGGTATTCCTAGTGAAATAAAGAGTGTTACTCCAGGGCTTAAAATGGATTACTATAATGAAGTTATTAATTATTTAAAGGAAAAGTAGAGAAATCTACTTTTTTATATTAAATACCTATTCACAAGAGATTAATTTACATAAAATACTTGTGAAAAGGAGTTGTTAATATGATAGATAATATGGGAATGTATCAAGGCTATAGTGTTGAAGGTAGTGCTGAATTAAAGGTTACTAAAGATAATAAAGGAGTAGAAATGAATGCATGTCCTACAGCACAACCTATGATGTGTCCACCAATTTATGAATGTCCACAAGAAAGATGTGTACATAGACAAATTATTCATGAAGTTCCACATGTTCAACCAATTAATACTAGAATAATTAATCATCATATATATAAACATACATACACACCTTGTTATACTTGTACAGAAGAAAATGAAGTATGTAATGTTAATGCATGTGGTCCATCATTTATGTAAAAAATAAAAGGTATTTTAAAATACCTTTTTAAATGATAAAATACTTATTATGGAGGATATATGACATTAAAAGCAGGTACGATTTTAATTAATAAAAATAGAATATGTTTAATTTATAGAGATAGTTATAATGATTATTCTTTTCCAAAAGGACACTTAGAAGCTGGAGAAACATTACTTGAATGTGCTATTCGTGAAACAGAAGAGGAAACTAAAAGAAGAGTGAAATTGTTAATGGATGATCCAATATATATAGAAAGATATGTAACTCCCAAAAATGAAGAGTGTGAATGCCATTATTATTTAGCAAAAGATGATGGAAATAGTAATAATAAATCAACTGATACACATGATGTAGTTTGGACTAATTTTAATGATGTAGAAAATACTTTAAGTTATGAATCATTAAAAAAATTATGGACGTCTATTAAAGATAAAGTTGAGGAATATATTAATAATGATTAAAAAAATAGTATTATGGATATTAGTTGTTTTTTGGATGGGATTAATTTTTTATTTTTCAAGTTTTAATGGAATTGAATCTACTGAGCAAAGTCAAGGCTTTTTATATAAAACTCTTGGAAATGTAATAGAAATAATTAAACCAAATATTAGTGAAGTAGATAAAGAAGAACTGATTATAGAGTTAGATCCTATTGTTAGGAAAATAGCTCATGCAAGTGAATTCTTTGTTTTATCAATACTTATATATTTTTTATTAAAGCAATATAATATTAAAAAAATATATATTATTACTTTATTACTTTGTTTTTTATATGCATCTTCAGATGAAATACACCAATTATTTGTATTAAATAGGAGTGCTCAAATTATTGATGTTTTTATAGATACATGTGGTTCTTTATTGTCATTAATAATTATTTATATAGGAGGTATGATAATATGCAAATAATTAAAGATTTAACTGAAGAAGATTTATATGAAATGAGAAAAAGTTTAGAGTGGAAAGAGATTAGTCTAAGTCAATTAAAAAAGGGACTTCAAAATACAGAATATAAAGTTAGTATTTTTGAGAATAACAATATAGTAGCATGTGGAAGAATAGTTAGTGATTATTCTTGTAAAGGTGTTTTATCAGATGTTCTTGTTAAAAAAGAATTTCAAGGAAAAGGTTATGGTAAAATGGTGTTAAAAACATTATTTGAAATGGTAGAAAGTAATTTAAAAGATAATGAAAAGTTTCAAATAGAGGCAACACCTACAAGTGGAAATAGAAATTTTTATGTTAAATGTGGCATGAAGTATAGACCAGAAAGAATGGATGGAACATATATGTGGATTGAAAAAAAGTAGATTTGTAAAATGAAGTGAACCCTATTTTGGACACTTTAAAAAAGTAGATATATAATAGTATCTCAAGAAAGGAGGTACTATTTTTATATGGGAAAACACTTTAAACC
>CACWUS010000013.1 GCA_902764145.1 uncultured Erysipelotrichaceae bacterium | reverse complement strand
CGTTCTTTCTATCATAATATAAATTAATTCTTTCTTCATAATTTATTTTAGCCATAATAAAACCTCGTTTCTTATGTCCAAGAAACGGGGTTCATATCAAAAAATACATCTTTTTTTATACAAGGAAAAAGAATTATATTGATAAAAAATCAAAATTATTTAGAAGAAAGATAATAAGTTTGTTATGGAATATATTAGCGATAAGCGAATTGTTAGTAGATTATTTATTTTAAAATAGACATTAAAATATTTTTGTGTTATAATATATTTCACTTTTTAAGGGGATAACTATGAGTGAATATAAAATTAATGAAATTGGTGATTTCAAGCCCGAAAATAGTCAATATAAATTGGCTGTTTTTAGAGATGAAAAAACAAATAATTATGGTTATATTAATGAATATGGTCAAGTAGTTATTCCTCCAATTTACTATTATGCGAGTGACTTTTTTGAAGTTAGAGGAGAACTAAGAAGCGTAGTAGCAAAAGGTACTATTTTTAATGGAAGACATATATTAATTGATGAAAAAGGAAATAGAAAATCTAGTTTTTATGATGATATAAAATTTGAAAACAATCGTATTAAAGTATATAAGTATCCTAGGTATGGAATTATAGATAAAAATGGAAAAGTAATAGTTCCAGCTGTTTATAATGAAATTAGAAATGATATATGTACTTTTACATATGATAGAGGAAGATATAAAAATAGAGAAGCATTTGATATTATTTATGACAGTGTTGTAAAAAGAATTAAAAATGCTAAATATGGAAAACCTATTTCAGTAGCAGATTTTATGACAACACAAGTTAAGAATTATGTTGAACCTATATTTGATGCACAAGAACATGCTTTTTTTAGTAAGAAGCATTCATATAATGAAGAAGTATATGTTAATATTGATATTGATAAAGTATTATATGATTATAAAGTAGTTACTAACTTTAAAAAAATGGAATCATCAAAAATGTTTATTGAATTAAGAGCAATAGCTATTGATAAAAAAAGTAATGAAATATGTTTAATTGATCCAGATGGTTATAAATTATTAAAGGAAAATGCGGAAGAATATACAATTGAAGATGCTTTTTTTGAAGATATGTATTTTTTAATAAATAAAAAAACTGGCGTTAGATTTTTATATGATATGGATGGACAATTAATCATAGATGGAAGTTACGATATAACAATTACTAGTTCAGGTTTAATATTAGTTAAAAACTTAAATGGAATTTATTCGATATTTGATAAGAATGGTCTTCTTCTTAGAAGTTATGTAGATTATGTATATATATTCGGTACTGAAGAAGATAAATATTTAGTAGCTGATTATTATAGTGATAATAAGAGAAAAAGAGAAGTAATAACTAATACAGGTAATAGAGTAAATTTTGGATTTGATTATGATTATGCTAGTGAATATGAAAATGGATATTTTGTTTTATCACGCACGGAAATGGATTATTCCATGAATGATCCACTTGAGTATACTAGGCATTTTATAGTTAAGGAAGATAAAAGTGTTGTTTGTTCTTTTCCAAAAGATGATATTTTACAATCTTTTTCTGATATTCATAATTATGCTGATTATGGTTTCTTTATTTGTATGTATGAAAACTATGATAAATGCAGTGTAATTGATTTAAATGGCAATGAAATATTTAGCGTAAATGCAGAATTTTTAGAATATAGAAATGGTGTTTTTATAGCAGAGATTCCTAATGAAGATGAAATTAATTATAAATTTTATGATATGAATGGTAAAGATATTTTTGATCTTGAATATTTTGATAATGTTTTTCATGGATATGAGTTTAAAAATGATAATATTTTAGTTATATTTGGAGATAATGAAACTCTTTTTATTAATTTAATAGATAATCAAAAGCAAATAAGTGTAGAAGATTTTCCTCAAATTGAATCTAATGGTCCATATAATCCAGAATATTTTACATTAAAAAGACTAGGTAATTATATTAATGGTAGAGAAAAATTACTTGTTAAATTAAGCGATGATGTTGAAAGCTTTAGACTAGTTAAAAATGATTTATATAGAATAGAAGAACCAAATAGGGAAAAATCAATATGTAATATGGTAACTAATAGAGCAGTTATGGGATTAGATGGATGTTATGAAATTATAGATTCATTAAAACCTTGTTTAAAGTATTTTGATTTAGCTAATTTTGATTTTAGTGATGTTATGGTGAGTGGTATTGATTTTAGTGAAACCAATGCTCTTATTGATCCACAAACTGTATATAACAAGAATTTAGACGGATGTATATTAAGAAGTGATAACTTAGTTTCAAATTATTGTTTAGAGGGAGTTTCATGCAAAGGAACAATAATTGATGGAGAACTAGTAGAAAAAGAATATGAGCGAAAACTCACATTATAAATTTTTATATAATTTATAAATTATATAAAAATGGACAAAATTGAATTTTTATGTTATAATACATTTCACTTTTATTAGGGGGTTAAAATGGCTAAAAGTGATTCTTCACGTAGAATAGATTTTAAATATCGTACCAATGGTAATATAATTTTAAAAAGAGTATCACCATTTTTTTCTAGTGATTCAGATTATAAATTAGCATTATTTATGAATTCTGATGGTTATTTTGGATATATAAATGAAGAAGGTTTAGTTGTTATTCCTCCAAAATATTTAAATGCTAGAAATTTTAAATCTTTTAATAATCAATTAAGAGCAATAGTAATGGAAAAAGCTGATGGTAGAAGATATAGATTAATTGATGAAAATGGAAACAATATTTCTTCTCTTTATGATGATATGTATTTTGATGGAGACTTTATTGTAGCTAAAAAAGGTAAAAAGTATGGAATACTAAATACTAATGGTAAAGAAGTAGAACCATTTATTTATGATGAAATAAGTAATGGTGTCGGTAAAATTATAATTACTTCTGGAAAATATAAAGGTTATGAGAAATATTATTATTTTTATAATGGTAATTCAAATGCAAAATATGGTAGGCCTACAAGTAGAATTTTTGAAATGTCCACTCAAGAAATTCCAGATGATAGAAATGATGTTAAATATTCTCATGATGGTGAAGCATATATAAATCCAAGTGACTTAAAAGGTAATAGGGCATATGTTAATATTGAATCAGGTCATGTTTTGATGTTTACTCCAGTTACGAATTTTAAAGCATTAGAAATATCTAAAGGATTTGTGGATTTAAGAGCAATAGCATTAGATAAAAGTTATCCAGAAAGTATGTGTTTAATTGATAGAAAAGGACATATATTATTATCAGCACCTTTTCAATCTTATATAATATCAGAAACAAATAATAACATGTATTTAATAAAATCTAGAAGGTATGATTTATGTAGTTTGTATGATATGAATGGTAACTATATAGTTGGTGAATGCAATGATATTAAAGTATGTGATTCTGGATTAATAGTTGGGTATGTAGGACACTATAATTTATATGATGAAAAAGGTAATTTACTAAATACGGACAAAGAATATGTAAATGTTATTGGAAATAAAAATGATGAATATTTAGTCGCAGAATATTATGATGAAAATAAAAAATTAAAAAGTGAGATTATTGATAGAAAAGGTAAAAGAGTAATTAAAAATATACAATATGATAATACAACTGGATTTGTTAATGGTTATGCAGTTCTTGAAATTAATAAAACAGACTATTCTATGAATAATCCATATCATTATTTTGCACATATTATAGTTAATATTCATGGTGCTGTAATTTCTGGATATCCAGAGTATAATCCATTAAATTCATTTGAAAGTATTGAAAATTATGCAGATAAAGGATTCTTTATAGCAAAATATTTAAATAAAAAAGAGTTTTCAGTAATTGGTTTAAATGGTAAGGAAATATTTAATATTGAGTGTGACAACTTAATATATAAAAATGGTATATTTATTGCTTCATATAAAGAAGATGATAAATCATATACATATAATTTTTTTGATAAAAATGGATGTGATATCTTTAATGGAAACTATTCTATGGGCTTCATTGATTACGAATTCTTAAGTGATAAGTGTTTTACTGTTACTACCCATGATGAAACTATATTTATTAGTTTTTCAAATGCAGAAGTAGTAGATATTAATTCTATTCCTCATACAATAAATTATGGTTATTGGAATATTGTTGAACCATTTATTAGAGAGTTAGGTTCAGATTTAAGTAAAAGAGAAAAAATATTATGTAGAGATGTAACTCAGGAATATACAAATATTAAAAGATATATATTAGTAGATAAAAATCATACTAAAATAAAACCACTTCTTAATACTTGGAGTTTGTGTATAAAAAAGACTGATAATGGAAGTGAATGTTGTGAAATTATTGGCGAAATTAAAGATAAACTAAAGTATTTTGATTTAAGTGTAAATTCATTTTATGGTATAGATGTAAGAGGTATAGATTTTAGTGAAACTAATGCATTTATAGACCCACAAATTGTATATAATAGAAGTTTAGATGGTTGTAAATTAAACTCAAGTAATTTAACTATTCATAAGTCTAAATTAAAAGAATTGGGAATTTCTTGTGAAGGTACTATTATAGATGGAGAATTAGTAGAAAAAGGACATGAAAGGAAGTTAATACTATGAGTAAGATTGTAAGTGTTTCTGATAAATATAGTAATGGTCTTGCTTATTACCAAGATGATAGAGGACTATATGGATTTGTTGATGAAAATAATAATATAGTAATTAAAGCAAAATTTAAAGAAGTAAAACCATTTTGTAATGGAGTTGCTGTTGTTAAAAATATATTTAATGATAGTTATTTAATTGATACTAATGGAAAAAGAGTATTCTTGGATAATTATGAACCTAAAGATATTAAGATAATTGAAGTAAGAAAATTTAGTGAAGGATATGCCGCCATTAAAGATGAAAATAATTTATGGGGATTCATAGATGAAAATGGAGAAGTTGTAATTAAGCCAGAATACAGAGAAGTTGGTGACTTTAAAAATGGTGTTGCAATTGTAAATCAAAGAAATTGCAAATACACTATAATTGATAAAAATAATAAAAGATTAACTAAAAAAGATTATGCTTTTATTAATGACTTTATTGATCACTATGCAGTAGTAGGAGAATGTAAAATTACAGTAGAAGTTTTTGAAGATTTTAAAGAAATGTATTCATATGGAGTTATTGATAACAATGGAAATGAAGTCATTCCTTGTGAATATGATGAAATATTACCTACTAATAATGGAGTAATTTTAGTAACTAAACGAAATGAAAGAATGTATATGTTATTTAATCCTAGATTTAATATTAAAACTTATATTACAGCTGATAAAGTTTATCCATTTAATAATGGTTATGCAATTTGTAAATTAGATAATAAATATGCAATATTTGATGAAAAAGGAAAAAATTTAGTATTTAAATTTAAGTATGGATATAATGAATGTAGTTTTTTTGAATTTGATTATATTAATGAAATTTGTTATGGTGATGATATTTTTCATATAGTAGAAGTTACTAATCCAGATAACGTTAATGAATTTTATATTTTTCTAGCCAAAAATAAAGAAATTATATATGGACCTATTTTAGATAGTAAACTCTATAGAGAAACTCGTATTTATCCAAATAAAAATGGAACATTTAATATTTGTAAAGAAGAATATGGAAGAGTAAAAGTAGGATTAATAGATAAAGATGGAAAATGGATAATTCCTGCTGTTACTCGTGAAGCAGAAATGCTAGAAAATAATCTTGCGTATTTTAAAACTTATCATATGTATTTTGTACCAAGAAATGGAGTAAATAATAATAGTAGCTTTGAACCTTATAGTAAAGTTGAAGGAATGGAAGGCAGCTTTGCTGTAATTGCAGATAATCCTAGTTATAATAAAAAAGTGTATTTAGATTCTAATGGTAAAGAATTATTTAACGGTTTAAAATTTGATATGGGAAGTTTCTTTCATGATGGCTATGCAGTATGTAGAAATAGAAAAATAGATACTGAATCAAATGATCCATATGAATATGATGAATACCATATATTAGATGAAAATGGTATTAAATATACTTTACCAAATGAACATATTCATAATATTGAATATGTAAAACAAATACATGGTGAATTATTTGAAGTAAGACTAAATGATAAAGAAACAAGTTATTTAATAAATGTAAGAAATAATAAAATAGTAAGATTAGAGTGTAAAAAAATTAAATATGATAATGGTTATATAGTAGTAAGTAATATTAATTCATCAGATATATTGTTCGATATAAATTTAAATAAATTTGATATTAATTGTGCAATGGACAATATAGAAATTTGTATACTAAGTGATGAATTAATATTGGTTAAAAATTCAAGTAGGACAATAATCTATAATATAAAAAATCATGAAGAAAGTGATGATTTACAATATAGAAGTTTTATTAAAATTAATAGATTATCGTTAAATTTGATAGAACAAGAAAGATGAAGACTTGGATATTATTAGGGGTGTATGTAGATGTTATTTAAAAGAAATTATATTAAAAACGTAGGTAAATTTTATGATGGGCTTGCTCCATTCCAAAGCAAAGATAATGAATTATGGGGATACATTGATGAAAAACATAAAATAGTAATAAAGCCTAAATATAAAGATGCAAGTGAATTTAAAGATGGTGCTGCGTTTGTAAATGATGGACGTGATATTTTTGTTATAGATAAAAATGGTGATAGAATAGAAACTTTTAATTTTAAACTTAGCCATTATAAAGTAAGTGATGTATTACAGTTTAGTGAAGGTATCGCTGCATTTAAAACTAAGGAAGGTAAATGGGGATTTATTGAAAAGGATGGCACTGTATTAGTTTTACCAATATTTGATTTTGTAGGTTCTTTTAAAAATGGATATGCATATGCAAGATATAATAATAGAGTTGAAATTATTGATAAATATGGTAATCAAATATATTTGAGTAATGAAAATGATTCAATAGTTGGATTTAGTGAAAATATGTTTTTATTTAAAGATCCAACAGGTAAATATTATTATGTAAATTCTAAGGGTAAGAAAATTCAAAAATATTTTCAAGAAGCTAGTAAATTTAAAGAAGGTTATGCTATTGTTAGATGCGATATTGATGAATATTATTATATGAATGAAAAAGGTGAATTATTAAATTGTGCTGGTAAACCACTATCATTATTTAGTAATGGTTTTGCAATCCAAGGAGCTGTTCATCATGAATTTTATGTTAATGATAATGCATATCCATCTTTAACTGGAAAAGATATATCAAAGATTACAGGCGTTAATTGGAACTTTTTAGATACTACTAGTTATGTTTATAGTTATGATAAAGGATTCTACTATGCAGAAGACTTTAAAATCGGTGAATATGGAGTTATTAATGCAATGGTTGTAACTACTACTGATAATTTCTTTAAATATGTTAGTGTTATAAATAAATATGGTTCTATTATAATTGGTCCATATGATTATGATAGATATGAAATTTTAAGAGTCGATAATGATAATTTTATTGTTAAAAATAAAGAAACTAATAATTTAGGATTATTTAGTGTTCAAGGTCAACAACTTGCTATATCATATAAAAGTATTGTATTACTAAATAATGGAATGTATTTATTAGATAATGAACTATATAATTCTAAAAGAAAAAGACTTGATATTAACTGTGATATTGACGGTATACATGATAGTGATGAAAACTATGTAATTGTTAGATTAAAAAATGGCAAATATGCTTTTATAAGCTCAGATTTTGATCAAAAACAAAAAGTTAAAAAAAGTTATGATTATGTACAGTACTTTAAAAATGGAATATCAGTAGTTGGTGAATACAAAGAAGAAACCGAATCAAATCAACCATATAAATATATTGAATATAGCATAATTGATGAAAATTTAAACACTATATGTACTTTTGATCCATATGAGTATGGTGAATTTAAGTTTGTTCATAATTATTCATCGCATGGATATTTATTTGCTATGTCAGTTAATGATACTTATTATATGTTTGATACAAAAGGGAATCTTATAAGAGAAATTAATGCTGCTAAAGTAGATGAAAATAATCATGGCTTTATTGTTTATACAGATAAAGAAGGTAATATGGGATTAATTAGTAGGTATGGAGCTGATGTATTTAATTATTTGTATAATCAAATAGAAGTAATTGATGAAAATATAGTAAAAGTTAAAGGAACTGATGATAATAGCTATCAATTTGAATCTATATGTATTTTAAATAATGATTATAGAATAGTTGAAAGAGTAGAAACTTACTTGAATCAAGATATAAATAAAGTACTAAGACCAATATTTAATAAAGAAAATTAGGAGTTAACCATGGGAGATGGAGATTTTACAATAATTAATATTAGAGAGTTTCATTATAATCTTGCAGCATTTCAAGATGAAAATGAATTATGGGGATTTATGGATAGAGAAGGAAAAATTGTTATAAATCCTATTTTTAAGAGTGTAAGTGATTTCACTGAACAAGGTTATGCTAAAGGAATTAAAGAAGGCACTAATGAAGAAATAATTATCAATAAATATGGAGAAGATATTGTTAATAAGGCTCAAATAATAAAAAGAAAGTATAATTTTTTAGAATGGATTCCATATGGTGGAGATTCTGATAAATATAGTTCTTACATAGCAAGTGTTGTAGTAAACAGTCCATTTGGTAAAAGATATTATCTTGTTCATAATAATGGAGATTTAACTATAACTAGAAGAAATTACCCAGATGTTAAAAAAACATTTGAATCAATGTATAAATTAGACACTATTGTTTATGCAGAAGTAGAACCATTTATAAATTCTGATCATATATTATTTGATGTTATTCCTGAATTTGATGATAGTGTATATGAAGGAAGAAATAATACATTTGTAATTACCAAAAGACATGAAAATTATTCTACTTGTTGGTTTCAAATGATTAATAAATTTTCTGGTATTATTGAATTTAAAAATGAAAAACATTCATTTTATTATTCAGATGATATTAAGATTAAAAGATTAAATAAATATATTGTAAGTATTTGTGATCCAAGACTTACTTCTGTTGATATTTATTTTAGTGATGGAGAACATTTGATTTTTGAAAATTCAGTTAGTGTAGAATTATTAGGTAATGTACTTTGTATAAAAAATGTTTATGATGAATATTCATTTTATAATTTAAAAGGAGAAGGACTTCTTTTTGGTATTACTTCATATGAATATACAGATAATGAATTAATTGTTTATTATATGGAAGATGATGTTTATGTAAGTTCTTACATTCCTTCTTTTATTGATAGTCAATGTTATACTCAAAAAAGTAAAGATGGATTTGTTAAGTTGTATCCTTCGTTTAGCGAAAACAATTATGAACATAAGAATTTTAAATCAGGACTTAAGAGTACTAAGGATATTTGTTCTAGTAGTAATGATCCATATGAATATGATAGATTTACAATCATGTTTTCTAATAGTGAAATAAGTTTTCCAAATAGTGATGTAGATGAAGTATTTACAAGTGTAGAAAATTATTCTGCTGATGGATTTATAATTGGAAAAGTAAGTGATAGATATCATATAATAGTTAAAATTGATAAAAAAACACATAAAATATCGAAAAGAATAGATGTTGATTGTGAGAACATAAATTATCAAAATGGATACTTTATAATAAAAAAAGATGATAGATACGGATTACTTGATGAAGATGGAAATGAAATATTACCTTGTGATAATTTCTTAATCAAATTTTTAGATAAAAAAACAATATTTGTATCGAGTAGAAATAGATATATAATGTTACACCTAGATGATAGAGAATTTAGTGATATAAATCTTGGTTGTTTTAATAATGGAATACATGGAAATAGTATAGATAACATGATATATGAATTATCTAGTCCAAGAGATAGGATGCTAATAAGTTTTGAAAGCAATGAAAAAGAAAACTATATAACTAGGCCTATAGAAAACTTCTATTTAACAAATAAAAATAATAAAATAACTATTCCATATGAAGTGTTTTTTGAAAAACAAGATGACCATCTTATTATTAGAAGAGAACTAATACCATTTTTACCATATTTTGATTTAAGTATTTTTACTTTTAAAAATGTTGATATAACAGGAATTAGTTTTGTAAACACTAATGCTATTATAGATCCAAGAGTTGTATATAAAGGTAAAATTAGTGATTGTGAATTTGAAAAAGAAAATCTACTTAATGTTACAAATAATAATAGTTTAGATTATTATGATTCTACTAGATTTGAATTAGTAAATGAAGATGGAACAATTAAACATATATTAAGATTTAAATAAAAAGGATGATATATTATGAACAATATCGATGATATTTCTATGCTTAAGCATGGACTTATTAAGTTTAAAGATAAAAATTCAAATTTGTATGGTTTTATGAATAGTATTGGAAAAATAATAATTGATCCAAAGTTTTTAAATGTTTCAGATTTTGATGATGATCATCTTGCTATTGAAAAATTAGAGGGCGGTATGGTTACTCTTATTAACAACGAAGGACATAGAGTTACAAAAGATAACTATGTTTATATTAGTAGTGTTAAAAATAGTGTTAGAATTGTTGCTAAAAAAAATAATAATCCATTTGTTAGATATAATCCTATCCTTTATGGCTTAATAGGTAGAATTAATTTACCATGTAAATATAAAGAAATTAAAATGTTTGATAGTGGTCTTGGATATGCAAAAGATATAAAAGGTAGATATTATATTATAGGTTCAACTCCAGCTATGCTAATTAATAAAAAGTTAAGTCATTCATATGTTGAAAGTGAACCTGTTTATATTACTGAAAATGGTACTATAAGTTGTGCTGATGGTAAAAATTATTATTATACTGATGCTTATAATTCAAATGGTGATGATATTAAACTTGCTTTTAAAGATTTAGATTTAGGATATGGAATAAACGGAGAATATACTTATCCAATGTTTGATGAAGCTTTTATTTATGATAAAAAACGATTTAGATATACAGCAATTGTAAATGTTAAAAGAAGGTTTGAAGATGGTTATGATCCTTGTCTAATAGATGAAGCAGGAAATGTTTTAATAGAGCCATATTTTTCTGGTAGTTATGAAAATTATTGTTATCGTATAGCTAGAAATTCTCATGGATTTTATGATGGAATATTTCTAACTGAAATAACTGAAATAAAAGATAAAAGAAGAAGATATGGAGTTGTAAATAGAGAAGGAAAAGTCATAATTAGTCCAAAATATTATGAAAAAGCAGTTATATTAGATAACTTAATAATATTTGGTAATGATTATTATGACTATAGTGGTAATTTACTTAGAATTAATCCTAAATATAAAAAAATTTTTTATGAAAAAGATAATGATATATTAATTGCTAGTCTTGAAAATGGTAAATATGTTTATCTAGATACATCATTTAATGAATTGTTTGATGGTGAATGTTTTGATTATTGTATGTTTCCAAAAGATAATATTTTCATAGCAGGAAATTATAAAATTGATTTAGAATCAAATGATAACTATAGATATTTAGAATATACTGTTTATGAAAGAAAAAATTATGATAAAAATAATCGCCCATATTTAAATGAACTATCATATTTTAAAAAATTATTTACTTATCCAACTAATGAAGATGCATTAGATGAGATAGAATCATTAAAATATATAAGGTCAAATGACAAAAATGTATTTTATGGAAAATTTAAAAATAAATTTGGTAGTGTTATTATACGTAATGGTATAATTAAAAAAATACCTTATATTGTTACTCCTATTAATGATAAATTCTTTTTAGCATGTGACTTTGAACATAAAGGAATAGTATCAATTGATGGAGAAATAGTTATACCTGTTATTAATTCTGAAATAAGTAAGTTATCTGATAATTTATTATTAATAACTTATGAAGGAGAAAAAATATTATTTGATACAACAATAAAATCACTTCCTTCAGAAAATTCTTATTTAGCTGGTATAGATTATCTTGATTATTATTTTAATCATAATAAAGAAGAAAACTTTAGAAGAGAACTTGATAGCAATAGAGATTACGTTTTAAAAAAAGTAGATAAGAATGCTAGTGTATTAGAAAGTTATTGTTTAGTAGATAAAAGATTTATGAAAAAGCCAATAACTAAAGAAGAGTTATTTTATATGGTTGATGATGGTGATAATTTGTTTCACTTTGAAATAAAAGATGAATATAAGGGTATGTTAAATTATTTAGATTTAAGTGATATTAATTTTATTTTAGCAAATATAAGTGGCCTTGATTTAAGTAAAACAAATGCTAAAATTGATCCAGATTTAGTATATAAATTAGATGGATGTGTATTTGGTAGTCACAATCTAGGTGAGTTTACTAGTAGTACACCAGTATATTTGGGTGATGATAGTTATAAATCAATAATTGGAACATATAAACTAATAAGAAAGTTATAATATTGGAATATTTAGTTTTTTGTGATAAAATATGTTTGTAAAGAAGGGGATTAATATGTTTATAGATGAAGTTAATCTTAAATTAGTTGCTGGGAAAGGTGGAGATGGATGTACTTCATTTTTACGTGAAAAATATGTACCTCTAGGTGGACCTGATGGTGGTAATGGAGGACATGGAGGGAATATTATTTTTAAAGCAGATAAGGGACTTAGAACACTTATTGATTTAAGATATAAGAAAATAATAAAAGCTGATTCTGGAACTATGGGAAGAGGTAGAAATCAAACTGGAGAAAGTGCTAAAGATTTAGTTATAGTTGTTCCAGTTGGTACTACTATTAAAGATACTGATACTAATTTAATTATTTGTGATTTAACACAAGATAAACAAGAATGCGTAGTAGCTCATGGTGGTAGAGGTGGAAAAGGAAATGCAGCTTTTATGACAAATAAAAATAAAGCACCATACACTAGTGAACTTGGAGAACCAGGGGAAGAGAGAAATATATCTTGTGAGCTTCATTTACTTGCTGATGTTGGTCTTGTTGGTTTTCCATCAGTTGGTAAAAGTTCACTAATTAGTGTAATTAGTGCTGCTAAACCTAAAATAGCTGATTATCATTTTACAACACTTACTCCAAATTTAGGTGTTGTTAAAGCAGGAGATTATAGCTTTGTAGTCGCAGATCTTCCAGGACTTATTGAAGGTTCATCAGAAGGTGTAGGCCTTGGAGATAAATTCTTACGTCACGCTAGTCGTTGCAAAGTAGTATGTCATGTTCTTGATATGGCTCAAGTTGATATGAGAGACGTTGTAGAAGACTATAAAATTATTAGAAATGAAATTAAAAAATATGATGAAAACTTATATAAAAAGAAAGAAATAGTAGTTGCTAATAAAATGGACTTAGAAGAATCTAAAGAGAATTTAAAAAGATTTAAAAGTGCTTATCCAGACATAGATGTTATAGAAATAAGCGCTGCTACCCACGCTGGTACTAAAGAATTAATATTTAAATTAAAAGAATTACTTGAAAGTTTACCAGAAGAAGAAGTATTTGAAAAGAATGAATTTGAAGATTATGTATTATATGAATTCAAGCATGAAAAGCCATATAAAATAACTCATCCTGGTGAACATACATGGGAAGTTAGTGGAAAAGAATTAGAAAAATTATTAAAGATGACAAGATTTAATTCTGATGAAAGTGCACTTAGATTTGCGCGTAAACTTAAGAATTTGGGTGTAGATGATGAACTTAAAAGTCTTGGTGCTAAAGAAGGAGACACAGTTAGAATACTTGATCAAGAATTTGAATATGAAGAGAGGTTATATTAATGTTCACTAATAATGATAAACTTATTAAATACAATAATATTATTAACAAAGACTATTATATTTTTAAAGATCCTATGTTAGGTGGTAGTAAAGATACTTTGTATTATAATAATGATGATGTTAAAATTGGTAGTTATGGTAATATTGTTGATTCTTTAATTTCAACATTAACTCCATATGAAGTTGAAAAATTAAGATTGCTTTCTATGTTTTTAAGTAATCAAGGAATTACCAATTTAAGTAATAATGATATATTAACACTTGTATCTATGGCTACTAATCCTCAATATGATGCAACTATTAGAAGTATTGGAACAAGAATTAATAATGTTAAAGGAAATACTCCAAATCCAGCGAGTGTTCCAGTAACTCGTCCAATTCAACCAATAACTATAGATACTAATAATAAACAAGTAAGTACACCTATAAAAAATGAAGAACCAAAAAGAGCAAATCCAATTATAGAAAAATTTTTATCTGATATTAGAAGCGTTAATGGTAGCTCATCTTTTAGAGGTTGGATGCTACCTAATGGAGAACTTTTAAGTCAATATGTTGATACTACTGAAGGTACTAGAGGAGTAAGACAAGATCATGCAAAGTTATTTAAAGTTTTCTTTGCAGGGCTTGAAAAGTATAATAAAGATGCATATGATGTTATGAAAAAATTATATGACAATTATTTAGCTGCTCATGGATTTTCCAGTGGAGATTGGGATGAAAGCTTTGCAGTGGAAGTTTTAGGTTGGATGCAAATAGCACATAATGGTAGAATGAGAATCTTATACAGAGGAGAAAGATGGCAAGATAGATTATTAAGACCATTCTTAATTGATTATGGATTTAATTTTGAAATATCAGATTTTGGAGATTGTCATTATGTAGAATTTATGAGTATATATGATTATATAGATGAGATAATTTCATTAGGATTAGAGCAAAAATATGGTAGACTTAGCGCATAGCTAAGTCTTTTTATTGAATTCTTATTAAATTTATGGTATAATATGCTTGTTTTTAAGGGGGGGAAATTATGGATCCATTATTTATTCCAATCTTTTTTCCATATTTAGAGGAAGATAAAGAAAATATTAAAACTATAGGAAACAGGGAATCACTTTGTACTAGTGCAAAATCATATGAAAAAAAATTGCAATATTTACAAAGCGAAAAAGAAAGAATTATTAAAGCATATAATGATAATAATGAAGCTATTGAAAAGCTTAGAAAAGGTTCTTACTTAGAAAAAATGGTTAAAGAACAAGATGGTAGTTTAAAAAGAGCCTTTATACAAATGTTTGCATCTGGTGTAGGAGGAGCTGAGACTTATTATATGTGGCAACAATATCTAAATGGCAATTTAGATATCACTAAGTTAGCTGAATATTTATTGTATGTTGGTGGTTGTTACTTTATACCAGTTGGAGCAGCAGTATGTGCAATATTATGTGTAAAAAATTTTATTAATTACGTTAGATATGATAATGAAATAGAAGCATATCAAAGAAGACTTAAATAAGGAGGAAATATGAGAAATATTGATAGTATTTGTGCTAGTAATTTATCTTATGAAGAAAAAATACAGGAATTAGAATGTGAAAAAGAATTAGCAAATTCAATGATAGAAGAAGCACAAAATCAAATAACTAGTGCTGATGAAGCAGTATCAAAATTAAATGATGGCAAATATCTACCATTAATGATAGAAGCAAGAAAATATTTTGTAGATAGACTTAAATGGGAAATACCATCTTCTGCAGCTAGTATTGGAGTTGGAGCTTATGGCCTTACAAATTTTATTAATATCATATATGGAGAAATGCCAACAGATATTATGTCAGTTGAAAAAATAATTGCTATAATTTTAGCAGCATCATTTGGAACAACTGCTTCATTAATTCTTGCTAAATCAATAGTAGATGACACTATTGATCTTGGTAAATATAATAGATCAATTGAAGCATATCAAAGAAGACTTAAATAAGTCTTTTTTTTATTTCTAAAAATTGATATAATTTTATAAGGAAGTGTTAGTATGGTAGAAAAGTATATGCCTGATATTTATCAAAAAAGTATTTATTATATTAACTATGATAAGTTATATAAAAAAGGAGTACGTTGTATTATTTTTGATTTAGATAATACAATAGCACCTCCTCATGTAAAAAAAGCAACTAAAAGAGTTAAAAAATTATTTGATGAACTTAAAGATAAGGGCTTTAAAATTATTATTATGTCTAATAGTACTAAGAGTAGAATAGAGCCATTTAAAACTTATTTAAATGTTGATGCTTGTGCTTTTTCATTAAAGCCAAGTAAGAATAAATATGAAAGAATTATGGATAAATTTAAATATAAAAGTACAGAAGTAGCAGCAGTAGGAGATCAACTCTTAACTGATATTTATGGTGCGAACAAATTAGATATAACAAGTATACTTGTAAATCCACTAACACCACATGATTATAGTATTACTATATTTAATCGAATAGCAGAAAAATTTATATATGATAGACTAGCAAGCAAAGATTTATTTATAAAGGGGAAATATTATGAATAAAAAATGTTTAGGCTGTGGTAGTGTTTTACAAACTGATAATATAGATGCTGATGGTTTTGTTAAATCTAGTGTTTATGATAAAAGTGATTATTGTGAAAGATGCTTTAAAATAATGCATTATGGAGAATATAGTGTACTTGATAAAAAAATAGATACTGATGGCATCATAAGAAATATTAATAGTGATATATATGCAAGTGTTGCATTTTTAATAGATTCTCTTAATATTAGTGATAGTATCAAAAAATATATTAACAAATTTAAAAATAATAAATATATTTTGATTACTAAAAAAGATATTTTGCCTAAAAGTTTAAAAGAAAAGAAAATAATAGAATATGTAAAAAATAATATTATAGATACTAATAATATAATGTGCATTTCATCTTTAAAAAATTATAATATTGATAAGTTTTTAGAAAATATAAGAAGAGATAATGTTAAAAGGATATATATAGTAGGATTTACTAATGCAGGTAAAAGTACATTTATTAATCATTTACTTACAAGTAATCTTAAGAAGCCTACTATTACAACAAGTTCTATTCCAAATACAACTGCTTCATATATTACAATTAAACTTGATAATAAACTTACTATTGTAGATACTCCTGGTTTTATAGATAATAATGCTATATATAATTTTGTTGATTATTCTAAAGTAGTTAAATTTTATCCTAAAAAAGAAATAAAAGTTAAGACATTTCAAGTTAGAAGTAATTACGCTGTAGTAGTAAATGACATATTAAGAATAGAAAACATTGGAGATAAAACTAATAGTTTTAGTTTCTTTATGAATGATAAATTAAGATATGAAAAAGTAAAATCTAAAAATGACAAACTTAAGATATTGCCTAGTATTAACTATGAGATTAATGAGCCAACCGATATTATTATAAATGGTCTTGGTTTTATTAGAATAACTAAAGTAGGTAGCGTTCGAGTACATACACTTGATAATAAATTACTTACTAAAAGAAAGAGTATGATTTAAATGGGAAAGATTAAAGTAATGGGGGATACCCTAATTAATAAAATAGCCGCTGGGGAAGTAGTTGAAAAAATTGCTAATGTTGTAAAAGAATTAGTTGAAAACAGTATAGATGCTGAATCTAAAAATATTAAAATAGAATTACTTGAAAGTGGAGTCAAGCTAATTAGAGTAGTAGATGATGGTATTGGCATGTCTAAGGATGACGCTATTTTATGTTTTAGTAGACATGCCACTAGTAAAATAAAGAGTGAAAATGATTTATATTTTATTAATACACTTGGATTTCGTGGTGAAGCACTTGCAGCTATTAGTGCAGTTAGTAATACAGTCTTAGATACATATGATTCAAAAGAAAGTACATATGTACGTGTGAAAGCTGGTAAAATAATTGAAGAAAAAATTGGCAGTATGAGACGTGGTACTATTATTGAAGTAACAGAACTTTTTTATAATACTCCTGCTAGACTTAAATTTTTAAAGAGTTTACATACTGAACTTGCTAATAGTGTATCATTTATTGAAAAAATTGCTTTATCACATCCTGATATTTCATTTGAACTTATTAATGATGAAAAACAAGTTTTAAAAACATCAGGTAGTGGAGACTTGTATAAAACTATTCATGAGATTTTTGGAATTAATACTACTAAAAATATGATACAAATTAATGCAGAAAATTATGATTATGTTATATCTGGATATATTAGTAATTTAAATATAGCTAAATCTAGTAGAAATAATATGATTACTCTTGTTAATGGTAGAGTGGTAAGTAATACTAGTGTAATTAGAACTATTAAGGATGCATATCATAGAGTTCTTGCTGATAACAAATATCCAATAGTTGTTATTAATATTGAAACTGATCCAACTTTAATAGATGTTAATATTCATCCAACTAAACAAGATATTAAGTTTTCTAAATTAGAAAGTTTAACTGATCTACTTTTTAATACTATTAGAGATGCATTAAATAATTCAGATAATACATTTAAATCATATAAGGAAGTTAGTTATAATACTCCGATTATTAATGAAGAATTTGACGAATACAGCATTAATCCTACTATAAATGAAGAAGTTAATGAAGAGAGAAAAATTGAAGAAATTAGACTTAATTTTGACTCTCCTGTTTATGATGAAGAAAGTGTTAAAAGAGAACAAAAATTAATTCATCCTGTTGGTCTTGCTCTTGGTACCTTTTTAATAGCTGAAGATGAAGATACTATGTATATGTTTGATATACATGCTGCCGATGAAAGAGCTAATTATGAAAAAATAGTTGATGCTATTAATGCTAAACAAGTTTATACTACTAAAATGTTAATTCCTTTAACTTTAGAATATTCTCATAATGAATTCATGAATATTAAAGAAAATATTAGTGAACTTAATGATTTAGGATTTGAAATAGAAGAGTTTGGAAAAAATACTTTTAGAGTTTTATCTCATCCGACATGGATTAAAGAAGGATTCGAAAATGATAGTATTAAAAAAATATTTGAGTTAATAGGTGAATTTAAAGGAAAATTTGATAAAGCTAAATTTACCGATTCAATGGCTGCTTCAATAGCATGCAAAATGAGTGTTAAAGCAAATACTCATATTAGTTTTGAAGAGCAGGAGAGAATAATTGATAATTTATTTAAATGTAAGTTTCCATATACTTGTCCTCACGGAAGACCAACTCATATAAAATATCCTCTATACGAACTTGAAAAAATGTTTAAGAGAGTTAATTTTTCAAAGGAGAATGCTTTTGATGAGTGAGATTGAATTAAGTAAAGAATTAAAGAATGCTATTGAAGCTTTGCTTGAAATGTTAGAAGAAAATGGTTGGGAATTAAATGATGATGGGGATATTGTTGAAAAGAAAAGCAAAAGATTAGTATGGGAAATATATAACGGACGTGATAGAGATGAGTAGAGTAATAGTAATTGCAGGATTAACAGCTACAGGTAAAACCGATGCTTCAATTTATTTAGCTAAAAAATATAATGCAGTTATATTAAATGCAGATTCTACGCAAGTTTACAAAGAGCCTTTAATTGCTACTGCTAAAATTAAGGAAAATGAAAAAGATAATATAGAACATTATTTATTTGATATAGTTTCTTTAAATCAAGATTATACCTTATATGACTATCAAAAAGATGCAAGAAATTTACTTGATAAATTTATTAAAGAAGATAAAAATGTAATAATAGTAGGAGGCTCTGGTTTATATTTAAAAGCATTACTATATGACTATAATTTAGAAGAAACTAAAATTAAGAGAGTAGATTATAGTAATTATACAAATACTGAATTAAAAGCTATGGCTAATAATATTAATCCAAATAACAATATTCATGTAAACAATAGACAAAGACTTGAAAGATATATTACTTACTATAATGAAACTGGTAAGTATATTGAGAATAAAAATGAAATTAATAATAGAATATATGATTTTGATTTAATTGGCTTATATGCTCCTAAAAATGAGTTATATGAAAGAATTAATTCTAGAGTAGACAAGATGTTTAGTGAAGGACTACTTGAGGAAGCTAAGTCTTTATATTCAAAGCACTATAAAAAGTTTTCAAGTATTATTGGATACAAGGAATTAGAAATGTATTTTGAAAATAAAATTACTTTAGATGAGGCTAAAGAATTAATAAAGAAGAACACAAGACATTATGCTAAAAGACAAATGACTTGGTTTAAAAATCAAATGACTGATATTACTTGGTTTAAAGTAAATTACAACAATTTTGAAGAAACATTAAATGAAATTAAAAACTTTCTTGAGTAATCAAGAAAGTTTATTTTAATTCTAAAAACAATTCTTCATTAAATAAATGATCTTTTTTATCTTTGCTAAATAAATCTTTAGTAGTTATCATAAAGAAGTTTCTATTGTTATTTTTATTAATTTCATCATCATCCCATGTAACATCTATGTGAGTCCATTTCTTGTTAAAATAAATTACATTCCATTCATGTTCTTCTGTGTTAATTTTAAAATTTGGTATATTTAATTTATCTAAGAATATTGAGAATGCATCTGTATATCCACTACATAATGCTTTTTTATTAAAGATTGCACTTGATGCTTTATTTGACTCAGTTTCTTTGTCGGTTTCTTTATTAAACTCTTTATCATAACTAATTATATTTATTAAGTGATCGTGTATCTTCTCAATATCATTTTTTGATACATTTCCTTTTCTGATATTGTTTTTTTCCAGAAAGGTTGATACATAATTATTTAACCTTTCAATTTCATCATTTGTATATAGTTTATCAACTGTTAAATTAATTTCATCATCACCTATAATTAAAGTGTTATATTTCTTATATGAATTATATGGGCTAACATAATTATTTATAAGAGAAATATATTCATCTTTATCAGAATTAGCAATAGTACGTACATCTTCTAAGCAATTTTCATATTCAACATCGCAGTAGAATGTAAATGATTCCCATCCATTATTCAAAACGGTATAGTATATTTTTTTAATATCTTCTATATTTTTGGGACTAAAGTCATCAGTTTCACTTACTGTTTTAAAAGAAAATGTTCTATGATTATATGAAGTTTCTGGTATTTGAACACTTTTTCTTGTGTATTTTTTAATTAATTTAGAAGTATATTTTATTGTTTCATCATAATGTGTTAATACATAATATCCAATCATACTCATTATTAATATGATTAATATACTTAGTAATATTCTTGTTCTTTTCATTGTATCACCAGTTTAATTATACAAAAAAAGTAGAATCAAATCTACTTATTTATTTTGTATTTACTATTTTATTTAATCTTGTCTTATATCTATCTCTAGTATTAGCTTTAATAACACCTTTTTGATGAGCATTATCTATTCTTTTTGTAGCAGTGTTAGCTAATTGCATAGCTTCTTCTTTAGTTTGAGCTTTTTCTACTTTTTTAATAGCAGTTTTCATACTAGCTTTAACATCGTTATTTAATAATGTTTCTTTTTTAGTAACTAGTACTCTTTTTTTAGCACTTTTAATATTAGGCATGATTCCACCTCCCTTAAGACTTCTTTAATAATAACAAATAAATAACAAAAAATCAATGAATTTTAGGTCTAATTCGACAATTTTTTAAAACTAATAGTTATATATTAATAATGGTGATTATATGTATAGATTTAAATTTAAAAATACAAATATCAGATATTTTATACTTATTATATGTTTTTTAATATTTATATATATTTATTTTATATTACTTTTAAATACAAATATTATATTTAATATTATTGATAGAATGAATCATAAATATGAATTAGATACAAATTATGTATACAAAGATTTCATTAATTTAGTAAAGATAAATGATTATAAAAAAATTAGTGAAATTAAATTTGTTAATAAAGAAATAATTTATGAAAATGAAGATAAAAATATTGTAATTGCTCCAATTGTTTATATTTATAACACCCATGATACAGAAAAGTACTATTTACCATTTATAAGTGATTATTCAATAACTCCTAGTGTTAAAACTGCTTCTTTAATTTTAAAAGATTATTTAAATGACTATGGAATAGAGTCAGTTATTCAAACCAAAAGTATTAATAATTATTTAAAAAAGAATAATTTAGACTATAAAGGCTGCTATGAAGCAAGTAGACATTATATGCTTTCAGAAATGAAAAAATATAATTTTAAAATACTTTTAGATATACATAGAGATTCAGTTAAAAGAAAATATACATTATATGAAAAAGATGATAAAAGATATGCAAAAATTATGTTTGTACTTACAACAAAGCATAAAAATTATAAAAAAAATGAGAAATTTGCTAATTATTTAAACAATTATTTTAATAGTAAATATAAAGGACTTAGTAGGGGAATAATGAAAAGAAAAGATGTTATATTCAATCAAGACTTAAGCAATAATGCTATTTTAATAGAACTTGGTGGTATAGATAATACCATTGAAGAAATAAATAATACATTAAAAGTATTAAGTATAGCATTAAAAGACTATATAAAGGAGAATAATTTATGATAGAGGAAGAAATTAAACATGATAATAAACTAATTAAATTTTTATTATTAATATTTGTTATATTTTTAATATTATATATATCAAAAGAAACAGGGTTATATGAATATAAAGCTTATACTAAATCTAAATTAACTGAAGAAGCTATTAAAAAATTTGAAAAAGATGTTAGCGAAGGAAAAAACGTATCAATTAATGATTATGTTGTTGAAGAATATAAAGATTATTCTAACTTTATTACAAGAAGTGGTAGCAAATTAAATAAAATAGTTGAATCAATAATGAATGATGGCATTAAAAAAACGCTTAAAGTATTAAGCCGTTTATTCTATGAATAGCATAGCCGCAGTCTTTGTGTACGCTCTTGTTAATGGACCACTTCCAAGAAGAATTCCTCCAAAATATCTTACAACAACAACTAGTATATTATTCTGATTTTTCATGTGAATTATATCAAGTAGCCCTCTTGTGGTACCACTTGGTTCCTTGTCAGAGTAATTCTTTTCTTGTCCATCTATTTTATATGCATAGCAAATATGTCTTGCTTTTTTATGTTCAATACTTAAACTATTTATTATTTTATCTACTTCTAAAGTACTATTTACTTCATAAAGAATTCCAATAAATTTTGATTTTTTAATTTCTAAATAACTATCACTAATCTTTTTCATAAGTTAATTTTACAACTTTTAATAATATTTAACAACTAAATATTATTTATGATATAATCAAATCAAGAGGGTGATGGTATGAATATAAGAGAAATATTAGAAGGACTTAGTTATGATAAAGGATTGATTGATGATATTGATAGTATAATTTGTTTTGATAATTATCAATGTGTTAAAAGTGTAAATTTTGAAGATGAAGATAATAATAAAAGAATTAGTATTGTATTCAAATCAAAAACTGATGTAGATGAAGAATCAACTATCGAGATTATTAATCCTAGCTATAGTGAAAATCCTAATAAAGATGAAAGTAGAATTACAATTTTTTTAAATGAATCTTTTAATAAAGAAATGCAAAAGTTTATTTATGAAAGTGATTATTCATTTGATTTTGTTCCATCTATTGGAATAACAAAATATAGTGTTGAACATGGGTTGTATGAAATTATTGATGAAGAGAAAGAAGAAAGAGTTATATTAAATCAAAATAATTATAATGTGTTCTTAAGAAGCACTTATTATAGTAGATGGTTTAATGAAGAAACATTTAACAAAAATATTTCTAATGTAGAAGCAATAAAACTAGGAAAAAAGTATTTTATTAATGCAATAAATAGAGATAAAGTACTTGATGAGGATAGACCATTATCATTAAGATTAAAATAAATTATTAAGGAGGATTTTATGTTTAAAAAAGAACTACAAGAAGTACCTAGAAAACCTGGCTGCTACCAAATGTATAATTCTGATGGTATAGTTATTTATGTTGGAAAAGCTAAAATCCTTCAAAATAGGCTTAGGAGTTATTTTACAGGTAGAGTAACAGGTAAAACTAAAAAAATGGTAAGTGAAGTTGATCATTTTGAATATATAGTTACTGATACAGAAACAGAAGCATTTGTTTTAGAACTTAATTTAATTAAAAAATATGATCCAAAATATAATATATTGCTTCGTGATGATAAAAGTTATCCATATATAGAATTAACTCGTGAAAAGTATCCAAGATTAATAGTTAAAAGGGAGATAAATGCTAATAAAAGAAAGTCTTATTTGTTTGGACCTTATCCTAATCAATATGCAGCAAGAAGACTAGTTAATTTAATTAATAGACTATATCCTTTAAAAAAATGTGATACTATGCCTAAAAAAGTATGTCTTTATTATCATATTGGTGAATGTCTTGGTTACTGTGAATACCCAAATATTGATACTACATCAATGAAAGCAGAAATATTATCAATATTAAGTGGTAATGATAAATTATTAATAGATAGAATAAATGAAAAAATTAAAATTAATTCAGAGAATCTTAATTTTGAAGTATGTAAGGGCTTGGTAGAAGACTTAAATTATATTAAGTTATTGTTTAATAATCAGCATGTTGAAATATCAGATATGAAAGATAGAGATATATTTAATTACTATTTTGAAAATTCATATGTAAGTATTGTTTGTATGTTTATAAGAGGAGGAAAGCTTCTTGGTATAAATACTAAAATAATACCAGTAATGACTGAAGTAAAAGATACTATTGAATATTATATAGCTTCTTTTTATAGAAAACATAATATTGTTCCTAAAGAAGTAATAGTACCTGAAATAGTTGATATTAGTTTATTTAAAGAAGTACTTGATACTAATGTTATTACTGTTAAAAGAGGAGATAAAAAGAAACTATTTGATATGGCTTATAATAACGCTAAAACTCAATATGAAAAAGAAATAAAATTAATATATAATAATGAAGAATTAACTACTAATGCTAATGAAGAATTAAGAACAATACTTGATTTACCAAAATTACACATAATTGAAGCTTTTGATAACTCAAACTTATTTGGTACTTTTTCAGTTTCAGCAATGGTATCTTTTATAGATGGATTACCTTCTAAAAAGAATTATAGAAAATTCAAGTTAAGTTTTGAAAAAAATGATGATGTAGCTTCAATGAAAGAGGTTATTTATAGACGTTATTTTAGAGTTTTAAAAGATGATTTAGTAAGACCTGACTTAATTATAGTAGATGGCGCTAATAATCAAATAAACGCTTGTAAAAGTGTCTTAGAATCATTAAATATGCCAATTAAAGTAATAGGAGTTAAAAAAGATAATCATCACAGTCCTACTGCTATTGTGGATGGAGATAGTTATAAAATAATAAATATTGATAAAAAATCAAATGTATTTAGATTACTTTCAAGAATAGATGAAGAATCTCATAGATTTGTAATAAGCTATCATAGGGAAATTAGAAGTAAAGGTAGTATTTCAAGTGTACTCGATAATATAAATGGTCTTGGTGAAAAAAGAAAAAAAACTCTTATTAAAAAATATGGAAGTGTTACTCGTATGAAAGCTGCAAATGTTAATGAATTATCTAAATATATTCCTCTTAAAGTAGCTGAAGATTTGCATGAATATTTAAATAGTATGGATAATGAAGATTGATTATCGAGTTAAATATTGATATAATATACCCCAATTTAGGGGTTTTATTATGAGCAAATTATTAATGAGTTATAAAGAAATCAGAGAAAGTATTAAATTAAAAGAGAATGAATGGAATAATATCAGAACAACTAACTGTTATGCATATGCATTAGGCTTAGATATTCCAAGTGGAAAATTAATGTCATTTGGTTTTGAATATCCTTATGATGTTGGGGTTATAGGTAGTGATTTTTATCAATATGATTATTTTGATCTGTTTGGATTTTCTCTAGAAGAAAGGCTTTTTTTAGATTTAAATGCTCTTGGGATTGAATTTGAAGAATCAAATCAATTTGATAAAATACCAAATAATAACCAAAATCTAAGTTGGTTAATAGCTATGTATAAAGATGCTAATTCACCTGATTTCCATTTTTTAAGAAAAATTAATAATTATTACTGGATGCATAAAGTAGGAATGTATGGAAATATTTCTAATAGAGATTCTAAAGGTAATTTAATAACTGATTTAGACACTTCAACTTTCATCTACAGTGAAAAAAATAGAATAATAGATTATAGATTTGAAAAAGTATATAAACTTAGTTTGTATCGTTAATATTTGACTTTTTATGTATTTTTTGTTATAATATAACACGTTTTTTAAGGGGGAAATATTATGAGTTTTTTAAGTATGATATCTATATTATCTATACTTACTTCATCTTCTTTAGTAATATATAAAAATCATAAAGCTAATAAAAATATTGAAAAGAATGGATATGAAATAACTAAAGATAAAAGAAGTATAAAAGATATATATTTTACTAATTTAAAAGAATTATCTTATTTATTTATTCCTGGAGTAAATTTACTTGCAAGTATATATGATTATTCTAAAGATGATAATGTTTATATGAATGAAAGATTAAATAAACTTATTTCTTATGGAAGAGTTACTAAAAAAGAGGAAAATAGTCCAAAAGAAGAAAAAGTAGAAATTAAAAAAGAAGAATATAAGAAACCAAAAGAAGAAATAAAAGAAGTACCTATAGAAAAGAAATCTACTATAGAACAAATTAAATACTATGAAAGTATGGATCGTGAATATAGACATTTATATGATGTTTTAAAAAGTGAAGAAGGTCATGTTGAACAAAAAAATGACTTAGTAAGAAAGACGATTGAAGTAGACAAAAAATTAGCTTCTTTATATAGACAACTAGAAATAAATAGATTAAAAGATGAAAGAGATAGGGTACTAGACTCTAAAGTTAGAACTAAATAGTGTGATTATTCACACTTTTTATTTACAAAGAAACAATTTGTATTGTAAAATATAATTTATAAGGAGAATTATTATGATAAATAAAGAATTGATAGATGCAATTGATGAACAAGCAAGTATTGATGCTAAAAAATATGTAAGAAATTTTTTTAGAGAAATCAATGGAATATTTAAAAGTAATTTTAATATTGATGAATATTCAGAAAAAATTTATAGTTTATTAAAATATGAAAAGTATGATGATTATAAGATTAAAAGTGGAAAATGTGATAAAGTAATATATAGATATTTATCTAATTGGGAATTTAAACCAGAGTTTTCAGATGTATATAATGAAGCATTTAAATATATATATGAAAGAGTATCTACTGTATATGATACTGAAATAAGAATAGCAAGGCAAAAAGAACAAACAGGTAGTATGTTTTACAATTATTATGTTAGTCAAAGGGATAAAAGAGATATGGCTAATGAAATATTAGTTAGTGCAATAAGAAGAGATATTAAAGATGATGAATTAAATCGTTTTATAGTAGATTATATAAATATGGATAGGACAAAATCTTTTTCAACAGCTAAAAAAGAAGCAAGGAAAGCTGAAATAGAAGCTATTCGTTCTCATAAACAATTAGATGTCGAAGATATTAAAAAATTAGCAATTGTTGGTGCAATTATTTTTGGAATATGTTGGATTAGTAAAGTTTCATATGATATTAAACAAGAGAAAAAAGAAGAGGAAAAAAATAATAAACCTACATATTCTTACTCATATAAAAATACAGCAAGTCAAAGTGAAGATTATTATGGAATATATGATTTAGAAAATAATGAATATGTATTAGGTGGTGATGATATTGCAAAATTATGAAATGTTTAAACTTGAAGATGGACAAAACTATATAGTAGTTAATAAAATTAATCATAATGGTGTCGAATACTTATTATTAAGTGAAGAAAATAATAGTAGAAACATTTGCATAAGGAAAGTTGAAAAAGAGAATTATTTATCTCTACTTAGTGAAGAAGAATTTGATCAGGTTATTAATTTATTTAATAAAAGCGAATAGAACTTTAATAAGTTCTTTTCTTATATTTTTATTTATTATATAATTAAAGAAATGAGGTGTCATAATGAAGAATGTTGAATTGTATCCTGCTGATATATATCAAGTTATAGATAAAAGCCTATTATCTGAAATAGATAAGCTTGTTATAAATACCTTATATATGCCAATTATTGGTAATATAGCAGTAGTTTTATACTTGAAATTGCAAAGTGAAACAAGAAATACATTTATTTCTTCTGAACTTACACATCATCATTTAATGACTAGTATGGGAATAACTTTAGATAATATAAAAGAAGCAAGACTTAGACTAGAAGGCATTGGCCTTATGAAAACTTATTATCATAAAGGAGAAGTAAATTCTTATGTTTATGAACTATATAGTCCAGTTTCTGCTAGTGAATTTTTTAATCATCCGATATTTAATGTAGTTTTATATAACAATGTTGGTAAAAATGAATATAATAGACTTTATGATTATTTTAAATTACCACATATTACTTTAAAAGATTATGAAGAAATAACTGCACCTTTTGATAGTGTATATAAAAGTAGAAACTATACTTTACTTGAATTAGGAAATGAAGATATTATTTCTAAAAATAAGTTACTATTAAAATATGAATTGGACTATGATTTTGATTTATTAATAGCAACTCTTCCAAAAGATATATTTAATGAAAAATGCCTTAATAAATCTATGAGAGAATTAATAATTAATTTGTCATTTTTGTATGAAATAGATCCTCTTGATATGGCTGATTTAATAAGAGCATCTCTTACAGAAAAAGGTAATATTGATAAAGAAGAATTAAGAAAAAATACAAGAAAATTTTATCAATTTAATAATGATAATAGACTTCCTAGTTTGCTTTTCAAAACACAGCCAGAATATTTAAAAAGTGCTAATGGAGATAATTCTAAAAGAGGAAGAATTATTAGAGTATTTGAAAATACTACTCCAACTGAATTTTTAAGAGCCAAATATAAAGGTGGTAAACCAACAGATAGAGATATGAAAATTCTTGAAATGTTACTTCAAGATTTGAAATTAACTCCTGCTGTTGTAAATGTACTAATTGATTTTGTACTTAAAACAAATAATAATAAAATGAATAAACAATATATTGAAGCTATCGCAGGTCAATGGAAGAGAAGCGGTATAGAAACGGCTAGTGAAGCCATGGACTTAGCAGCCAAAGAATATAAGAAGAAGACAAAAAATGAACCAAAGAAAAAGATAAATGAGATAAAACCAGTATGGTTAGATCAAGAAATAAATAGTGAAGAAAGTGATACCCAGTCAGATGAAGAATTCAAAAGCTTTATTGAGGAATTTAGAAAATGATAGAAAGTAAATCAATAATTAAAAAAAGTAAAAAAGAAATTAATAATGATTTAAGACGTGAATTTATATTATCTAGTACTGATGATACATTTAAGAAAGTTTGTTCAAGGCTTAAAACAAGCGATGAAATTCTTATGAAATATACTTCTCAACTAGAAGAAACATCATTAGAACTTAAAAATTGTTCCAAATGTAAAGGCATAGAAAAATGTAAGAATAGAGTAGAAGGACATGTTTATTATCCTTGTTTAAGGGATAAATATATAGAATTTGAATATAAACCATGTAAATATTATAAAGAAACAATTAGAAAAAATAATACTGTTTTCTTTGAGACTCCTGCTATTTTAAAAAATGCTACATTAAGTGACTTAACTAGTGAAAAAGAAAGAAATTCAATACTTAAATATATTAAAGATTTCTTAAAGAAAAAAGTTAATAATGAAGAAGTAAAAGGCTTATATTTAAGTGGTAGTTTTGGAAGTGGTAAATCATATATATTAAGTGCATTATTAAATGAATTATCAAATAAAGGGTTTAAAACAGTCAATGTTTATTATCCTAGATTACTTCTTAAATTAAAAGCATCATTCAATGATTATAGTTATGATGAAGTAATGAATGAAATTATGGATAGTGATATTTTATTAATAGATGATATAGGAGCAGAAAATAATTCTGCTTGGTCTAGAGATGAAGTTTTAGGAACTATTGTTCAATATAGAATGGATAATAATTTAACTACATTTTTCACATCAAACTTCACTTTAGATGAATTAGAAACAGTATTATCTCAAACTTCAAGTGGAACAGACACTATAAAATCAAAAAGAATAATTGAGAGAATCAAATATTTAACAATTGAAGAAAAATTAATTAGTAAAAATAAAAGAAACTAGTGCTTGAATAAGCACTTTTAATATGATAATATATATTTTACCTGCTTAAAAATTATAATAATTTGACTTTAAGCATCATTTTTGGTATAATATGTTCACACTTAAAGGGGGAGTAGATTTATGGATAGAGTATTATTAGTTTATGCTATTGTTCAATTAATTACTACAGCATTTGGTCTTGCAGTAATTGAATCAATTAAACCTATAGTAGAAGAAAGATTAGAAACAAGCGGTTACGTTAAAAGAAATAGAAATAGTTTATATAATTTTAACGATTCTCTTTTGAATGTTTTAAAAGGTTTTATTCCATTTTATTATTTTACTAAAGCATTAAAAATTATAAGCAATAAAAAGAATTCAATATCAAAACAAATGGATGAAGAGATTAGAAATGGTAACTATTATAATCCTAAAGATATTCCTGAAGCACAAGTTATTGATGATTCAGCAAAAAGTGATGTTTTAGTTAATAGTGAAACAGAAGTTATTTTTGAAAAACCAGAAAAATATAAAGCACGTAAAAATGATGTTTCATTATATGATACATATGAAACACCAGTTGAATATATAACAAGAGAAACTACTAAAGAAGAAGAATTGGAATTAACACCATATTTAACAGATGATAAAGTAGTTGAACATGTTGTTGTTAAAAATGATGTAACAAGTGCTGATATTGCAAAGGCTATTTCAGAACTAGATGTATATGAATTAGAATTATTAAGAGATAAATTATCATTATTAGTAGATAACAAAAGAAAAGATAAAAGTTTATTACTAGAAAAAGATGTTGCTTAATTAATCTAGTTGTGGTAATATTTTATTGTAAATGTGATTGGACAACATTAATAAATAAGGAAGCAAAGAGATTTAGTGGTTGGTGTAAACTAAAGTGATTATTTATTAATTACTACCAATTTTATAGAGGCCAATAACCTACGAGTAGTTTTCGTTACAAAACTTAATAAAGATAAATAAAGGGATGGTACCGTCTTATGACTCCTTGTACTATTCCTTTTTTTAATTTCAGGAGGATTAATGAGAGAAGATGTAGAATTTGCAAAAAAATATGGAGATATAAGCTTAGCTAAGTTTTTATCTAGGTTTGTGTCATTAAATGGGAAAGATTTAAAAAAAGTCACCCACAATGAGGTAAAAATTTTATTTCCTAATTTAAAAAGATGTTCTTTTAATAAAATAAGAGAAAATCCTATGTTAATTTACGATGGTGATGTTATTCTTGTTGATGATGGTAAAACCATAATTCCATATTATATACCAAAAGAAGAAACATTAGATAGTGAATCTACATTTATTAGAGAAAAAGTTAAAGAAAGAGAAATTGACGACTCATACCATGATTATGCAAGTATGAGTATATATGAACTTAGATGTTTATTAGAAAGAAAATATAATTCTTGTAGAAACCAATGTGCTGCAAGAAGAGAATTAAATAAAAGAGGAGTAGTACTTCATAAAAAATATAAAAGAAGTGAAGAAAAAAGAAAAGGATTTGAATAATATGAAAGAGATTAAAAATAATGAAAGATTAAATATGTTAAATCATAGCTGTGCTCATTTATTAGCACATGCTATTAAACATTTATATCCAAATGCTAAATATTGGGTAGGACCAGTAATTGATACAGGTTTTTATTATGATATAGATTTAGGAGATGTTACTTTAACAGAAGAAGATTTGCCTAAGATTGAAAAGGAAATGAAAAAAATATCTAAAGATAATAAACTTATTAAGAGAGTAGAATTATCTAAGAGTGAAGCTTTAGATATGTTTAAAGATGATGAATATAAAATAGACTTAATTAGTAGAATGGATGAAAACGATACAATAATTAGTGCATATAAACAAGAAGACTTTATAGATTTATGTCGTGGACCACATGTAAACTCTACAAAAGAAATTAAATATTTTCATCTTCTAAAAGTAAGTGGTGCTTACTGGAAAGGAGATGCTAAAAATAAGATGCTTCAAAGAATATATGGAGTATGTTATGAAAACGAAGAAGATTTAAATGAATACATGCAAGAACTTGAAGAAGCTAAGCAAAGAGATCATAGAAAAATAGGAAAAGATTTAGAAATATTTATGTCTGATGATCTAGTAGGTCGTGGACTTCCAATGTTTTTACCAAATGGTTATATTATTTGGCAAGAATTAGAAAACTATATTAAAGATAAAGAAAGAAATCTTGGATATCAGCATGTTCTTACTCCTTGTGTTGGTACAGTTGATTTATATAAAACATCTGGACACTGGGATCATTATAAAGAAAATATGTTTCCTGCAATGGAACTAGAAGGTGAATCATTTGTATTAAGACCAATGAATTGCCCTCATCACATGATGATTTATTCAAATAAGTTACATTCTTACAAAGATTTGCCAATTAGAATAGGTGAAATAGCTCATGACTTTAGATTTGAAGCATCTGGAGCTGTTAAAGGAATTGAAAGAGGAAGACATTTCTGCCAAAATGATGCTCACCTTTTTGTAACACCAGAGCAAATTAAAGATGAATTTAAAAGTGTTGTTGATTTAATATTTGATGTATATAAAGATTTTGGTATCAAAGACTATAGATGTGTACTATCTCTTAGAGATCCAGAAGATAAAGAAAAGTATCATCCTGATGATGAAATGTGGGATAAAGCAGAAAATGAACTAAGAGAAGTTTTAAATGAACTTGGTATAGAATATACTGAGGAAATTGGAGAAGCTGCTTTCTATGGTCCTAAACTTGATGTTAATGTTAAACCTGCCGTTGGTAATGAATACACACTTTCAACTTGCCAATTAGATTTCTGTTTACCTGCTAAATTTGATTTAAAATATATAGATTCAAATGGTGAAAAGAAAACTCCAGTAGTACTTCATAGAGCTATTTTAGGTTCATTAGATAGATTTATGGCTTATATTTTAGAAGAAACTAAGGGAAATTTACCTCTTTGGTTAGCACCAAGACAAATAAATATTATACCTGTAAATAATGAGTATCATTTAGATTATGCTAATAAAATATTTGATTTATTAAAGGAAAACAATATTAGAGTTGAACTAGATAGTAGAGATGAAAAATTAAGTTACAAAATGAGAGAAAGTGTTATAGCAAAAATACCATATACTTTAATTCTTGGAGATAAAGAAAGAGATAATAATACAATTTCTTATAGACTTAGAGGAAGTAACGAAACATTTAATCTAGAAATAGATGACTTTATCAAACTTATAAAAAATGAGATAATAAATAAAGGAAGGAGTAATTAATATGAAATTTAATCCTGATGACTATTTTGAAAATGTAGAATATTGTGAATATGTATTTAGAAAGAATATTGAACTTGAATTAGGTTTAAGAAATAACAATGAGATTCAAATGGTTGCTAATATGTATGAAAAAGATTTATCTAGCGTTGTAGATAGATATGTTGAAACTGGAATGGTAGAAAATGATTTATTACTTATAAATGTAGTTAAAGAGTTTGTTACAACTATTAGAGATCATGATTTATCTGAACTTGATTATGATGATTATCCATATGAATATAAATATGCAGAAGAAAAAGCACATGGTGCTCATGGCGGCTATGGATATAATGATTCATATGATGATTTAGGCCTTGATGAAATTATTCCAGAAGAGGAAGATAAAAGGCTATAATTAAAGAAATATTTGACAAATTGAGTAATTTATGATATAATCTATGTACAAATCATTAAGGGGGTTTTGATGATTATGAAAGGTAGATATATTTTAGATTATTTAGATGAGAATAACTTTAAGAAGTTAGAGAGAAGTTTAAAAAAATACAATATGGTTGCCTACAAGAAATTAATGTTTGATTTTTATCCAAAATTAAGAAGTGGAGAATTCGTTGGAGAATTAGTTTCAATTAATAAACATGAAAAAACTGAAACTTATGATTTAAGACTTCCAACAGATTCATTATTTGTTAAAGTTTATGGAGAAGTAAAATTAAATTATACTGTATATAAAGATAGCAATATTGTAATGTTAAATAATTTAGAGCCAAAAGATATATTATTAGATGGTCATAGATCTGAGTTAACTGCTTATAAAGGAATTATGATATCTAAAGCTAATGCTCAAAAAGAAATGTTTAAAATTGACTTATTATGTAGATTAGAAGGAAGAGAATAATTCTTCCTTTTTAAATATATAAAAATACACTTATTAAAGTGTATTTTATTTTGCAAGTTTTTTATATTTATCTTCTAAGAAATATATATCCTTACTACTCATAAATAATAGTACACAGTTTTCATATTGTAATAGTTTTTCAGCAGTATCAAGTGTTATTTCTTCACCATTCTTAGTGTCTTTAAGAATATCAAAGTGTGTTACATCTTCATAACCAATTTCAATTCTATCTTCACCAATAGGCATTACATAACATTTATCAGCTAAATTTAGAGCATCTGCAAAATCTTTATGAAAATACTTTACTCTTGATTTTGTGTGAGCTTTAAATATTGCTATTACTTTTCTATCTGGATATTTTTTCTTAGCTGCTTCTATTGTAACTTTTACTTCAGTTGGATGATGTGCATAGTCATCAATAATAATATTAGATTTAAATTTTTCTTCGATAAATCTTCTTTTAGCATGTTTTATATTAAGTGCTTGTTTTTTGATTTCCTCTTTATCTATATTTTCTAAATAACAAATTGTAATTGTTGCAAGGGCATTTAATATTAAATGATCACCCACAAATGGGAATGTTATTGTTTCAAAAAAATCATTTTTTATGTATACATCTATTGTTGTTGTTTCATCTTTAACTTTAATGTTTTTTGCAATCACATCATTATTTTCATTGAATCCATAATATAGAGTAGGTTTATTTATCTTTAGGCTTCTAGCATTTTTATCGTCCCCACACATAACTACAAGTTTTCTTGCGCTATTAGCAAAAGAAGTAAATGCATCTTTAACATCATCCAAATCTTTATAATAATCAGTATGATCTAATTCAACATTTGTAATAACTGCATAATATGGATGATATGACAAGAAATGTCTTTTAAATTCACATGCTTCTAATGCAAAGAATTCATTTTCTTTTTCAGCATGTCCAGTTCCGTCCCCAATTAAGTAACTGATTCCCTTATTCTCAAACATTTTAGCCATCATAGTAGTAGTGGTAGTTTTTCCATGACATCCAGAAATAGCTATTAATTTTTTATCTTTAGTTAGCTTGTCAATCATGCTTTGATAAGAGTATATTTCTAAACCAAGTTCACGAGCTTTTTTAACTTCAATAAAATCATCATTAAAAGCATTACCTTGTATAATAGTCATTCCTTCTTTAATGTTATTTTCGTTAAATTCAAGAATTTTAATCCCTTTTTTATCTAAACTTTCTTGTGTAAAAAAATGATCTTTTTTGTCACTACCCATTACATTGTATCCTAAATCATGCATAACACATGCAAGTGCACTCATTCCACTTCCTTTTATTCCAATAAAATAATATAACATAAAAATCACCTTAATCTAATTATACTATATTTTTAAATTATTAGTATATATTTTATTTACTAAAGGATAATAGATAATTAATACTAGTATTTTTAATTCTTTTGTGATATAATATATAGCCACAAAAGGGGAGTGTATTATGCAATTTAATGAAAATGAAAGAAAGTTAATTAATACATATGTTAAAGATTTCTCTATTGCAAATGCAAGCAATATTTTAGAGTTTGGTAGAATTATCGAATCTAAAATTAGCATTATTAATGATATTGTATTAAATAAAACTAAAAGTAAGGAAACATCTAGAATTGAAGAACTTATTAAAACAATTACAAATGAAATATTAAAAATTAATCAAACTCAAAAAAAATTACCTTGGTATAAAAAACTATTAGGATATACTGAAGAAGAAACAGAAAAACCAAATTATGATTTAATGATAGATTGTATAGATAATTTAATTGTTGAGTTAAGAAAAAGTACAATAACTATTCAAAAAGATTTACAATTAATAGAATTATTAAATGCTAATAGTACAGAATACTTACATGAACTTGATATGTATTTATTATCAGGTGATTTAATACTTAAAAAAGCAAATAATGATGCGATAAATGCTAAAAATAAAAAAGATGAGTTATTATATAATGATTTAATGAATGCTATTAGTAATTTTGAAAAAAGACTTCATGATTTAAGATTAATGAGACAAATTACTGTTCAAAGTATTCCTCAAATGAATATGGTTAGAGATAATAATTATTTTCTTATAGATAGAATTAATTATTTAATAAATACAACTATTCCTTTATGGAAAAGTCAAATTTTAATAATAATGAGTACTGAAAATGCTGAAAAAAGTAGTGAATTAAGTAGAGAAGTGAGTATGAAAATAAATGAAGTATTAACTAATAATTCATCAGGACTTATTGAAATGTCACAAAGAGCTAGAGATGAACTAAAAAATGGAAGTGTTAGTGAAAAAACTCTAGTTGAAACTTCTAAGTTAATAATTTCAAGTTTGAGTGAAATTAGTAATATTGATTTAGAAAAAGAAAGTAATGAAAAAAATATAGAATTAAAACTATAATTAATTGAGGTTAATATGTTAATAGATAGAATTAAAGATATTACACAGTCAGATATTAAGAATATTGTTAAAATTATTAAAGATACTATTAATTTTTATGAAGAAAGTAATTCACCATTAGAATATGACAATGAATTAATCGATTTAAAAAGTGTTTTAGATATTATTAAAGAAAAACGAAAAGAATTTAGAGATATTCCAGCGTATTATTCAAGCTATTTAGACACAATATTTAATAATATGATGTTTTGTATACATGATTATTCATTTGATGGTATTATCTCAATTAGTTATTGTTATAAAGATGAAAAAGGTAGAATTATACTTCCTTGGTATACAGTTAAATTAAAATATTATAAAGGAATTTGGGGACAAATTGATAGCGACTACAAAATACCACCTTCATTATGTGGTTATTTAGAAGAAATGTTATCATATTTTGAAAAATATAAAGCTTATTATGAAGAAAATTGTGATTTAATTAAACCAATAAATTCAGATTTTTTAGTTTCAATAAATAGATTTGGCGTTGTTTTATATAAAAAAGGATTAGATGAATATTTTAATATACTAAATATAGCTGGTTATTCATACGAAAAAGATATCACTATTGAATCTTGTAGTGATGAACTAAATAAAATTTGTGAAGAGTATAAAGAAATATTATTTAAAAAAACATTTATTAGAATTGAAGATTGTCCAGAATGGATAAAAAAACAAATACAAACTTCTACTAAAAATCAAGATGTTTTAGGTTGCAAAAAACAATAAAGATGTTATAATACATTTGTAATGGGAGGTTTTAGTTATGGAAGATTTTAAAACTGAATATGAAAAAGTTACATTAGAAAGAGAATGTGTTGCAGAGAAAATTAATGCATTGTCTCAAGATGAAAAAATTAAAGAATATTTTTCTTTATGCAAATTAAATGAGGAATTAGCTAATAAACAAAAAGACTTATATAAAAGCATGAAAGTTAGTGAATATTCATCTTGCAATCATATCTGGGTTACAATATTACATGACTCTGATAGTGCTGAAGGGCGTTCTTATAATTATCACGGATGTATAAAGTGCGGTTTAAATGAAATGCCTTTTTACTTAATGGAATGGTGTAGAACTCCAGATGAATTAAAATTAGATGATAGAATAATGTATGATTTATTAAAAAATCAACTTTCATTAAAAGGAACTAATACATATTTATTTTGCGATTTAAAATTAGCAAAAGCTATTTATTCTAAAATAAAAGAAGCACATCCTGATATTAGTGATGAAACAGCAGTAAAGTATTTGAGAGTTGCACTTTATTTTATGCGTAATGTTAAAGTAACTGATGAAAGAAAAGTAAATAGAGCAAAAAGATTATCATTAAATCCAAATTATTTTATTAATGGAAAATTTTAATATTTAATATTTAGTTAAGAATTTAAAGTGTAGATTATAAAAGATGATTATTTTGAACTGAACCCCAAAAGTTGGACAGTTTATAAATAGTTTCTAATTAGAGGATTGTAACCTATAATGTACAGGCGACAGTCCTTTTAATTTTACTTTAA
>CACWUS010000012.1 GCA_902764145.1 uncultured Erysipelotrichaceae bacterium | reverse complement strand
AAATTAAAATTAAAAGGACTGTCACCTATAAATTACAGGTTACAATCCTCTAATTAGAAACTATTTATAAACTGTCCAACTTTTGGGGTTCAGTTCATAAAACCTCTTTTTTATTCACCTTTAACTACATATAATTTATCACTATCTTTAATTAGAGTTAATTTCATACTTTTAGCATATCCCAAATCTTTTTTATATTCCCAATTTAATGTAACTAAATAAGCATCATATTCTACTTCACCATAAGTAAATTTAGTTTCAGTAATTTCTGTTGCTTCTATTTTACTTACTTCTGGTAATTCTTGAGTTCTATTTCCATCTAAATTTACTTCAACATTCTTATATAGTGTAGCACCCATATTCTCTTTAAAATTTTCTTTTAATTTCTTATGTAAGAATTCAAGACCACCAATATCTGTACTAGATACTTTATTTGTTAAAGTAAATACATCAATTATAAAGAGTTTAGAGACTTGTTTAGCATAATCTGAATAATTTATAGGTTTCTCATTTAAAATGGCTTCTAAAGCCTTAAAATTATCTTTATAAAGGTCAGTATCACTTTTACTTAATGTATATCCATATAAGTCTAATGATAATAACTTTTTATGAGTTTCATCATCAGTAAAGAAATCATTTTTAACTTTGTAACCAATAAAACCAAACAATGCTATTCCTATAATAACAAACTTAATAATTATTTTAATATCACTTTTCTTATTCACGTGTACACTCACCTATCCTATCACTTTCTCTTTTAATTAAATCATAAACAACAATTCCATTTGAAACTTCTAATATATTATTTGCATATTCTTTTAAATTATTTATATAGTCAGTATCTATAGGTGTAGAATCAAATGCAATATATTCATCATTTAAGTCACTATAATATATTTTATCAGTAAGTACATTTCCATTTGGAAAAACAACTATTTTTTCATGATTACTAAAAATATCATTTCCAAGTGAATATTTTTCAGTAAAACCAAACATATTAGCAATCGTAGGTAAAACATCATACATACCCATTGTACTATTAACTTCTAAATCAAATTCTTCATCATTAGACCATATAATTAAAGGTGTATTTTTAAGCAGATCATATTGATAACCATAAACATCAAAATATTCTTCATCATCCTTATCAATAGTAGTATCCTCTACTGGATCATAATTATATAAAATATCAAAATCACTCTTACCTATTCTTGCTTCATGATCACCATAAAATACTATTATTGTATTATCTAATAAATTATTTTTCTTTAAATCATTAAATAATTGTCCTAAAGCTTCATCAGCATAATGAGCAGATTTTAAATAATTACCCATTGTAGTTCCTTCTAAATAATTAGCTTTATCATTTATAGTATTTCCATATTTATCTTTATATTTATAATCCATAGTTACATCAAATTCACCATATTTATTAACATCATTAAATGGAGAATGATTAGAAAGAGTAATTACTGTTCCAAAGAATGGACTATTATTTTCTTTAATATTTTTATAAAGTGGAATAAATTGTTTAAAGAAAGACTTATCAGATAATCCTAAACCTATATATTCAGAATCATCTTCATCTTCAGGAATAATATAACTTTCTTTCGCAAAAAAATCTTTATATCCTAAATTCTTATGCATTATTTCTCTATTCCAATATTCCCTATTATTAGCATGTGTACTAAATGTATAATATCCAATATTATTAAAATACTCAGGCATTCCTTTATAAGTTGTATTAAAATAATTAACAAATACCGTACCACTAGATGATGGCATCAAACCAGTAAGTAATGTAAACTCAGTATCAGATGAAGTACCTATACTTATCTGAGGATAAAATCTACTAAAATATATTCCTTCCTTAGCTAGTTTATTTAAATTAGGTGTTACTTCTTTTCCATTTATTTTTAAATTAATTAAAAATGTTTGAATACTCTCACCATGTATAAAAAGAATATTCTTTCCTTTGAATTTATTTGTATATTCATTTGTTTCTTTCTTTTCTTTCCACTTACATGCATAAAACTCTCTAAATTTATAAGCAGCTTCATCGTATCCAAATAAAGTATTAATTCTAGGCCTAATACTTTGTATTAAATCATTTGCTGTATATACATATACTCCATATTTATTAACAACTGATTCCCTATTCCAAAGTTTAATAAATCTACTTCCATCTGATGAAGAAACAGTCAAGCAAATACAAATTAATAAACATAATAAAACGATATATAATCTCTTAAAAATCTTTTTACTTACGCCATTATCTAATTCATCACAATAATCTATTTTTAATATATATTTATGTATTAAATAAAAAATAATTGGAAATATTAAATACCAAAATTGAACAATATGTAATTTAGCAAATAAAGAATCATTTACCTGCCCTATCATAGATGATGTCGCTAATAAGCTTACAGATATAAATGACTGATAAAAGCCATGATAAACAGTATTAGCAATACATATACCAGTAAAGAAGAATAACCAAATAAAATAATATGTAAATCTATTCTTTGGTTTAACTATATATCCAAATGAACCTATTAATAATGCCATAAAAGTGTCACATACAAATGCTTTAAAATATAATCTTCCAGATATATTTGCAAGTCTTAAAAAGAAGCCTAATAACATAGAAAAAAATACAAATAATAAAAATAATTTATTATCTGAAATAAAACTAATAATATTACTTTTTATTTTATTATAATTATACTTCTTTTTCATTGTAATCCTCTAAAATATTATATCATTATGTACATATATTTTCAATTCAAAAAAAAAGAGTTAATATATTAACTCTCACCACTATTTACACCTTCAAGATCTATAGAACATGAGAATGGATGATTTACACAGTCCATACATGCCTTATAGTCAGTTCCACCAATTAATCCCATTAGTAATGATACAAATGTAACTACTAAGAATACTAGAACTGCTGCAATAGCTCTCTTAATAAGTTTATTTTGAGCTTCTTTAATTTTATCTTCACTCTTTTCACCTACAGCTTTTGCAAGATCCAACATACCAACAATGATTAATACAATTGGAACAACTACCTTTATTCCCCAAACAACTATACCAACAATCTTCAAAATTGGTTCCAAAGATTCACATAATTGTTGTGGTGTATCTACATCTAAAAGATTAATTAAATTTAACATAATTTATCCCTCCACTAATTAAAATTTTACATAAATACATCAAATTTGTCAATATTATTGACTAGTTTTACATATTTACTTTACCAATAAAATCTTTTATCTCTTTTATTTCTTTTTGTCTATCATCAACACAAGGAATAGCATCAACAACTTTTAACTTTGTTTCATATTCAAAAGTTGCAACATCATCTTTATTTAGAGTACATTTATTTAATACTAATTTATATCCTCTAATAGCATCTAAAATACTCTTATTTTTCTTAAGCATTCTATTAATCATAATTGTTGATGGTTCAATTAAATAATAAACTTCTGTACAAACATCCAAGTCTTCATAATCATTCAAATCAACTAATATTACATCATATGTATTTCTATGCATTATTTCTTTCAATAATTCTTGAGAAGTAGTACTAATCATATCTTTCTCATTAAAATACAAAAAGTCAACCCTATTTACTTCAAGTGCTGCAACTTGTTTTGTCTTCTGTAATTCTTTTTTTAGCATATATATTAATGATGTAGCACCAGCATGATTTGTAATATTTTTAAAACCTATTATTTTCATTTTACCATTATTTGATGGTAAATCTTGTACCATATTCTCTTCTTTTTTAGCAGTTTCAGTATCAACAGGTGTTGGATTTAATTGATTAGATTGATTCATATCTTGTACATTATGTACATTTACCACATCCCTATATGAATGAGGATGTACAAGTAAATAATTAATACCATCTACATTTTTAGTAAAATTATATATACCTAAAGAAACTAATTTAGATATATATGCTTCACTATTTGTTTCAGGACTATCATCTAATAAAACTATAACATTTTCCATGTTAATATTCATAGCTAATTTTTGTAAATTATCTATGTTTTGGTAATCTCTTATCGCAGTAATATCTAAAATCATCTTATCATAATAGAAATTAGTAAAAGTATCTATAATTTCATCAACATTATAAACACCTTCTAAAGACTTCATAACTTCGATTTTTAATTCAATTAATGCTTCTTTATATTTGTTATAAACCATTACATTCATTATTATTCACCCCACTAATAATCGCATTCATAATTACTTTTATCATAATAAATAGTTCTTGTTTGTCCTGAAACAGGAATATTTAAACCAAGGCCTAATATAGGTAATTTCATTGAAATAAAAGTAGTAACCTTATAATAAGTATTTTGTTCCTTATTATTAGGACTTTGACAAACTTTAACTATACAATAACCACCCTCTTCAAAAAGATGACCTTTAGTATCTTGTCTAGTACAATCAGCCACACTTATTCCATCATAATCATAACCAGTATTCCTAATTAATGTATAAGCTCTAGCTTGAACAGTATCACTAATTTTTATATTTTTATCTCCACATTTCTTATCAAAATCTATAGTATTAGGATCTTGATTTGAAATACCACAGTTATTCCACTGAGTGAATCCTTCTGAGTGTTCAATATAATTAATAATCTCATTTTTAGTATTAAATGCTCTTGTATAATTAATAGAATATGTTAAAAAGAACAAGAATAAAAATATAAATACCACAACTATACTAAGTATCCAACTACCACCTATAGCCTCTCTCATAATTAAACTCCTTTTTTCTTATTTAAATTTAAAAAAACTATAAACTATAAGAACTATAATTTATAGTTGATTTTATTTTTTGAACTTATTATTGTTCACTTGCTACAACACAATCTGTTTCATTTGGTGTTGCTACATTTCCAGGACAGCAAAGCCATTTATGAACTGTTGCTTGAGTATTTCCACCTGAAATATCTTCATCATTAGGATTTCTCTCAGCATGCCATTCTGGTCCATAAGTAGTTCTACAAGATTGATTTACAACTTGTCTTTGAATTAATGGCCATACAACAAAATAGAAAATTGCACCAATTGCAGCAATTGCAATTAAAGTTACAACAGTCATGTTTAATTCTCCTGTAGCTTCTTTCATTAATAAAATCCTCCTTTACCTTATATTTAAATTATACAATATGTTCTTTTTATATTCAAGTTTATTTATTATAGATTGCCAAACATTTGTAAAATAGATAATAAAATTATAACAATTACTCCAGCACCAGTTGCTACTAACATAGACATAGTCTTCTTTTCCATTTTATCAAGTCTTTCCTTATATTTAGTTTCTCTTGATTTAGCTTGTAAATTAGAAATAGTTCTAGAGAAAACAATTAATTGTTCTTGTTTTCTTTCTTGACTACCCAAACTAAGTCTATATAGAAGTCTCATCATACGCATTGAATCTCTAACTGGATATCTACGAGCAAAAGCCATATATGGCTCAATTGTTGAATCTCCTGCATCAATAGAAGCAATTAATTCACGAAGACCAGGTTTAAACATTTCTGGTGCTTCTTCTAAACTTCTAGTAATTGCAACAGGTACTGTATAGTGTTGAATTAAGATTTCTAAACTTTTTAAATAATATGGTAACTTTAAATTAATTTCATGTAAATGAACTTTATAAAATCTTTTAACTTTATTATAATCATCTTTAAAGAATAAATAAGTAAAACCAAGAACAAATACAATTTTAATTGCAAAATTCACACCACTTACACTAGTAAGCACAATTATAGTTGCTATTATAAATGCGATGATTGAGCTTTTAACTCTTTCCTGATATCTTACATTTGGATCAACTCTATCACCATATTTACTAATTACATAAAAATCATAATCATCTTCTTTTAATTTTCCAAAAACAGTTCTATTATCAGCAACAAACTTATTAAAACTAAATACACCTATATAGTTAAATAAGAATATTAATATAATACCAACTGCTAAAATTTCTATTCCTGTAGTCATTATTCAGCACCTACATCCTCATGGTAGTATTTTATACCAGTTACTAAGAAGTATGTATTTATTAATATTACCCCATGCAGTAATACTATAACATACCAGTCTTCGAGCAAAATCAAGTAACTTTCATTACCTAATAGTAATTGTACCAGTAAAACAAGGAAATAAAGTGCTATACCGAAAGTAATAAATTGTTTGTAGAAATTTGTTCTATCAATTCTATCACGATAAACACTTTCAACAAGCATATCTATATCCTGAAGCATTCCTTCTAAAGCTTCACCTGAATCTTTAGAACCTTCTCTAGTTATTTGAATGAATAATTGATGCATATTTTTAATTACATAATAATCATACTTTTCATTCATAAATCTAATTGCTTCATCAATTGTACCATTATCATAAGCCATTTGAATCATTTCTTTAATATCAGCAAGTATTGGATCTTCAAGAACACCTGAATCTCTAACACCCTCTAAAGCTTTAACAAATGATTGTGTAGTATTATATTCCATAATAACATTTGTTGTATATATTTGAATCTGTTCAAATATAAATTCACTATAAGCTTTTTTACATCTCATATATGTAAGGTAAGGAACAAATGAAATAGCGGCAACTGCATAAACAATACTCCATATAATACTATAAAAGTATAAATATGCTACAAAAGCTGCAACAATACCAAATACAGTAATTTGAATAAAATATTGTCTAGAAGTATATTCTTGTCCAAGTTCTTTTGCTTTTTCTCTTACAACTCTAAAAGAATATGGGGAATATTTTTCATAAGTACTACCAACAGTTTTAGCAATAAACTTATATGAATTATTTCCAGTATTCTTTCTGTATATATATACAAACAAAATTATTGCTGCTACTACAAATACTTCAACATACATATTATTACCTCCTATATTTCTACAATTTCTAAATTATCTTTAACCTCTTCTTTTACAGGAGTAGTTCCTGCATCAACTTTAATAGTTGCTTCATTAGTATTTTCTAATGGAACATCTATGCTTTCATCTTCACTACTTTCTTTAACTTCACTTCCCTTAGGAATAAAAGGATCTTCTCTCATTACTACTCCCTGTGAAGCTAAATAATCAATCAAATGACTAGTAGGATTGTTATAACTTTCATTTCCCGCTAAATCTCTAGAATAGATAATGTTAGTTTTTGCTTCATTTGATTCATCATCAACATAAAATTCAACAACTTGAGTAATTTCTCTTTGGAATCTATTATATTGTTTAGAATAGAAACCTTTAACATGAATTCCAAGCTGTATATATCTATGCATACCTTTAACAAATTGATCAATATCTTGACTAGATTCAAGAAGTGAATAAAGACGCATAGGAATACTTGATGCTTTATCAGAGTGAATTGTTGATAAAATGTTATGCCCTGAAGAAATAGAGTTTCTAACAGCCATAACAGCTTCAGCAGAACGTACCTCTGATAGTAAAATCCATCTTGGGTTTTGACGCATACAAGCAACCAACACATCAGAATAAGATGCAATATTATTTGTTTTCATTGCAACTATATCTCTTGTTGGATATATTTTATCTAAGTGAAGTTCTAAAGTATCTTCTATAGTAATAATCTTTTCATCCTCTTTTATATGACTTGCAAGATACTTAATAAGTTCAGTTTTACCAGAACCAGTTTCTCCACTAACAAGCACATTGCAGTGTCCTTGGACACATTCAATTAGAAAATCATGTAATTTAACTGATACATAATCTTCTTCAATTAATTTTTCTTTTTTAAGTCTAATCTTTGCAGGAGTTTTTCTTATTAATACTGCTATTCCATTAGTAGCAATAGAATCATGGACAAAATTAAGACGCAACTCAGCACTTTCAGCATCTAAAAGTGGATGAGCCATATTAAATGTTTTTCCCATAACATTTGAACATTGAAAAGCAAGTTTTTCCATAACTTCATTAGTAAGACCTTCAATATGTTCTGGATAAACACCCTTAGATAATGATTTAACCCATAATTGACCACCATTAGAATATGATATATCTGTTATATCATCATTATCTAAAAGTGGTTGAATTAACCCAAAATCAATTTGAGAAAAAACCATTGTGTCCATAATAATCCCTTTCTATTCTTTTATTCTTTTTTAATCTGTTACTGTAATTTCTTCAATGCCCTTAACATCAGTTTCAGGCTTTAAATCATGTGATTGTCTATTAATATATGCAACTATTGCACTAGTATTTTCTTTATAAATAGATGTTTTAGCATCATATGTAGCATTTCTTGGTACAGGAACAACTGAACCATTTAAATAGATTGCTTTTCTTAATAATAAATGCATATCTTCATTAACAGCAAATATCAACGCAGCAGCATTATTTTGATCAGCACTCTTCTTAAAAATATGATTTCCTCTTTCATCTTTAACAGCAAGTACTGTAATACCTTCAATTAACTTTCCATAAAATTTATTATCACCAATACTACCTTGATAATATAAATCTATTTTATCGCCAGGATAAATTGAGTTTCCATAAGTAGATTGAGAATTAACTGCTAATGAAACAATAGTATCTCCTTCAGGTATATCAGACCAAGTTGAATCAGGCATACTTGCCCATGTTACAACTGCACTATCATAAAATAAACTACCTTCAGGAATAAATGTATTATAGTTAACATATTTTCCAATTATATTTTCTTTATTTGTAATAACATTGCTTGTAATCATTGAATAAGCTACTTTAACAGTTTTTATATCGTCTTCTTCAATTAATTTCCTTGATTCTAATGTACGAGTAGCTATAGGTACACTTATTGCATTAATTGCTTTATTAACTCTATATCTAAATGCAAAGAACAAAATAGCTAAACATGCTGCAATAGCAACAATAGTTACAAGTCCTTTATTTCTAAATAATCTACCCATTAGTTATTACCTCCTATAATTAAAGTTCCGGAAGTACCATACATTTGTGCTTCACTTAATGTATTCTTTTCTATTTGCATTCTAATTTCTGGGCTTACAACAGCAGTTTTTTCAGGATTTTTAGAATACTCAGCATTTCTTGGTACTGGGAATAAACTACCACCTGAAAATTGTACTTTTCTTAAAAGTAAGTGAATATCTTCAGGAACACTAAACATTATATAAGCAGGAGTTTTTGGACTATCAATTGTTTCAAAAACATTGTTTCCAGCAGAATCTACAACAGCAAGTATTTTAATACTTTGAATAAACTTACCAAGCATTAATGCAGTTTTACCATTAACTACTCCACTTGGATTAACATAATACAAATCTATATAGTTTCCTGGATACATTGAATTTCCATAAGTAGACTCAGTAGTTACAGATAGCAGTACTACTGTATTTCCATCAGGAATATCTTCAAACAAACTTGATGGTAAATCATCCCATGAGACAACCATTTCACTATAAAATAAGCTACCTTCTGGAATAACTGCAGTATTATTTACATATTTACCAACAATATCAGCAGTCCCCAATAGTACATTCTTAGTAACTATTCCACCAGGAACTTTCTTAACAGATACCATATCATTTGTAATCTTAGTTCTTGGTGCTAATGCCCTAGTTGCATAAGGAACATTAACAGGCTCAGTTGCTTTTTTAATTCTATATTGATAAGACCAATATAAAATACCTAAAGAAACTAATATTGCTAAAATAGTTACAGTATTTTTATTCTTTAAAAAACGTTTAATACTTATTAAAATACCTCTCATTCTCTTTTCCTCCATCTATTATCTAATACACTATTCTAATTAATTATAACACAAAGGAAGAATATAATTCAATAAGATAAATTAAAAAATCTAGTTAAACTAGATTTTATTTATAACTATATTTTCCTTTTAGTAACCAATCGATTAAAACATTTAAATCATTACTATCAACTTTATTATCGCCATTTAATTCAGCCCTATTTAATTGATCACTAGATAATGTAGATCTATTATTTATATAACTGTATAAATATTCTACATCTAATGCACTAACTCTTCCATCACCATTAATATCGCCAGTTACATATCTACTAATCAATTCTTTTCTATCACCACTTACATATGAAGTTAATATTTCAATATCATTATTATTTACTTTACCATCGCAATTAACATCAGCTAGTATTCTTTCAGATTTACTTAATGTAGCACCACTCTTTAATAAATCAACATCATCTTCATTTACTTTACCATCACGATTAACATCCCCTTGTTTATATTTCCCAATAACAGCCCTTTCAACTAAGGAAGCATCATAATAATCAACCTTATTATCAGCATTTAAATCAGCTTTAGTATCAGTAGAATTAGATTTTGCTAATTCTAGTATTTTTCTACTATCATCTATATCAGTAGTACCATTATCATCAACATCTCCATTAAGGTTAACAATTGATGTAAATAAACCATCTTTATCAGTAGTTTCTAGTATACCAGTAATAAAAGTATTTACTTCAAGATTTACTCCTTCATTATTAATTGATGTTTCACCAGTTTCAGTATTTATTCTAATTGTGGCTTTAGGTGGATATTCATAAATATCATAAAAATCTATTCTATAATCATTATCAGGAGTTACACTATCAGCAAATCTTCTAGTAAATATTGCAACAAATTTTTCCCTAGACATTACTAATTTTCCTGTTTTCATATAAGAACCATAATCAACTGCATCTAACATAGCAGATTTTAAAACTTCTCTACTTAAATAATAATCTTCTTCATTAGTAGTTGTTAATCTTTGAACAAGTAACAAAATAGCTATAATAACAACACCTAAGATAACAATTAAATATCCCCACATTGATTCCTTCATAAAATTTACCTTCCTTTACTTTTATATACTAAACTAATTATATCAAAAAAAAAGAATGTTTTAAACATCTTTTTTTAAATACCATGCTTAATTTTTCTAAATTTAGAATTATAATAAGTAATACTAATTATAGAAGTAATAATAAGTAACAAAGCTTTAATACCCCAATTTAACATAAATTCAGTAATTTTATCTATAGTTTTTACTTCTGGTTTTTTTACTTCTTCCTTTTTTTCTTCCTGAACTATAGTATTATCATAATTACTCTTAGCAATATCTAAAGTTTCCTTTGTGACTTTAGTAGTAGTAAATTGAGCAGTACAACTTCTTATTTTATTTTCATATCCACTACATTCACTGCCACCATAAAAAGGATTATAGTATAGTTGATTAATATAAATAACACCAGCTATATCACAATTTTCTTCGCCATATATTTCAATCCTCATTGTAGTTCCTTCTGCAACATACCCAATTGTAACTGTATCATCATTATTCTTTTCATAATATCTATTATTATATTTTATTTTTAATCCATCAATAACATTATATAATGTTACAGTAAATCTATTATTACTCTTACTAAAACTATTATCATAAGTAACTTTAGATGCATATGCTATGTATTCTTGATGTTTTACTTCATCACATTTACTTGCAAAAACTAAAGTGGGTATAAATAACAAGATTAATATAACTAATCCTTTTCTCATTTTTCCTCCTCAACTTCATCCTTTATCAAAACAGCATGAACAACAAGCCTTCTATTATTTCCACCAGCACAAGTAGATAAAGTTAATATTTTATCTTCGCTAGTTACAACATCATTACTTTTAAAACTACTTCTTCCTCTTATTAGTTTAATAAACTCTTCTTTTTCAAGAGTACTATTAAAATTTATTCTTAAATAATCAGTCGTATAATCTACTTTATATGCAGAAAATATTTTAAACTTATAAGATTTATTTTCCTTATCTAAAGTAATAATCATATTATCAGAATTTTTTCTCCATGTAGTATTTAATACTTTCTTTAATGTACCAAACATAGTACCATTTTTCATACTATGTCCATAAATAATATTATTATCATCAAAATCATCAGTATTATTTCTATAATCAAAATAAACCCAACCCATACTAGTTCTTTTTTTATAAAAATCATATTTCAAATAATAATTATTATCTGAATGTTGAACAACTGGATAAGATATTTCAGTATTTTTAACAGTTAAATATGCTTTAGTCTCTTTATTAATCTTTTTTAAAGCTTTAAAAGAATTACTAAATGTATACTTTGATAATATTTCTTCCTTACTTATTTCTTCTTCCATTTCTTCATCTTCATCTTCAAGATCATATTCATCATCTTCTTCATTAGAAATATTATATGCATCACTCACAACATCATTTCTTAATTGTTCTACACTTATTTCTTCAATATATTCATATGCTTTAACTATAACAAGAGATACAATGCAAACATATACACATAATATTGATATTAATTTCAAATTATTAAATGTTAATTGCTTAAATAAATTATTTTTTAAAAAACTATTAGCATATATAATTCTAAATTCACAAGTATAATCTTCTTTACATTTTTCACTCAATTCTCTAAGCCATTCAAAATTATTTACAATAAAATTACCCTTATCATATCCTTGATGCAAGAAAACAATAACATTTCTTGATTCATCATTTTTAACCAAATCAACTATTGACTCAATCAATTCCTTTGAATAAACATAAACATGAATTGCTTTTAAATTATAATTAATTTTTAAAAACTCTTTTAAATCTTCTATTAATCCAGGATAATCCTTTTCAATTTTAATTACATTTTTATAATATAATGTATCATTTTCAAAAGCATCTTGTTGACTTAAAAACTCTAAAGAAACTCCTTTAATAGAAGAAGCCATTATATTTACACCCTTGTCTTTAAACTTCTTAACTACTCCACCTGGCATATAATAACAATAAATTGTTTTAATATTATCAATATTTAAAAACAAATTATAGTCATCCAAATCAAGAGTAGATGAAAAATTTAAAACCAAATTAGATAAATTTAATTCTTTTATTAAATTTACTACATATTTAAATGTAATTAATCTCATAATTTTTAATGTATTTAATGAATTATAATTCTTTTTTATATTTTCTATAATAGATTTTGTATGTGATTTATAATATCTTAATGTATAGTAAAAAGAATCTTTATATAGACTATTTTTGTTAACAAATACTTTTTCTTCATCAACAATTGTTCTATAATTAAAGACTAATGTATTATCTAATATAGTTATAACAACATATTCTTTCATACTAATCTACCCTATACTTATAATAACATATTTTAAAACAAAAAAAAATATGGAACTATTCAATTCCATACTTAGTTAACAATTCTTTTAAATCTTTTACATTAATTAGTCCATGAGAACTATCAATTACATCAACAGCTTCTCCTTCTTTAATATATATAATTAATGGTGCTTTATTAATCTTATCTGCAGTTACAGGATATTTATTCTTAAGTGTTTTGATATATTCTTTGTTATCTTTTAAATCAGTAACATTCCAATAAATAACTTTATCAATTATATTCCTTTTTTCAAACTCTTTATATAGTTTTTTCTCCATATTATATACCCTAGGATAATCAAAAAAACTTACATATAAAATCGCTTCATTTATCTCTTCCAAAGCAAAATCAAAATCATCAGTATTCATTTGATTGATACTTTTGTCATAAAATACGCTATTATTTATTTTACTTGCCTGATAGCTTAAATAAAAAGATCTAATATATAGTACCGCTATTATTACAAGAATAGAAACTAATAATACAATATAATAATTCTTAATAGGAACTTCTCTTAATTCTTCTTTTTTCATATGAACCTCCTTTTAAATTATATTATTATTTTAACATATTAATAATTAAAAAGGAAGATTAAAAATCTTCCTAATTATTACCAAAATATTTACTTCCATTATAATCTGGATTAAGTGTTCCATATTGAGTAGAACCAAGTTCTGTAGTATTACCTCTTAATATTTCAAGGAAATTACTTCTACAATTTCTATATGTATTATCAACAATTATACAATTAGCAATTTCTTCACTAGTATAATCTTTATGATTTGAATTATATTCTCTTAATGCTTTTATTTGCTCTGTACTTAGTGTAATACTATAATCAAGTAAATCATCACTAGTTCTAATCATATCAGATGTTGATTCAATTACATTTGCTGCTATTTGACCTTCAGCAGTTGCCCAGTTACTAGATTGAGTAACTCCATTAGGGAACATCTTAGATTCATTAACATTTCTATAAATTGTTGATTCAGTAATATCACAATTATCACAAGATGTAACTCTTGGTATTTTAACATCAACAGGACAAGTAAATCTATTATCACTAGAGTTTATATCTCTAAAGAATTGATCCATTTTTTGATTTCTATAGAAAGTATAAATCTTAGTATTATTAAGCTCACTAGCTCCTAATATTTGAGTAACATCGCATCTCTTAGTAATAGATCTTGCATCCTCATCTATTGTTTTACAATAATTATTGTTTGTATCAAATGTTAATGCATTCTTAGAAATTGGATATAAGAATTTGTCTAATGTTAAATATTTGTTATTAAAACTTCCATCAGTAACATTTATAACCTTTCCAGAACCAGGTCTAGTTTGGAATCTTTCTTTATTATAGAATCCTGCATCAACATATACTTCAAACATTGCATAATCATTTTTAGGAACTGTATAACTACTTCCAAATAATGTCATTGTTGTATTATTTGAATTATTAGACCAATTATTATTATTGTTATAATTATAATCTTGAGGTTCTCCATTTTCCTTTTTAACATATTCAAAGCAATTTTCTCTACCTCTAGAATTATTACAATATTGAATATTTTGAATACCAAATGCTCTTGCACTATCTGGTGCATATTCAAGATTAATATAACTTGCTCTTCCAGTATCAGTTTCAGCAGCAAATTGATAATCAACAGCTGTCATATTTAAACAAGTATTAACACCATTTTTATTTAAAGTACAATCTTTATTTAAACCATAATTATTATTTGCTCCATATAAGTAACTTGCATAATCATATGTTTTGTCATATTTAACTCCGCCCTTACCTATTCTAGCATTAGTACTATCCTTAGGTGTCTTAATCTTACTATCGAAACTATCTTTATAGAAATTACAATTGTATAAATCGAATAACACTTGATTTACGACTTCTTTTCTTCCACCTTCTGAGTTTTGAGATCTTGTCATTAAAGTACTAAGAAGTCCACCAATATTTTTAGCACTTTCTGCTTCTGCATCAGTTAAATTATACATTGATTTAATATTTTCATGTAAATCAGCTGGGAAGTTCTTTGTATAATATATTTCAGAAGTACAAGTTCTTTTTTCTCTAATTACACTTGATAAATGATAATCAGATTTCTTTTCTTTATACATTGCAAGTTCAATATCATAATCGAACGTTTCACCTGCTACTGCATTAATTTTATTTGCTAAAATATATTCAACAGTATCACTACAATATACTCTACATAAGTTTTTATTTACTCCAAAGTGATCACTATAATCATATAATTTCTTATTAGAATCACTCATATTTAAAACACATTTTAATGATGGATCTTTAATATAATTTGTATATGTTCCATCTTGTGTATATGTTAGATTTCCATTCTTTTTAACTGCACAAGAACCAAAATTATCATTTTTATTAGTTCCAGTTTCATTACATACTCCAGAGTCACCACAAGGAACAACAACACTAAATGTTTTTGTATCTACACCTTTTATAGGTTTTTCATAAATATTAGTAGGTATATTTTTAGGATCAGAATCAATTTTTTCTTTATCTCTTACTGCACCAAACATAACTTGATTAACAGTTGGACTAGCACATGATATATATTTTTGAATTATTTCTGGAGCTGAATTACTAGTATAATATGCTTTAATCCAGAATGTATCTTGTTGTTTTTTTCTATCACACATCAATGCATAACTAAATTCTTCAGTAGTACATCCAGAACCTTTTCTACATTCCTCAACTTTAATAGGGTCATAAACATTTCCATTTGAGTCTTTAATTCTATTTCCTTGTGCATCTACTAAATAATAAATAGTTTGACAATAAGGATATATTTTTAACTTATCTTCTTCAGTTATTTCCTTTGAATTTCTAAGTTCATTACAATCATATACAACTTCCTCTTCAAGTCCTAAATCAACAAGATCTCCATCATATGATATATCTAAATATAATTTCCTTTCGCCATTCTCACCCTTATCACCAATAACAACGTTAACATCATCTGGTTCAGATTCAATACCTGCTAAGTAATTTAAGTGATTTTTCATTTCTTTATTACCAATTAAAGTATTAAAGAATAAATCTATTGCTTGTCTATAAATTGTAAATCCACCACTAGTTTTTCCACAAGCATTTCCAGTACCACATGTTAAGCCAATATTACTACAACTTAAATTTCCTAATTTACCATCGTAAGTAGTTGAACCAAGTTTACCATTATTAGGTGGTATATAATCATATTTATAAGCTATATCTTCAAAATTTCTTTTTAAATAATCTTTAGTATATTTATATACATTAACTATTTCTCCATCTTCACCTGTTAAGAATAACACATATTCTCCACAGTTACATCCAGCTACATTCGCAACACCAGTTTTATGGTAACCTTTTTGTCCTGAATGAGCTCCCCATAATCTCATAGCTAAGTTTACTACTTCTTGATCAATAGTTTCACCTAATTTTCTATGATATTCAGATTCAATCAAAATATTAGCATAACCACAATCAATAGTACTATTACTTCTAGCACACTTATTTACATCAAACTCAGAATCAACCTGATATTCACCATTAAATCCATCACCTGGATTAACACAATAAGCAGTTGATCCATCAGGCAATTTATACGTAGGTACACATGTATCTAATGTTGAATATTCTTTTACACATTCATATTTAGGACATTTTAATGCATAATCTGGATCACCACAAGACCAACCACCACCACTATGTGCATCACTAAATGATTTGAAAGTGACAGTTGAACCATCAGGTCCAGTACCCTTTGTAGCATTTTTAATTCCGCCATTAGCATTTACATCACTTGATTTAACAGTTGATGTGAAAGATTCTTTTCTTTGGCATCCGCCTCCACTCTTTTCATATCCTGTTGGACAACAAGTGGCTCCAGCACTAGATTCTGCTCCATTACAAGTATAGCCTTCATTATAACATGTTGTTGTTTCCTTTTTTAAATCTGGATCAATAGCTAAATAGTTACTTGACATTTTCTCATTACATGGAACTGGATATTTGTAATATTGAGCATATAAAACTGACACTGTTTCTGTACATGTTACTGTTACTTCAATCTCTCTCTTAGGGTCAGCACATTTTTCTACTATAGCTCCTTCTGTACCTTTAGCATCTGCACTTTCAAAAGTTACATATGTTTTAGTATGAGCATCTGCTTCAGCATCTGACCAATTTGAAAAGCCACCATATGTATTAAATCCTTTTGGTCCACTCCAGCTACATATTGGTAAGTTTGCTTTCCATCCTGTTGGTTTAATTCCAGCCTTTTCTATTTTTATATTTTTGTTTGGATCTGGATTACATGTAAGTGCATCTAAATGAACTAAACTAAATGAAAAAGCCAAAACCAAAAACAAGAAAGTAAATTTAAATGTTTTTTTCATATTATTTCTTCCTTTCTTCTTTCTTAAATTCCTGAATTTTAATAATATAAACTAAAGTAATTATTAGGAATGGTACTAATATAAATATACCATATTCTCTAACTATTGATACTATTTTTTCCCATATAGTAGTTTCTGTATGTGCTTTGTCATATTCTTCCATTGTTTTTAAAAAGTCTGCTTCAGACATATCTTTAGTTGCATTTGTGAATGCTTTACATAATTCATGATTTGGATATTTTTCACATACATCATTTTGAATCATTCTATTATATCTAGGAACTATATATTTCATTGTTTTTAGTAATTCATTATTGCATTTACTATATACACTAACAGTATAAGTCATTTCTTCTAAATTTGTATTACAACCAACTGCATATAAATTGACTTCTTTATATTCTTGTGCTTCATCCATAGCACCATATTGATCTTCTACTTTAACAATAATGTCATCTCTAGCAGGAGTTACAGATAAAAAATATGCAAATTGATCAGAATAAGCATTAGTTGTTTCAGTAAATAACACCTCTGCTTTTGTTGCCCATTCTCTTAAATCTTCAATATTATCTTTGTCACATTCAGCATATACATTAGTAGTAAATAATATTATTGTAAAAAAACTTAATAAAAATAATTTAAACTTTTTCATATTTCACCTACTATCTAAAACTCATTATATCAAAAAAAAATTATTATTTCTACTTAAAGTAGTAAAAATAATTAAAATATTATATAATTTTAATGAGGTATAAAAATGGAAGAACAATTTAAAACAGAACTAAATTATATTAAAAATGAACGTATTAAAAATAGCTTAATTACTATGATTAATAAACTACCAAAATATTTCTTCGAAGTGCCAGCAAGTAGTACTGGTAAATATCATCCAAACTTTTCTCTTGGTGAAGGTGGATTATTAAGACATACTAAGGCTGCTGTTAGAATTGCATATGAACTTTTTAATGATGAATCACTTAATAATTTTACTAATGATGAAAAAGATTTAATTATTTTTTCAATAGTTCTTCATGATGGTCTAAAAAGTGGTAAAACAAAAAGTGAATATAGTTTATTTGAACACCCTATATTAATGAGCAATTATGTTAAAGAAAATGAAAGTGAATTAGAATTAACTCCTGAAGAAATAGATTTTGTATGTAGATGTATTGAAACTCATATGGGACCATGGACAAAAAACTATAAAGGCGAAGAAGTATTATCACCACCTAAAGATAAATATCAAAGGTTTGTTCATATGTGTGATTACTTATCAAGCAAAAAATTCTTAGATATAAAATTTGTTAATAATGAGATTTCAAACTAAAAGAGGATTGTATATTAGTAATCCTCTTCTTTTTTTTCATTTAAATAGTGACTCTTAAGATTTTTAAATTCCGCATCATCTTTATAGTATTCATTAACTTTTTCACTCTCACAAAATGACTTAATATATTCCTTATATGATTTTATATCTTTTTTATTTTCTTTTATTTTTTCTTTTATCTTTTCTATCATAATAACCTCTAATTTTGTATTTCTACAACTTTTAAATTATTTTCTTTAGCAATATTTAATAACTCATCAGTAAGTTTACCTACTACTATTATAAATTCTGCTTTCATTGCTTCTTTATTCATATTATTTTCATATACTTTTATTGTTGTTTTACCATCATCAAGTGAAAATCTTATTGAACCATCACTATATAATTTATTATAACCATATTGATTCTTTTCAAGTTTAGTTACATTTGTACACATATAATGAATTCCATCATCTTTATTTGAACATAAAACTCTAAAATCTTGCCCTATTATTGTATATATAGTTACACCATCTCTATTACTTTTAATAACAATATCAGGTCTATTTAAATACAAATCTTCAATTTCATCTATACTTACTATTTCATTATTTATTAATTCTACTCTATATTTTTTAATTTTATTAAATAATTCTGATACACTTAATATATTTCTTTTAACATGATTAACCATAAATTTTTCAGTAAATGATAATAACACATCAAAATCAGTAGAACTGAATAGTAATTTTGTCATAGTAAATAAATCTACTTCTTCTTTTTCAAATACTTTTTCACTATTTATAACTAAAGAATCCAAACACTCTGAATCAAATAATTCACATATGCTTTTAATTGTAACTACTTCTAACCATCCGCTATTTCCTTTTTCATCGTATCCTTTATTAAATAAGTAATTACATAATAGATTTTTATATGCATCTTGATCTTTAATAGATGATATTTCAGAAACTAATTTTTTATAAAGAATTAAGTCATAACTAGCTAATTCTTCTTTTTTAGTTATATTATATTGATTAGAAGTTGTTGCTAATAAAATTGTTAAATTATCGATTTCTTCATCATTTAAATCTTTATCTTTTACATCTTCTATTATTTCTCTATAATAATTAAAATTCTCTACTGCTCTATATAATGTTTCTTTATTTTCACCAAATATATTAATTAATATTTCATAGTAAATCTTAAATGTTTTATAAGCTTTATCAGATTTAATTATTAATAATAAATTTGATATATTAACAAAATTATATTTAGAATAATCAAGTAACAAACTAGGACTAATAAAAGATAATCTATCATCAAATAATTCTAATGAACTAATATTATATATTTCTCTATTATTATCTATTTGTTTGTTATAGGCAACACTTAATAATTCATTTAATAATTTAATACAAATGCTCCTAGATTGATCTCTTGTATCATCTTTATATAATAAACTTGTTCCAATAAATAAAGATATTTTTTCAGGATTATTATTAGTTATTATTTTTTTATTAAATAAAACTTTTAATAATTCAAATACACATCTATAATCCTTTGCCCAATCATGTCTTTCTATGTTAGCTATATATTCAGCATATATTTTATTAATAGATTTATAGTATTTAGTATATATTTCCTCACCAAAATATGCTTTAAATAAAGTTAAACATCTTTTATTACAATCTATTGTAATTTTTTCTTTTTCTTTTCTGTCTGTATCATCTTTATATACAGGAATAACATATGGTAAAGCGTAATTAACATCAACCATAATTAATGCTTTCATTTGTTCAATTGTTAAATCTTGAAGTAATCTTACTATTCTTTTAGTATATTGATAACTTATATCATTACTTGTAAAGTCAAATCTATAAAGCTTCCCTTTAGCATTTAAAACACACTTATTAACTAACATATTAATAATTTCTCTAGTGCTCTTAATATTTAAATTTTCTAATATACTACAAACAACTTCTTGTGTTTTATCATCTTTATTTTTATTTCCAGATAAATTAACATATTTAATTAAATCAATATCATATTTTAATATTTCAATTAATTCATTATCTTTTAAATAATTAATCATATATGGATATTTTCTAATATATTCTGTTTGAACATCTATAGGAGAGTTTTCAAATAGTGAAAAATCATTTTTAATTTTATCTACTTGCTTGATAGCATACTTATCTCTTGCTTCTCCACTTAAATAACTAATATATTTTTCATCTTCTGAATATTTATTTTGAATAGTTTGACTTGCATATTTTATAAATAATGGGTTAACTTCTATAATATATTCCCACTGTCTATCCACTAATTTATCTTTTATGCTATCTATTAATAATTCCGTCTTTTTAAGATCTAATCTTGATAATATCTCAATTACTTTTTTTAAATCTTCCATATATAACAAAGCAACATCTTCACTTTGCTTAAAATATAAACTTATATATGTATCATATTCTTCTTCAGAAAGTTCAACAACTAAAGCATTCATAAAAAATTTATTTTCATGAAGCCAAGTACTTACTAGTTCTTTTTTTGCTTCCGTCGAACCATACTTAAACATATTAAGATTACTATTTATTCTAGATTTTTGAAATTCTATTGGAAGAATCCTTATTAAAGAAGTATGATTAAAAAAAATGTAGCTTAAAACAATCTCATTATTTTCGAGATCTTTACTATTTAAATAAGCTTGTTCTATTTCTTTATCACTTTTATTTTTTAGTGAATCAATAAAACTATTAGCTTTTTTTTGAATTTGTCTACTTTTTATTGTTTCATATAATGACATAGCCAAACCTCTTTATCTTCATTTTTTATTATAGCATAATGACTATTAAAAAAGAAGAAATAAACAATTATTTCTTCATTAAATATTTATGATTAGCTGCGATCTGCTTGATTCCAACTTTATGATTAAATGCTATTGTAGCTATACTTCCATTTACACTAATTACAACACCTTCACCAAATATATTATGTATTACTTTATCACCAGGACTAATTCCATCACTAGATTTATTATACATGTTAGGTATTACTTTATCATCTGTTAATGTTGGTCTAGTATTAGTACTATTTAATAGAGATGGATCTATTTCTTTTATAAATCTACTTTCTATTGTTCCACTAGTACTACCATAAATAGTTCTCTGTCTAGCACTTAATAAATATAATTTAGATTTAGCACGAGTTATTCCAACATAACATAATCTTCTTTCTTCTTCAAGTTCACTAGCACTTTCAAAACTTCTATTATGTGGGAATATTCCTTCTTCCATTCCAAGAATAAATACCACTTTAAATTCTAAACCTTTAGCAGAGTGTAATGTCATAAGTGTAACTTCATCATCATTGTTAGAGTATTGTCCAGTATCACTAACTAACATTATATTTTCTAAAAATGTTTCTAAATCATATATTCCATTTTCTTCAAAGTTAATTGCTAAACTCTTAAATTCATCAAGTGTTTCTAGTCTTCTTTCACTTTCAATAGACTTATCATTTTCATATTCCATTCTAAGACCAGTTTTAATCAAAGTATTTTCAATTATCTCTACTAAGTCCATTTCTTTAGCATCTTCAATTAATTCAAGTACAATTTTTTTCCAATCTAATTCTTTTCCACTATCAATAGCATCAAACATAGAAATATTATTTTCTTGTGCTTTGTTTCTTATATTATCTATTGTTTTTGCTCCAATACCTCTTCTAGGTGTGTTAATAACTCTTTCTAAGCTAACTGAATCATTTGGATTATATATTATATTTAAATAAGCAATTAAATCTTTAATTTCTTTTCTATCTAAATATTTATATGAACCAATAACATTATATGGAATACTATTACTAGCACAAGTTTGTTCAATAATTCTTGATTGAGCATTAGTTCTATATAAAATTGCAAAATCTTTATAACTATATCCAAGTGAAACTAATTCTTTAATTTTATTAATAGCAAAACTAGCTTCTTTCATTTCATCTTCAACTCTAATATAATCGATTTTTTCTCCATCTCCAGAAGAAGTCCATAAATTTAATTTCTTTCCTTCTGTGTTATTTTTAATTACAGAATTTGCTGCTTTTAATATATTATTTGTACTCCTATAATTTTCTTCAAGTAAAACTACTTTAGCATTTTTATAATCACGTTCAAAGTTTAAAATATTTCTATAGTCGGCATTTCTCCATGAATAAATAGATTGATTAGCATCTCCAACTACAAATATATTGTTATACTTTTTAGCAAGTAACTTACATAATTCATATTGAATACTATTAGTATCTTGATATTCATCTACTAATATATATTTAAATCTCTCTTGATAATGTTCAAGTATTTCTGGATTTTTCTTAAACAATTCTACTGGTTTTAATAATAAATCATCAAAATCTACTGAATTATTTTCTTTTAATAACTTTAAATACTTTTCATATACAAGAGCTATTACTTTATCATCATCTCTTAAGAATAATCTACTATATTCACTTGGACTAACCCCATCATTTTTAGAACTGCTTATTCTATTAATAATATGTTTAATATCATAATCTTTAGGGTCTAAATCTTCCTCTTTAAGTATTCTTTTAATTAAAGATTTAGAATCATCTTGATCAAGAATAGTAATATTAGATGAATAACCAATACTTCTATAGTTATCTCTTAATACTCTTAAACCAAAAGAATGGAATGTTCCAATAAATATTGAATTAGAAACACTACCTAATTTTAATTCTACTCTACTTCTCATTTCATTAGCTGCTTTATTAGTAAAAGTAATAGCAAGTATATTATATGGACTAATTCCATCATCTATTAATTTAATAATTCTTTCTGTTAATACTCTTGTTTTACCACTACCTGCTCCAGCAAGAACTAGACAAGGACCTTCTTTATGATTTACAGCTTCAATTTGTTTGTCATTTAATGTCATAATTTTTTACCTCATAAAATATTATAGCAAATAAAAAGTATTAAATAAATAATACCTTTTCTTATTTTCTTTTACCTATATTAGTTTTTTTAATATCTTTTCCTTTTAATAAATCTTTATTAAATAATAGTATTGAAATATTTGATAAACAAACTATTCCATCAGTTAGTGCTCCAGAATAAGATTTAACAGCTATATCATATATTACCCAAATTGTATAAGATACAACAGCTCCAAAAACAACAATCTTTTTTTTCTTAGTTAAAGTATATCCATCTATAGTACTAGAAAAAATTGGTAATAATTCTATAATACCTGAATATGTAATTATTCCATATAATAAGTATATTGGAATAGAACCTAAAAATATATAATCATCTTTATCCGTTTTATAATATAAAGAATCTCTAATTACTTCAAAGACGCATATAAACAAACCACTATATGCCCCTAAAAAATAATAATGAAGGCACCATAATATAGTAGATATTATTTGAAATACTAATATTTTATTAGTATTTTCTCGATAATAACTTAATACTATCAATAGCCAAGCTATTATACCTAATAATTGTATTAACCAAAAATTTATATTTTCCATAAAATTATTATAACACTAAAAAATAAGAAGAATAATAGTTATTCCTCTTATTTACGTATAGTTGTAATATTAGTATTATTTAAAATACCTTTTATATTTGATAAACTTGTTATTATAGCATCATTACCTGTTCTATTTACAAACCTAATAGCTGCATCTATCTTAGGTAACATACTACCTTTTTTAAATTCACCACTTTTTCTATATTCAATTGCTTTTTTAGTAGTAATATATGAAATTGCTTTTTCTTTAGGTGTTCCAAAATTAATGCATACTTGATCTACTGCTGTTAAAATTATAAACTTGTCAGCATGTAATTTCTCAGCAAGTAGTGATGAAGCTAAATCCTTATCAATTACAGCCTCAACTTTTTTATTTTTATAATCATCAAATACAGGAATTCCTCCTCCTCCGCAAGCAACTACAATTGAACCATCAGCTACTAATTTTTCTATAGCATTAAGGTTATATATGTCTTTTGGTTTTGGAGAAGCAACAACTTTTCTATATCCTCTATTTGAATCTTCAACGTATGTATCTCCACTCTCACGAGCAAGTTTAAAAGCTTCTTCTTTTGTATAAAACTTACCAATTGGTTTAGTAGGTTTATGAAAAGATGAATCATTTGGATCAACTAATACTTCAGTAACAATTGTTACTACATCTCTATCAATATTTTTATTTAAAAGTTCATATCTAAGCATTCTTTGAATATGAAAACCTATGTATCCTTCACTCATAGCTGTACAACAATCAAGTGGCATTTCTACGCCATTATTAGCAAAAGCTTTAGTAATCATACCAACTTGTGGACCATTACCATGAGTTATTATTATTTCATTTCCTTTAAATAATTTTATTAATTCTTTAGATGCTTTCTTTAATAGTTTTTGTTGATCTAAATATGTATTACCAAGAGCATTTCCTCCTAAAGCAATAACTATTCTACTCATTTTCTATGAGGAACCTGTTGAGTAATACAGTGAATATTTCCTCCACCTAATAATATTTCTCTTGCATAAATAGGTTCGATCTTTCTATCAGGATATAATTCTTGTAATGTCTCAATAGCTTTTTTATCCATTGGATCATTAAATACTGGTAAAGCAATAAAACCATTTCCTGTTAAATAATTAACATAAGATGCTGCCATTCTATCTCCCTCATTACGTGGAAGAGTACCTTCTACATAATCAATACCACCACTTTCTTCAGCAGTAATATATTGAGGACTAGGACAATATAATTTATGAATTTCTAATTTACGTCCTCTTGCATCTTTAACACTACTTAAATAAGCATAATCTTCTCTACTAATTTTATATTGAGGATCTTTTTCATCATCACTCCAAGCAAGAACAACAACACCTGGACGAACAAAATTACAAATATTATCTACATGTCCATTAGTATCTACATCATTATATAGACCTTTTGGAATCCATAATACTTTTTCTACATTTAAGTAATCTCTCAATATTTTTTCAATTTGCTTTTTACTTAAATTTGGATTTCTACCTGGACTTAATAATGTTTCTTCAGTAACCATACATGTTCCTTCTCCATCAACATGGAATGAACCACCTTCACAAACAAAATCTCTAATTTGGTAGTAATCTACACTCTCTATTTCACTCATTTTTTGACCTATGCATTCATCAAAATCCCATGGGAAATAGATTCCATCATAAAATCCACCATAAGCATTAAATCCCCAATCAACACCACGCATTTCTCCTTTTTTATTAACTACAAAAGTTGCGCCAGTATCTCTTGCCCATGAATCATTGTTAGAAAGTTCAATAACTCTAACATTATCTGGTAGCATATTTCTAGCATTAGCATATTGATCACGATTTACAAGCATAGTCATTTTTTCATATTTAGCAATTGTGCTAGCTACTTTAACAAATACTTCTTGAGCAGGTTTAGCACCATTTCTCCAGTTATCTGTTCTTTGTGGCCATAACATATATACGCCATCTTGTTCTTCAAATTCACCAGGCATTCTAAATCCATCAGCTTTTGGTGTTGAGTCTTTTATTCTTCTCATTTTTTTCCTTCCTTCCAAAATATAATTATTAAGGGATTTCTTAATTGAAACCCCTTATTTTTTAATTTTTCTTAATTCTTGAAACAAATATTTCTTCCATTATGAATGATAATATTACTCCGGCAAATAATGGGATACTATCCATAATATATTCCATTGTGAAATCACCAAATAATGTGAATATAATTCCAAGTACTAAAATAATAAATGGTACTATAGCAGCAACTTTAATTACAAAATTACCACCAGGTACTTTGTATGGTCTATTAGCATCTTTATCAGTTTTTCTTAATTTTAAGAATGCTAAGAACATTGGTATATAACTAATTAATAATGTAATCCAACTTAGACAGAAGAATAAACTAAAGTTTGCTCCTGCATCTTCACTAATATAATTAGCAATTACACCACCAACTACTATGATACTAGCAACAATACCATTAATAATTGATGCTTTATATGGAACTCCTTCTTCATTTACTGGTTTGAATGCTTCAGGAAGTCCACCATCATCTGCAGCATATTTAGCTACTGCATTAACTCCAAATGACCAAGAAGCAATATTTGCAATGAATGTATAAATAAACATAAATCCTGCAATTATTACTAATGTATTAGAAAGTCCTTCTGCAATACCTACACTACTAAATAATGTAACAAGTACTTCTACTACATTTTCTGGATCTAATTCTGCAACAACTTCTGGATCTAAAGCAATATTAAATCCTGTTGCTGGAAGAATATAGAATATAGCCATTAATAATCCACCGAATATTAATGCTTTTGGAATTTGTTTTTTAGGATTATCCATATCATCAACCCAAGTACCAACAACTTCAAATCCCATAAAGTTGAATAGGATAATTGAGATAAATGATAATTCACCTAAATTTAATGATGGGAATAAATCCCCAAAACTTGTAATAGGATTAGCACTATGTCCAGTTTTAACAACTGAATAAATACCTAAAAGTCCGATTCCAAGAAGTAATATAATTTTGAAAGCAGTACCAATATTAACTATTGTTTTACTTTCACCAATTCTTTGAGTTCCTAGGAATGTAACTAACCAAACATAAGCAAGTTGAATTAATAATAGTGCCCAAATTGGAAGTTCAATACTAAATATTCCAGCAACTATATCTGTAAGAGCAACAGCAAGTGATGCTATCCATAATGGGAAGTTAACCCAATAGTTCCAAGCAACACGTCCAGCCCATTTAGGACCAAATGCTCTTTTTACCCAATCATACATACCACCTTCACTTGGATAAGTTGTACCAAGTTCAGCAGTAATCATACCATATGGTAAACAGAAACCTACTAATAGTAATATCCACCAAAAATATTGAGTATTTCCAATTGCTGCAGTAGGCATTACTGATTCACAAACTAGTGTAAGGCAAACTGTACCTAATATGGCATCAAACAATCTAAATTTTTTCTTTGTCTTTTCCATTTTTATTTTTTACCTTCCATAATTCTTAATGTTTCTTGTTCTTTACCCATTAAAGTAACAAGTATAGCTCTCATAGCAGTTAATCTATTTTCTGCTTCATCAAATACTACTGAGTATTCAGAGTCCATGACTTCATCAGTAACCTCCTCACCTCTAGTAGCAGGAAGACAATGCATAAATTTAACTGTAGGACTAGCTTTTTTAATTTTATCCATACTAACTTGATATTTTGGATAGAATATTTTCATTCTTTCTTCTTCTGGTAATTCAGATTCATATAATCCATACCATACATCTGTATAAATGAAATCTGCATCTTTTAATGCTTCATCTTCATTTTCAGTAATTAAGAAAGTTCCACCAGATTTTTCGCAATTCTTTTTGCAAATATCTTGAAAATGCTTATTTAATTGAAATCCCTTAGGACCATATTGCACAAAATGTCCACCTAAATGTGTTGTTAACATTGCAAGGCTGGCACAAACTTGTGTAGCATCTCCAAAGAATACTATCTTTAAATCCTCAAATTTCTTGTTTTTAGGTTTATGTTCAAATATAGTAATTAAATCTCCTAATTCTTGTGTAGGGTGATTATAATCACTCATTCCATTTATTACTGGAACACCAGCATGTTCTGCAAGTGTAGTAATAGATTTATGTTCAATTACACGTGCCATCAATATATCTGTAAGTCTACCTAATACTTTAGCAGTATCATATAAACTTTCATGAGCACCTAATTGTATTTGACCAGGAGCTAAATATTGAGCATGACCACCTAGTTGAGTCATAGCTGTTTCAAAAGAAACTCTAGTACGAGTAGATTTTTGTTCAAAAACCATTCCCAATGTTTTATGGTATAAAACATTTAGAACATTACCCTCTTTAAGATATTTTTTCATCTTAATTCCTAGATTCTTCATTGCTAATAATTCTTCTTTTGAAAAATCTTGAGTATCAACAAAGTTTTTCTGCAACTACTTCACCTCCTTCCGTCTACCATACGCCCTATTATAATTATAACTTTTTGATATCAAAAAGTCCATCACTTTTTCTATTTTATTTCAGCCCAAATTTTATCGTATTTTGAAATATCACTTCCAATATTTTCTACATAGCTACTATTTAAAAAAATATTAAAAAGATCATTCATATCAACATTCATATTACTTATCGTTGTATTTAAATATGGATAATAATTTGTAATTTCTCTGTTTATATCATGCCTTAATAAATAATTAATAAATTTATAAGCATTCTCTTTGTTTTTAGCACCTTTAACAAGCACATAATTGTCTAAACTAAGTGCAAAGCCATCACTTGGATATATTATTTCAATATTTTTATTATCTTCATGAGCAAGTGTAGCTTCTGCATTCCATATAACACCAATATCTACTTCATTTGTCATTAAGAAAGTTTTAGGACTATCACTATCAAATGCTTTAACATTACCATATAGTTTTAGCAACCATTTTTTAGCTATTTCTAATTTTTTACTATCTGTACTATTCATATCAAAACCATTTGCTTGTAAAGCCATACCGATTACTATTCTTTGATCATCTAATAATACAATATTATTTTTATATTTGGAATTTAATAAATCATTATAACTATTAATTTCATCTTTAACTCTATCCCTATTTACAGCTATTACTGATGTTGCTGCTAAAAAGGGAATCGAATAATCATTATTAGGATCAAACTTTTGATTTAAAAACATTGGATTAATATTACTAAAATTATCAATTTGACTCTTATCCATTTTCTCAAGCATATCCCTACTTATCATTAATTCAACCATATAATCACTTGGAAATATTAGATCATACGTTCCATTTTTAGATGATGCTATTTTAGCAAGTAATTCTTCATTAGATGAATAAGTACCATAATTAACTTTAATACTGTACTCTTTTTCAAAATTACTTATTATTTCATATGGAATATATGAAGACCAATTAAGTACATTAATCTCACCATTTTCATAGCTTTTACTACTACATCCACATAATAATAAAATACCAATAAATACTATAATTATCTTTTTCATAATGCCTCTTTTCTTATTTTTCTACTTTGCACTATTGTAAGAGTTATTAATATAACAAACGTTACTAATAATAGTATTGATGTTAAAGCATTAACATCCGGAGTTATTCCACTTTTCATTATTGAATATATATAAAGAGGTAATGTATTACTTCCAGGTCCTGCAGTAAAATAACTAATAACAACATCATCTAAAGATAATGTAAATACAAGAGTAGCACCACTAACAATTCCAGGAGTAATTATTGGCATAATTATTTTCTTAAAAATTGAATAGTTACTAGCACCCAAATCCTTAGCAGCTTCTTCATAAGTTATAGTTTGACTTGTTAATGTAGTCTTAACACTAACTATCACATATGGTATTGAAAATGCAATATGTGAAACAATTATTGAATATATACTAAGTTCTAATTTCATTAATGTATAAACCGATAACAAAGATATACCTAATACTATTTCAGGTATTACGATAGGTATATATATTAAACTATTAATAAGTTTTTTAAATGGAAAATCAAACTTATATAAGCCATATGCAGAAATAGTACCAATAACAGTCGATATAACAGTACTTGTTACGGCTACTAAAAGTGTATTTAAAAATGCATTAACTAAATCAGTATTTTTAATGATATTTAGATACCATTTAAAAGAAAAATCTTCAAAAATCAAATTTGTAGAACCACTATTAAAAGAATATGCAATTAACACACCAATTGGTAAATATAAGAATATGAAAACTAATATAATAAATAATAATTTAGAATACTTTCCTTTCATTAGAACCCTCCTAAATCATCCATTTTACCACCAAGACGTTTATATAATTTAACAAGTAAGAATGTAATAATTATTAAGAAAATTGATATAGCAGATCCAAATGGCCAATTTCTAGCAGTTAAAAATTGATTCTTTATTAAATTACCAATAATCATTATTTTTCCACCACCAAGAATATCAGTTATAAAGAAATAACCAATTGCTGGAATAAATACCATTAATGACCCATTAAATACACCTGAAATAGTTTCAGGAATAATTATTTTTCTAAATATTTGTAATGGTTTAGCACCTAAATCCTTAGCAGCCTCTATTAAATCATTATTAATTTCAAATACTGAAGAGCAAATTGGAAGTAACATAAAAGGAAGTAAAGTATAAACCATACCTACTACTATTCCAAATCTATTATACATAAGATTAAGTGGACTTGACGTAAGACCACCCATGATTAATCCATTATTAATAATTCCATTTTTTCTAAGTAATATAATCCATCCATATGTCCTAATTAAAGAATTTGTTAAAAAAGGAATCATTATTAATTTAGTAACTAAATTTTGTATATGAGCACTTTTCCTTCTTAATATTAATGCAAAAGGATATGAAATAAGAATACATATTATTGTAGTAATTACTCCAATTAAAGCAGATTTAAATAATATTTTCAAATAAGTTAAATCAAATATTTTAATATAATTACTAAAAGTAAATTCATATATAATTCCACCATAAGAATCACTTGTACAAAAACTCAAAAACAAAATATATAACAATGGTAAAACAATTAGTATAAAAGTATATACTAATATAGGTAATGTAAAAATTGTTTTAAATATTTTGTTATTTTTCATTCTTATTTCCTTAATGGTACAATCTTATTACTATCAAATTTTATATAAACATTCTCATTTTCTCTAAATTTAGATTCATCAGTTGTTGATACCTTAATATCAAAATCCCCTGGTATGTCAATTATTAAATTTGTTGAATTACCACTATATGTAGAATCAATAATTACCCCCTTAATTGAACCAACAAGTTCATTTTTACTAACAGCTATATCTTCAGGTCTTACAACAACCTTTATATCTTCACCTTTTTCAAATTCTTCTTCTGTTTTTATATCTATTAAAAAGTTTTCTAACATTTTAACATTTATTCCACCATCTATTTTTTTAATAACTTTAGCTGGTATTATATTTGCTTCTCCAATAAAATCAGCAACAAATACATTTTTAGGATGATTATATATGTTTTCTGGAGTATCTAATTGAACAATATCTCCTTTATTAATAATTGCAATTCTATCACTCATACTAAGTGCTTCATCTTGTGCATGTGTAACATATATAAATGTTATCCCAAGTTTTTTTTGTAATTTTTTTAGTTCAATTTGCATGCTTTTTCTAAGTTTTAAATCCAAAGAACACAAAGATTCATCAAGAAGTAATACTTTAGGATTCATTACTATTCCTCTAGCTATTGCAACTCTTTGCTGTTGCCCACCAGATAAATCATGTGGATATCTATTTTCATATCCTTTAAGTTTTACTAAATCTATAGCAAAAGAAACCTTCTTTTCAATTTCTTTTTCTTCCACTTTTTTCATTCTTAAACCAAAAGCTACATTTTCTTTAACAGTCATTTTAGGAAATAAAGCAAAATTTTGAAAAATAGTATTTACTTCTCTTTTAGTAGCATCAACGTTTGTAACATCTTTAGAATCAATATACACTTTCCCACTAGTAACATTCTCAAGGCCAGATATCATCCTTAATACAGTAGTTTTACCACAACCAGAAGATCCTAATAATGTAATAAACTCACCTTCATATATATCTAATGAAAAATTTTTGATTACATATTTATCATCAAATTTTTTACTAACATTCTCTAATTTTACAATTACATTATCTTTCATATATATCACTTTCCCCTATTATAAAATTATTATATCATTTTAATAATTGAAGTACAATCTAATAAAATCACTTTTTAATATGTATTAGAATATAATACTATGAAGAAAGAGAGGAAAGAAATGAAAAGAATTGCTATTACTTTATTAACAATATTTATTATTATATTTTTGATATTTATTTCAACAAGAAAAACAAATAAAGATAATAAACTAGTTGTATCAGAAGTTACTCATTCAGTATTCTACGCCCCTTGGTATGTAGCAATAGAAAATGGATATTTTAAAGATGAAGGATTAGATGTTGAAGTAATTCTAACCCCAGGAGCAGATAAAGTTGCTACTTCAGTATTATCAGGAGATTCACAAATAGGATTTTCTGGACCAGAAGCAACTATATATGTATATAAAAACTCAAAAGAAAAATTAATTACTTTTGCTTCACTTACTAAAAAAGATGGACAATTTATAGTTGGAGATTGTAAATATAAAGATAGATTTGAAATGAAAGACTTAACTGGTAAAAAAATTCTAGCAGGAAGAAGTGGAGGCATGCCTCTATTAATGTTTAAATATGCATTAAAAGAATCTAATGTTAGTGAAAATGATATAAAAATAGATACTAGTGTAGAATTTGCTGGATTAACTGGAGCTTTTATAGCGCGTGAAGGAGATTTTGTTAATTTATTTGAACCAAATGCAACAAGCATAGAAAAACAAAAATATGGATGTGTTCTTTCATCACTTGGTAATATAACAGGTAATGTTCCATATACTACATTCTATGCTAAAGAAGATTTCATAAATAATAATAAAGACAAACTTAAAAAATTTAATAAAGCTTTAAATAAAGGATTAAAATTTGTTCATAAAAATGATTCAAAAACAATTGCTAAAGCAATTATCAATGAATTTCCAGATACTACAATTCAAAATTTAACTACTCTAGTAGAAAGATATAAAAATATAGATGCATGGTATGAAAATACTACTATTAATATAGATGATTATTATAGATTAATAGATATAATGATTTATGGTAAAACATTAGATAAGAAAGTTACAATAGAAGCACTTATTACAAATGAATTTAATTAAAATACTAAATCTATCTAAATCATATTATTCTATTAATGAAGAAACAAAAGCAATAAACAATATTACATTTGATATAGATAATAATTTTACTGGTATTATAGGTCCTAGTGGTTGTGGAAAAAGTTCAATTTTAAATATTATTTCTAATCAAGATAAAGATTATGAAGGAAAAATAATTAAAAAAGAAAATCTAAAAATTGGATATATGCTCCAAGAAGATGCTCTTTTTCCTTGGCTAAATATATATGAAAATTCTATTTTAGGTTTAAAGATATCAAAATCATTAAATGATGATAATATAAAATATGTAGTTCATTTATTAAAAAAATATGGGCTATATGAATTCAAAGATAAATATCCAAATGAACTCTCAGGTGGTATGAAACAAAGAGTAGCATTAATTAGAACATTAGCTATTAAACCAGATATACTTTTATTAGATGAACCTTTTTCTGCACTAGACTATCAAACAAGATTAAAAGTGTGTGATGATGTATATAAAATTATTAAAGAAGAAAATAAAGCCGTAGTAATTGTAACTCATGATGTTTCAGAAGCAATATCATTTTGTGATAAAGTTATTGTATTAACAAAAAGACCAGCTAGTATTAAAAATATTTATAATATTAACTATATAAATAAAAACACTCCAACTCAAAACAGAAAAACTATAGAATTTCAAAAATACTTTGATTTAATATGGAGTGATATAGAAAAATGACATATAAAAAATACATATCTAAAATTAAAAAAAATAAAATAATCATTCATTTAAGTCAAATAGCTATATTTATTTTATTTATTACTATTTGGCAAATACTTGCTAATAAAAATTATATTAATACATTTATAACTAGTTCACCTAAAAATATATTAATAACTATACTAAATTTATATAGACAAAATAACTTATTATTTCATATATGGATAACTATCAAAGAAGTATTAATATCATTTATAATAACAAGTTTTCTTTCAATTTTTATAGCCACAATACTTTATAATTATAAAATATTATATAAAATATTAGATCCATATATAACACTATTTAACTCACTTCCTAAAGTTGCATTAGGCCCAATAATAATTATATGGATTGGTGCCAATATAAAAAGCATAATAACTATATCGGTCTTAATATCAATAATTGTAAGTATACAAACAATTTATAATGGTTTTGAAAACACAGACCCATTAAAAATTAAATTATTAAAAACATTTAATGCAAATAAAAAAGATATACTATTTAATTGCGTAATTCCATCTAATAAAAGTGTAATACTTAGTACATTAAAAATAAATATATCTATGTGTTTAATTGGAGTAATAACAGGAGAATTTTTAACATCAAAAGCGGGAATTGGTTATCTAATATTATATGGATCACAAGTGTTTAATCTAAATCTTGTAATGTCTGGAATAATTCTATTAATGATTATTTCTTATGTTATGTATAACATTATTTTATATATATCAAAAAGATAGTTTTGAAAAACTATCTTTTAATTACATGTAATCTTAAGTTTCCTAGTTGTAGAACAACCACCATCAGTTTTTTCAAAATGCATTGGATCGAAATATTCAGGACTCCAGTTGCCACCCCAACACCAACCATATTGTGCAAAAATATTATGATATATATGATAATTTATGTTTTGTGGACAACTTTCATTTCCATTACATGCTTCACATACAAATTTAGAATATGCATCCCATGCTGGATTTTTATATAGCCCATATGGTCTATATGTTTTACCATTTGCATTATATGTGTATTCAGTAAATAAATCTACTGCAAGTCCCCTTCCATGATAACCGGCTTTTTCTACATATGATCCAGCATCTTGAATTCTATTTACATATGGAATTGAATTAACATATGAACACATCTTAACAAATATCTCATGAACTTCATTTGCTACAGATGTATTAAAATATAAATATTCTCTATGAAGAGTTGAACTATAGTATTCATCACAACCTATATCTCTCATATTTACTTTAGTCACAGATACAGGAGATGTTTCTCCTCCACCATTTGAACCATTATTTTGTTCTTTCCTTGCTTTTTCCTCCTGTCTTTTTCTTTCTTCTTCTTGTCTTTTCTTTTCCATCTCTGCTTTCCAAGATTCTATAGCTTTATTTTTGTTAGCTTCTTCTTTTTCTTTTAAATCTTTAGCCCTTGATAAAGAAGCATTTTTAATACAAGATTTAACTTCTGCACTACTTGAAACTAAATCCCCTATCAAATAAACAAATGTAGGTATCATAAATACTAATATAGCAGCCACTATTTTACTAACCCAATTCTTTAACATTTTACTAACCATATCACTATCATTAGAACTAACTGTTTTAACAACAGATATCATACAACTAACAATTAATATAATTGGTACAACAATTCTAATAATTAATAAAAGTATTTTAATATAGTACATTATATATGCACCAGTTGAACTATCACAAATTGATAATAATGTAATCATATTAACACCTCAGAAATATTATAACATAAAAAAAACGTAGATAAACTACGTTTAATTATTAAAATCCTCCAAATACGTTTTTCTTACTAATCCATATTAAGCAAACAACGCTAGCAACAATTAATACTGATAAACCAACTACTGGAACAAATACACCAGTTTTAGGATTTTCAGTTGTTTCTGTTGTCTTTTCTGTTGTAGTTTCAGTTGATGTAGAAGTTGAAGAACTATATCCTCCTGATAATGTAGCATTCTTAGCATCAACTTTTAAACTTGTAATATTTCCGCTACTTGCTACAATCTCAAGACCATTTTCATTAAATGTATAATTACTACTATTATTAATTAATGTATTACCATCAACATCTGTTATTGCTTTTAATATGTAACCCAATGCTAATGTTTCATTTGAATCTCCTGAAGCATTACTATAAGTAATAATATTATCCTTTAAAGTTACATTGAATGACATTTCGAGTATTCCAGTTAATGAAATAGTAACTGTGTTTCCACTAGGAGTAGTTTCAATAGTAACTTGTCCTTCACCTATTTCATTGTCTACAATAGATTGAACATCACTCTTAATGTTATTTAATAACTTAGTATCACTTGAACTTAATGCATTAACTCTTAAAGCAAAACAAAATACTAATAGTACAGATAATAATCCTCCTAATAATTTTTTCATGTTTATGTCTCCTTTCACAAACTATATCTAATTTAAGCATATAACATATTATTACATTTGTCTATTATTTTTTAATTATTTAACGTAAAATGATTATACAAAAGAATACATTTATGTTAAAATATTCTACCAAGGAGTCAAATATGAAAACAACTACTAAGAAGAAAATACTAATATTATTAATGCTATATTCAACAATTTTACTATCACCAAAAGTAAAAAGTGATAATAATGATATTAATATATCACATGACATTAATTATGAATATGTAGATTACAATGATAAAAGAATAATAATTACTACTTGCGATAAATTAGGTTACGTTTATAATAAAGAATCAAATAATGTTTATATTTTAGATTGTAGACATGATAAAAATAGTAATTTTAAGATAATTGATTCTTATAAAATCACTGATAAAAATGAAATGGAAAGAATATTAAATATATTATTAGAATATGAAAAAGAAAATCCATCATCATGGAATAGAAGTTTTAACTCAATGTTAAATGAATGGCAGGCACATAATATATGTTATCAATTAGGATATGACATAGATAGTACAATGCATGTTGATTTAGATAATGAAGATGAAAGTAAATATGTTTCAAAAGAACTAACAAGATTTTTAGGTAATTAAAATAGTCTACTTATTGTAGACTATTTTCACTTAGTTCATTTAGTTTATTTTTAAGTTTTATTAATCTAATTAGTTTATAAATATCATAGCCTATTATTACAAGAGCAGGTATTAATATTGCTACTAACCAACCTGTTCTAGATGCTAGAAAATATTGTAGTCTTCCAAGTTGAGGAATTTTAAACATAACCTTTCCTATTACATTGTTAGGATAAACTTTCTCATCATCAGCAATTTCATTAGCATCACCTTTTACTCTATACATCTTTCCAACATCAGGAACATCAACAATCTCAATAATTCTATGAGTTATTGGAGTTCCCCCAAAAAATGAATTTGTAGAATAAAAAGTAATAACATCATTAACTTTTAAATCATTTGTATTTATTTTTTTAACAAAAACAACATCATATACTTTTATTTTTGGTGTCATACTAGGACTAATAATTGTATATAATCCAAATGGTGGATTCTCACCACGCTTTTCAGCTATCTTTCCACAAATAACATACAATATAAAAAATGATGCAATTATCATTAATAATATTATCAAAATATAACTAACAATAGAAGAAATTTTTTTAAATTTCTTTTTTCTTTTAACAACCTTATCTTCTTCCATATTATCACCTAGTTATTATCAACTGATACTTTTATTCTTAAAGAAAATAATGAATCTTTTGAATATTTACTTTTATCAGCATCATCCTTTAATTTAATTGTTATTTTATAATTATGAATATTATTTGGTGTAATTGTAGCAGTTCCTATTTCTTTTGTTACAACTGGCACTGGAACATCACTAATATTAATTAGTTTATTTGATGTATCATTACTTTCAGAAGTACTTTCAATTGTGTATAAAAAATTATCATCACTCATATTTGATAATGGAGTAATTATTTCAGCTATTACTTTATAGTTACCTATTGTATCTTCACTATAATTTTCTACTGAAAAAGTAATACTATCTTCAAATCCAGGTTTAATATTATGAATGTTAATTTGACTACTTTTTTCAAAAGAGACTAGCATATTTAAATTTTTAATAATTACATTAGTATCATCTTTCTTAATAACATTCTTATAATACATATAAAAACTACCTGCAAACATAGCAAATATAGATATTAAAACTAATATATATATAATTATATGTATTTTTTTACCTTTCATACTATACTCCTATCATAAATTCATAATAACAAATTTAATAATTTTATACAACTGAACAAAATAAAAAAGTGATTTACTTCACTTTTATTTTACAATTTTTATTTAACTCCTTCATTTGATATTTTAACAGATAAATATCCGGAAAATTCTTTTCCTTGAGCTGCATTTTGATCTCTATCTACATTATTAAGACCAATAGTGTATTCATATGTGTGAACTTCATATCCCTCAATAACCCCACTACCAATTATTGTACTTTCAGTAGGAACAGGCGTTTCTTTTAATGTTGCAAGTGTTCCACCATTAGTATTTCCAGAAGAAGTAAGTTTATGTATAAATTCTCCTTCTGCATTTGGAGACAAAGTATTACTTCTAACATTTAACATAATATCATAAGATATTTGACCAGTAGCAGATGGATCTGTTTGACTAACAGTGAATGTTTTAGTAGTAAATGTACCTGGCATTAAATTACCAATATCAATTGCTGTTCCATCTGTAAAACTTACTTGTCCTAAATTTCCAGATGTGATAACAATATCAGATGGATTTTCATTACCAGTAACACTAATACTAAACCAAGCAAAAGTAGCGCCCACAATAGCAATTAATAAAGTGGCAATACCAATTATTGATAAAAATATTGTTTGTCCTTTAGGTTCATCCATAATAAACCCTCCTACCATCTATAATAATGATAACAATATTTGAACTAAAATTCAAGAGTTTTACTATTTTCTAAGCATAATAACTGGTTTAATATCAAGTTTATTTGTTAAATCTTCTAATATATAAAAATCATAATTAAACTGAATGGAACTACCTTTATCATTCTCATATGTATTAATAGCCCAATAATTTCCATTAATTACTTTTTTATCTTTACTACGAGAATAAACATAATTAAATTCATCATAAGAAATAATTTTAATTAGACTATTTGTATAATATCTACATACATAATTATTATGATCAATTTCTTCCCTACTATACCCACCACAGATTTCATTATTACATGAATGGTTTTCGTAATCATTACATATTTCATTTTCTATAATTAAATTACGAGTTTCAGATGATAATTTATTAATAAAAATGTTGTTTAAATAATAATTTATATATGAATTACTCCATTTGTGTGTAATTTTGTTATTTTTGTTATAAAAACAATAACCTTCATTTAATTTAGTACAAGGACTTATTTTTTCATCAAGAGGTAAATACTTCATTAATTTAGTATATTTAGTATTATCCTCTATAATAACCCATTCAATATCATCTATATTTACTGTAGAACCACTACAATAAAAAACATCTTTATTATACTTAGCATTTCTTGTATCTAGACACTCTACTTCAAATTCTATTTTTTTACTTAAATTTCCATTTTTATCTTTGAACCAGATATAGTTTTTACCTTCCCTATAATTTTTAAGTAATAAATTATCAGTATTAATATTATTCCATACACCTTTAAAGTCATCTTTATATGACAACTTATATGATAGATTTTTCTCATTACTTATAAATGATATTTTAGAGTTATTTTTAATTATCTCAACATTAAAACTATAATAATCCATACATCTTTCATTTAATAATTCTATATTACCAAGAGATGTTTTACTTATACATTTATTATCATAATTAATCTTAAATTTAACATTACCATATTCATCTATATTAATTTTACCATTACCATCAAAATAATATTTTTTATTAATTACTGAACCACTAGTACTAAAAAGGATTCCATCTTTTAATTTATAATCACCTGACTTAATACTATACAAATCGCTTAATAACTCTTTTGATTTATTCATTATACTAATTTCTTTGTATCTTTTCATAAAGAAAATTAACACTAAAATCATTAGTATTATAAATATTAAAATAACAGCAATATATTTCTTCTTTTGTTTCATAGAAATTATTATAACAAAAAAATAAAGTGAATTAAATCACTTTATTTCAGATTGTCGACAAACCCCTAGTTTGAAAAATAACTAGAGGTTTTATTTTGAAATGATTTATAAAATTTAGTGTTTTTTTGAAAATGTCAGTTATTT
>CACWUS010000011.1 GCA_902764145.1 uncultured Erysipelotrichaceae bacterium | reverse complement strand
AAATTAAAATTAAAAGGACTGTCACCTATAAATTACAGGTTACAATCCTCTAATTAGAAACTATTTATAAACTGTCCAACTTTTGGGGTTCAGTTCATATAAACATCTTTTTATTTTTCTATTCCTTTAAGTTCAAATATTATATCTCTAAGTTCAGTTGCTCTTTCAAAATCAAGTTTACTAGCAGCTTCTTTCATTTCAATTTCTAATCTAGATACCATATCATTGATTTCTCTCTTAGAATATTTTTGTTTCTCTATCTTCTCTTCTTCAACTTCATTAGTAATGGCATCTCTAATTTCTTTAATAATTGTTTTTGGTGTAATATTATGCTCTTTATTATACTTTTCTTGAATACTTCTTCTTCTATTAGTTTCATCTATTGCTATTTTCATAGCATCGCTAATATAATCAGCATACATTATTACCATACCATTTTCATTTCTAGCAGCACGTCCTATAGTTTGAATTAAACTTCTATCGCTTCTTAAGAAACCTTGCTTATCAGCATCCATTATACATATTAATGAAACTTCAGGAATATCAAGACCTTCACGAAGAAGATTTATTCCAACAACCACATCTATTTTACCAAGTCTTAAATTTCTTATTATATTTAAACGTTCTAAAGTTTTTATTTCATTATGTAAATAAGTAACTTTATATCCAAGTTCTTTTAAATATGAGGTTAGTTCTTCACTCATACGAATAGTTAATGTAGTTATTAATACTCTTTCATTTCTTTCAATACGCTTATTTATTTCTTCTAATATATTGTCAATTTGATTTTTAGTTTTTCTAACTTCAATAATTGGATCTAATAGTCCAGTTGGTCTAATAATTTGTTCAACTGGTTTTCCACTTAATTCTAATTCATAATCACCTGGTGTTGCGGATACATAAATTGTTTGATTTAACTTGTTTCTAAATTCATCAAATTTTAAAGGTCTATTATCCATTGCACTTGGAAGTCTAAATCCATATTCAACAAGTGTTTTCTTTCTCATATGATCCCCATTATACATACCTCTTACTTGAGGAAGTGTAACATGGCTTTCATCTATCATTAAAAGAAAATCTTTTGGAAAAAAATCAATTAGAGTTGTTGGTGTTTCACCCTCACCTCTTAAACTTAAATGTCTACTATAGTTTTCTATACCATGACAAAATCCAGTTTCACGAAGCATTTCCAAATCATACATTGTTCTTTCTTTTAATCTTTGTTCTTCTAATAGTTTTCCTTGTTCATGTAATTCTTTTAATCTAGAAACTAGTTCTTTTTCTATTCTTGAAGTTGCTTCTTTTAACTTTTCATCACTTGTTACAAATAATGATGCTGGGAATATATTAATTGTTTTAACACTTTTATTATTTTTACCAGTTAGTGGATCGAATAAAGATATTTTTTCTATTTCATCATCAAACATTTCTATTCTTATTCCACTTTTCTTTTCGCCAATTGGAATAAGTTCAATAACATCTCCATTTACTCTAAAAGTACCACGTTTAAAATCAATCATTCCTCTTTCATATTGCATACTAACAAGTTTTTCAAGTATTTTATCTCTTTCTATAGTCTGTCCAACATAAAGATTTAACATTTTATTTATATATTCTTCTTTTTCACCAATATTATATATACATGAAACACTAGATACTATTATTGTATCTCTTCTATCAATTATTGCAGCTGTAGCTGCATGTCTTAGTTCATCTATTTCATCATTAATTGATGAATCTTTTTCTATATATAAATCTTTGCTTGGTACATATGCTTCTGGTTGATAATAATCATAATAACTAACAAAGTATTCAACCTTATTATTAGGAAATAATTCTTTAAACTCTGCATATAATTGTCCAGCTAAAGTTTTATTGTGTGCTAAAACAAGAGTTGGTTTATTAACTCTTGCTATTACATTTGCCATAGTAAATGTTTTACCAGTACCTGTGGCACCAAGTAATACTTGATCTTTTTTTCCACTTTGTATTCCATCAACTAATTCTTCAATAGCAGTCACTTGATCCCCACTAGGTTTATATTTAGATACAAGCTCAAACATAATATATTTCCCTTCTTTATATAATCAATGATATTCTATCATTTTACATATTATAAAACAAGAATAAAAATGTTAATGTTTTATCAATTTTTTATTAGCTTCTCTTACCCTATCTGATTGCCATTCGTACCAGTCATCACTATAATTTCTAGCATAATAAATTGTATTAGGATAATAATTAACCATATTTGAATATGCATCGCTAACCATTTCTTTAGTCCAATTTTTAGTCCATCCTAAATCTTTTGATAAATAGCTATCTTTATTTTCTACAAATTTAATTATACTATCTTTATTATATGCATCACTATTAGTTAAAACTTTCATATATTTTGCATATTCTTCTATTAATCTATTGTCTGCAAATAACACTTCACCATATATGAGTGGTATCCACCTTTTTAATGAATAGGTTATTATAGGAAAAAAATCGCAACCTTCATTTGGTAAAGCAATTGATTTTGCCGCATCAAATCTAAAGCCATTTACTCCAACATCAATATATTCATTTAACATATTAATTATTTTATTTTGAACAATTTTATTATTGGGATTAAGTCCTGGAAGTCCCATACAATAATTAGTAACTTGATATCTACTATCCCAATTATCAATTTGCTTTCTTTCTTTAAAACAATCTGGGTTTTTTAATAATTCAATATCTACTTTTTCATGAGGAACTAAGTATTCTTTATCACTTTTATTAGCAGTATGATTAATAACAGCATCTACTATTATATTTATTCCATATTTCCTAGCTTCTATACATAAATCATATAATTCACTTTTAGAACCAATTCTGTTTCCTATTTCAAAACCAATTGGTTGATATAGAATCCACCAATCTTTTGTACTATCATCTTTAGTTTTTTGCAAAGGAGAAACCTGTACTGCATTAAAACCTTGTTTACTTATAATTGGTAGCAATCTTTTAACATCTTTAAGTGGACAATCAAATAAACTTAATATTCTATTCATAATACCTCTATTTTAAATTTTATCATATTGAAATTAAAAAGTCATATTAAATATGACTTTTATTAAGGTAGGTGTGTGTGAAAAAATATTTATTATTTTATTAATTATTATATTCTATTTTCTATATTTTTAATTTGTTTATAAGCATCACTCTTCCTTTCAACAATTAAATTATATATAACAAATATTAAATGAATATTAAATAATAAATTATTCACATTTTTTTAATAATATGATAATATATATTTAAGGAAGGAGCGATTTTAAATGTATAATACTTATGGAAGTTATAACTATGGAAATAACTTAATTAGTAATGGACCATCAATGGGAACTGGTGCTATTATTTGGACTATTGTTTCATTGATTGTTGCTTTAGCAGGATGCTTTGTTGTATATTTTGTATTTGTACAAAAGAAAGAAAATCCAAAACAACCATTCTTTGCTTGGCTAAAAGATTTCTTAAGATTTGATAAAATGATGATTGAAGCAATTCTTAAGATCGGTTATTATTTCTGTGCAATATTTATTACATTATTCTCATTTGCACTTATTAGCGAAAGCTTCATTGGATTCTTATTAACATTAATTTTTGGTAATTTAATTGCAAGACTTATCGCTGAAGGTGTTCTAATCAAGATAATGATTTGGAAAAATACTACAGAAATCAAAAAACATTTAAAATAAAAAAGTCTCATCAAGAGATTTTTTTATTTGTTTATAAAATACATATTAAAGTTTGCTGAAACTAATAAATTGTCTTCTTCATCATATATATCTACAATATAGTATCCTATACTTTTACCTTCTTTTAAAACTTTAGCTACTGCATATATCTTACCTTTTTTAGCAGGACTTAAATAATTAATTGTTGCACTAGTTGTAACACATTTTTTATTGTGTATTGCAGCTAGTACTCCAGAAGTTGTGTCAGCAAGCCCAAATAGTACTCCACCATGAACTATATCATATGGATTCATCCCTTCTTGTTTTATTTCATAACTCATTTTTACAAATTCTTCATTACAATCTTCTATTTTAAAGTTTTGATTATTTATGAAACCTTTATCCTTATTTAATAATTCTTCTACTTCTTTTTTCATATTTCAAATCCTTTCTATAAATTGTTTTATAATATATCCTAATAGTATTTGTTAATATATTTAATTACATCTATATTAAAGTGCTTGTTTTCCTTTAATGTTTTTAATAATTTATTTCCTACTCTATAAGCAAGATTGTAATCTTTTTTACTTATTATTTTATTATCTAACGCTTCTTTTAATTCATCTTCATCTGCAAAATATACTTTATCTTGATCATTATCATGTACAATATCTAAATATAAATCAATATAATATGGTATTTTATATTCTACACCATTTTTTAAAGTAATATCTATATAATAATCTAAAACACTCTTATCTGGTGTTACATAAAATCTAATATTATAATTTTCATTTATTGGAGTTATTTCAACTAAATAATATCCTTCATCTAAATATGTCATTTCTTTTCCAACGATATTTTTAGTAATAAACTTACCATTCATTTTCTTATATTTTTTTATTGTAATATATGTCTCATCTTCTCTAGTAATAATTAAATCACAATCAATTGTTTCTTTCATATAAGTATTTGTTGTAAATTTCTTTCTTTTTTCAATATACTTTTTTCTCATATTATCACCATTAGACTATTTTATCTCATTTTCTATCCATTTCATAATAATACTCACGAAATAATCTATTTCTTTTTCACTCAACTCTTTTTCTTCACTTATGTGATACCATTTATACATGCATCCTCTACAACAAGTGGCTGTTGCATGTTGTGCTATAAATACTGGATGAACTTGTTTCATAGGAGTTTGTTTACCATCATTCTTTTGTTTATTTTTAAGTCTACTATTAACAAAATCATAGGCATGTTTCTTAATTTCATCTAAACCTTTTATTCTTGTATAATCTTTCATTTTATTATTTAAATGAAAACTACTTCTAAATTTAGATTTATTTAATCTTTCAAATATTTCATTCATTATTAAACTTTCTTATTCTTTTAGGATATGTTAAAGCTCTGGTGTTAATTGAATTATCTTTCATGTAATTATACCAATCAATATATCCAAATTCTTTTTTATCTTCTAATACTTCAATTGTTTTGTTTTTTATTCTTTTATATTCTTCATCTTTTTTTGGATCAATTACTCTAATTACTGATGGACTTGTAACTTTATAAAACAAGTCTTTTGGCCATACCCCAACAAATAAAGTATCATACACCTTATCGTCACTTTCAATCCATGAATGATATAATTCACTATCAAAACAATTTAGATAACCATCTACTATTTTATAATCATCACTTAAGAATTGTATCAAATATCTTACTCCTAAATATGATGTATTACCGCTATGAGATAAAATATTTGATAAAAATGATTTCATACGTTCATCTTCTTTATTTTTATGTGTTGCAAGATTTTTTATTACATTTTCATCATAAGATACAATATTTCCATTTAAAACATTGTCATAATATTCCTTATAAACTTTCAAATCATTTAAACTACATAACATACTACCTTCACCATTATAAATTTTACTATAAAAAAATAAAAATGCAAATATGCACTTTTATTTATATATCTAAAAACGAACTAATATGAGCAGTTGAATATGGTGTTTGTTCTTGTATTTCAGTTAATACTTTAGTAGTATCATCTATCATTATTAATTGATAATCTTCTATATCATTAAATTTATTTCTAATTTCATGTAATTCTCTTACTTTAGAATTATTATTTAATACTGTATAAACATTATCTCTTAAAATATTATAGTATTTATTTACATAATCTTTTTTATATTCAATTTCATCTTTATTACATACTCTTGTAATAACAAATATTCTATCCATATTTTTATTTTTCAAAAAAGTTTGTATTTTTTTACTAACTTTATCTTCTGTATAAAAATTTATTGTTTCACTTGCTTTATTCCACTCTTCATCTGATAAAAGGCCATAATGGTTATAAACACCAAATTCCATCAAAGCTAGAACACCATCAATATCAAATACTAGAACTGAATTTTCATCATTTAATAATTCTTTAATTTTACTCATTTTTATACACAAGTATATCCACCATCAATTGGTAGTATTGCTCCAGTTACATAAGATGCTTCATCACTTGCAAGGAAAATAGCACCTGCATTAAGTTCACCTTCATGTCCATATCTTTGCATAGGTACAGTACCTTTCATATATGCTTGAAAATCAGGTGTATCTAAAACTGCTTTAGTAAGTTCTGTTTCAAAATATCCAGGACATATAGCATTACATGTAATATTATATTTTGCAAGTTCTGCAGCTACTGCTCTAGTAAAATTAACTACTCCACCCTTACTTGAATGATATGCAACTGTTCCCATAGCAGTATTTCCTACAAGTCCATACATAGATGCTATGTTGATTATTCTTCCATAATTATGTTTCTTCATTATATTTGCAAAAGCACGTGTCATTTTAAATACTGAAGTTTGATCTGTTGCAATTGTAAAATCCCATTCTTCGTCAGTCATATCAAGAACACCGGCATCTTTACTTGAGCCAGCACAATTAACTAGAATATCAACTTTACCAAATTCTTTTTCTGCCATTTTAGCAGCATTGTCGATATCTTCTGTACTAGTTACATCACATTTTATAGCTAATACCTTTGATCCTTTTTTCTCTAATTCACTTTTTAATTCTTCAAGTCTTTCTATTCTTCTTGCTAAAATAACTAAATCTGCTCCTTGACTAGCAAATGCTTGAGACATTTGACGTCCAAGTCCACTAGAAGCTCCAGTTATAACAGCAACCCTTCCTTTTAAATTAAACATTTTATCACTCTCCTAATAATATTTTATCATATAAAAAAGAGAATTAAATTCCCTTTTATATTTTGTTTACATATTTAATAGCTTCAGTTGCAGCAATAGCACCATCACTAGTGGCTGTAACTAATTGCCTTAACTCTTTTACTCTGTTATCTCCAGATGCAAATATACCTTCAACATTAGTATGACAATTCTCATTAGTTATTATATAACCATATTCATCAAGGTTAACTAAATTCTTAAAGTTTTCATTTTCTGGTGTTCTACCTATTGCTATAAATAAACCTGAAACATCCAATTCTTTTTCTTTTTCATTTTTATCTTTAATTACAATTTTTTCAAGTTTACTTTCACCAATTAGTTTAACTATACTACTATTATATATTATTTCTATATTATCTTTTTTCTTTAAATCATTAACCGATGATTCTTCTGCTTTAAATGTATCATTTCTTAAAATGATATATACCTTATTTACTATATCACTTAAGTATAAAGCATCTTCAACTGCAACATTTCCTCCACCTACTACAGCTACATCTTTATGCTTATAAAAAGCTCCATCGCAAGTTGCACAATAAGAAATGCCTTTTCCAGTTAATTCTTTTTCTCTATCTATTCCTAAATGTTTATTTAAAGAACCAGTTGCTAAAATAACACTCTTACATTCATAAGTGTTTTTAGTAGTTATAACTTCTTTATGATTATCTAAATTTTTAATTTCATTGACTCTTTCAAATTTAATTTCACTACCTAACTCTTTTGCTTGATTATAAAGTTTAGTTGCAAAATCGAATCCCGATATATGCATTTCTACTGGATAATTTTCAATATCTAATGTATTAATTATTTGTCCACCATATGTGTTAGCTTCAAGTACTAATACTTTTTTATTACTTCTTCTAGCATATATAGAAGCTGTAAGACCAGCAGGACCTGCTCCTACTATTATAATATCATACATTATTTGCCTCCAAGAATACTTTTAATTTCATCTTTTGGCATAAATCCAATGTTTCTAGATACTTCTTTTCCATTATCAAAAAGTACTAAACAAGGTATTGTTGATACTCCATATTCTTCAGCTAATTCTTCTTCATCATCAACATCAACACTTACAAATTTAACATCTTTAACTTCATCACTTATTTCTTCAATTACTGGTGCTAACATTTTACATGGACCACACCAAGTAGCATTAAAATCTACTAATACTTTTTTTTCACTTTTTAATACTTCACTATCAAAATTATCTTTACTACCATTAATAACACTCATTATTAATCCTCCTTTTCCAAATTAAACAATATTTTTATTTATAATAATGCCTTAATATCATTTTCAAATGACATTGGATCTGATGTTGGATCAAATCTTTTAATAACATTACCATTCTTATCAACTAAAAATTTAGTGAAATTCCATTTAATATCTCCTGATTTTTTACATGTTGTGCTAATCTTTTCAATTGCTTTCATAGCCATTTTATTTTTAAGACCTTTTACATCTTCATTTGGCATTTCTTTTTTTAATAAAGTATATAATTCACTCTCATTTTCACCATTAACTTCTATTTTAGCAAATTGATCAAATTGTGTTTTATATTTAGCAGTACAAAATTCATGTATTTCATCATTTTCACCAGGTGCTTGATGTCCAAATTGATTACAAGGGAAATCTAGTATTTCAAATCCTTTATCATGATAAGTTTCATATAACTTTTCAAGAGCCTCATATTGTGGCGTGAATCCACATCCAGTAGCAGTATTAACTATTAACAAGACTTTTCCTTTAAAATCACTTAAAGATACATCTTCACCTTTTCTTGTTTTAACTTTTAAATCATAAATACTCATATTTCTCTCCTTTAATTTACTTCTATTTAATTGTATCATACTTGTTCTTATTGACCAATATATTCACTAAAATCTTCTTTTATTCTATTTGCTAGTATGCCCTCTCTTAAGAATATTATTTTATTATTTTCAACTTTTATTAAAGTAGAAGCAATATCACTTAAATCACCTGCATCATAAATATAATCTATTTTACTTTTAAGTCTATCATCTAACATATTTACATTTGTTATTACTTTTTCATTTGTAATATTAGCACTACTTGATAATAATGGTTTCCCATATTCATTTAACAAATCAAGTAAAAACTTATTATTTGGCATTCTTACTCCTACTAGAGGACTACCTTTGGTTAATTCATCACTTATTTTATCATTCTTTTTAAATAAGATTGTTAATGTATTAGGCCAATACTTTTTAATTATTTTTTCCTGTAGATCATCTATTTCACTAACATATTCTTTCAACATGTCAATTGATGATACAACCATTAAATGAGGTTTATTACTTCCTTTTGCCTCATCTACTCTTCTAATTGCTTCTTCATTAGTCGCATCTGCAAAAATTCCATAAACTGTATCTGATGGAAGTATAGCAATTTTACCACTACTAAATATATTTATTAATTCTTTCATAATCCTCCTATATAATAAGTGTTAATAAACACACTACTAAAATTAATATTATTATTATTTTAGATGTTTTACTAATTTTAACTTTTTTAAAATCTTTTCTTTCAACTTCATCTACAGCATTTATATATTTTAAACCAAAATGACTTATTTTACTAACATCTTTATCTGAATAAATTGCAAAAGACATTTCATCATCAAGTTCAGTAAATTCAATATCTTTATCTAATTTAGAAATATACAAGAACATAATGATATCACCACTACAACCTGATAAATTAAATATTGATAAGAAAAATAACAATGGTAAATGAAATATAATAGATAAAATATAAGTAACAATTCCTATAAAAAATAATGGATACATTAATGAATGTAAAATATTATTTCTGCTAACATTTTGCTTACATAAACAATAAAGTATTCCTTTTTCTAATGCCATACCATAAACAATTTTATCAAATTTACCTCCATATATTACATAAGCAATACTATGCAATATTTCATGTAATATCAAATATGCCAAAAAGGATATAAAAAACAAAAGTATGTTAATATTGACTAATTTTTCAGAAAAATCCCTGAACAAGTCTGGTGTAGTATATAAAGCAAATGCCATCAAAGCAATAAATAATAAACATGATAGTATATTTAATGGAATAGGCTTCATTTGAAATAAATAATACTTCTTTATTCTTTTCATAAAAAAACACACCTCAATATTATTCTATCATAAAAAAGAAGCAATACTTAATTATTACTTCTTTTTAATTTTAACTTTACATCTTCTCTTCTAAAGTCTTCTTTTGCTTTTTCTACATCTATCTTATCCCTTAAATTAAGATAGTCTATAACACTTTCAAAATCCTCTGCTTTACTATATCCATGTATTCCCATTTTAGATGGTTGATCAAAATAAATATCATCTTTTCCCATTTTGAAAAATTCTTCTGTAAATTCTCTAGTACATTTTCTACCATATCCTTGATTCCAACACTCCTGTACGTCAAGAGTTTCTATTACTCTAAATAATAACCTTCTGAAGAACTCTATATGACATAGTATTTTATATAAATCTGTCATTTTCATACTTTCACCATGTCTTTTAATATTAATAGTAGTACATTCTAATTCATTAAATAGTTTACTTAATTCAAATGCATTTAAATCAACACTATATCCAGCACTTTCTAATGCCTTGATTATACTAGCTATTATAATTGCTCTATTCTCAACTTGACTTTTAACTGTTGAACCACTATATGAAATAAGAACATGCATTTTAATAAATTTTGGTTTTTTTACTCTTTCCACTCTTTCATAACAAAGAGGATCACCTGCTACATATGCAGGTACATTTAAATATCCACCTTGAACTGACATTACAGTTTGATATTTAGAAGTTTCTGCTTTAATAGCTCCATTTATACTTCCTTCTAATTTAATAAATTTTTCATATTCTTCATCATCTTGCTTAAGTAAATCTTCTAAAGCTTCACTATAAGGCTTACCTGATTGCTTTTCAGAATTTTCTTCACTTTGCAATGTTTTAAAAACAACACTATTTGTTTCAGGATCACTTTTTAAATAATCATATAAACTATATAAATTTGGAAAACTTGCTCTATAAAGAGTCCATTTTTTTCCTTCAACTGTTACTTCTTCTGGAGGAAATATATTTCTTGGATATTTTAAATGATTATTTGGTAAATTATTAAATCTTGCCATTATTCTTCACCAATTACAATCTTTTAGTTTCTGGATTTAAGCAACGATACACTAAACATTTAGCTATTTCTTTTTCATCTAAAGAGTTAGCTTTAACACTACCATTAAGTGGATACTCATTTATACTTGTAATGCCGTATGCATCCATGAATGTTTTAGCTATATTTCTTAAATATGGAACATCTTTCTTTTGAGTAAAGTTTTCTCTAATAATACAATCTACACTTTGACTATTATGATTTAAAACTTTTACAATATCAGCACCATCACGAGTTGTAATTAAACCTGGAGTTGCTGGATAGTTTTGACTTGCTGCATATAAATCACAAGCTTTTCTAAATCTAACAAATATTTTATACCATTCAGGATACTTAGAGAATATACTTCTTTCTATTCTATTATCATATGAGAAAGCTTTGGGTTTCATTCTTTGTTGCACTGATTCATCTAATTTACCACGTGCATTATATATTTCATTTTCTCCATCACCATTTGTATTTCCTGCTCCTATCATTCTGAAATTTGGATTCATTGGAATTTCTAAATCTTCAGCAAATGTAACAAATGCAGGAGAACTAGGATTGCTTACTGTATCTCTCATAGCATCATATATTTTACTTAAAGCAATATGAACAGCAGTATTTCCAGAGTCCATTTCATCATAAGAAATTAACTTTCCATATAGTGAAGCAATAAATGTTTGAGTAGCAGCAAATGCTCCATTAGGTCTAGTATATGCCATTATTGTATGTAATTGTTCTATCTTACCATTTTCTACATAATCTAATCCAAGTAAACTAGCTGCTTGTTTAAATATATATGATTTTCCACAACCACTTGGTCCATATAAATATGGCCAAAATCCTTCCATTAAACAAACTAGTACTTCATCAACTAATTCATGGAATATTTCACCTTTTTTCTCTCTTCTTTCTTTTTCTTTCATTACTTTTTCAAGACGTTTTTCAAAAGGAATAGATTCATCAAAAGCAGGTAATATTGTTGTATCAACATCTGTTGTAGGTATTATTACCTTTTTACTTTGAGGAACTATTGGCTTATCATAACCCGGAATAATTAATGTAGATGATTGAGGTATAGCAATATCAGGGTTTTCAATTACTGTAGTTGTTCCTCCTTGAGGTATTCCACCATTTAATAATACATCTTTAACAGCGACAGACTTAGCGGCATCCTCGATTATTTTTCTAAGTTCAGGTTCATTTTCCATATAATTTTTAAGTGATGCTACACTATCTTCAGCAGCTTTTTTAATTCTAAGTAAATCTCCTGTAGTTGTATTGTTAATACTTTGTGCATAAACTTTGATATTCTTTAAACTTTCTTGAGTATCTTTTAAAATACTATTAAATATTTGATCACTACTAGATTTTAAGTTTTGCTCTAAAGTTACTAAATATTCATCTAATCTTTGAATCATTGCAGTTTTTGCAATATCTATTTCCTCTTGTAATTTTTTTAAAGTATTATTAGATGCATCATTTATAGCTTTTAATCCATTAGCTGTAGCAAGTTTGCTTCTTTCATCATATGCATCTAATCTTGATTGCATGTTTTCAAGTTGACGAACCATACTTTCTGCTCTTCTAGCTGTTTCAGAAATAGAAGCAAGAGTATATTCATCAATTGGATAAACACCACATCTTTTTTTAGCTTCAATTAATCTCTTATTAGAATATTCAGATATACTACCAGTAACATTTTTAAGTCCATTCATAAAAGCAACTATTTCTCTTTTTAATACTTCTACATTTATACAATAAGGACTTACCTCAATAGCATAATTAAAAATATATACTTCATTATCTTTCAATAATTTATCACTAGCTATTAAGTTCATTATTTGTTCATAATCAAGTCTACTACCTAATATAGAATATAATTCTTTTGATGTAACTTCTTTATTAATCATAATTGATCTTTTAATACTTTCATATTCAGGTGTTTTTTCACCTTCAGGTAGCATAAACTTAACTGAATTTATTTTCTCATTAAATTTATCAATTAAACTTTCACCTTCATTTTCGGCTTTAATTTCTCCATTAGCAAAACTAAGTATAACAGATACTAATATATCTTCATCAATAAAGTCGTTATTTAGTCTACCACTTTTAATACCATTAACATAATTAAGTAAATAACTTTGAAAATCATATCCTATTTTCGTAGAATTCTTAATTGCTTTAACTAAATTTCTATAATTTTTATCTTCCATTATTTATCCCCCTTCGTTAAACTCAATATAATTCCTTCATCTCTTAAATCTGAGTTAACAAGAATATCGTCTTTTGTTACATTTATGCCATTACTAAGCATAATATCACTAACACCATTTTCACTTCTTACAACATGATAAAAATACTTATCTTTTAATTTTTCTAAATAATATCCATTTGGATATCTACTATCTAAAAATGATGTTTCTATTACAAATATATTTTCATTATCAATAACACATATACATATAGTATTTTTTAACATATCATCTATTACTACTTCATTTGTACTAAGTGCTACAGTACTATTTCTTTTATATGTTTTTGAATAATTTTCTTTTTTCATAAACGATTTTTGAAAAGTACATACATACATTGAATATGTTTGAACCATCTTTTCTTCATCACTTAAAGTGGTAACATCATTATTAATTCCATACATTGCATTCCATGGTAATTTATACCAAATAAAGTCAGATTTACTATCTAAATCAGTTATATTTGGAATATTATTTTCACATTGTTCTAAATCTTTATTTTCATAAACAACTCTTCTATTACCCTTTGATATGTTAATAATTTGTTTAATCTTTTCATTATTTGTTAAATATGTATATTCACAAACAAGTTCATATTTTTGATTGTTTATTATTACTACAATTCTATCTTTTTTAAATTCAATAGACATTGCAAATGAATTACATTCATTAAATAGACCACCTATTTCTAAAATGTATTTATTTTCATTTTCTTTAAAATAACTAACATTTATTACTTTTTCTAATCCATCAACACTAGCTTTTAATAAGAAATTATCTCTATATCCTTGAATTGTATCAAATATTTTAACATTAGTACTTGTCTTTCTAAACAAATCTTCTAAATGATACTTAATAATTGGAAATAGTAATTTAAATTCATCTTTTTGAAATAATAAACTATTATTATATGAAAATTTATTATCATAAAATGTATATGCTTGATTTATGTTTCTAAGTGATCCTTTTTCAAGAACATCTTTTGTATGTTCGTCAATCAATATATGACTACGTAATCTAAATGGATCAGTTAAACTATCTTCAACAATATTATCTTTTTCATCATTGTAAACTTCCGTCACTTTCTTAACAAAAGAATCAAAATATTTTTCTTTGCTTGAAAGTGATAAAGTTTTACCACCATCATATGTAATTGTTAGTAGTGGTACTAATTCCATTTTTCCAGATTTATCACTACTATACAAAAAACTGCCCAGTTTAATACTTGATAAATTTTTAATATTTTGAATGTCTATAAGCATATCTTCCATGCCATATATTATCATGTTTTTGTCCCCCTATTTATTTTTTTAGTCTCCTAATCCTAATGTTTTTTCTTTTACTACTTTACCAGGAATATTATACATAACACTATTTGTATTAATATCATATCTCCCTTCCACTTCAACAGTTTCTTCATTAACCATAATGTATACCATATAATTATCATAACCATCTTTATTTGAGTACCCTGTTGTTCCAATTATTTTGTAACCTTCTGGTACATCAGGTGAAAACAATGAATTGTTATATCCTTCTGTTAATTGAGAATTATGATATGAGCTTCCATCATTAACTTTATGAACATATTGAATAATATGAGTACCTGGTTCAAATACTTTTGGTGAAATATCTAATCTTACATATTCACCATTCGATTCTATATATGTTCCATCTTCTGTTTCAATTGATTTTACTCTTTTTGTTGATGGGCTTCCACATCCACATAAAATACTTAATGATGCAATGCTTGCTAATAATAAAGCTTTCTTTTTATTATTCATTTTTAATCTCCTAATTCTAAAGTTTTTTCTTCTATAACTTTTCCTGGTTCACTATATTCAATTTTACCAGTTTTTGGATTATATACTGGAGTTGCTTCAATAGTATATTCATTTACAAAAACATGTACTATTGAATTTAAATGTCCATACCCACCTTGATCTAATGTTATAGTTTCAACATATCTATATCCTTCTGGTACTTCTGGAAAATCTATTTTTGATTGACCCCATCCATCTGTTTTACCATAAACATTTCTATCTCCAATATATTGGTTGTAATGAATGATATGAGTACCTGGTTCAAAAACTTGAGGTTCAAAATTTAATTTTACATATTCTCCATTTGATTCAACATAAGTTCCATCTTCTGTTTCAATTGATTTTGGAGTATCTGTAGCACATCCACATAAAATACTTAATGATGCTACACTTGCTAGTAATAAAGCTTTCTTTTTCTTATTCATTATAAACCCCTCCCTAGTGCGCTATATTATAACATCTTTTAACATTTTTTTCAATATAATTTTAGCACTTTTAGTATTTTCTTGGTCAAAAAAAGCAAGACTCTATATATTATGAAAGTCTTGCTCATTATTTCTATTTCGGATATTAAATATCGTCCTGACGAAAATAGATTCACACTATGTGAGAACTACTCCCTTTCAACATCTTAATTATACCACAAAAACTCTTAAAAATCAATTATTGTCCTTTGAATTTCCTTTCAAGCAACTTAACTGGTTCTGATCTATCTCTTAATATAGTTGAAATAGATAAGTCATTATGAATATCATATATTATAGTAGCCAATTCTTTTGAACAATCACAAACATGTAACCATGGCTTCTCTTGATACTCTTTTGGAATATAAGATAAATTGCTTGTATATATTCCATTTATTTTACCTTCTTCATAATACTTTTCAAAAGTATCAATACCTTTAGTAAATAAAGCATATGTAACTATTATATATATTTTTTTAGCATGTCTTTTCTTTAATTCATCAACAACATCAAACATACTTCCACCACTAGAAATCATATCATCTGTTACAATAGCTGTTTTTCCTCTTAAATCATTATTACCAGAATAATCATGAGATATAATTGGATACTTACCATCAACTAAATTATTATAATCTCTTTGTTTTATGAAACTACCTGCTTCTCTATGAATATAAGGAGAATTAAATGAATTTAAATATACATTTCTTCTTCCAGTTGCACCATTATCTGGAGCAACAAAAACAAGGTTTTTAAGATCATCTACTGATAAATCATTGATAAATTTATCTAATATTGTATTAGTAGCATAAAAGTTATCAAATTCCATATTTCTAATTGCATGTTCAACACCTTGATCATGTGCATCAAAAGTAATAAAACTTTTAATTCTACTAATGTTATCAAGTTCTCTAAGATTTTCACCACAGCTTAAGTTTTCACGAGTATTTCTTCTATGTTGACGTCCTGCATATAATAAAGGCATAATTATATTCAATTTATCAGCATGACAACTACAAGCACCTATACCATCTTTTAACTGCATCATTAAATCATTTGGGCTTGTATGATTAACAATTCCACGCATATTATACTCTATAGAATAGTTTCCAATATCTGTTAAAAAGAACATATCTTTTCCCCTAACAGTTTCAGTTATTTCTACCTTTATATGTCCATCATCAAAGAAATTCTCTTTAATAGGAATAATAAAAGTATATTTTTCTTTATCAAGATTATACATTTCAAGTAAATGCTCATCTACTTTTTGTCCTAATTCTCTAGCACTATTAAATACCATAAGTCTTAATTTTTCTTGCTCAACTTGACTTCTCACAAAATCCTCCACTAAAAAAGAGTATCATAAAAATACTCTATTTTTTATTTTCTATTATGTAATCTACAAAATACTTCATATAAATCACATCCACTTATAGAATATCATTTATAAAGTGTTTTTTCAACTTATTTTGTCAAGTTAAGTGTCATACCTTCTTCTTCTCTTAAAGCATTTATATCAGCATATTCTAAATAACCAGCAGGTATTAATACATCATTTAAGAATTTTTTAATATTATCAATACTCATACCTTTTACTCTTGCAGCAGCAGAATGTTCATTTCCGCCACCACCAAATAATCTCATTATTTTTGAAACATCTATTATTCCTTTACTTCTAGCACTAATTGAAACAGTCTCTTCATCAATATATCCCATTGCAAAAGTTGCATTTACTTGATATTTAAGCAAATAATCAGATGCTTTAGCTATATCTTCAACATCATATATTTTTCCACTATCTTCTTTATCACTAGCTATTGCAAAAACAAAGTTTGGAAATGTTGTATTGTCAACAAGTCTTTGAATAGCTCTATCATGTTCAAAATCTTCTAAAAACATGTTATTAGCTATTGTTGCATCTGCTCCTTTACTAGTTAGTTTAGTTGCAACAGAAAATGTTTCTGTACTTACATTTTTACTTAGTTTATTTGTATCTAAAATAATTCCTGCAAGTAAATAATTAGCATGATCTTTATTTATTTTAACTCCATATGAAAATAGTAATCTACTCACTTCTTCACAAGCACTAGATAATTTCTCATCAACAAACAAGTATGGTGTCTTAATAGTATGTTCATCAGTTTTATGATGATCTATTACAAATATATCACTAAAATCGCTCAAGTATTTTTTAGTAGATATTAAATAATCCTTATTTACATCTACACATACCATTAAACTTTTATCAGTAATAAAATTTGGTATATCACTAGCCTTTATAATATCAAATTCACTTTCAATCTCCTCTATTACCTTTCTTGTAGCTGACTCTAATTTTTCAATATTATCATCAATTACAATAAAACTCCTTTTCTTATTCTTTTTACAAATCAATGACATACCTATCGCAGCACCAAGTGCATCCATATCAGGTCTGTTATGTGGCACTATGAAAACTCTGTCATTCTTACTCAATAGTTCATCAAGAGTAGTCTTGATATTCCTACTATCTTGCATTTTTGCATTTCTTCCTTTCAACATTTAATAATAAATGTTAATCTTATTATACTTATAGAAAAAATAAAGTCAATTTGACAAAAAGGAAAAAATGTGCTCATACCAAATTCTAATAATTCTCTTTTATATTAATGATAATTTAAAAATCAAAAACAAAAATAAGTAAAAAATAAATTTTACTTATTTATCATTTATATAGTTTTCATTAACTTCTTTATCTATTTCTTTATTAATTTCATCTTCATCAATAATAATATCGTAATCATCTTCATTGTTAGATACAGGTATCTTTATTTTTTGATCTCCCACTATTTCAATACCAAGTTCTTTAGAAATTGTATATTTTATCTTTTTATCTTCACTACTTACATCTATACAACTAGGATTTTTAAGACTTCTGATTATTATTTCAGATTCATCATCTAAATATGCATTTTCTTTTACTCTAACTTTAACTTTTTCCTCATAAAACATTTTTTTACTAACAACATCAGTTTTAGTATTATTATCATAACTATACCAAATATTTATATCATAACTTCCATTTATTCTAATATAATCTCCATCTTTAACTCCTTTTAAATTATGGTTAATTACCCAACATCCTAAAACGGTATCAGCTTTCCTCTCTAACTCAACTTCATAGTCATTTTTAAAAGTCTTTTTTCCTTTCCCTATAACTGTTTTTGTTACAATCTCTTTATAATTATTAAACATGACAAATGCCTCCTAATATAAAATATGCTTTTAATCTAAATAAGTCACAATACATTTTTTTATATTTTAAAACCATAATAATAATATGAATATAATAAATGAATTATACAATTCAAAAGAACATATGCCAGATCTTCAAATAAAAGAAGTTTATTTTGGTATGAATAAAATATTTGTAATTAATATTCAATCTGTTTCTTCATCAGAACAATCTAACAATTTTATACTAAATTATTTATCAGATAGAAGTCTATTTAAAAATGAAATATTTAGTTCATTAAAAAAAGACATTTGTAATTATATACCTTCAATAAGTTTTATTGAAATTAAAGAAAGTGATGTATTTAATTATCTATTTAATGGATTTACTATTTTAATATATAAAAATGAAATAATAGCATTTGAAACAAAAGCTCTTTTAGATAGAAGTATATCAGAACCCTCAAGTGAACCAACTATAAAAGGGCCAAAAGATTCTTTTAACGAAAATTATAATACTAATATTGGTTTAATAAGAAAAAGAATTAAAGATAAAAATCTTTATATGAATGAATTAACACTTGGAAGTAAAACTAATACTAAAATATGTATTATGTATATGAATGATATTGTTGATAAAGATTTATTAAATGATACTATAAATAAAATTAAAGAAATTAAAACAGATAAAATATTAGATACATACTATATTAAAGAATTAATTAATCATGAAAATAAATCAATATTTCCAACAATTAAATCAACTGAAAAACCTGATACAATAGCTAAATCACTTACAGAAGGTAAAATATGTATACTTAGTGAAAACTCAAATAATGTTTTAATTATTCCTACTTTTTTTGTAGATTATTTTTATAATGATGAAGATAATTATCAAAAAAGTTTTTTTACTTATTTTGTTAAATATATAAGAATATTAGCCCTATATATAACAATTTTTGCTCCTGCTATATATTTATCATTGACAACATATGATCAGCAAATGCTGCCAACTGACTTATTAATTAATTTTTCTCTTCAAAGATCAAACGTTCCATTTCCTGCAATTGTTGAACTGTTAATATTAATGATTACATTTGAAATACTTTATGAAGCAGATGCACTTACTCCTACTTCAAGAGGAACATCACTTTCAATTTTAGGCGCGTTAGTATTAGGAGATGCCGCAGTATCAGCAGGAATAGTTTCACCAATAATGGTAATAGTAGTAGCACTTACTGCTATATCATCTATATTTTTTTCATATCAAGACTTTCAATCATTCATTAGATTATATAGATATTTAATAATGATATTATCTTGTATACTTGGAATGATTGGAATACTTTTTGGTTTTATATTCTTAATAACCAATTTATGTAGTATTAAATCGTTTGGTAAACCATTTTTAATAACATTCTCTCCTATTATTCACAAAAATAAAAAAGAGTTAATAAAAAATGGATTATTAACACAAAATACTAACAAAGGAGACATATGAAAAAATTAATAATAGTAATATTTTCAATACTAATACTATATGGATGCGATTACATAGAAATAAATAATTTAGTTATTATTAGTGGAATGCTAATTGACTATAAAGATAATAATTATTATATAACAAGTCAAATAATTGAAAATGAAAATGAAACCAAAATAAAAGTATATAAAACAAAAGGAGTATCAATTGAAGAGTGTTTAACAGAACTATCAAAATTATCTAATAAAGACTTATTTATATCACACTTAAAAGTAATAATTTTAACAGAAAGTACAATAAAAAACAAAAATGATTATCAAGATTATTTCTTAAGAGATTCTAAATCAAAAATGAATTTCTATGTTTACTATGTTGATGATAAATATAAAGATGAGGTTCTAAATATATATAAAGATAATAAAGGTTCTGCTCTTTATATAAAAGATTTAATGGAATTTAACAACAAAATATTTTCATCTTCCACACCGCTTTCATTTTTAGATCTTATATATAAACAAAAAGAATATGGTATAGATGAAATATATCCAAATTTAGTTGTAAAAGAAAATAATGGTGAAAAAGTATTATATCTTCAGAATATAATTGGTTTTAATCAAAATAAAGAGAAAATAATACTAGATGACAAAGATGGCATTTTCTATAATATGATTACAAATAATATACAGAAAACTTCTATCAATATCCCATGCGATAATAAAGACTTCACTATTTCACTTAATGATATTAAAACATCATACAAATGGAATAATAATATATTTAATATTAATGTTAAAACAAATGGGAAACTTTCTAGTTATGAATGCTCATATAACTTAGATTCTGTAAACTCAACAAAAAAAATAAGTAGTATTGTTAATACTTTTATAAAAAGGAATATAAATGATATTGTAAAGATAAGTGTAAATAATAAAATTGATTTTATTGGTATAGGAAATTATATATATAGACATGATACAGATTACTTTAATTTCAAAAATAATAATTGGAATAACAAACTAGACAAAATAAAGATTAAAGTTAATGTTGATACAACTATTACTTCTATAGGAGAAATGAGAAAATGAAAAACGAAAAGATAAATAGTTTTGGACTATCCTCTCTAATTTGCTCACTTTGCAGTGCGCCATTCTATGGAATATTTAGTTCTTATACATTACACTCATCAAGAAATGCAACTCCAATTTCACTCATAATTGGTTTTGTTATATCCATTATTATTTCTTATTTTATATTACAATTTTTTAAAACAAATAAAAATACTAATTTCTCTTCAAAACTAAAAAATATATTTAATAACTTTTCATACTTTTTAATAATACCAACATTAGCTTGTTCACTATTTGGATACATTTTATTGACATATAGATTAACAACTTTTCTGTCAAGTCAATATCTAATCGAAACACCAAAATATATTTTGTTAATATCTATACTATTACTAACTTTTTATGTTGCTAATAAAGGAATAGAAACTATAACTAGAGTATCAACTATATCACTATATATATCTATAATAATATTTCTATTTGACTTTTTTAGTTTACTTCCCCAAGTTAATTTTCAAAACTTTTTGCCTATCATAGATGTAAGTTTAAATAGTATTATTATCTCATCTATTATTTTTGCTTTTTATTTTACAATTCCAATAATTCATATAAATATAATATCTATGAACCAAATTGTAGATAAAGAAAAGTTTAACAAATATTATTATTTAACCATTCTTATAGCTTTTATAATGATATTTTTATCAATGTCTACGACAATAGGCATTCTTGGTATAAATACTAGTAATTTATTTGATTATCCACTATATACTACTCTTAAAAGAATTAAATTATTTTCATTTCTTGATTCACTTGAAAATATAAGTATTATGCTATGGATTTTATACATTATAAATGCTTCTTCTACTATGCTATCATTTGTATTTTCATCACTAAAAGATACATTTAAATTAAGTATCAAAAAAAGTAAAATTATTAATATATTAATTTTATTAATATCTTTTGCTATTCCAAATTTTATATTCTTTAATAATAATTACAATGAATCATATGAATATATTTGGTTACCATTTTCACTATTAGTATTTATGTTTATAGTTATTATTATTACACTAATAAAAAATAGATTAACAAATAATTAATCTATTTTCTAAATTTTCTTACTTTACTTTCTAAATATTCATCTAACTCTAATCCATTTAATAGTCTTACTTCACTTTCAAAAAATTCACAACTATCAGTATATCTTGATCTTCTATATACTTTTCCATTCTTAAAAATGAATTCATCTGTTATAGAATATTCTTTATCTTCCTCTTGTAATACATCATTAAATCTAAATACATCAGTTCTAACATAATATTTATTATTGCTTCTAACAACAAATCCACTTACTAGCCTATTTTCATCATCATTATATGTAGCGCCATCAAATCTTATAGCGCCTTCTTCAGTTTTACTTAGATTCATAAATAATATATCGTAAATAGAACTAGAATGTTCATTTATACTTATCTCACTATCACAGATATCCTTAGTATTTAATAGTAAATTTATACATAAATTTCTTTCATCAATAGTCATATTTCTATATGGAAAATATTGCTCTATAAGTATTTCATCATCGTTATCCATTATAAATCCCCCAATCAAACAAACTTATTATACTACATATATATTAAAATGCAATAAAAAAGAACTTTATAAGTTCTTAAAATGAATCTATGTTTACTTTTACTTTATTATTTCCATCATTATAAGCTTTTGCTTGAATTAATGATTTAATACTGTTAGCGATTTTACCTTTTTTACCAATTACACGACCCATATCATCTTCAGCAACAACAATTTCAATTACAGTTTCATCTTCACTATCAAATTGTTGTACTTTTACAAGATCTGGTTCCTTAACTAGCTTTTTAACAATCATTTCAGAAAATTCAACTAAATTCATTATTTATTATTTTTAGAATTATGGAATTCTTCCATAACACCTACTTCACTTAAAATATTCTTAGCTGTATCTGTAGGTTGAGCTCCTTCCTTTAGCCATTTTAATGCAGATTCTTTATTTACATTATATTTTTCTGCTTCTAAAGGCATATAAGTTCCTATAGATTCAATAACATTACCATCTCTTTTAGCTCTTGAATCAGCTACTACTAAACGATAATAAGGTCTTTTCTTAGCGCCCATTCTTTTTAATCTAATTTTAACTGCCATTTGATAATCTCCTTCCTTCTTCATATAATATTACAATAAACAAAATGATATGTCAACCTTTTTTTGTTTACATATCATTTTTTGTTTTTAAATTTATAATTACTACTATAATTATTAATTATATTTCCTTCAACTACATATGCACTATTAGCTACTTCAAGTATTGGTTTATCAGACTCTGAGTCACTATAAGAAGTTTCAAAAATACAATTCTTATATTCACTTTTTAATCTTCTAACTTTTTCTTCTCTCTTACAATTCTTACCTATTATTTTACCATTAGAATCAACATTAGTGGTTATTACATGTTTAATTTTTAATTTACTTGCAAACTTATTAATCCACAAATCATAAGAAGCACTAACAATTATATCATTATCAGTTTTATTTTCTAAATACCATTTCTTTATTTTATTAATATGAGTATCTACAAACATATTAATAAATTCCTCATAATTATTAATTTTAAATATAAAAGACAATAACTCCTCTTTAACAGGTTCAAATGGAATTATTCCTTTCTTATATTTTCTGTTTAAACTATTTGATTTTATTAATGATTTAATAGTTATAATAGGATGTTTTTTTAGTCCAAATAAAACTAAATCTTTACAAGAATCTCCATCATAAATTGTATTGTCAAAATCATATATATTCACTTTTCACCTATTTGTTCTTTATTGCAAAATTATAAGCATCTCTACACATTTCTTCTAAATTCTTTGTTGTTTTAAATCCTAAGCCCTTTAATGCTTTTTCTGGATTTGCATAACAAGAAGCAACATCTCCACTTCTTCTTCCAACAATTTTATATTTAACATCAACATTATTAACTTTCATAAAAGTATTCAATACTTCAAGTACACTATATCCTTTTCCTGTACCTAAATTATATATAAATAAACCTTTACTCTTATTTATTTTTTCAATTGCCTTAACGTGTCCAATTGCTAAATCCACAACATGAATATAATCCCTTACTCCTGTACCATCTTTAGTATTATAATCATTTCCAAATACACTTAATTCATTTAATTCATGAGTTGCAACTTTAACAATATATGGCATTAAATTATTAGGAATACCATTAGGATCTTCACCAATTAATCCAGACTCATGAGCACCAATTGGATTAAAATATCTTAATAACACAATATTCCATTCATTATCAGATTTATATAAATCAGTCAATATTCTTTCAATAAACAATTTAGTTGTCCCATATGGATTCGTAGTAGATAAATGTGCAGTTTCTTTAATTGGAACCCTTCTAGGAGTACCATACACAGTAGCAGAACTAGAAAAAACTAAATTTTTACAATTATATTCTTTCATAACTTCACATAAACATATAGTTGATACTAAATTATTACGATAATATTTCATTGGATTTAAAACAGATTCTCCTACAGCTTTAAAACCAGCAAAATGAATTACCATGTCTATTTTATTCTCATTAAATATCTTCCTTAAAGCATCTTTATCACATACATCATCTTCATAAAATTTAACATTTTTATGTGTTATTTCTTCTATTTTATCAACTACACTTCTTTTAGAATTAGAAAGATTATCAACGATAACAACATCATAATTTCTATTTAATAATTCTACACAAGTATGACTACCAATATATCCACATCCACCTGTTACTAATACACTCATAACTAACCTTCTTCTCTCATAAATTCTTCATATTTAGCCATTATTTTCTTTGGATTTCCTTCTTCTTTAATTAATCCTTCATGCAACCAAATAACTTTATCACATAATTCTTCTATAGTTTTAGAACTGTGTGAAACAATAACAACTGTTCTATTTGAATCACTTATTAATTCTTTCATTTTATTATAACTTTTCTCTTTAAAATGAATATCTCCTACACTTAATACTTCATCAATTAATATGATATCAGTTTCAAGTATTGCAGTAATAGAAAATGCAAGTTTAGAATACATTCCTGAACTATAACTTCTAACAGGTCTATTTATGAATTCACCAAGTTCGGAAAACTCAATTATATCTTTTACTTTAGAATCAATTTCTTCTTTAGTATATCCAAGTAACATACCACTTAAATATATATTTTCATAACCAGTTAATTGTTTTTGAAAACCTACCCCAATTGATAATAATGATATAGAATTTCCATGTAAATTTATACTACCATGATCTGGAGAAAATATACCAGAAATTGCTCTTAATAAAGTAGATTTACCACTACCATTTTTACCACATATACCTAGAATTTGTCCCTTTGGAACTTCAAATGAAACGCCTTTAACTGCCTTAAATATTTTTCCACTACCTTTTCCTTTAAGACCATTTTTCTTTAATGAAAAACGTTTCATATCTCTATAATACACATGTAAATCATTTACAGTTATTGCTATTTCTTTCTCTTTCATTATTTCATCACCTTAACATATGTATTTTCATATTTATAAATAGTTCTTATACCTAAAATACATAAGAATAATCCAATAAAGAACCATAAAAGCGTCCACATTCCAACAGGAGCACTCTTATATAATAATACATTTCTCATATTATAAATAAAGTTAGCCATTGGGTTTAAATCAAGTAATAATGTTCTATATACAGCATTATGAATTCTAGAACTAATATCATAGAAAACACCAGTCATATAGAACAACATTCTAAGGAATATATTAACAAGATTTACTAAATCTTCAGCAAATACTCCCAAATGCATAACTATTGTACATACACCAAAAGTAAACAAAATTACTGTAATTAGAATTGGAATAAAATATAATACATTCCATGTAATTGGTACTTTATAAAAAATCATAAATATAAATACTAATAGGAATGACACTAACATTTTAAAACCATTTACACCCATTTTAACAAGTAACAATACGAATTTAGGTAAATATACTTTAGTTACAGTATCCCTATTCATTTGAACTAATTTTACACTTGCTACTACCATTTTATTAAAGAAATTCCATGCACTTAAACCAATAAATACAAATATTGGAAAATATTCAACTTTATATCTAAATACAACTGTCCCAATAAACATATAAATAAACATAAAAGCGAGAGGTTCTAAAATCATCCATAACCATCCTAGATATGAATTAATAACCTCAGTTTTAAGTTCTGCCCAAGTAGCATACAAAATATAGTTTTTATACTTCTTTAAATCATTAATAAACCTTTTCATATAAACTCCTTCAAGTACAATTCAATTTTAACATAACTAACACATATAAGCAATTAAAAAACCTTTTTTTAAAAGGTTTATTTTTTCTTTGTAGTTTTTTTAGTGACTTTTGGTTCAGGTATTTGATCAACACCATTAATAGGTGCTTGTAACCCTAAATCATGTTTAATTTTAGTAGTAGAAATACCTTCAGTTCTATCTAAATAAACAACTTCACAATAATCTTTCAAATATTCGAATCTATCACTTCCAGCCCAGTCACTTCCCATTACTACTGTATCAACATGATATTCTTTTACATCACTTATTTTTTGTTCCCAATTTTCTTCAGGAATAACTAAATCTACATATCTAATAGCTTCAAGCATCATCTTTCTTGTTTCATAATTATGATATGTTTTTTTACCCTTAAGAGCGTTAAATTCTTCAGTTGATAATGCTACTATTAAATAGTCACCTAATGCTTTAGCTCTTTGCAATAATCTAATATGTCCATAATGTAATAAATCAAAAGTTCCGTATGTTAATATTCTTTTCATAAATACCTCCTAAATAAATTATAACATCTTTTTTCTATTTTTGATACCTTCTATTACAGAATCCTCAAAGTATTTAATCCATTTTTTATTATATTCTTTAAAATTAATATTAATAGGTTTAATTTTCTTCTTGCCTAAATCTCTAAATGCTTCTAACAATTCTTCATCATTGAGAGAAATAATTTTAGCACCATGTTCACTCCAAAATTTGTATGGTCCTTTACAATTAGACATAATTATTGGAACCGACAAAACATCAGCTTCCATTAACGTCATAGGAAAAGCTTCATATTTTGAAAATAATACAAATCCATCACATTTTTTTAATATTGGCATTGGATTGTTAATTGATTTAATAATTATTATTTTATCAGATACACTTGATGATTTTATCAATGAAAGTGTTTCATTAAACATATATCCATATCCACCAATTATAATCAAATATGAATTTGGGTTTTCTTTATTGTATTTTTCAAAAGTTTGAATTATATTTTTATGACATTTTTCATGTGAAAATCTACCAATATTTATTATTTTTAATGCAGAACTATTTAGTATTTTACTTAACTTTTCTTTACTAACATTACAATATGTTTTTTTAGAAAATTCAATATCCTTTTTAGAATTTTCGATTATTTCTTCATAATTGCAAATATTGTACATTGTTAAAAAATTAGTATCATTTTCAGCTATTTCCATTGTAGGTTCATAAATTCCATCAGAAACCAACATTACTTTATCATAACCATTTAATGCAGATTTTATAGTAATTAAATGTCTAGTTTTTTTTGTTTTTAATTCACTAACTATATTATTATGTATAAAAATCATTCTAAAAGCATTCATTCGTTGAAACTCTTTGACAATCATATTTCCATACCCTGTAAATTGTATTACCGCATCAAAATGAATATATCCATAATTTTTAATAATTTGTCTATCAAAAAAATGATCTAACTTTTCCTTGATTTTAAGATTAAATATATTATATTTTTTATACATTTTTAAATATAACAAAACATCCAATGTTTTAGTGGTGCTTTTAACAAATGGTAGTTCATAAATACCATATTCTTTTAGTTTTAATACTTCTTCTAAGTTGCTTTCATATAATTTTTCTGAAAATGTTGCATAAATATTAAATTTTGTCTTATCTACATTTTTAAAAAGATTATAGAAAGATGTAGTTAAACCATTTTTTGACAAATTTCCACAATAAACTAATATATTTAATTTTTCTTTTTTTCTTTCTTCCTTTTTATAATGTAAAACATCTAAAATTAATTTTTTAGGGGCATCATAGCAATCATATGTATTATATTTTTTTAAAAATTCTCTATCATCATAGTTTTTATTGACATTCAATTCATCATACAATTCTGAGACTGTAGAAACTTTTGGAAATGGCAAATCATCTAATTTTATGTACACTCCTCTATTTTTCATATAATCATTAAAGTCATATGTAAAAAGAATAATTTTTTTCTTACTTACTGCAAAATCAAAAAAAACACTAGAATAATCTGTAATTAAAACATCAGCAATATTCAAAAAATGATATGTTTCATAATTATTTGGAAATGGCTTAATATTTTTATATTTACTAAAATTTATTTTATCACCAATAAATACATGCAACTTAACATATAATATTTCATTTTCTTTGAGTTTCTTATCAAGAACATTCAAATGGTCTAAAACGCATTGTAATTCATCATTAATATGATCTTTAGCATTTTTCATAGTGCCACGATAAGTAGGCATATAAACATATACTCGTTTATCTAACAAATTCAATTCTTTTCTTACTTTTTTTTCTTCATTTCTATCAAAGAAAATTGAATTTCTTGGATATCCACAATAATCTATTTTAGATTCATATAAGTCATTTATTAAATATGCATTCATCATGGTTTCTTTCATATATTCGCTAGGATAAACCAAAATATCACTCAATAATAAATTACGCTGAACATTACTAATAGAATCAAAATCTCCTGCAGTATCTCTACCCATACATTTTAGTGGCGTTCCATGCCATGTATTAATATATATTTGTTCTTTCTTTTTTATATATGCTCTTGGTAAAGTACTATCAGAAAATAAGTATTTAGCGGTTGCTAATATTTTATAATGACTTAGTGACCTAATTTTTAAATAATTTATATTAGTAATATTATAATTGCTTAATAATTGGCAAATCTTTTTCTTTGTTTTTTTATTATTGTATACTATATAATACTTATAATCTGGTTTTTCATTGTAAAACTCTTTTAAAGAATAAAACATATTTGATGCAAAATCTGCACCATTTTTTGAATCAAATAAAACTATTTTTTCATTTAATTGTAATTTTTCATAATAGCTAATATAATAATTATATTTTAAATAATTAAGTGCTCTTTTTGTAATTCCTACCAGTTTATTTTTCTTTTTCATCAATTATCTCCTCAAGCGCTCTCTTACTAGAATGAGCATCATCTAAATAATTAAATCTTTTATTAAACTTTTCATATTTTGCTTTATACTTGTCCCAATATTTATCAATATTATTGATTTCTTTATATAAATCGTTTTCAGTTTCAACAATTGGTCCTGGAAGTTCATTTAAATCAATATAAAAGTCTCTAGCATTATTTTTATAATCTTCTAAATCATACATATAAAATAACATTGGTCTTTTTAAATTAGCATAATCAAAGAATACACTTGAATAATCAGTAATAATCATATCTGCTAAAATATATAAATCATTAATATCACTATAATTAGATACGTTATATATAAATCCTTCATATTTACTTAAATCTATAATTTCAGCTATTAAATAATGCGTTCTAAATAATATAACATATTCATCACTAAATCTTCTTTTAAATTCATCAAAATTAATGGCTAAATTATAACTATAACCAGTACCAGGTTTATATTGGTCATCTCTCCATGTAGGAGCATATAATATTATTTTTTTATTTTTTGGTATTCCTAAATCTTTCTTTAATTTTTCTACATATTTTTGATCGAATGTAAACAAAGAATCATTTCTAGGATAACCTGTTTCTAAAATACATTTGTCTTTCCCTATCTCTTTTAAATTAAATGCACTTATATATTTTTCAGTAACAAATTTAGATGGAGATACCATATAAGTATATCTAGTTGCATCATATTCATATATTCTTCTCCAATCTTTTAATGTATGAAGAGCATTTTTACCCTTAACCACTATATCAAATCCAAGCCTTTTAAGTGGAGTACCATGCCAACATTGAACATATACTTGGTTATCTTTTGGCTTAATATAATCAGGAAGTCTAGATGGTGTAAACCAATACTTAGCACTTGCATATGTTTTTTTATATTCATCACTATGGTATTTTACTACCTTAGTATTTCTATTTTTTTCTAGAAACTTAAACTCTTCAGGATGTATAAAAGCCCATACAAATTTATAATCTTTGTATTTTTTATTGTTCAACATTTCAAGGTAAATAGCTTTAGGACTATCACAATACTTTCTTCCATTAAAAGCTTCAAATACACAAAGCTTTTCATCAACTTTATACTTTTTATAAAACTTTTTATATTGCATTTTCTTAATAGCTAAATCTGCACTTACTACTCTTTCTCTTAAAAATGTATTCTTTTTTAATATAGTAACTACTGCTTTTTTAATTGCTTCTTTCATTTTTTATCCTCCATACAACTAAATACTAAATCCATTATCTTTTTAGTACTAGTACCATCTTGAACATCTATATATTTATTCTTATATTTATATAGAACATCCATATTATATTTATCTTTATTTAACTCTTTACATAAATCTTTAGCATTTTTAAATACACAACCAGGCATTTCTTTGTATAAATCTATATTTATACCATTATTTTTTTGATAATCTTCATAATCAAATACATAATAATATGTTTTTTTATTTAAAATTGCAGCTTCAATAGCAATACCAGAATAGTCTGTAATTATATAATCAGAAATAGCTATTAAATCTAAAGCACTAAATTTATCACATGTTAATACTTGGTCATTTAATTCTAAATCTGATTGTCTTGCATGAGCTTTAACTATTAAATTATATTTATCAAAATTAATATTTTTAATTAATTCTAATGTCTTATCATCATACGTTGTTCTAAATGTAGGTGCATATAATATATTTTGTTTTTTCTTTAAAATACCATATTCTTTTGTTATTTTCTTTTTTAATTTTTCTTCATTTTCAAGCAAATAATCCATTCTTGGAAGACCATAATTTAAGAAATATTTTTTATCATAATTAAACGCCTTTGAAAAATACTTGGTCATTTCCTTACTACCAGATATTATATAATCATACCCTTTATGCATATTTAATATCTTAGCAGTTTTAGTATCTCTTCCAGAAGTATTACCTAAAGTTTGATATGCAAATTTCTTAATTGCTCCCATTGAGTGCCATATTTGAATAATTTTTAACGATTTTTTATGTTTAACAACTGATATAGCAAGAACAAATGAATCAGTAATACAAACTTTAGAATCAGCTAAATTACTTAAACATTCTAATGTATATTTAACATTTCCTAAAAAATCACTAGTAAATGATGTAATCCTCTTACATAAAAACACACATTCTATATTTGGATTGTTATCTTTTAGTTTTTCTTCTAATAGTTTAAAATCCAAAGATTTTTTACTATCTAGTCTACTAATAAAAATAACTTTATTATTTTTGGTCTTTTTAAACTTCATAAAAAAATAAATAATTTTGCAAGATATTTTTATCAAATAATCAAAAATTAACATCTAAAACCCTCCATTATCAATAATTTAATTTTAATATATTTTGATGTTTATATCAATAAAAATTAATCTTTTATTTATTTTTTTATTAAAAAACTTAACATTTCTTCTTTATCTTTTTTGCCAATAATAATATTGTGTATTAAATTAATTATTGGCATTTTTACATTTTTACGTCTAACTAATTTATGTATTGATTTTAATGTATATAATCCCTCAACTGTAGTTTTAGATAAATAATCTTCTATTTCCTTTTGACTCGCACCCTTTCCAATTAAATAACCAAAACTAAAATTTCTTGATGTTTTTGATGTACAAGTCATTAAAATATCACCAAAACCTGCAAAAGACAAGATTGTTTTCTTTCTTCCACCAAGAGCATGAATCAATTCTTTAATATCATTCATACTTTCAGTTAAAAATAGTGCTCTTGTTGAATCTGTTACTCCCATTCCTTCTAACATACCAGAAGCAATTGCCATAACATTTTTAACACTTGCGCATATTTCAACACCTATTATATCTTTACTTCTTCTAAATTTAGTTTTATCATTCTCAAAACATTTTCTAACAACATTTTCTACTTTTTTATTTTTAGTAGCAAGAGAAAGACCAATAGGTACATCTTTAACAATATCATCTGCAAAAGTTGGACCTGATATTACACCTATTTTATTATTACAATATTTTTTAAATACATCATGTAAAAATAAACAAGTATCTTGTTGTATACCTTTAGTAGCAATTAAAATAGGAATATTTTTATCTAAATTATTTTTTATGCTTTTTACTGTATCCTCAAAAGCAAAAGCAGGAACAGCAAAAATAATTAAATCTTTATCACAAATAGTTTCTTTAATATCACAAGTAAATATTATTTCCTTTGGAATAATAAATCCATTTAATTTTGGACTTATTCTAGTTTTATCTAAACTATCCCTACTTTCCTTACTATGTGACCACATTATAACTTTATTATTATTTTTAATTAATATATTAGCAAGTGCTATACCATAAGCTCCACTACCAAGAATTCCTATTTTCATAATTCACATCCTCATAATTCTATTGTAATATATATTGTCAAAATAAAAAAGACTATTTTCTTTTATTTTGAATAGTCTTTTTACTTCTTTCAAATATTACATCAGTTTTAAGTATTAAGAATAATACTACAAATACCAGTAATACATAACATATTGCAACTTCTACTTTATATCCTAGTGTATAGAATATTGTAGTTATTGAGAATAGTAAATTTATTGCATATATAAATAACAATGTACTTTTCTTACTAAACTTCTTCAAGAATTGATGATGTATATGTTCTTTATCAGCATGATCTATTTTTTGACCTTTTAATTTTCTTCTAATTATTGCAAATAAAGTATCCATAATTGGAATAGCAAGTATTAGACATGGGATGATTAGCGATGTAAGTGTTGTAGTCTTAAATCCTAGTAAGAATATAACTGATATCATAAATCCTAAAAAAGTACTTCCTGCATCACCTTGATATATTCTTGCCGGTGGAAAATTATGTACTAAATAACCAAGAGTACTTCCAAGCATTATTAAACTTAAAATAATATCAAGTCCACCAAATTTATTTAATATAAATCCAATAATTGATATTGTAAGAAAATATATAGAAGCAATTCCTCCACATAATCCATCTAATCCATCAATTAAATTAATAGCATTTATTGTACCAACAATTATTAGAATAGATAATATTGGACTAAGAAAGCCGAAATTTAATGTTAATCCAAACAAAGTAGCTTTCGAAAGATTAAGTCCACCATAAAATACAACTATTGCTGCAACTATTAATTGAACGACTATTTTATATTTATTTGGCATTGGTGTTTCACTTTTAGTCATATCATCAAACAATCCAAGTAACATTATCAAGAATGATGATATTAATATTGCAATCATCAAATTATTTTGAGGAGCAAAAAACATATAACCTAGTATAAAAGCAAAGAAAATTCCTATTCCACCAAGCATAGGCATTGGCTTTGTATGTATTTTTCTTTTTTCATTTGGATAATCTAGTACTTTTAAGAATATAGCTACTCTTCTCATCATTTCAACAAAAATAACTGATGCTAAAAATGATACTCCAACTATTAGAAAAATATTATGTCCATTAACTGTAAAATCCATATTACCACGTCCTAAAGATATTATAAAACAATATTTATAAAATATCTATATTTATTTCATATAACAAATAATACACTAAAAAATACAATATACTCCAAAAGTATATTGTATTAATATTAATTATTTTCTATTTTCTTTTAAGTTTTCTAATCTTTCAACTAATAAAACTAAACTATCCCTTGTTATCTTTTCATTTCCTATATAATTTTTTGATGTGTCTCCAAATCTTAAGCCATAATAATATTCATCACTAATTTCAGGGAAATCTTCTCTCTTAAATGTTTCACCATGTTTGTCTTTAACATATTTCATATTTTCAATAGGATAAATATTATTTCTTCCACGAGATGTTAAAAGTCCATTAGCAAATACATTGATATGATTCTTTGTAATTATATTGCAAACATCAACCTCTTCATTAACTACTTTTCTGCTTACTAATTCGATTATTTCACCTTTACTATTTATAGTAGTAGAATTAATTGGAAATTTAACACATGAGACAAAGCGATTCTTTTCACAACTAAATATTCTATGATCTTCAACTACTTTTAATATGCTTCCATCACTAAATGTTAATAAATAATAACTATTTGCTTTAGTTTGTCGCATAATCCATAACACTTCTGCCCAAACATAATCTCCCTTATCGAAATCCCACGCGAGTACTAAGTCATCATATGTTATGTCTTTAAGTTTTTTCTTTACTCTTTTTTTCTTCTTTCTATCATAAACTTCTATTTCCATGTCTCCACTTAGACATGTAACAAATACTGCATTAGAATAACAACCATTACTATCACTTTTAACTAAATCACTCATATATACAACATTATATGATAATTTGCCCTTATTTTGACAGTAAATAGAATTATGTCCATTATTACAATCAGAAGACTCTCTACTATAAATATAAAAGTTTTCTTTATTATTATAGGCATCAATATTTCTCAAACATTCACTTGCTGTTTGATAATTTTTACAAGTTATATTACTAGTAACACCATTTACAGATATACCTGCCAAAGTTGAAAAATAACAAACATTTACATCTTCTATCTTAGACCATTCAATATTAAGCGTTTTTTCAGAACAACTATTACAAATTGAAACTCCTGAAACATAATAATCTGAAACAGAATTATTTAATATATTTATATAATTTTGAAAAGCTGTTGTTTCTAACCAAGGCCCACTATAAGATTTTTCTATTTTAAAATCATCGAAATAATAAAAACTCGTATCAACCAATCTACAATTTTTAATATCATCTGATTGTTCAACTGTTATTGCAGCACGATTATAGCCAAAACCTGCATCTAAAAAATTATACTCCCTATAATCAGAATCCAGATATTTATTATTTTCAATATTATATCTATGTTCTGGTAAATCAGATTTTTTCAATTCAAATTTTAAGTCATGATGTCCTTGATAAGTCCAATAAATTCTATAATAAGATGAATCTGTAAAACAATTTGCTTTAGCCAAATACACTTTAATAGCAAGTTTTGAATTACCAAAATTATTATTTGAACTAGTATTTAATTTTGTATATATGTTGTATTCATAATCATCATCAACCGAATTAACATAAACAGATCTAAGCGTACTTGAAGTTGAAAAACTACCTCTATTAGTAACCAATTTATATCTAACTTTAGGTTTTCCTATATAAGGACCACTTTCATTAATTACAATTCTTTCACTTTCATTTAAGTCAGCTACTTTTTGAACATTATTTATTTCAGAAATCTTAAGTCCATTATTATCGTCATCATAACTATATTGATAATCTCCATCAGTAATATAATATTTAATAATTTTTCCTTGACTATCAATTTCAATATAATATTCTAGATTATCTCTAATGCTCATATCAAGTTCACGTGTACATCCATTTTTACATTTAGAATATATTTTACTTCCAGAACTATTAAATGCATCTTTTACATATGCTTGCTCAGACCCTCTATATATCCTTTTAGCTTCTGTAATAAAAGTACTTTCTTTAGAACTATTAAATAGTTTAATTACATTTGGAAGTGCTATTATTACAAGTATTGCAAGTATTGCTATTACTGCTAAAAGTTCAACAAGTGTAAAACCTCTCTTTTTCATATTTTCCTCCTAAAGATATTATAAAATAATATTTATAGATTTTCCACAAGTTTTTATGTTATATAATATGTAAAATACAGACTATATAGGTGAAAAATATGTCTTATTTTGATATAATCTATATATAAATAATGATGGAAAGGAGTAAATATGAAAAAATATTTGTTTTTATTAACTACTATTACTATATTTTTCTTTTTTATTCCTTTAAACGTTTTTGCAAGCTATGAAGCAATTATCAGTGGTGATAACGTAAGAATAAGAAGTGGTGCTGGTACAGACAATTCTGCACTATATACTGTTAATTCAGGAACACCAATTACTATGGAAAATAAAACTCTTTATGAAGGAACTGGATGTTCACAAAAATGGTATAAAATTAATTACAAAGATAAAACAGGTTATGTATGCAGTAAATATGTTAAATTTGTAGACAATACTTTTGAAGATATGAACGTAGTTGATTATGAAGCAAGAGTTAATGCTAATAATGTAACAGTTAGAAAAGGAACAAATACTTCAACTACTTCACTTGATACATTATCTCTTGGAGTAAATGTTACTATTTTAGATAAAGTAACATCAAAAAATTCTAATTGTACAAATGATACATGGTATAAAATAAGCTATTATAAAAATAAAACTGGTTATATATGTGCTAAATATGTTACTAAAAAAAGTGATATTACTGCAAGTGATGAAGAATATACAAAAACACTTTTAGCTTCTGGATTCACCGATTCATATATTCCATATTTAACTTATTTACATAATAAATATCCAGAATGGACTTTCATCGCTAAAAAAACAAATTCATATTTTACTACTGCTGTTAATAGTGAAGAAGGAAAAAATTATATGCAAACGACAAATAATAATTATAGAACTTCCACAAAACCAGCAGAAGGATCATCTTGGTATAAAGTAAATTCTAGTGTTATTGCATTTTATATGGATCCTAGAAATTGGTTAACTGAACAAAGAATATTTATGTTTGAAAAACTTGATTATAGTTCTGAACTTGATGAAAAATATCCTCAAATGATTAAATCAATATTTGGAAGTGGTAAACTTTCAGATGATAAATATACTATTCCTATGTTTACAGCAGGAAAAACACATAAAATAAGTCCTGTTCATATAGCAAGTAGAATTAAACAAGAAGTAACAGCTAATGGAAGTGATTCTACAAATGGAACAGAATTTACTTTCAAAGGTAAAAAATATAGTGGTTATTATAATTTCTTTAATATTGGAGCTTATGAAGATACAATTGATGGTGTCAAATATGGAGCAATTACAAGAGGTCTTGCATATGCAGCTAAGTTAATTAAAAGAGATGGTAATGTTTGGGATAATATTGAAACAGCTATAGTTGAAGGAAGTTCTTTCCTAGCAAATGGCTATATTACAAAAGGACAAGGAACACTATATTATCAAAAATTTAATGTTTCACCTGATGCATACTATTCAAATTATACACATCAATATATGACAAATATTCAGGCTCCTGCTACAGAAGGTAATTCAACATATAATTCTTATAAAAAAGCAGGAATATTAAATGAACCATTTATATTTGAAATACCCGTTTATAATAATATGCCACTTTATACTTCTCTTCCTGATGCAGGAGACTCAAACAATGATTTAAAATCACTTAGTGTTGAAGGATTTAGTTTATCTCCTAATTTTGATGAAGATGTTCTTACTTATGAAGTATATGTACCAAATGGTACAACAAAAGTAAACGTACTTGCTACACCAGTTAGTTCTAAAGCTACTGTAAGTGGGAATGGAAATATAAATTTAAATGAAGAAGATGCTGATATTACTATAACAGTTACTTCAGAAACACAAAGTATTAAAAAATATGTTATATCAATTAAAATAGTTAAAGATACTACTAATAATGATACAAATAATAATAATAATAATAATTCATCAAGCACTAATGAAACACTGCCACCAAATAAAACGATAGAAACTATATTAAAAGATGCAGCAATAAATACTAACAATGATTATATTACTAATATCAAATACAATACTTCTGTTTCAACAATATTAAATAAACTAACAAGTTTTGGAGCTAGTAATGTAAGTATTACTGATTCAAGCAACAAAAATATTACAGGAAGTAACTATATTACAACAGGTTCTAAATTAACAATTAAATATAATAATGATGTTAAAACTTATACATTTATTATAACTGGGGATACTTCTGGAGATGGACAAATTACAAGTCTAGATTTATTACAAGTATTGAAACATATCAAAGGAGACAAAAAACTAAAAGCAGAATACTTAAAAGCTGCGGATACTTCTGGAGATAACGATGTAACAAGCTTAGATTTATTACAAATACTAAAACATATTAAAGGAGACAAAAAACTATGAATAAAAGATTAAAAATATCAAGCATAATACTATTTAGCATTATGCTCTTCTTTATAAATTTAACTCCCCTACTTGCTTCAAGTGCGACAGTAAGTGTATCATCTTCAAGCAATAAAGTAGTTGTTGGAAATACTGTAACCGTAAATATTAAAGTTAAATCATCTAGTTATTTTGGAACTATTGAATTTACACCTAGTTATGACAAATCAAAATTAAAACTTACAAGTGGTAGTTCAAGTGTATTATGGTATGGAAAAGAAAAGCAAAAATCATTTACATACAAATTTAAAGCAATAGCTACAGGAAATACAACAGTAACTGTTAAAAGTGTTGCTGTAAGAGACTATTCTAATGAAGGAGAAATGAAATTATCAAAAGGTAGTTCAACTATTAAAATAATAACTCAATCTCAATTAGAAGCATCTTATTCAAAAAACAATAATTTAAAAAATCTAAAAGTTGATGGTTTAAAACTAAGCCCTACATTTAATAAAAATACTACCACTTATAAAGTTGAAGCTAATTCAAATACCACATCAGTTAATGTTAAGGCAAGTGTTGAAGATTCAAAATCAAGAGTATCTGGTACAGGAAAACATAAAGTGTCAGAAGGAGATAATAAAATTAAAGTTACTGTCACTGCTCAAAATGGAAGTACTAAAACATACACAATTATTGTTAGTGTAATTGATCCTAATCCAATTGAAGTATTAATAAATGAAAACAAATATACAATTGTTAAAAGAGAAAGTAGTTTAACATCCCCTAATGATTTTGAAAAAACAACAATAGAAATTAATTCACAAAAAGTACCTGCTTTCTATAATGAAACAAATAATTATACTCTAGTAGGTCTTAAAGATACTGAAGGAGATATAGAATTATATATATATAATAGTGAAGATAATACATATGAAAAATATAATGAAGTAAAATTAGATGTATTTAACTTCTTCCCTTTAAAAATTGATAAAGAAATAGATGGTTATAATAGAAGTATAATTACTATTAATGACATAGAAGTTGAAGCATTATCAAAAGACAATAGTGATTTTTATATTATTCATGCAAGAGATTTAGAAACTGGAAAAGATAATTATTATACATATGATAAAGAAACAAATACAATGATTAGATATTCAAGTTCTAAAGAAAAAATTATTGTAAATAACACAGATGAAGAAAAAATAATGGAATATAAAAAAATGATTGCACTACTTGGTATAGAAACTGTTATAATAATATTTGTGCTTATATGTATATTAATTGCAAAAGTGAGGAAAAATAAAAGAAAGAGAAAATATATAGAAGAAAAGATAAAAGAAGAAAAAAGAAAACAAGAAGAACTAAAAAGACTTGAAGACGAAAAAAAACTAGAAGATAAAAAGAAAAAAGAAACAACTAAAACTAAAAAGAAAAAAACAAATACTAAAAAGAAAGAAGTGCTAAAGGATGACAAAGAAAAGAAACAATCATAAATTATTTAGATTAATATTTTCACTAATATTAATCATATTACAAATGGTAGGTATTGTTTTAGTAGGATATACTTTATTACTATTTGAAGGAGTTGAAACATTATATAGAATTCTAGGTATAGCAGTACTAGTATACTTCTTCTTATTCTTTTCTTATTTACTGTTAAGAAGTGTTAAAAAACAAAGCAAAATTTCATTCATTATTCCTGTAATTCTAGTTGTAGTTTTATTTCTTATAGAAGGGGCTGTATTCTATTATGTAACTAAAGTATATAAAGCAATAGATAACTATAGTGATAGTAAAAATACATATTATTCATCAATCGTTTCTTATGATAAAACACTTAAAAGTGAAAAAGATTTAATAAATAAAAAAATAGGAATTGTAAATGATAAAGATGATATAGAAGGATACATATTACCAAATGATTTAATCACAGAATTAAAATTACGTGAAAATAATGAAATTAAATTATATGACTCTACTCTTGAATTATTATATGCACTTAAAAATGGTAATATAGATGCAGCTTTCTTTAGTAGAAACTATGTAGATATGTTTTATTCAATTGAAGGATATGAAGACATTGAAGAAGAAACAGTAGTTTTATATGAAGGTAAAAAAGTATATGAAAGTAATGAAGAAGATATAAAAAGTGAAGGAGCTTCACTTAACAAACCATTTAGTATGTTATTAATTGGAGTTGACTCATCAAAAGATGGTGTCACATCTGGATATAATGCGGATGTATTATTACTTGTAACATTTAATCCAAAAACATTAAGAGCAACTCTTACATCTGTTCCTAGAGACATGTATTTAAAAACAGCATGTTCAAATGGAACTTATAGAAGAATTAACACTACTACTTGGGGAAGTTCTTCATCATGTGCAGTTCAAACAATTGAAAATATATTTGATGTTGATATAGATTATTATGCAAAAATTAATTTTAAAGGAGTAGTTCAACTAGTAGATGCTGTTGGTGGAATTGATATAGATGTTCCCTACTCTGTTTGTGAACAAAATAGTTCAAGAAAATGGGGATCACATACACAATATATAGAAAAAGGATGGCAACACTTAAATGGTGAACAAGCATTAGCATTCGCAAGAAACAGACATAAACCAAATGATGGAAGTAAAACAGGAAAAGCTATGGCTAAATATTGTGCAAACTGGACAAGTGGAAGTAGAAGTGATTATAGTCGTGGTAAAAACCAAATGAAAGTTATTTTAGGTATCGTTAATGCTGGTACAAAGATGACCGATCCTAATAAAGTAGTAAATGTACTAGAGATAGTTAAATCTAATTTTCAAACAAATGTTAAATCTAAAGATTTATTATCAATGTACAATTTAGCTAAATCAATAATTGTTTCTGATAATACAAACATAGTTAATGTACAAAGAATGCAACTAACTGGATCTTCAGCTTGGGGTAAAATATATGATACTCCATCCAAAAGTTATCCTGCAGTTATAATTCCATATCCAGGAAGTATTAGTGATATTAAAAAAGAAATAAAAGCAAATTTAAAGAATACAAAACTTACATCATCTAAAAAAATATCATTTGATTTAAACAATCTATATAAAGATACTGTAATTGGAACAGGAAGTTATAGTGCACAAAGTATTCCTACATTAAAAGATTTTTCAAGTAGTAGTGTATCAAGTATAAAGAGTTATGCTTCATCACATGGATTAAGTGTTAAATTTGTAGATAAAGCAACTAATCAACAAGTAAATATTAATGATTATAGTGAATATACTTTCTCATCACAAAAAGAACATAAAGATACAATATTAGATCAAGTTAAATCACTTACAATTTATGTTAAAAAGAAAGTCGTAACACAACAAACACAATCAACAGAAACATCTACGCAACAATAAAAGAGGTTTAATGATATGAACCCCGTTTCTTGGACATAAGAAACGAGGTTTTATTATGGCTAAAATAAATTATGAAGAAAGAATTAATTTATATTATGATAGAAAGAA
>CACWUS010000010.1 GCA_902764145.1 uncultured Erysipelotrichaceae bacterium | reverse complement strand
AGGTTACAATCCTCTAATTAGAAACTATTTATAAACTGTCCAACTTTTGGGGTTCAGTTCAAAAATACATCTTATTTTTTATTTATAATGCAATTTAAAGCTTAATTAGAGGCTTTAATTATCAAATCGATATTTTATATATTATTCTATGTTATTTGTCCATAAACTATGTAAATTACAATATGAATATAGTTTGCATTTACCTTTATAATCAAATGTTACTTCAGGTACATCACCAGGTTTAAATTCTTTATAATTAATTTCATTATCACTTACCATCATAATCCACATAATAAAGTGATTATCTTCCATAACATGATTAACCTTAATTGTTATCTTATTATCTTTAATTTCATATTGTGGTATGTGTTTTTCAAATGAAGCATCAACTTCATTAGCATTAACTATTCTCATTTTTTCATTACAGCATGTAATACTGGTATCATTAAAACTCCAAATTAAATTACCACATTTATTACATTTTCTAAAATATATTTTCATAAATCCTCCTAATGAGTTAATAATTCTAGAAGACATACACATTCTATATGTTTTGTTCTTGGAAACATACTTGTAAAAGATAATTTTGTTAGCTTATAATTATTTAATAAATCTATATCTCTTTTAAGAGTATTTGGATTACAAGAGATATATACAATTTTATTTGATTTTGAATTATCTAAATAATCTATAACTTTCTTAGATAAGCCACTTCTAGGAGGATCTACAATAATTGAATCAAATCTTTCTTTTATATTTTTAGCATCATCACATATAAATTCTACATTTTTAATATTGTTTAATTTTTTATTTATATTTGCATTTTTAATAGAACTTTCATTTATATCAATTCCTACTATTTTTTTAAAGCACTCATTCATCCATAATGATATTGTTCCAGTACCGCAATATAAGTCTAAAAGACTATTTCCATTATTAATATATAATTTTGCTTTATTATATATATTTATCATACCTTCCTTATTTACTTGAAAGAATGATTCTGGATATATTGAAAATTTAAAGTTATTTATATTATCTATTAAATATTCATTTCCTTTTATATATTTATTATTTATATATAATGAGTCACAATCTATATTAAAATTATCTATATTTCCTAAAATATTAATCATTATATTATTATCTATTTCTCTTATCATTATTTCGTTTATATTATTTAAATTCATTTTTGATAATTCACTTATTTTAAGGTTTATTTTGGGACTTAAAAGATTACAATGGTTAATTATACATATTTCATGTGTTTTATCGTTAAAATAGCCTAATTTGCCTTTTATAACATGTAATACAACCTTATTTCTATAATTTAGTTCATTATTAACATGCATATATTCTATTTCATGATTAAATAATCTTTCTAAGTATTTAGTTTTAATATTAATTTCATTTTCAAATGTTGTGTGTAGAAAATTACAACCTCCACATGATTCATAATACTTACATATTGGATTAACTCTCTTATTGCTTTTTTCAATTATATTAATTATTTTTCCTACCATATAATTTTTATTATTTTTAATAATTTCTATTTCTATTTTTTCATTTTTAAGTGCATTTTTAATAAAAATAACCTTATTATCAATTTTAGCTATGCCATTTCCAATATTATCTTCATCTATAATTTCTACTATATATTTCATATTAACTCCATAACAATATAAATTATACCAAATAAAAAGGAAGTTTTAAACTATCCTTTTCTAAGTTCATCAAATATAGAATTACCAATTCCTAAATTATTTTTAATATTAAAATTATCTAATATTGTAGCACCTATATCTGCTAGTGTATTTCTATCATTTAGCATTTTACCTTTTTTAAAAATTGGACTATATATTAATATTGGAAGCATTTCTCTAGTATGGTCACTTCCTTTAAAAGTAGGATCACAACCATGATCAGAAGTAATTATTATTAAATCATCTTTTTTTAAATTTTTAATAAATATAGGTAAATAATAATTAAATTCTTCTAGCGCTTTTAAATATCCATCTCTATCTCTTCTATGGCCATATAAACTATCAAAATCATTGAAATTTGCAAATAACAAGCCACTAAAATTTCCTTTTGCAAAATCAATTAATTTCATCATTGTATCTATATTATTAGTTGTTTTGATTTTAATATTTATACTTTTATTATTAAACATATCTGATATTTTACCAATAGTAATAGTGTTTACTTTATTTCTATCAAGTAAATCTAAAACATTTATTGGTGGATCTAATGCAAAATCTTTCCTTTTACTAGTTCTTTGATAATCCCCTGCTTTACCAGTAAATGGTCTTGCTATTACTCTAGCTATTCTATATCCTTCTTCATCTATAACTTTTCTAATTGTTTTACATATATCATATAATTCATCAATACTAATTATATCTTCATGTGCAGCAACTTGTAATACGGAATCACAAGATGTATATACTATAATAGCTCCAGTTTTAATGTGCATTTCTGCTAAATCATTTATAATTTCAATTCCATCACTTTTTACATTACCAATTACTTCTCTATTAATAGCATGTTGTATTTTACTAATTAATTCAAGAGGGAATCCATCAGGAAATAAATCATATGGTTTATCCATAATAGCTCCCATCATTTCATAGTGACCATTTAATGAATCTTTCATTGTATTTTGAGGATTACATCTCATATATAAACCTCTTGTATTTTCTTCTTCTTTACCAATCAATTTTGTTAAACCTAGTTTTTCTAGAACATCTAGATTATATTTGTCACCAATAGTATGTAAAAGTGTATTAGCACCTTCATCATTATATTTGTATGCATCATCTGTACTACCTATACCAAGACTATCTAGAACTATTAAAAATACTCTATTAAACATAATTTACTCCTTCTTACTCCTATTAAAGTATTCATTGTAATTATTTTTTATAAAATTATTAGCTAAATGAGTATAAACTTCAGTAGTAACTACATTTTCATGACCCAATAATTCTTGAACACTTCTTATATCAGCACCACATTCAATCATATGAGTTGCAAAACTATGACGAAGTACATGAGGAGTAATCTCTTTATCTATTCCTTGCTTCTTACCAACTTCTCCAATCATTTTATATAATCCTTGTCTTGTAATTCTTTTACCATGATTATTTAGAAATAAAGCATCAGTTGGTTTTTGATTTTTAACAAATAATAAATTTCTATATTTATTAATATATAAATCTAAATAATTAACAGCTAGCTTTGATAATGGTACAATTCTTTCTTTACTTCCTTTTCCATATACATTTACAACCATATTGTTTAAATCAATATTATTTAAGTCTAAATTAATAAGCTCACTAGCCCTAAGTCCTGTAGCATATAATACTTCAAGCATTGTTTTATTTCTATAATCAAAAGCAGTCTCTAATTTTATATCAAGTAACTTATCTACTTCCTCAATAGATAAATATTTAGGAAGAGCTTTTTTTCTTTTTAAACTTTCAATATCCTCTGCTATATTAATAAATCCTTTATAGATAGATAAATATTTATAAAAACCTTTAATACTTGCTATTATTCTATTTACAGAGCTTTCATTATAATTAGGAAGAGCATGTAAAATATATTTTTCTACATCTTTTTTAGAAATATCTTCTATATCTTTATTAATATACTCTAAAAAAAATCTAATATCTCTAATATAAGATTCTATTGTATTTTCTGAATAGTTTTTATCTATCTTTAAGTAATCAGAAAAATCATTTAAAAATTCATTATTATCTATTTCTATCATATTATTAATTATACTACATTTTATTAGAAGTTAACATAATAAAAGACAACAGTTTTACATACTATTGTCTTATTATTTCTTTACAACAAAGAATTTATTTATTACTTTATCAAGTTCATTAATGTCTATTGGTTTAGAAATGTAATCATCAAATCCTTCTTTTAAATACATTTCTTTAACTCCTGCTATTGCATTAGCAGTTAGCATTATTATAGGTGGAACATGATAACCTTTAAGACCCTTTAAAGTTTTCATTAGTTCTACTCCATTAACTTTTGGCATTATATGATCTAAGAAAATAATATCATAATGCTCACCATTTTTAAATTTATAAATACATTCTTCTGGATTAGATAAAACTTCTATATCAAAATTATATGCACCAAGAAGTCTTTTAGTAACTTTTAAATTTAATTCATCATCATCAACAATTAGTGCTTTTAAACCTGCACAATTAATTAATACTTTATTAGAGTCATCTTCTATTTTTTCGGTTATATCTCCCATTGGTGTAGGATCAACAATTTTTTGAGGAATTTCAAAATAGAAAGTAGTTCCAGCACCATATTCACTTTCAAACCAAATATCTCCTCCCATTAATTGAGCATACTTCTTTGTAAGAACTAATCCAAGGCCTGTACCTTCAATCTCATTAGTAGTAGCAGAATCTAATCTAGAGAATTTTTGAAACACTTTATCATAATCTTCTTTTTTAATACCAAAACCTGTGTCCGAAACTTTAAATTTTAATTTAATCTCCCTACTATTTATTTCTTCTTTAGCAATAACCATTCTTATTCTACCTACTTCAGTATATTTAACTGCATTAGTTAGAACATTTAACACAACTTGGAACACTTTAGTAGCATCACCATAAAGTTTTACAGGAATTGTTTTATCTACATCTAACAAAAATTTAATATTTTTATTTTCAAGTCTAGTTTCTACAATACCACTCCAGTCTATAATATGACTAGCAAGCGAATATTCTTTTTCTTCAAGAGTATCACTACCTGTTTCAATTTTAGAAATATCTAAAATGTTATTAATAATATCAAGCAAGTTTTTACTAGATGATTTAATATGTGATATATCATTTAATACTTTTTCTTTTTCAAAGTCTTTATCATTTAAAATTGTTTCACTAAAACCTATAATTGCATTCATTGGTGAACGTATTTCATGTGACATATTTGACAAGAAATCTGATTTTGCTTTACTGCTTCTATCAATTGTATATTTTAAAGTATCTAATTCTTCTATTAATCTTAAATCAGGATTCTCAATTAAGAAATATACAAAGAACAACTGAAGTGAAGTACCCATACCAATAAATAGTATTTTTGGATATATTATTTGTAAAGGTACTATTAAGAGTACAAGTAGTAAAGCTGACCAAATTGACATTTTTTCTCTTTTAGACATATCTTTTTTATAGATGAGCATCTTTCCTACAAGTAAACAAGATAAGCTTGAGTAAATTACTACTTCAATTGCAGCAGCACCAGGTATATAAGTATATGTTTCCATAGTCATTTCTTTAAATGGTAATGCAAAAAATACGATAGTTGCTACAAGAGTTAATATGGTAAAAATCTTTGGTTCAATGAAACTTCTTATAACATCTTTTATATTTTTATAATTTACACCATTAATAAAAGTAAAAGAATACATATATAACAGATAGAAAAATATAATACCTGTAATCCATGTAAATCTAAGTGATATGTTATTAATTATAATATTACTTGTTTGTCCAAAAATGATAGCAGACGAAATCTCAAATAATAGCATCATTATTTGATCAATAATAAGGTAATTATATATTCTATTACATAATTTTACATTAAACTTCTTAGTTTTATATGTAATATTAAGTAGAATAATAAATATAAGAGAACAAATTTCAAATATTACGCTTACTAACATAATTTATCCTTTCTAACTTTTAAATATATTAATTAATAATCTATTCAATTCATTTTTATTTATTGGTTTTGCAAGATAATCTGTAAACCCTGCATTTATATATGTATCTTTAACACCTGAATAAGAGTTTGCTGTAAGTGCGATTATTGGAGGTAACCCTGATTTAATATTTCTAAGTTCATTTAGTGTTTCAATTCCATCCATACCAGGCATCATATGATCTAAAAATATTGCATCATAATTTGCTTCTTTAACTTTATCAATACATTCTAATCCACTTTTAGCCATTTCTACATTAATGTTGTAGTCAACAAGTAATCTCTTAATTAATTTTAAATTAAGCATATTATCATCAACAACTAATACATTTTTACCTTCTAAATTAATTTTAGTATTCTCGTCACTTTCTATAAATAATGAAGATATATCACCAACAGGATTTGGATCAACAACATTCTGTTCAATCTCAATATAATAACTTATATTATATCTATCCTTGTTTGTCATTATTACACGCCCATGTAACATTTCTGCATACATTTTAGCAACAGTCATTCCTAAAAATACGTTATTTACTTTATTTACTTCTCTACTTTCATTTGAGTAATATAAGTTATATTCTTCTTCATCAATTTCACTATTTTCACTTTCAACTGTAGCTAGTAAAAGAAATGAATTATCTCTTTTAGTAAGACCAACTTTAAATGTCAGACCACCTTTTTTAACATAGTGTAAAACATTTATTATAGTGTTTGACAAGACTCTAGATGCTTTTGTGTAGTCTCCTTGTAATTTTTTTGGTAAATTTTGATCAACTACTATACTGTATCTTATATTTTCTTTATCAATTTTAGATAAAACTAAATCATTGATTTCAACTAAAAGGTTCTGAGTATCATACTCTTTTTCAATCACTTGCTCTTTTCCAGATTCCATTCTAGATAAATCTAAAATATTATTAATAAGTTCTAATAAATTTACTGCTGCAGTATGTATATTTTCAGTATCACTATTAACTATATCTTTAGTTAAATTTTTTTCTCTAATAATAGCATCACTATATCCCATAATAACACTCATTGGTGTTCTTATTTCATGTGACATACTAGTTAAAAATTCAGTCTGTTCCCTATTTGCTTTTTCAGCTTCTTCTTTACTTTTTTCATGTTCAGCTAGTAACTTGTTATCTTGACTTTCAATAGTAAAATATAAAGTCATAAGTAATAAAACAAACTCAAAATTTTGATAATTTAAATCATATTTGTCATTTATTAATTGTATTGCTGTTATAGTTATAATTACTATTATTGCAAACATTACTGGCTTTCTTTGATTAGAATTAAGTAAATCTTTTCTAAAAACAAAGGCATATATTATTGTGCCAATTGTAATGGCTGCTGTCATAAACCCTATATTTGTAGCATCACCAGAAAAAGAATATATATGATTGGTATAATCATATAGTTTAATTGGAAGTATATTAGCGGCTATAAGAGATAATAGTGTAACTCCTAAAAATATATAAGCTAATTTCCTTCTTATTGACTTTTTCCTATTTATATCTTTAATGCTTCTTGTTCTAAGAACTAAAATATAATAAGTAAAAAATGACATCCAAACAATAATACCATCTAACCACATTCTACATAAAAATAAGGCAGCCTTTAAATTGGTATCATGATATAAATAATAAACGTAACCAAATTCTAAAAGAATTATATATATAACTAATAATAATAGGGTTAAAAATAATGAGTTTTCTATATTTTTAAATCTTTTTTTATTAAAATACATAATTAAAATAAATAAAGCAAAAAATAATGAATAAGTTGAAAAACCGACACTAGCAAACAAATTGTTATCCATTATCTCACTTCCCTATTATATATTCTTATTTCCTATGTTACACTATAATTAATTATATATTTTTTTTGAAATAAAGTAAAGTTATTTATCTTTAATTTTTTTAATAATATTGATAGAATATAGTTGGTGATACAAATGGAATTATTACAAAATAAATTAAGACCTGAAAAGTTAAATGATGTATTAGGTCAAGATCATTTAATAGGTAAAAATAAAGTGCTTACTAACTTAGTCAAAGAAAAAAAACTTTTTAATATAATATTTTATGGTAGAAGTGGTATTGGAAAAACAACAATTGCTCTTGCATTGATGAATGAACTAAATCTAAGATATAGAATATTAAATGCTACTATTAATACTAAAAAGGATTTTGAAGTAGTTATAGAAGAAGCAAAACTATATAATGGCATAATATTAATTGTAGATGAAATACATAGAATGAATAAAGACAAGCAAGATATATTACTTTCATATCTTGAGAATGGTTTAATTACACTAATAGGTCTTACAAATTCTAATCCATATCATTCTATTAATCAAGCTATAAGAAGTAGATGTCAATTACTTGAATTAAAATCTTTAAGTGAAAAAGATATAGAAAAAGGTATTAAAAAGATATTTACAGTACTACCAGACATTAAAATGGACAACAAAACAATAAAATATATATCTCACCTATCTGATGGTGATATTAGATATGCATACAATTTAATAGAATTTCTGTATTATGGTTATAATAAAGAAATAAATATTGAAAATATTAATGAAGTAAACTCTAAGCCATCATTTTTTACAGATAAAAATGAAGATGGGCACTATGATATGCTAAGTGCATTTCAAAAAAGTATTAGAGGTAGTGATGTAGATGCATCTTTGCATTACTTAGGAAGATTAATAGTAAGTGGAGATTATGATTCTATTTATAGAAGAATGATAGTAATAGCATATGAAGATATTGGCCTTGCAAATCCAAGTATTGGTCCTAAAGTTATCGCAGCCATTGAAGCAAGTGAAAGAGTTGGATATCCAGAACTTGTTAAACCATTATCAGTAGTTGTTATTGAAATGGCTCTTTCTCCTAAATCTAACTCTGCTGATACAGCTATTAATATGGCAATTAATGATATAAATGAAGGAAATGTAGGAAGAATACCAGAACACATAAAAACAACTAGTCCTAATTATAAATATCCTCATAACTACCCTAATTATTGGGTTAATCAAGAATATATGCCTGATAAATTAAAAGGAAGAAAATACTATACTCCAAGAAAAAATAAATTTGAAACAGAAATGTATAATTTTAATCAAAAAATAAAGCAATAGCTTTATTTTTAATTGATTTATTTTTTTTAAAATGTTACAATATAAACTTGCTAATGGGGGAAATATGAAATATTTTTATTCAAAAAGATTATTAAATCAAGTTGCAAAATATGATTTTATTACTGGATATGAAATTAAAGATGATAAAATTATTGTCAATTATGCAAACAAAGCAAGGCATGAAGAATTAAAATTTAGTCCTAGTACTTTAAAACTTATTGAAGTACAGATGCGAAATCAAGTGCTAAGTAGTATGAGCGATGCTGCAATAAATGAATATAGAAAGTATATTAAAAGCGCTAATTGGTGGATGATTTATAACTTATGGTTTATATTCTATTCATCATTTAATGCAGCAAATGGCAATTATCCATTTAGTAGAGCATTACAAAGTATATTATGTTTAGGTTTTATATCAATGTTAGGTAGAAACATTAAAGATAAAGAAGATTATAAAGAATATATAAATGAAATAGAAAAATATAGATTCTTTATTGAAAATGAAGATACAATCAATTATGAAATAGTTAAAAGATATTTTGAAAGTGATGCAAATTCACCAGATATATCAGGTGCTCCACTAATAACAATTAATGATATAGATGATATGACTTTAACGGAATTAAAAGAAACTGTTGAACTAATTAGAAAAAATTATAGTGATGAACTAGATGGTGATATATCACTTAATTTAAAACAAAAAAGCACTAAATAGTGCTTTTAATTATGTCATTAATTATATAATTTGTAATATAAAGACCAGCTACTGCAGGTACAAATGCAGTTGAACCAAGCATTGTGTTATTGATAGGTTTTTCATTTGAATAAACTACTGTAACATCTTTCATTAATTCCTTGTTTTTACCTTTAAGTTCACTTCTAATTTTTTTAGCAAGTGGATCAGTCTCAGTTTTATCAAGAGAACTAATCATAATTTTAGTAGCATCCATTTTGTTAGCCATGCCCATTGAAGAAATAAGTTTTATTCCTTTTTTATTGCATTCTATTACTAATTTAATTTTAACTTTACTTGTATCGCAACAATCAATTAAATAATCATATTTATCACTAAATAATATTTCCATATTATCTTCTGTAATATGAGTATTTATTATATTAACAACTGCATTAGGATTAATCTTCTTAATTCTTTTTTTCCATTCTTTAGTTTTATATTTATTATTGTTTCTAGAAGTTGCTATTATTTGTCTATTAATATTACTAGGTTTAATAGTATCACCATCAACAAGAGTGATATTAGATACACCACATCTCGCAATTGATTCAACTGCATAACCTCCAACTCCTCCTAATCCTAAAATTAGAACTTTTAAATTTTTAATTTTTTGTATATTTTCTTCTCCTACTAGGCTTTCAAGTCTTGAAAGATTCATAAAATACACTCTCCTTTGGTGGAAATATTATACCAAATAAAAAACCTAGTGTAAATATAGGTAATAAAAACTCGCTAAACACGAGGTGGTAGGACACATAATATATTCGGGATCCTGTAATAAAACAGTATTCAACTCCCTATACTAATTAGTCCCCCGATAATTATTACTAGGCGGTTTATTGTGTCTATATCTATCTCTAGGTTAATTAAAATATACCATAAAAAACTTTTAATTTCAATATACTATTTATATGTTTACACTTATTTTGTGAAGTGGCCAAATTTACTTCTCTCATAATAACATTCATTTAATAAATCTAAATCATTAATAATATTTTCTGGCTCACATTCAATATATAATTTTTTATCTGGTTCAATATTTCCTTTATTTGAATCTATTGATATTGAAAGTGGTCTTCTTTTACCAATGGCATAACTAATTTGTACTTCACACCAGCTAAGATTAAATTTTTTTAAATAATTTACTGCGATTAATCTTGCCTTATATGCTGCACTTCTATCTACTTTACTAGGATCTTTTCCTGAAAATGCTCCCCCTCCTACTTTTGAAAATGATTCATAATTATCTACAAGAATTTTTCTGCCGGTTAAACCTGCATCCCCAAGAAATCCTCCTATTTTAAATCTGCCTGTTGGATTTATTAAAAACTTTTCTATTTTAATATCATATTTATTACAAATATTTAATGCTAACTCTTTAATAATTTTATCTGTACTTTTTCTATCTTCTTCTGTATTTTGATAAGAAATAGTAAATGTTTTTATTTTTAATAGTCTTTCTTCATCAGTAAAATATCCTGTTATCTGTGCCTTTCCATCACTTTTAAATCTAGAATCTTTTTTTCTTAATTTATCATACTCCATTGATAATTCTTGAAGTATTATCATAGAAAGTGGTAAATATTTATTTGTTTCATTAGTGGCAAAACCATACATCATGCCCTGATCCCCTGCTCCCTTAACCTTATTGTTTGTTCCAAGAGCAATATCACTACTTTGAACGCCTAAATTATTTATTATTTCATAATTTGTATCATACCCAACATCTTTCAGTACCTTTAATACAACATCTTTTACATTTACTTTAGTTTTTGATGAAACTTCTCCTGTTATAAATATTTTTCCTTTACCACCACATACCTCAATACCACATCTAGAAAGATTATCCCCTTTTAAATATTCATCGAGTAGAGCATCACTGATTTGATCACATACTTTATCAGGATGTCCTCTAAAAACAATTTCATTACTGTATAACTTCATATTTTCCTCCTTTCAGTAATATTACCTTAAAAAGAAAAAATACCTAAGATAACCTAGGTAAATAAGTTATCCTCATCCGTCTGGGTTTACCACCTAACTTAATAGGTTGGTGTAGCCTGCGAGCCAGTCTCTAAGCTACTCTTTATAAGGTAAATAAATTGTTGTCCTTTGGACATATAAATAATATCATATTTTTATTATTATGTCTATATAATTTAATATGTTAAACAAGATAAAATATAATGCATTTATTAAATCAACATTAATATTATTATTCGGTGGTGTTTTTGGAAAAATAGTTGGATTTATATTAAAAATAATAATAACAAGAAAACTTGGAACTGAAGGAATGGGACTTTTTAGTGTATTATCCCCTACCTCTTCTCTACTAAGTGTAATTGCTGTTTTTTCTTACTCTAATGCTGTGTCAAAAATAGTAAGTGAAGAGACAACTAGAACAAAAAATCTTTTTTTATCAACCATACCACTATCAATTATAATAAATATTTTAGTAATTATTATAACTGTATTATTTTCAAAATCATTGTCATATTCTTTAATAAAAAATTCATCTTTATATTTACCAATTATATGTATTTCATTAACTATGCCATTCATAAGCATATCTTCAATTGTAAAAGGATACTTTTGGGGAAAACAAAATATGTTTCCATATATGCTATCTAACTTTATAGAACAAGTTGTAAGATTAATTATTATAGTCCTATTTATAGATAAGTTTTTAAATTATGGATTAATTTCAACCATTTGTTTTATAACTCTTGTAAATATAATAGGTGAAATATCTTCTCAGCTTGTTATGTTTAAATATTTTCCTAAAGTTAAATTTAAGAAAAGTGATTTTAAGTTGAATATTTCAATTATTAAAGAAGTATTTAATTTTTGTTTTCCTGTAACTTTAAGTAAAATAATTGGATCACTTTCTTACTTTTTAGAACCAATAATACTTAGTAACATATTACTATTTGTTGGTTATAGTAAAGATTATATAATATATGAATATGGTGTAGTTAATGCATATGCATTATCTTTATTATTAATGCCACAATTTTTTACACAAAACATGGCTACTTCTTTAATACCTGAATTATCAAAACATTTTAAATTAAAAAATTATAATATTTGTAAAAGAAGAATAAAACAAATAGTTTTAATTTCTATTCTAATTGGAACTTTATCAACTGTACTTATTGTAATATTTCCTAAATTTTTTCTTAATTTGTTATTTAATACAAAAGAAGGAATTGATTATATATATTTGCTAGCGCCTTTTACAATATTATTTTATATAGAATACCCTTTAAATAATGCATTACAAGCTCTTGGAAAAAGCAAAAAAACATTTAATATTACACTAACATCATCAGTAATTAGAATAATATGTATAATAGTTTTTTCACTATTAAAAATAGGCATGTATAGTTTAATAATTTCAATAATAGTTAACTTAATTGTAACAACATTTCTATATTATAAAGAAATTAAAAAGATTTTATTTATTTAATTCATTTCTTTTAATTATATATACTTTGTTATTTTTATAAAAAGCATAAAATATATCTTCTTTTTTTAAATTATTATTTTTTAAATAGTCTTGTAACCATGAATCCTTTTTATTTAGATATTCAAGAGTATCTTTTTGTACTACACCATCTAATATTAATGGAAAAGGTATTTCACTATTAAGTCCTAAAAAACTATATTTAAATATATTTAATTTACCATTATTTTCAAGAACTGCATATTCAACATCTTTTAAGTCTTTAATACCATTATTTCTTAGTTCCATCATCAAGTCATCTAAACTATATCTTTGAGCTAACATTTCTTTATAATTAATAATTCCTCTATTAATTATTAAAGATGGTTTTCCATCAATAATATTTCTAAATTTATTAAATTTTAATGATAAAAAACCAGCAAGAATTTCAAAAAATATTAAAATTAATATTGGTATCACTGTAAGAAATAAAGAATCTTTATAATTTTCAATTGATATAGCACATAATTCTGCGATTAAGAGTGAAACAACTAAGTCTTGAATAGATAACTCTCCTATTTCTCTTTTACCCATTATTCTAAAAACAAATATAATAAAAACATAAAAAAATACTGTTCTAATTATTACTAATACTAAATCCATATTATCACCATTATTATTATGTCTTAATCATATTTTTTTTAATCATTAATATAATTAATTAGGTGGATATATGAATAAAATTATTAATTATTTGAAAAGTTATCTAGTTATTTTTATAGTATTTTTATTATACTTAATAATTATAAGTACAATTTTCTATTTTGAATTATTAAGTTATAAAACCACAAGTATAATTAATTATATATTTATGATTATTATTTTCTTCTTACTTGGTAGAAAAGTAACAATATTTGAAAGAAAAAAAGGATATTTAAACGGATTTATAATATCAAGCATATTGGTAATATTATTTGCATTAATATCTTTAATTATATCAAAACTAACATTTTCATCACTCGTATATTATTTATCTTTAATTGTATCTAGTATGATAGGTGGAATATTAACTATAAATAAAAAGTCTTTAAATTAAAGACTTCTTTTTTCATCTAATTCAGGTTTAGTTTCAAACATATATGTAAGAATACCTTCCATACTTTTAACATATTGATCATAATAATATTTAGAAAATTCAACACATTTATTTATTCTATTTGTATAATTTGTTAGAGGTAATAAGTCACCATTTTTTGCTCTCGAACATAAAAAACTTGTGTTTTCCAATTCTTCAAGAGTAGCAAGTCTTTTAGACCTATATCTAAGCATTGGTTCAAATGGCTTAGTAATCGGATATATTTCAGTACCAGTAAGTAAATCAATCATTATTCCATTTTCTTCATTATCTTTTTTAAATGCTATGTAACTAATATCATAATATGTACCATTTATACTTATAGATATGGAATCATCTTTGATTCTACCATATTTTGTATCTAATTCTAAAACATAAAATTCAATTTCACTATTAACTCCATTTTCCATTATATTTCTCCATTCATTTTTCTAATTAATTCTTTTGTTCTATTTTGAATTGCTTCTATTTTATTCATACTTTCAATGTATTCTTCATATTCTTTTACACCTTTTTTCTCTGCTTCATTTAATACGGAAATATATTTTATAAATGATTCATCTGTGCAGTTCAAAAATTTAGTTAATGTATCTCTAACTGATATAATTGGAACATGATATTTTTTTGAATAACTAAGCCCAGGCATTGGTGGCATAGAACTTGGATTTGCTTCATATACTATTTTACCAGTAACTAATTCCCTCATCACACCATTTTCTTCTACTCCAAAATAATTATTATATCCATCAATATTATTTATAAATAAATTATAAATTGTACATTCTTTCATATTCAGCCTCCAAATTGATAATTATGATAACACTTTCAAAATTTATTGTAAATAAAAAGAATCTATTTCTTTTTATATCTAGAAATAAATTCTTTTCTAAATTCAAGTAAATCATCTTTTTCTATATGAAGTCTAATATCTTCCATTAATTTAGTTAAAAATCTAATGTTGTGTATTGATATTAATCTTTGTCCAAATGATTCATCAGACACTATTAAATGTCTTATATATGATTTAGTAAAATTTTTACATGTATAACAATCACAATCTTTTTCAATTGGAGTTAAATCATAAATATATTTTGCATTTCTAATGTTTGTTCTACCATCACGAGTTAATGCATTTCCATGCCTTGCTAGTCTTGTTGGAAGAACACAATCAAATATATCTATTCCTCTTAAAACTCCATCAATTAAATCAATTGGCTCTCCTACTCCCATTAAATAACGAATTTTATCTTCAGGTAAATACTTAGTAGCATATTCTATCATTTTTAATTTTGTTTCTTCATCTTCACCAACACTAACTCCACCGACACTATATCCATCAAAATCTAGTTTGGCTGTTTCAATAGCAGACCAACGTCTTAAATCTTCAAACTCTCCACCCTGAACAATACCAAATTGAGCTTGAGTGTCTCTTTTTTTATTAGCATCTAAACTTCTTTTTGCCCATCTAAGTGTTCTTTCTACACTATTTTTCATATATTCATGAGTTACTGGATAAGGAGGACATTCATCAAAACTCATTATAATGTCAGATGATAATTTATTTTGAATTTCTATACTTTTTTCAGGTGTTAAAAATAATTCATTACCATCTAAATGACTTTTAAATTTAACCCCTTCTTCACTTATATCTTTTGGTTTAGCAAGACTAAATACTTGAAAACCTCCACAATCAGTTAAAATAGGACCAGTTTTATAATTCATAAATTCATGAAGTCCACCTGCATTATCAACCACATCCTCTCCTGGTCTTAACAACAAATGATAAGTGTTTGATAATATTACATCAGCATGTGCTTCTTTTAATTCTTCAGGGCTTAGTGTTTTAACAGTTGCTTGGGTTCCAACTGGCATAAACATTGGTGTTTTATGAGTTCCCCATTTAGTTTTAAATTCACCAAGTCTAGCACCATTTTTATCAGTTTTTAATACTTTAAATTTTAAATCCATTATAACTCCTCCTTAGTTAAAAACATAGCATCTCCAAAACTAAAAAATTTATATTTCTCACTTTGAGCATGTTTGTATGCTTCTTTTATAATATCAACACTACTAAACGCACTTACAAGCATCACCAAAGTACTTTTGGGTAAATGAAAGTTTGTTATTAATGCATCACAAGATTTAAATTCATGAGGTGGATATATAAATATATCTGTCTCCTCTTTGGTAGGTTTAAATTCTTTATATTTTTGAATATTTGCTTCTAGTGTTCTTAAAGATGTAGTTCCAACGCAAATAATTCTTTTATTATTCTTTTTAGCATTATTTAGTTTTTCAGCCACTTCATTACTTATTTCATATAATTCGCTATGCATATCATGCTTAGTTATATTGTCTTCTACTACTGGCCTAAATGTACCAAGTCCTACATTTAAAGTAACATATAATATATCTACACCTTTTTCTTTTATTTTATCAAGTAATTCATTAGTAAAATGAAGACCCGCTGTTGGAGCAGCTGCACTACCATTAATGCGTGCATATACTGTATTATATCTATCATTATCTTTTAATTTTTCATGTATGTATGGTGGTAATGGCATAGCACCAACATTATTTAAATGTTCTAAAAATATTCCTGAATAACTAAATTTAACATGAGTAATACCATCATTTAAGACATTAATTACTTCACAAGTAAAATTATCTTCGAATTTAATTATTGTTCCAATTTTGACTCTTTTTTGTGGCCTAACAAGACATTCCCAAGTATCTTTTTCAATCTCTTTTAATAAAAGAACTTCTATTTTAGCATTAGTATCTGTCTTATAACCAATTATTCTACTTGGTAATACTTTTGTATTATTTAATACTAGGGTATCTCCTTCATGCAAATAGTTTATTATATTATAAAAGTAATCATCTTTATATTTACCAGTTTCTCTATTAACTACTAATAATTTAGAATGATCTCTAGCTTTAATTGGTGTTTGTGCAATTAAAGATTCATCTAAATTATAATCATATGTATTTATATCTTTATAGTCCATACAAATGTATTAGGAAGTGCCTAATACTTCACCTTCCTTCGCTATGTGATTATAACATATTTAATTGACTAATAAAAGCATTTTTGTTAGAATAACAATTACTTTATAGGGGGATAACATGAAAGAAATATTAGATATAGTATATGAAGCTAGCAAAAAAAGAATGCCTTTGAGTAAAGAAGAAGTTTTAAAAATAGTAGAAATACTAATAAATATTAATAATATTGAAGTAATAAATGAAATACATGTAATAGATAGAGCTGAATTAATATTCAATAAAGTAACACTTGGACATTATCTAAATGATAAAATATATATTTATTATAGTAGAATTATGTGTTTAGTAGCAGGTTTAAACTATAAGAGTGAATTTGAAATAGAAAATAGTCTTTCAATTTATGAAACAATATTTAGAATAAATCTATTTATTTTATTTATCATAATGCATGAAATAGAACACGCAATTCAAGAACAAATAACTGTATCTAAAGAAATAAATACATTTGAAAATAGACTTATAAATCTAGAAAATGACTATTTAACATTTTTGGGTGAAGAAGTATTAAGTGATGAAAAATACAATGTAATAGATGGTGTATATGATATGAATATACTCGATTTTATAAGATATAAATTTGCATATCATTATGATTACAAATTATATATAAGTAACTATGAAATATCATATTTAGAAAGACTAGCTGATGTAAATGCACTATCTAAAATTTTAAAAATGATTGAAGAAATTAAAAATGAAATTAAAAGTTTATATTTATTACAAGAAAACTTACTATTAGATAGAAGACTACAAAACTACGATAATTCTAAAGTTAGCCCTACTGTTGAATTTTTTAATAATATTTATGGTCCAAATAGTTTTGACTATAGTGATATGGGAGATTTATCTCTAGATAAAAGACTTGATTTAGGAATGCCAATAACAGGAAAAGAATTTTATTCTAAAAGAAAACTATTACTTCCAAAAGGGGTAAAAAATGAAAAAAATACTAGAAATAATAATTAACTATTCTAAAGAAAGTAAATTACTTGATGAACATGCTTTAAATAAAATAATTAATATATTAATTAATGAATATAATCTTCAAAATATTAATTATCAAATTAAAAATGATTTTAATTTTAGTTTTGATAGAGTTAGATTAGGTTTTTATATGTGGAACAGTAAGACATTAACAATATATTATAAAAGAATAATAAATTATATAAAAAAAGGCTATTATTCTACAACTATTTATTATCAATATAAACTATCTAAATTTGAAACATACGTTTATAAAAATTTATTTATATTAGAAACAATTTTCCATGAATTTGAACATGCATTACAACATAAAGATTATGAATCACAAAGTGAAAGCTTAGAACATAAACTGATTTCTATATCTACTAAAAATAATTATAGAATAAAAGATAATTGCGAATTATATAATTTATCTATACTAGAAAGACTAGCAAATATTAATTCAAGAGAAAAAATATTATTAATGATTAGTAGCTTAAATAATGAAGTAAATAAACTATTAGATTTATTATTTAGACAATTAATGATGAAAAGAATGGAAAACTATGATATATATGATAGTCCTACTATTAAATATTTAGAATTATTAAATGGTAAAAGATATGAGAGTGAGTATTTAAAAGAACAAATATTATCTTTATATAGTTATGATGATAGAATTAAATATGGATTATATTTAACAAAAAGTGAATTAAGTGATAATTTATTATTAATTAAAAAAAGAGGTTAAATTTTAACCTCTTATATTTTCTAATATTTCATCTTTTGTATGTACGCCTACTAATTCATTTATTATATTTCCATCTCTAAAAATAATTAGTGTTGGAATACTCATTATACGGTATTTAAATGTTGTTTTAGGCATTTCATCAGTATTAACTTTAATAATATTAATATCACTACTAATATCTTCCAAAATAGGTTCCATCATTTTACATGGTCCACACCAATCAGCATAAAAATCAACAAGATATGTACCTTCTTTAATTAAATCTTCAATATCATCTTTACTAGGATATATCATTATTTAATTTTCCCCTTTTCCCTTAAATATTCAATATTCTCTTCACTAACTATGTTATATTTTAAAAATACTTCTATAGCTTTATTATTAAATTCTTTATTATTGTTTTTATATGTTTGTGATAATTCTTCTACTTCATCTATTACAGTTTTAATATTACTAATAGATTCACTCATAATTGGAGTATTATTAAGTATTGTATTAGACAATTTAGAATCTTCAATACCAGTTACTTTCATAAATGGTTGAGAGAATACAAATAAAAGTACAAATGTAATAATATATCCCTCAATAAACCCAACTATTCCACCAGCTATTTTAGAAAAAAATCCAAGAATAATAGTGGCTTTTAATATACCTTCTATTAAACCTGTAATTTTTAAAACAATTCTAAGTATTAAATACAAAATTGAAAAAACTACTAAAAAAGCAATTAACTCATATAATAATATATTTAAAACACTTACATCTTTAAATATACCAGTAAAACTAAAAAATGGTAAATGTTTATATAAAAAAGTTGAAATTGGCACTCTTAAATTAAATGAAAGAACAAGTGTTATTACTAAGCCAACTAAAAGAACAGTTTGTTTAATAAAACCCCTTCTAAATCCAGCCAAAACACCAATTATTAAGAATATAATAATTACTGCATCTAATATATTCATAATTCCTCCTATTCTAGTATGTAAGGAGAAGTTACACTTCCATCCCCACTTTTAATAATTGCATTTTTACTAATAGTTATTACTGGTCTAATACCTAGTTCATCAGTAACGTTATTTTTATTGATTTTACCATTAATTACACTAAAATTATATGCATTAAACCCATTGTAATATGCAGGAGACATTGTCCAATAATCATCTGTCGTATATAAATAATTATTTATATTTTGTTTATTTTGTATAAATCCAGCATACATAATTTCATCAAGTGTTATAAGACCAATTGATTCATTTAATACTTTCATTGAACCATTATAATTTTTAGATAATCTATCATTTAGATTGTGACAATAATAAGTATAATTTTCATTATTTGATGAAATATATCCAGTATTATTATTTGAGTACCCTTTAGTGCCATATAAAACGCCTTTTAATAAAAATTCGCTAGTTTCTCTATTACTACAATAAATTGTATCATCAACTATTAAATTATTATTTTTAAGATTATTATCATACCATTTTTCTAATAGTTTTTTAATTCTACTAGAATTATAATTATTATGTTCATTTTTATAACTAGAACTATTAGCATCACCATACATATATCCAACATATGCATTATAATCAGATTTTAAATTGAATGAAGTTTTATCTTCTAAAATCGGTTTTTCACAAACCCCATTGTTATATACTCCATTATATATTAATCTAATATTACTATTTTCTGTAGTTCTGAGAATTTTATAACAGATATTATCAATTAAAACATTATTATTAAGTTCATTTGATCCTCTATAAAAATATGTTGTTATACCATCATTACTTGAATTAGTATAATAAACTCCATCTACTATTTCTTCATTACTAAAATTAATTTGGTCAAAAGAAGATATACTAGATTTAATTATCATTTCTAATAAAGTTTTATTTTTATATACATTCTCACCAACATTAAGGCCTTTTGAAGGTACTAATTTTATATTTGATGAAAATGTTTTATTCATATTAGAAGTTTGATCTTTATTTGTTTCTAAAAATTTTATTTTCATATTATAAGTTTGAGTAACTTGAGGCTCAATTCTAATATAAGAAGCAATTATTTCATTTTCTTTAGGCATTATACTTTGATTTCTGTATGCACCTTTATTATTAGATGAAATTTCATATACTAAATCACTTGGATCTTCAAAATTATTAACAACATTATTTAATAAAATATCATAATATAAAGGATATTTACTTGTATTAGTAACAGTAAAAGTTTTAGTTATTTCTTCTCCAGTATAGAAGTTAACAATAGAAACATTACTAGTATCTTCAAAAATTATATCAGTATTATCATTAAATGTCATAAGCGCTATATCTTTACTTTCACCTTCTACTGGTACAGTAAAGTAAGCATACGTAGATATTATCATTAATAATGATGAAAATATAATTCCAAGAACAGCAAATATAATACCAAATTTATATCTATTCATCTATTTTACTCCTATCTTACCTAGATTAATTATATAATTATTAGTGCTTTTTTTCAATAAAATTTGAAATAATTACCTTTTTTTGATAAAATGAATCATGAGGAGAAAAAAAGATATGTTTAAGCAGTGTGATATATTAGATGAAAAAAAATCAAAAACTTTAAGACAAGTAAGTAAAGAAGTAACTTTTCCAATGGATGAAAAAGATGTTTTACTTATGAATAACATGGTAATGTATTTAAGACTTAGTCAAGATGAAGACTATGCATCTAAAAATGATATTAGAGCTGGTATGGGGCTTTCTGCTGTTCAACTTGGAGTATTAAAAAGATTCTTTGTTATATCATATAAAAAAGAAGATGGTACATTTGATGAATTTAAGGTTGTTAATCCTAAAATAATATCTAACTCTGAAGAATTAATATATGTAGAAGAAGGAGAAGGATGTTTAAGTATAAATAGATATGTAGAAGGAATTGTCCCAAGATACGCAAGAGTAACTGTCGAATATTATGATGAATATGGAAATAAAAAAACTGTTAGAATAAGAGAAGAAATGGCTGTTGCATTTCAGCATGAAATTGATCACCTAAATGGGATATTATTTCCAGATAGAATAGATAAAAAGAATCCGTTTAAAGACCAAGATAAAATGAGAAGTATATAGTAAATTTATTTTTAATAAGTTTACTTTTTTATTGCTTTATTTTATAATTATATAGGAGAAAAGAATATGAGTAATGGTAAGAAAGGTTTTATTTGGTTTCTATTATGTGTAATTCTTTTTGCTATGGGACAAATTGGAAAAAATGCATTTTATAATGGTCATGGTACATATGGTAGTATTAGATATTACCTACTTCCAATATCTGAAGAATTTATGAGAGTAGATTATATAATAAGAGATGGTAATTTTAACTCTACATATGACAAAGATAAAATAATTATTAAAAATAAAGATAAAAAATATGAATATAAATATTTAAAAGAGGGAGATTATATTTATATAGAAAACGAATTTGATACAAATGATGATACTGGACAATTGGTTGCTAAGGGTATTATTGATGCTGTATATAGAATTAATACTAAAAAGAAAACTTTATTTGAAAAATATAATTTATTTAATTTTATGAGTACAGATGCAAAAGATGGAGTAAATATTAAGGTATCAAATAAATATCAAATAAAAATAAATGTCAAAAGTACAATAATTGATTCTCTTCCAAAGATAGAATAAAAAAAGCCAAAAGGCTTTTTTAATTTTCTAATTTTACACTAACTATTTTACTTACTCCACTCTCTTGCATTGTAATACCATAAAGTTTATCTAAGTATTCCATAGTTTTCTTTTTATGTGTAATAATTAATAATTGTGTTTTGTTTTTATAATGATCTAAATATTCACCAAATATAGTTGCATTATTTTCATCAAGAGCGCTTTCAACTTCATCTAAAATTACAAATGGCACACGCTCTAAATTCATTATTGAAAATAACAAACTAATTGCAGTCATTGTTCTTTCACCACCAGATAGTAAACTTAATGGTTTTTCATTTTTACCAGGTGGAATAGCAATAATATCAATGCCAGTTTCAAGAATATTATCTGGGTCAGTTAGTTCTAAATGAGCATTTCCACCTTTAAATAAAGTCTTAAATACTTTAGAAAATTCTTCGTTAATACTCTTAAATGTACTAGCAAATTTTTCTTCCATTACACTATCCATATCGTCAATTATATTAAGAAGGTCTTTTTCACTATTTTCTAAATCCTCTCTTTGTTTAGTAAGGAAATTAACTCTTTTAGATATTCTTTCATATTCATCAATAGAGCCCAAATTAACTTCTCCAAGAGATTTAATCTTTCTTCTTAATGTATTAACTTTTTCACGAGCAATATTCTCATCAATTTCAAGAATATATTCTTTCTTAGCCCTTTCATAACCTAAACTATAGTCTTCTGATAATCTATTTAATAAGTTATCTAAATTCATATTTAATTTAGTAATACTAATTTCTAAGCTATTTAATTCGCTTGTCATAGAATTATATTCGCTATTCATTTTCTTTATTGAAGTCTCAAGCTCATTTAAGGTAGAATTTAAATCTAGTTTTTCATTATTTAATATTTCTAACTTATGTTCTAATTCAATCTTCTTTTGTTCATGACTATAGTATTCATTAATAACCTGTTCTAATTCTTTATCAAGAGAATTATCACTAAGATTTTTAATTTCATTTGTAACTAGTTCTAAATCATTTTTAGTGTTATTTAAAATTGACTGTTTATTATTAATTATTTCTTCATTTTTAATTAATTCAATGTTTGTATTATAAATATTATCTTTTATTGTAGTTAATTCATTATTAGAATTATTGTACTTTATTTCTAATTCTTTTATTTCATTATTTATATTATCAATACTTACTTTTAATTTATCTAGTTCATATTTATCACTAATATAAGAATTGTTATTTTTAGTACTACCACCACTCATGATACCACCAACATGGATAATTTCACCATCAAGTGATATTACTCTATATCTATGATTAATCTTTCTACTTATATTAATAGCACTATTTATATCATTAGTAACAATAATATTTCCAAGTTGATTCATAATAATATTGTAATATTTTGAATCATATGTAACTAAGTCACTAGCAACACCTATAAATCCAAGCATACTTCTTGCTTCTCTTAAAGTCTCAGGATCTATACTTTTAGGTTTAATAACATTAAGTGGAAAGAAAGTAGCCCTTCCTAAATTTTTTCTTTTTAAATATTCAATTGCTTCTTTAGCACAAGATTCATCATTAACAATAATATTATTACTAGAAGCACCAAGCGCTACTTCAAGCATACTAACATATTCGTTTTTAGTATCAATTATATTACCAAGTATATTATGTATTCCTCTTAATGTTGGATTATCTATTATACTTCTAACACTATATGGAATTTTATTCATACTAGAGATATTAGCTTCTAATACATCTATTTTATTTTTAACTTCTAAAAGATTCTTTCGTTTGTTATTTAAATCAAAATTAATTTTTTCAGTATCTCTATTAAGATTATTATAATCATTTGTTAATTGAGATAATTTTTCTTTTAAATTTTCTTTTACTTCATTTGCATTCTTTATATCAAGTTCAATTGATGAAATATTATTTTTAATTAATCCTTCTCTATCTCTTAAATTAATTAAATTTGTTTTAATATTTTCACTAGTTTTATCATATTTATTTCTTTCTGTCATCAATGTTTTTTTATTAGATAATGACATTAAAGATTCATTTACTTTAAATATTTCATTACTAGTATTTTTAATTTCTTCATCTATATTTAATATTTTAACTTTAATTTTCTCAACTTCAGTATTATCTGTAAGAGAATTTGTATTAATTTTACTTATTTCATCCTCTAATTTTTGCTTTCTTGCCTCTTTAACTTCTAAATCACTATTATAGTCTGTTATATCCCTAGCAATAAGTGCTATTTCAACACTTTCTAGTTCACTTAAAGCATCTTTATATTCATGAGCTTTTTTAGCAGATTCTTCAAGAGGACCTAAATTTTCAGAATTCTCACTAATTATTAAATTAATTCTATCTATATTTTCATGAGTTTTATTTAATTTTGATAAACTCTCTTCTTTTCTCTTCTTATATTTTAATACACCAGCTGCATCTTCAAATATTACTCTTCTATCCTCAGGTTTTTCACTTAGTATTTGATCAATTTTATTTTGGGGAATAATATTAAATGATTCCCTACTACTTTTAGAATCTAAAAATAAATTTGTTATATCTTTAAGCCTACATTTATCATTATTTATATAATATTCGTTTTCTCCTGTTTTATATACAATTCTTTTAATAGAAACTTCATTATAATCTACATTTAATGTTTTATCACTATTATCAAATACAATAGCTACACTTGCAAAATTAGCTGGATTTCTAGAAGATGAACCATTAAAAATAACATCAGTCATATTATTTGTTCCACGAAGAGATTTAATACTTTGTTCTCCAAGTACCCATTTAATCGCATCTACAATATTACTTTTACCACTTCCATTAGGTCCTACTATACCTGTAAAAGTTGGATCTAATTCTATTGTCATTTTATCTGCAAAACTTTTAAATCCATGAATTTTAATCTCTTTAATGTACATAAGTTCACCTACTTTTAACTATTTAATTATAACATAAAAATAAAAATATTAAAGAAAACTTTAATATTTTATTTAACATTAATACCAAAATAATATGTTACATTGCTTTTCTCATTAGAAGCATATATTTTATATAGATACTTTCCACTTTCATGTGGTGTATAAATATAATCATCATTAAACAAAATATCATTACTATATACATTTTCAAAAGAGTCTTTATATATAGTAATATTTTTAATATTTACTGGACTCATATAGTATATTTTATCATCTATTTTAGTATCAAACAGTATATACGAAGAAATATCACTAATCATAGAAGGAATAGAGTATTCACATTTATTATATAAATTACACCAATTATATTCTCCAGTAAAACCTAATTTTTGCGATTCAATATCACCATTATTATATATAAGTACTAATCTTTGAGGTACAATATCATCAAAATAATCTATATTTTTAAAATTAAATGGGAATAAATGAACTTCTGTTCCTATTTTATAACCACCTTCATAATTATTATTTAACCTATTCCATTTAATTACTTTATATATTAAAGAAACATATTCTTTACTTCCACCATCTAAATAAGTATTTTTAATAGGAAATAATAAAATTAATAATATTATTAGAACAATTATAATTCTCTTTTTCATATTTCCTCCTATAATTTAAGTGCTCTTTCATTATCTAAATTAATATCTAAATACGTCATATCATCAAGTGGTAAATCATTTATAGTTATTTCATTAATACTTTCTAAAAATAAAAATGTGTTTAATAATCCTTCTGTTTTAGCTTTGCTAATAAAATCTTCTTTATCTACAACTCTATTATACCACTCTTTATCTTGCTCTAATTCTCCTGTTAAATCTTTAAATTCAAGTCTTTCAAATCTATAATCACTGTCTCTCATTCTAGACATTTCATCCAACTTTTCTTTTGACCATTTTTTATCAAATGATTCTTTTGTGTTTTTAGAAAGTAATATATGATAATCATAAGACATACTTTGATACATTGGAACTTTTATATGATTAATTTCGTGTGATTTTAGTAAATTTACAAATAATAATAAGGAAACAGAAAAATTAGGATGAACATTGCTTATTCCATTAGGACACAAAGAATTAATTTTATATAGGTTTCTTTCAAGTCTTTTACTTCTTTTAGACATCTTAGGCTTTTGAATAGCATATATGTAACATACCTTTTCTCCATTTTCTTCTCTTATATCAAATAAAATATTGGCAAGATCATGTCTTTCTTTAGAATCATAAACATAAAATCTTGCAACTCTTGATGTTTCATAATATGTTTCTTGGGGACTAATACTATAATATATATCATTACCCAAAAAATTAATTAACTTTTTATCATGCTCATAAGTATCAAATTCTCTATTTTTAATAAAATCTCTTTGTAATTCAAGAAAACTCTCAATATTATAAAAATCTGCATTACTCATTCTAAGCCAAATTCTTTTTAAAAGTAATAAAGCTTTAAATCTTGCATTATTAAATTTATAATACCTATATTCAAGCTTAACTTGTTCATTTATTATTTCAGTAAGCAAAGTAAAAAATTTATTTGCATCATGTACAACTATATTATAAGCATCATCTTCTATTTTATTTTGACTTAATAATAATTCATAGTCTTCATTACTAATATCTGGTATATAATAACCTTCTTTTTTAAATGGTTTTTTCTTAACACTTTCAATTAATAATAAACCTTGTCTATCAAAAATAAAATTAATTTTTGGTATTTCACGTGTATTTTGTATTTCAAATATAGCCCTATTTACAAATAATTCAATTATTTCTCTTTTAGTTACAAAGTCTATTTTCTCCATTATTTAGCTCTTTTCATATAAGCAACTTTAGCTGCATTCTGCTCAGCTTCTTTTTTAGAAGTACCAGAAGCCTTTCCATAAACTAGACCATCTATTATTACTTCTACTTCAAATTCTTTTTTATGAGCAGGTCCGCTTTCATTTATAAGCTTATATTCAACACTTTTTTTAACTGTTTGTACACTTTCTTGCAATAAGCTTTTATAATCCATCAAAAAATCTTCTTTTCTTTCAATATAAGGTACTATCAATTCATTAAATACTTTTTTAACTTTATCAATTCCTTTTTCTAAATATATTACAGCCATACAAGCTTCAAATACATCAGCTATTATTGTTTTATTTGCTTCTTCTATTCCATTGCCGAGTAAAATATAAGAGCTTAAATTAATCTCTTTAGAATATTCATATAATGCATTTTCACATACATATAGACTTCTAAGTCTACTCATTTGTCCTTCAGAATAATTAGTTTTTTTATATAAATAATCACTACATACTATTTCTAAAACAGCATCACCTAAATATTCTAATCTTTCATAACATTCAGTATTATGTTCATTAGAATAGCTTGAATGAGTTAAAGCAGTTTTAATAAGCTTGTCACTATTAAATATAATTCCATATTTTTTAAATATTTTTTTCATAATATCACCTCTATTTAAATTTAACTCTATTTTCTTTCATATTCTTATTTTTAATTATTATTTTATGCATTATAAATATAATCAAAATTATTGCTAAAAATGGTATTAAATTTAATAAATAATAAGTACTATTATGCATACTTTTAACTGAATCATATGGTTTAGTTTCATCATAGAAAATATTAATTGTTTTTAATTTAAAACCTATTTCATTACTGTCAAATGGATATGTTTCACCCTTAACTGTATAATAATAAACACAATTTCTATTATAAAATTTACATGAATTTCCTCTATATGCTTCTATTTCAACATAATTATCTTTATCTTCAATAGCATTATAAACAGTAATTGGTATAAAACTACTGATTAATAAATTAATAAATAGTGGTAATATAAACATAATGAAAAAAGCTAAGCTAAAAAATACGCCACTCTTGTTTTCTCTAACGTTTTTGATATTCTTCTTTTCTTCTCTTCTTACGAACCCAAATTTTTCATCATTCACATTAATCACTACCATATAAATTATAACATAATTTATTTAACTATACATCAACTAAAAGTATATTCTATTTATTTTTAAGTAAATTTATTATATAATTAATAATATGAAAAAATTATTAATTAAGTTAATTAAATTATATCAAATAACACCACTTCATTCACATAATGCATGTAGATTTACTCCAACATGTAGTGAATATATGAAACAGTGTTTAGAAATATATGGTTTAAAAGGTATATTTAAAGGAATTAAAAGAATATTAAGGTGTCATCCATTTGGAAAATTTGGATATGATCCTGTTATTAAAGAAGGAGAATTATGAAAAAGAAATTATTAATTTTATTTACATCAATATTTTTATTAGCAAGTTGTGATTTTAAAGAGGATTTTAGTGACAAACATGTATATACAACATTGTATCCAGTAGAATATGCTACTAGTATGTTATATAGTGATTATGGGAATGTATCTAGTGTATATCCAAATGGAGCTACTAGTGAATATAAATTAACAGAAAAAAAGAAAAAAGCTTATTCTGATGCAGAAATATTTGTTTATTCAGGCGTTTTTGGTGAAGCCACTCTAGCAAGAGATTTAATTAATTTAAATAATAAAATTAAAATTATAGATGCTACTAAAGGAATGAGTAATAAAAAAATATCAGGTGTTTGGCTAGACCCATCAAATTATTTGATGCTATGTAGTAATATTAAGTCATCACTAATTGATTATACAGATAATGTATATATAAAAGAAGATATAGATAAAAAATATAAAGAATTAAATGAAAAAATATCTGAATTAGATGTTCAATTATATGATATAGGTAAAAGTGGAAATTATAATACAATATTAACAACAAATAATGTATTTAATTATTTAACAAAATATAATATTAATGTTATCTCATTAGACACAGAAAATGATGCAATTGATAAAGCATATTCTGATGCTAAAAAATTAATAAATGATAAAAAAATACAATATATTTATTATCTTGAAGGAACAGAACTTAATCAAGCACAAGAAAAATTGATAAATGATTATTCACTTATTAAAATAGAAATTAATGATATGTATTCACTTAGTGATGAAGAAAGAAATAATGATAAAAACTATATCAGTATTATGAATGAAATAATTGATAATTATAAAAAAGAACTATATAAAAAGTAATAGATTTATCTATTACTTTTATTTTACTCTTCTTTCTATTATTTCTTCATTTTCTTCAACTAAAGATTTATCATATTCTTCATCATCTAAAACACTATTATATATTTCATACATATTATGAATAAAAGTATCATAATCACTTTTAAATATATTTTTAAATCTATTTTCAAAACTTTCTGAATAAGAAGCAAGCATAAACCATCTAATATCATCTATACTCATTCTATCAAGTAATTTACTAGATAATTTAATATCTATACTAGTACTATTGTCACTTGATACTTTTAAATAAAAGCCATGAATATCTAATTCATTTTTATCCTTATGATAAATAATTAAATCAGTTAATGCCTCAGTAAGAGATTCTTCTAATCCAATTTGGTCAACTACTAATCTATTTAAATCAGCAAGTTCACTATTACTTAGTTTAGATATATCTATTCCATCATCAGATGTAAAATCTGCAATACCACCTATAAAATCATCATCAATAACACTATTGATTCTCTTTTTAGGAGTCATTTTTATTAAAGAAGAGCCAACAAATAAATTTAAATATGATTCAATATCTTTAAATACTTTACTATAGTCTTTATTATACAAATTACTTTTAGATAAATTATATACTTCATAGCATTTATTTTTATTATTATAAACATATGTTTCATAATAATTAGGTCTATCAATAACTTTAAGAAGTATCACTTGATGGTGATTTCCTGCATTAATATTATCAATTAATAATCTATCTAAATCTTCTTTTAATTTGCTATTTCTACTTCTATTAATATAATTATCTCTGGATTGTTCTAATAGTTTAAATGTATGTATTCCGTTTTTAACCATAACATCTCTATTAGCATGTATTACTTCATGAATTAAGGTGCTAGTTAATTCATTTAACCAATCTTCATGTTCACCTTTTTTATTTCCATTATTTTCAATATATGTAAGCATTTTATCTAAATATAATGGGGAAATATGAATATTATTGTTCTCATCTTCATCCTCTGAAACATAAAAAGCAATATATTTATCTTCACTACTCTCTTCAGTATAATCAACAATTAATTTAATATTTAATAAATGTGAAAATAAATCTTTATTTATACCTAACAATTCTACAAAATGAGAAAATGATTTTTTAGTTTCATTAATCATTAAATTACATAAATCAATTATTTCTTTTTTAGTATGTTTAGTTTTAATATAGTTACCTTTTGTTTCTATCATACACATCACCTAATGAATATTATTTAATTACATTTCATCATAATCAAATAATGTTTTTTGTTCATTTATTTTAAATTCTCTATATGTTTTTTCTGTTATAATTCTACCCCTAGATGTTCTTTTAACATAACCTTCTTGAAGTAGAAATGGTTCAATTACATCTTCTATTGTTGTTGCTTCTTCTCCAATAGATGAAGCAATTGATTCAATTCCAACAGGTCCACCATTAAATTTTTTAATTATACTCATTAGATATTCAACATCAGTACTATCAAGTCCATTAGCATTAATTTTAAGACGTTCTAGAGACTTTTTAACTATATCTAATGTTATTTTATCTGAACCTTCAACTAAAGCAAAATCACTAACTCTTTTAAGAAGTCTATTTGCTATTCTTGGTGTCTTACGACTACGAATTGCTATTTCATGTGCTGCAGTTTTTTCAATTTTAGATCCAATTACTCTAGCAGTTCTTTCAACTATTTTAGTAAGTTCTTCATCTGTATAGAATTCAAGTTTACTAACTATTCCAAATCTATCTCTTAAAGGACTAGAAAGGTCACCTGCTCTTGTAGTGGCTCCAACTAATGTAAAAGGTGGTAAATCTATTTTAATATTTCTACTTTGACCATCGCTACCAATAATAATATCTAATTTAAAGTCTTCCATGGCACTATATAATATTTCTTCTATATATCTTGGTATTCTATGTATTTCATCAATAAATAGCACATCATTTGGTTCAAGAGTTGATAGAATAGCAGCTAAATCACCACTTTTTTCTATAGTTGGTCCACTAGCTGTTTTAATATTACTTCCAAGTTCATTAGCAATAATATGAGCAAGTGTAGTTTTACCTAGTCCAGGAGGACCATATAATAAAACATGATCTAAATTTGTTTTTCTAATCTTTGCAGCTTTAACAAATACTTTGATATTCTCTTTTACATCAGTCTGACCAATATATTCATCAAAAGAATCTGGTCTTATATTTTTTTCAAAAGTATCAGTTTCAAGTTCATGATTAGTTACAATTCTTTCATCCATTGTATTTCTCCTTAATATAATCTTCTACTTGATACCAATTATCTACTCTCTTAAACCTTTTTTCTTCATGATTATAAGCATTTGTAAACAATAATACATCTATTCCTGCACTACTTACATCTTCACAATGACTTTCTTTATCATCTATAAATAAATTGACTTTATTTTCGATGCATTCATCAGTTTTAGTACCAGTATTTACAAATATCTTATCATAATGAATATCATTTCTATCTAACCAATCTTTAGTTAACTTGAATGGATCAGATAAATATTTATCTTTTCTAAATGAAATAATTAATATCTTCCATCCATTATCATGAAGTCTATTTATTACTTCACGAGCGCCTTCTTTAATTGGAGCATTGTCCATAATATATTCTAGGCGATCTGCAAAGAATTTACCTTTCATCTCTTTTTCCCATCCCATCATTTCAGTAAATTCATATGCATTTATATCTTTAACACCACTTCCTCCTAATACTTCTTTATCATATTTGTCAGCAACTTCAATAATAAGTTCATTAGTTGAACAAATAGTGTCATCCATATCAATTCCAATTACCATAAATACCTCCTATTTTAATAATAATTTTAATGCTTCTTTAATTTGATTTTCTATTGAAAGTTCATTATCAACTTTACCAATAACATTTTTAATATCATTAGTTTTATAGCCTAAACTTTCAAGTGCTAAAGTAAGTTCATCACTAGTTGTTTGTTCTTCTTCAGTAGTAGTTAATTTTCCTTTTAAATCAAGTATAATTTGTCTTGCAAGCTTTTCTCCAACTTTAGGTATTTTTTTAAGATATAAAATATTTTCTCTATCAATTGCATCAACAAGTCCATTAACAGAACAACTAGCAAGAATTGTAATTGCCATTTTAGGACCTAGTCCTTTAACATCAATTAATCTTAAAAACAAATCTCTTTCGCTTTCAGTTTTAAAACCATATAATGTATTTTCATCTTCTCTAACATGGTTATATGCATAAACTGTTACATTTTCTAAATCTTTATAAACATATGGATTTGGAGTGTATAATTTATATCCAACACCACACACATCAACAACAATATAATTAGCTATTTGACGTGTTATATTTCCTCTAAAATAATCATACATAATTAATACCATCCTCATAAAAATTATATCATAATATTAAATATTAAAACAATTGTTTTATTAAATAAAAAAACTATATTTCTATAGTTCATTTATACCACAACCATTAAATGCTTTTATTCTATTTTTATTGTAATCTTCATTTGAATCTTTATATTCTTTATATTCAGGAGTTATATATTCACCATCTCCACAATATAGAAATGTTTTGCCAGATGAATATGTTCTGTTAAGTTTTGTAAACTCTACAAATCCATCACAATTTCTTTTCCCTGCATATAAAATATCATCCTTTAAATATCCTTTTTCTTTTATTGTATTTATACAAAAATATACTTTTTGTGGTAATTTATCATTATATAAGAAATTCTTTTCTAAATATACTCCATCATTTACTGATGTTTTACCATCTAAATCAACATCAGTTCTTTCAAATAAATAACCAGGAAGTGGTGTTGATAATGTATTATTGACAAGTCTTTTTATTAATGTACCATCTGATGCAGTTATTGTATTTTCATCACAGTACTCGTTTTCAAATTCACGTCTATATGAACATAATTGCCCATAAGTAAATAATACATTGGTTTTACTTCTACAATAACTTGAATATTCAGAATCCATTGGATTTCTACAGTAATCCTCTAAAAACAAATTTGCTGCATCTAACACTTGATTTTCTTGTATTGTCATTGTATCATTTTTACCACTATTAAATAATTTTACTACATTAGGTACAGCAATTACTGCTAACAAAGCTAATATTGCTACTACTGCTATTACTTCTACTAATGTAAATCCTTTTTTATTCATAATAATCACCATAATTATTTTATCATATTAAAAATATAACTTACAATTTAAAAGACACATATTAGTGTGTATATTTACATATTATTATATTTTTTATTTATTCTAAACATGGCATTTTCTACATATTTTCTATTCTTTGAAATAAGTGTTGCTATTTCAGAATTAGATAATCCTTTAAGTCTTAATTCAAAAATAATTTTCTCATTTTTACTTAATTTATCTTTAATACTATCAATCAAATCATGTCTTTCTTCTTCATCCATTATTAATTTATCTGGATTGTTATTTTCATCTTTAAAAACATCATAAAGTGAATTATTAGAGTCTTCAATAAGTTTATCTAGAGAATAAGAATTATTTAATATTCTATTTTTCATTCTAAATGTTTGTCTCATAGCTGATACTAAATTACTTTTAATACATTTGTTTGCATAAGTATAAAATGTTGTATCTTTATTTTCATTATATGAATGAATAGCATGAATAAGACCAATTAAACCTTCTTGATAAAGATCTGCCACTTCTACTCCAATAATATTATATTCTTTTAGATATTCTTTTAATGTAGATAAAATACAATTTTTATATTTATCTACAAGAACCATAGTTGCATCTTCATTATTTTCATTACAAAGATAAACTAATTCATTATCATTTAAACTTTTATAATCCATTTTACACCTATTTATACTTCATTATTTCATATATTAATATTCCTGCTGCAACACTTGCATTTAATGAATTTATTTTACCTTTCATAGGAAGAGAAACAACTTCATCACATGATGATTTAACTCCCATCTTAACTCCATGTCCCTCACTTCCAATAACTAAGCATGTTTTTCCACCAAAATCTATCTTTCTATAATCTTTTCCATCTGCTTCCGCTGCATATACCCAATATCCTAAATCTTGAAGTTTTCTAATTGTGTTAGACAAATTAACAACTTCTACTATTTTCATATGAGAAAGAGCTCCACTAGCAGTCTTATATACAGTACTATTAACTGATACACTTCTATTTTTGGGAATAATTATATAATTTACTCCAGCACACTCGCAAGTTCTAATAATAGCTCCAAAATTATGAGGATCTTCTAGTGAATCTAAAATAACTATGAAATTAGCATTTTGATCACTTTCTATAGTTTTCATGTCTAAATATTTGTATTCTTCAATATCAAGCGCAATACCTTGATTAACACTATTATTACACATTCTATCTAATTTATTTTTATCAATATGAAATTTTTTTAAATTCTTTTTATTAATTTTATTTAAAATATATTCATCATTAAAATTATTATCCAAAAAAACTTTATATATTTTAGTATTATTATCAAGTATTTCATTTACTACATTTTTACCATATACTAGCATATTTCCTCCAAAAAAGACTCATAAGAGTCTAAAATACTATTTCATCTTCTATTTTATTATAAATATCATCAAGTTTAGGTTTTTTGTGTTTAACTATTATAATTATTATACCTGTAAGTACCATTAATACACTTACTATTTGTGCTACTTTAAAATCTAAAAACATTAAACTATCTGTTCTAAATGTTTCAATAACAAATCTTATAATACCATACCAAATTAAATATAATGAGAATGTTTCACCATTTTTAATATATTTTCTTCTTCTATTAATAATCATAATTATAAAACCAAGTATACATAACAATGATTCAAAATAAAACATTGGTAAATGATAAGCACCATTAATATACATATTATCTACTACAAACTGTGGAATAATTTTCATATTTATAAGTGTTTTATATTCTACTACACTTCCATATGCTTCAGAATTGAAGAAATTACCCCATCTTCCAATAGCTTGCGCAATTATTACAGCAGGAGCAATTATATCCAGTATTTTCCATGTGTTAACTTTATATTTTTTACAATAAACAATAATAGTTATTAATCCAAATAAAATACCACCATGGATAGCAAGACCACCATTCCATACCTCTACAATTTCTATTAAATTATCTTTATAATAATCAAAATTAAATATAACATAATATAGTCTAGCACCAATAATACCAAATATTAATGCCCAAAACATTAAATTAAATAAAAATTCTTTTTTAATTAAAAACTTTCTACTTTCAAAGTGTATTAATAAATAAGCAACAAATATACCAGTTAATATTAATATACTGTACCATCTAATTTCAAATCCAAACAATTCAAAAATAACTGGTGACATCTTTTACCTCCCTATTCTATTAGTTATCATCTGATCTAAAAACATTTTAAGTAAACTTATAAATATTGATATAAAAAACATTGATAAAAATCCACCTATAACAAATGAACTTCCCATTATAATATCACATAGTTTAAGTATAATCATATTTACTATTGGATATGCAATTCCATATGTAAGAATTGTAATAGGTAGTGCCATAACAATTAATACAGGCTTAATAGTATAATTTAATAAACTTAATATTAATGCTGCAATAATAGCATACCAAAATGATTCAATGTAAAAATTAACAAATAAACTAGAAGCCATCATTAATACAAGAGCATATACAATTATTCCTACAATAAATGTTATAATATCATTTTTCTTTTCTTCTTTACTCACTCTATAAACTTTTGTCATAATATAAATCTAATCTCCTTATACACTAGTTTCCACTGCTTATAGTAGAACCACATTTCTCCATAGCAGCTTTATATTTTTTATAATTACTATTTTTGTAATCAATTGTTGAATATTCATCATTTCCACAATATAAGAATGTCTTTCCATCTGAATATGTTCTATTAACTTTTGTAAATGCTATAAATCCATTACAATCTTTACTTCCAGCATATAATACATCATCTTTTAAATATCCTTTTTCTTTTATTGTACTTAAACAAACATATACTCTTTCTGGATAAGAATCATTTAAATCGACTAAATATTTTCGTAACACTTCATAATCTTCATTATCTACTGTTCCATCTAAATTCAAGTCAGTTCTCTCAATTAATTCAGGATTGATTGAACTACTTTCATCAATATGTTTTCTGAATTTAACCAAATCAAGAACATCAACTAAGCTATCATCATTTACATCTCCAAAAAGAAACAATGAATGTTTGTTTTCGTTGCAATAACTTAGTTTAGACTTGTCTATTGGATTTCTACAATAATCTTCAATATATAATTTTGCAGCATCAAGCACCTGATTTTCTTGTATTGTCATTGTATCTTTTTTACCACTATTAAATAATTTTACTACATTAGGTACTGCAATTACTGCTAACAAAGCTAATATTGCTACTACTGCTATTACTTCTACTAATGTAAATCCTTTTTTATTCATAATATCACCATAGTTATTTTATCATTTTATACTATGATTTTACAATATATAAAATAAAAATAGTCAATCTTATGACTGACTATTCTTCATCCTTTTTTACTTTTATAGTTTCTTTTCCTTTATAGTAACCACATTTAGTACATGCTCTATGTGGAGCTACTACAGCACCACAATTACTACAAGTAGTAGTAGTTGGAGCAGATTTCTTTAAATGAGTTCTTCTTTGTCTTTTAGCAGTTTTACTAATTCTTCTAAAAGGTAGTGCACCAAATAATGTGATATTTAATTTCATTTTTATTCCTCCTTCGCGCGTTTTATAGTTTATAAACTTTTTTGCATTGCTAAAGTATTTTCTCATAAATAAACAAAAATATCAAGTAAAATCTTTAAAAATTGAAGAAATTATAATTATTTGATATAATACATTCAATAAAAAGAGGGATTTTTATGAAAATAATAGGAATAGTTGCTGAATATAATCCATTTCATAATGGACATAAATATCAAATAGATAAAATTAAAGAAAAATATAAAGATTCTTTAATAATTATTTGCATGTCTTCAACATTCACCCAAAGAGGAAACTTATCTATATTAAATAAATGGGATAAAACTAAAATAGCACTAAATAATGGTGCTGATATTATTGTTGAACTTCCTTATTTATACTCTACTCAAAGTAGTGATATATTTGCTAAATATAGTATTAAATTATTAAATGAATTAAAAATAGATACATTATGCTTTGGAAGTGAAACTGATAATATTGATGAAATAATAAATAACGCTAAAATACAACTATATAACAAAGATTTTGATATAAAGGTAAAAGAATATTTAAATAGTGGAATAAACTATCCTACAGCCTTAAATAGTGCTTTAAAAGACTTAAATGGTACTAGTATAAATACACCAAATGATTTATTAGCCCTTTCTTACACAAAAGAGATACTAAAAAATAAATATAATATTGATCTTTTAAATATTAAAAGAACTAGTGATTATCATGATATATTATCTAATGATGAAATAATATCAGCATCAAATATAAGAAACAAACTATTAAATAATATTGATATTGAGAATTTTGTTCCATTAGATACATATAATATACTTAAGAATAAAAAAATAAATAATAAATATTTTGAATATTTAAAATATAAAATAATATCTGAATCAGACTTAGAAAAATATCTAGATGTAGATGAAGGATTAAATAAAAGAATCAAAGATTCTATATTTAAATCTAATAATTTAGAAGAACTAATTCAAAATATAAAAACGAAAAGGTATACATACAATAAAATATCTAGAATGCTAAATCATATATTATGTTCACTTACAAAAGAAGAAAACAAATCTATCAAAGATTTAGAATATATAAGAATACTTGGATTTAGTAATAAAGGTCAAAAATATTTAAGCAACATAAAAAAAGAAATTAATACCTCTATTTTAAATAAGTATGATACTAATAAGTATAAAACACTAGAAATAGAAAAAAGAGTTACCAATATTTATTCACTAATATATGAAGACATTAATGCACAAGAAATAAATAATAAACCAATAAAAAATAACGAATAATCGTTATTTTTATTTTGCTTCATACCAATTTTTACCATAATCAATTGACACTTTTAATGGAACTGATAATTTATATATACCTTCCATTATATTTTTTACTAACTCTTTTACTTCTTCTAGTTCATTATTTGGAGTGTCAAATATTAATTCATCATGCACTTGAAGTAACATTTTTGTTTTTAAATTTCTAGATTTTAGTTCATTATAAAGTTTAATCATTGCAAGTTTTAATATATCAGCAGCACTACCTTGTATTGGAGTATTAAGTGCCATTCTATCTCCCATTGAACGAATTAAATAATTAGTATTTTTAATTTCCTCAATTGTTCTTTTTCTGTTAAATAATGTTCTTACATATCCTAACTCTCTTGTTTTTTCAACAATGCTTTTCATATAATTATCAACTTCTGGATATAAATGTAAATATTTATCAATGTATTTTTTTGCTTCAGTAGCGCTTATATCTAAGTTTTCACCTAAACCATACCCGCTAATTCCATAGACTATACCAAATATAACACTTTTAGCAATTCGTCTTTCATTAGGAGTTACACTTATTTCATCTTTATCAAAAATATCACATGCTACATGTGTATGTATATCTTCATCATTTATAAATGCATTTTTTAAACTCTCTGAATCACTAATATGAGCAAGTACTCTAAGTTCAATTTGAGAGTAATCACTTGATAATAATACTGAATCTTTACTTGGTAAAAATGCTTTTCTTATTTTTTTACCTTCCTCACTTCTAACTGGAATATTTTGTAAATTCGGTTCAATTGAAGAAAGTCTTCCAGTACGAGTACCAGTTTGAAGATAAATAGTATGTATTTTACCATCTTCATGAATATAATCATTAAATGTATTTAAATAAGTTGTATATAATTTACTTAAGTTTCTATATTCTAATATTTCATTTATAATAGGATGCATATTAGTATATTTTATTAGCACATCATGAGCAGTACTAGTAGCATTCTTACCTCTTCCTTTAGGTAATCCAAGCTTTTCATATAATATATCTCCTAGTTGTTTAGGACTAGAAATATTAAATTTTTCACCAGCAAGATTATATATAGTGTTTTCAAGCAATTCAAGTTTAACTTTTATATCACCTTTTAAATCATCTATAACACTACTATCAACATTTATACCTTCAATTTCCATACTAGATAAAACTTCAATTAAAGGATGTTCAATATTATAGTATAAATCATATAATTCTTCTTTTTTTAATTTTTCATTAAATTCATCGTATGTATCATATAAAAATTTTGCTTTAGTTACAATTGCATTTATTTTATCTTCTTCACTTAATTCACTCTTCTTACTTATTATATTTGTGTAGTATGGTATTTCAATTCCATAAGTTGTACTTAAATATGAAATATCATCTTTAACATTATATTCAAGCAAATAGGAAGCTATAAGTAAATCAAAACTAGAATTAATCTTAATACCTAGTTTATTTAGATAAACAATATTTTTCTTGTTATCAAAAGTAACTAAAACGTTCTTAAGTAAATCTTTATTTAGCATCAATGCAGCCTTATCAAAATAATATAAGTTCTTACCATCATAAATAGAAGCTCCAATCATATCGGCATTATGATAATTTGCATTATCTAATTCTAAATAAAAACTATATTTACTATCTAAGTCTATTCTACCTTTAACTATTTCATATTTATTAGTATTACTTTCTATCTTTTTTGGAATACTTTTTAAGAATGAATTAAATTCAAGTTCTTTATACTTTTCAATTAATTCTTCTGTTTTAGGTCCACTATATTTAATATCATCAAAAGTATATTCAAAATCAATATTTTTATATATTGTTGCTAATTTATATGAAAAATAAGCATTTTCTTTATCATTAATAAGTTTTTCTTTTAATTTACCACTTATTTCATCAATATGACTATACACTCCATCTAAACTTCCATATTTTTGTAATAATGAAATAGCAGTTTTTTCCCCTATTCCTTTTACTCCAGGAATATTGTCACTTGCATCACCCATTAAACTTTTTAAATCAATCATATGTATAGGTGTTACTCCATAAGTATCAAAAAAAGTTTGATTATTCATTATAATATAATCTTTTTGTTTTAATAATTTAACATCTACTTCATCACTAATTAGTTGTAATAAATCCTTATCACTACTTATAATCGTTGCATTATAATTTTTATCTTCATCTGCCATACGAGCAAATGTACCAATTATATCATCGGCTTCATAGTTATCTTGTTCAATATATTTAATACCCATAAGTGTACATAATTCTTTAGCAATAGGAAATTGTACTTTTAAATCATTTGGTGTTTCTATTCTTCCATCTTTATATCCATCATACATATCTTGTCTAAAATTATGACCTTTATCAAAAGCAACCATTACATATTCTGGCTTTTCTTCGTTAATAATTTTATTCATCATATTAACAAATCCAAACAAACCATTAGTTGGTATTCCTTTTGAATTTTTCATTAGATTTCCAGTATATGCAGTAGCATAATAACTTCTAAATAATAAATTATTTCCATCTATTAATATTGCTCTTTTTTTCATGCTATCACCTAAAATTATTATATACTATTTTATAAAAAATAAAAAGAAAGTATTATTACTTTCTTTAGTATGTGTGAAATTATATATGATAAAAAATTAACCACAATTCCAATAACAAATACATGCTCCTCCAGTATATACTGGATGTGAATAACCAAAATAATCACTTGCACTTCCACCTTCATAATACAATTGAGAGAAACATGTACCTGAGTCACAAGCACCTTCAGAATGTATCTGTTTACTACATTTATACTTTGCATACAAAGTAACTGAACTACTACCCATTGTAGTTGATGCAGATACTTTTGTTCCAGCACTATTATACCATCCTAAAAATTCAGCTGCTCCTTCTCTACTTGCAGTTGGTAATTCTCCATAAGCTGACCCAGTTAATAATAATTTAGTTGCAGTTCTATTATCACTTGATTTTGTAAATCCAGTAGCAGTACCTATCGTACCATTCCCAGCATCTAGTGTTAAATAATAGCCTGTTGATCTACTGATTGCATAATATGTTGCATTGTCACTTACATTTTTAGCAGTATTTTGATTCCAACTACTTGTTGTAGCACTACTTGATGTATTATATCCAACTACTTCTTTATTTGCTGGAGCAGTTATTGTTGGACTTGTTATACTACATGTTGTAGCCTGAGTTGCCCCATTATAAACTGTAGCAATATCACATGATTGAGTTAATGTATTGGCTGTACTTGCACTTCCACCACTTGTTGTTTGACTTGTATTTCCGTTTTTATTAAATGTTATTGTAACTGTCTTACCAGATTTACTTGATTGTGCATAATACGTTGCATTATCACTTACATTTTTAGCAGTATTTTGATTCCAACTACTTGTATGTGTAGATGCTGCTGTTGAATATCCAACTACACTAAATCCACTTGGTGCTGTTATTGTTGGACTTGTTATACTACATGTTGTATTATTGTTTCTTATTGTACAGCTCTTTGATTCATCAGAAATTGTATTTCCGTTTCTATTAAATGTCATAGTTATTTTTTTATGTGTTATTGCATAGTATGTTGTATTATCACTTAATGTTATATTATTTCCTACTTGTGTTCCACTTGTTGCACTATTTGATGTACTCCATCCATCTATAGTGAATCCACTTCTTGTAATACCAGGGGATACAACTGTACAACTACTTCCACTTGTTACTTTGCAACTTAAAGATGTTTTCCCTATACTTGTAGCTCCATTCTTTTCAAATGATGCTGTATATGTATTTCCTTCCCACTGTGCATAATAAGTTACTGTTCCACTTAAAACAGTATTTTTTACATTTGATTCATTTGCTACAATTTCACCTTTATTTTCTTTTTTCCATCCTATAAAATGATATCCTGCTTTTGAAAATATATTTGTATCTAAATAACAATCATTATCATATGTACACTCTTTTGAAGTCATTGTTCCTTGACCATTATTTGAATTATATCTAACAGTAAACTTGTTTGCTTCCCAATCTGCTTTTACTGTTATTCCATATGTGTATTCATACATTAGTTGGCCTATTCCATTCTCATCTTGATATTTTGTTGTTCCTTCATATAGTCCTTTAAACTTATATCCGTCTCTTGTAGGTAACTGCAATTTACTTAAATTTGGTACCATGGCTAAATAGGTAGCTTTATAACTATCTATTCCTCCACTTCCTCCATTTTTATCTATT
>CACWUS010000009.1 GCA_902764145.1 uncultured Erysipelotrichaceae bacterium | reverse complement strand
GATATTATTTTATAACACTTCTAGATTAAAATCAAATAGACATTAATTTTTTTTAATGTCTACTTTTTTTATTGTGAACTATTTGGGGTTCACTTCAAAAAAATCTATTTTTTTATTATTATTTATGTTATAATTTTTTATAGTAGGAGAGTAGGTGCTGTATGTTAGAAAACAAGATACTAGTTAACGTATATATATTATCTCTCGATGAAAGTATGGAAATGTTTTTACCAGTAAATGAAAAAGTTGGAAATATTTCTAAGCTTTTGAATACAACACTTTTTGATTCTATTGATTATGATAATAATAATAAATTATTAAATATAGATAGTGGGGCAGTCTATAATAACAATGATTTAATAAAAGAAACAGATATAAGAAATGGAACAAAGTTAATGCTTATATAGTTTGTTTATTAAGGGGAAAAAAGAATATATGAATTTGTATTTGTTTGATGAAAATGTTATCGTGAAATTTACACTACCAATTAAAAAAATTGGTGATTTTTGGATGACTGATAATGATGGAAAAAACATTGTTAATATATGTGGGAAAGATAATGAATGGATACTTAGTGAAAGCGAAACATCTAGAATTATATATGCTAATGGAACAAATGAAGTTTTAAGATCAAATACATATTATATGATTGAAAAAGATCAAAAAAGATATATTTTATTATCTATGCCAATAAATGACACTACATTTGAATCATATGAATTTCCAAATGATAAAGTTGTTAAAGTTGGAAGCAATCCTATGAATGAAGTATCAATTATTTCATCATTGTTTAATGATGTACATTATATTATTTCTATAGAAAATGATAGATATAAAATACAAAAATCAGATAACTCTATTATTTATTTAAATAATGAAAAAGTTAGAAATGATATTACTTATTGTAATTATGGAGACATTATCAATTGTTTTGGATTTAAGATAATATTAGCTAAAGGTATTATTTTTATTAATTCTCCATTTAATAAAATGTTAAAAACAAATAATTTGAATAAGAAAGTAATTATAGTTAGTGATGAAATTACTGATGAAGAAATAAAAAATGACAATTTATATAGTGATAATGATTACTTCTTGAGAAGTCCTCGTATGAGAAAGAAAATAGAACCTCTTGAAATGCGAATCGATTCTCCTCCAGCTAAAGAAAATATGCAAGAAACACCATTAATAATGACTTTAGCTCCAATGCTTACTATGGCTGCTAGTTCACTTGTAACTTTAACTAGTACAATTCAAGCAATTAATGCAGGTGAAAGAACATGGAAACAATCAATTCCTGCTTTAATAATAACAACCACTATGATATTAAGTATGTTTGTATGGCCTTTTATAACAAGAATTTATGAAAAAAATCAAAAGAAAAAGAGAGAAGCAACTCGTCAAGAAAAATATAGGGCATATGTAAAAACAAAGAATAATGAAATAATAAAAGCATATGATGAACAAAAGAAATTATTAGAAGATAGTTATTTACAATTAAATGTATGTTATGATGCGATAATTAACAAAAGAAGAGTATTGTGGGAAAGAAAAATTGATCAGGATGACTTTTTAAGTGTTAGAATTGGCAAAGGTCAAATTCCATTTAATGCAAAAATTAATTATACCCAAGAAGATTTTTCAATGGATGATGATGATTTAAAACAAATAGTTGATAATACAATCAAAACTTTTGATACATTAGAGGGAGTACCTATTAGTTATTCTTTTTCAGAAAACAATTTAACTAATATAAATGGAATACATCCTAAATATTTAGATTTTGTAAACAATATTTTCTTACAATTAATGGCTTATCATAGTTATGATAATTTAAAAATAGTAGTATTTACTAATGATAAAAATAAGAAGAGATGGGATTATTTAAAAGAATCACCATATTGTTTTTCAAATGATAAATTTATAAGATTTTTTGCAACTAACACTGAAGAAATGCAGGAGTTATCTAATTATTTAGAGCAAATAATTAATAATAGAAAGATATTATTTGAAAATGGTAATAGTTATGAAAGAGTTAATTCTTATTCTGCATTTAATTCTTATTATTTAATATTAGTAGATGATATAGATACTGCTAGAAAAATTAAAATAATTGAGAATATTTTAGATAGTAATATTAATTATGGATTTAGTATAGTTTTAATAGAAGAAAAACTATCTAAAGTTCCAAGTCAAATTAATAAATTTATTACTATTGGAGATTCAGTATCTGTTGTTATAAATAGTGAAGATAATAGTCAAGTAAGATTTAATGATGAAATATCAAATACATATGATATGAATTTAGTATCTAAAACATTGTCTAATTTACCATTATATATTGATAATGATATTAAACAATTTCCAAGTTCTATCACATTCTTAGAATTGTTTAGTGTAGGTCAAATAGAACAATTAAATGTATTAAACAGATGGAAAGTTAATAATCCAACAAAATCATTAAAAACTGAAATAGGTGTAAATGAAAATGGAGATCCATTTATATTAGACTTACATGAAAAAGCACATGGACCTCATGGACTTGTTGCTGGTATGACTGGTAGTGGTAAATCTGAATTAATAATTACATATGTGCTTTCAATGGCTATTAATTATAGTCCTGAAGAAGTTGCTTTTGTATTAATCGATTATAAAGGTGGTGGCCTTGCTGGTGCATTTTGCGATAGTGAAACTGGTAAGAAACTACCTCATATAGTTGGTACAATTACTAACCTTGATAAAGCTGAAATTAATAGAGCATTATCAAGTATTCAAAGTGAACTTAGACGTAGACAAGAAAAATTTAATGAAGTAAGAGATAGAATAGGTGAAAGTACAATCGATATTTATAAATATCAAAAACTATATAGAGATGGAGTAATAAGAGAACCAATTCCACACTTAATTATTGTTTGTGATGAATTTGCTGAATTAAAAGATCAACAGCCAGAATTTATGGATGATTTGATTAGTACTGCTCGTATAGGACGTTCACTTGGAGTACACTTAATTTTAGCGACACAAAAACCAAGTGGAGTTGTTGATGGACAAATTTGGTCAAACTCTAAATTTAAAATATGTCTAAAAGTTCAAGATAAATCAGATAGTATGGAAATGATTAAAAATGATTTAGCTGCTGAACTTAAAAATGTTGGTAGATTTTATTTACAAGTTGGATATAATGAATACTTTGCTCAAGGACAAGCTGCTTGGGCAGGAGCACAATACTATCCAAGTAAAGAATTTAAAAAACAAGTAAATAAAGATATTTATCTTGTAGACAATACAGGGAATGTAAACAAATCAATTAGTAATTCAATAGCTAGAAAGAATATGAAATCTGAAGGTGAAGAATTAACATCAATAGTTAAATATTTAATTGATGTTGGTAGTGAAATGACACTTGATGTAAAACAATTATGGTTAGATAAACTACCTACAGAACTATATATAAATAATTTAGTTAAAAAATATAGTTATAAAGAAAATAGATTTGCTCTTAATCCAATGATTGGTGAGTATGATGATCCTACTAATCAAACTCAAGGCTTATTAACATTAAATATTTCTGAATTTGGAAATGCTATTATTTATGGAATAAGTGAGTCTGGTAAGGATGAATTATTACAAACTATGATATATTCATTAATAACAAATCATGATTCAAATGAAGTAAACTTATATGTAGTTGATTTTGGTGCTGAAACTTTAAATAACTTTAGTGATGCTCCTCAAATAGGAGATGTTATATTAAGTGATGAAGAAGAAAAATTAACTAATTTAATTAAACTATTAAATAAAGAGATGAATGATAGAAAGAAACTATTTGCTAAGTTTAATGGAAATTATAAAGATTATTTAAAATATAGTGAAAAAACTATTCCAAATATAGTGGTATTTATTAACTATATAGAAGTTATGAATGAGTTATATATTGACTTATCTGAGGAATTTGTTCCACTTATTAGAGAAGGATCAAAATATGGAATATATTTCATTATTACAACTGAAAATCAAGGTAGTGTAAGATTAAAAGTTACTCAAGGATGTAAACAGGTTATTACATTACAACTTAATAATGAAATGTCTTATAAAGATATTCTTGGTAGAACAGATGGTCTAGTTCCATCAAGCAATTTAGGTCGTGGTCTTATTAAACTTGATAGAGTAGTAGAATTTCAATCTGCATTTATTGATAAACCTGATTCAATTATCAGTTCAATTAGAAAAACTACTGAGTTACTTAAAAATAGTGGTATGTCAAAAGCTAGAAAAATACCTATTATGCCTGAATTAATTACATTAAATATGTTAGAAAATAGGTATAAAGACTTAAATAATATTCCAATAGGTATTTCAAAAGAAGCTTTAATACCAACTTATTATAACCTAAAGAAAAATGCTATAAACATTGTATCTGCTAATGAAATGGATAATATGCTTAAATTTATTAAAAATATAATTAAAATATCAGAAAGCAAAGATTCTTTTGATAAATTAGTAATTGATGCTAATAATATATTTGATGGATTTAATTATAAGATAGAATATGTTAATAGCGATTTTAATAAAGCTGTAGAAGTATTAAGCAAAAAGAATGATTCAGTTAATGAAGTATTAAATGATAATAATATGAATATTAAATCACTAGATGGTCACAAAGATACATTATGCATAATACTAGGATTTGATAAATTTTATAGTAAATTATCATCTGAAAATAAAGAATTATTTAACAAAATACTATATAACAGTAAAGAATATGGTGAAATATGCTTTATGCTATTTGATATACCAACTAATTTCAAAAAATATGAATATGAGATATGGTTTAAGGACAATATAAATACTAGTGATGGTATTTGGATAGGTCCTGGATTTACTCAACAATTCTTATTAAAAACTCAAATTCAATTATCTAGTTTCTCAAATATTTCAAGTGAATATGGCGTTGTTATAAAAAATGAGATGCCTGTGATAATTAAACTTATAAATGAAATTAAATAGTGTATAAATAATGTAAAACATGTTGAAACTATATTACAAAAGTTGTATTATTAAAATAGGAGGTATGTAGAATGAATCATAAAGTTCAAAGCGTACAAAATTTGTATGAAGATGCAGTTACTTTATTTAAAAGAGGTGTAATGGGATCAGAAGATTCAAGTGCTGATACAATTATTAACAATTTAGGAAATGCAATCAACATTCTAAAAGGATGCTGGGAAGGAAAAGACGCAGGAGTTCAAATTAATAATATAGTAACAGTATTTAATGGTATGGTTGAGATTAGAAATGCTTTAGTAAGTTTAGCTTCTGATTCATCTAAAATAGCATCAAATTATAGAGAAATTCAAAAATCAAATGGTGCTCAATTAGATACACTAACACCACTTATGGGTGAAGAAAAGACTAGATTACCTGAATACTCTGATAACAGAGATACAATTAACATAACTCCACAAGCAAACGAAGGAAAAGCTAAAGTTGATGCTGCTAATGGAGCAATGGATGCATTTATTTCTAATGTAAAAATGTATTATGAAAGAATAATGCAAAACTGGACTGCAGGAACTGGTAGAGACAAAGTTCAAAATGCTTTCAATACATTTATTTCAAGAAGTAATGTTTATAAAGAAACATTAAATTCTGTTTCTACAAGTATTACTAATGCTGTTCAAAATTATAATTTCTAAATTAAAATATTAAAACAAGATTTAATCTTGTTTTTTTATGTATACTTATAGTAAAATTATTTTGTAAGAATAGGTGAAATTATGGATAACAGTTTATTAGAAGAATTAAGAAATAAAGCAAAATTAAGATATGAAGAAATATATAATGATAGTAGTTCAACTGACAAAGAAAAAAAATTTATAGCAGATATAGTTGAATTTTTAAAATATGAAAATAGTTTTAAAAAAGTAGCTAAAAGTACAGTTATTTCTATACTTGTATTCTTAGATAATAAAAAAGATGAATTAGATATTGTTTACTATGATGACCTATATTATAAGATATTGGATGAAGTTAATAAAACTTATTTGTTAGTAGATGAAGAACAAATGATGAGGTAAAAATGGAAAAATATTTTGACATAAATGAAGATAAAATAAATATAAAATGTAAGATGTATTGCAATGATATAAAAAATATTAATAGAATTCTTATATCTTGCCACGGATTTGGTGGAAGTAAAGAAAATAATGCATCTAAAAAATTATCTGAAGAAATACTTAATAAATATGATGATATAGCCATTTTAACTTTTGATTGGCCATGTCATGGAACTGATGTTAGAAAAAAAATATCTTTAGTAGATTGTGATATTTATTATAAAAAAGTAATAGAATATGCTAAAAAAAGATTTAATACAGATGAAATATATTTAAATGCTACTAGTTTTGGAGGCTATTTATCTCTTAAATATATCCATGAACATGGCAGCCCATTTAAGAGAATTATACTTAGATGTCCTGCTGTTACTATGCTTAATGTTTTAAACAATAATATTTTAACGGACGAAAACAAAGAATTATTAAGTAAAAACAAAAATATTGAATTTAGATTTGATAGAAAATTTATAATAACAAAAGATTTTCTAAATGAATTAGAAAAATTACTTAAAAGTGAGCTTGGAAAAGAAGCAAGTGTAATTGAATATGATAGTGATTCGGTTAATACTCTCGCATTAGATGAAAGTGTTTTATTAAAATAGAGGTATAATATGAGTGATCAAAATAAATATATCAAATTATTATATGAACTAAATTACATTAGGAATGATTTTTCTTTATTAAATGATATCATTAAAAAAGCAAATAATAATTTGAGTGAAAATGTTGTATCTGGAGAAAAAATAGATAAAGGTATGTTAGATTCTTTTAAAAAAAGAGTAGATAGTTGTAGCGAAGAAGTAAATCGAATTAGTACTATTTGTGATAGTATGAGAAAGGCTCGTGAGTCTAATGGATAATATAAGTTTAATTCCAGAAAAATTTTATCAAGGTGTAGATAATGTTAAAAGCATTTGTGAACTAGAAATGGAAATAACTAATAGAATAAATAAACTTAATAGCATTGCCAAAGAAGTTAATATAGATATTACACCTATAAAAAGAGAAATTGATAGTTTGTTTATAGATGCTAGAGTACTATATAGTAAGCTTATTGCAATTAAAAATATAATAATGAATATAGATTCAAATGCTAATTATTCATATAAAAAAGATGATTATGTAAATGATCTAGATAAATTAAAGAATACAAATAATAATACTGGAGCTAATAAATCATTGGATGCAGAAAGTGTCTTACAAGGCAAAGAAAAACTGCTAGATAAACTAAAAACCAGTAATGGTAGTGTAGATGCAGATAAATCATTAAATACAACAAGTATATTAGATACAGTTAAAACTAAAGAAGGAGTTAATTTAGTTTTAGATAGGCTAAAAGATAGTGGTAGTAGTGGAGCAGATAAATCATTAAATGTTGTAAGCATTTTAAATAAGGAGATGTAAGAATGGAAAGTAGTGAAGATAAAAATAAATATTTACCTTTAGGAACAGTTGTTAAATTAAAAAATGGAACAAAAAGTGTAATGATAACTGGATTTTGTATGTATGATAATGATAACAATCATACATTATATGATTATTGTGGTTGCTTATATCCAGAAGGAATGTTATCTAATAAGGAAGCTCATTTATTTAATCATGATGATATAAATGATATAGTATTTTTGGGCTATTCTTCTGAAGAAGATAAGAAATTTAAAGTTAATTTAACATCAATGATTCAAATTATACAAAAAGTTTCTCCAACAGAAGAAAAAGTAGTTTTTGAAACAAAAAAAGAAGAAGCAATAATTGAAATAGAATAAGGGTGGACTAATGATTAATGTTGTTTTATTTGAACCTGAAATACCTGTTAATACAGGTAATATTATGAGAACTTGTGTAGCTACAGGTACTCATTTACACTTAATAAAGCCTCTTGGATTTAGTCTAGATACTAAATATATTAAAAGAAGCGGTGTAAATTATGTAGATAAATGTAATTATACAGTTTATGAAAATATAGATGATTTTTTTTCTAAGAATAAGGGAGAATATTATTTTTTAACAAGATATGGACATAAACCACATAGTAGTTTTGATTATAGTGATAAAAATAAAAAATATTATTTCTTTTTTGGGAAAGAAAGTACTGGGATTCCTCCTAAAATATTAAAGCCATATATAGATAGATGTATGAGAATGCCTATGACAAGTGATGTTAGAGCTTTAAATGTATCTAATGCTGTTGCAATAATGGTTTACGAAGCTTTAAGGCAGCAAGGATATCCAAATCTTTTATTTGATGAGCCACATAAAAGCAAAAATTTTATAGAAGAAAGTCAATAAGAATGGAAAAAACATTAATAATTAAAAATACTAAATATAAAATAATAAATAGTACAAATAATGAATTTTTTTATTATGCTGTTATTGAAAAAGATGATAAAAAATACTTTATTAAAAAGTTAAAAAAAATGACAAAGGAATATAAAGATTCAATAAACTGTGAAATTAGTTTTTTAAAAAATAATAATATAAAATTTATTCCTAAAATTTATGATTATGAACTTGATAATTTTATAGTATATGATTATATAGATGGAAAAAATCTTAAACAAGTTAATTTAGATGCCAAAAAATCAATACAAACAATTATTAAACTATGTAATATACTAAAGGAAGTTCATGATCTAGGATTTTCTCATAATGATATTAAACAGTCTAATATTATGATTGATAATGATGATGTATATTTAATTGATTTTGGAAATTGTAGTTTTTTCAGAGAAAAAGTAAATTTTTATAGTAAGAGAACCGCAGCAGTTGAAATTCTTAATAGAGAAAATGTTGACAATGTTAGTGATATATACTCAATAGGTGTTGTATTAAAAGAATTAAATAAAGATAATAACAAAGAGATTAATGATATAGTTAAAAAATGTATTTATACAGACAAAACTAAGAGATATCAAAGTGTTATAGAACTTAAAAATGAACTTCTTAAAATTAATTTGTAAAAGTTGTGTCTACTTCTATTGTAAAGTAATAACTAATAATGTATATTAGTATTATAAAGATAGGGAGTGGTGAAAGTGATATATCCTTCAATAGACAAATTACTAAATATAGTCGACTCTAAATATAAACTTGTTCATATAGCAGCAGACAGAGCTAAAGTTATGAAAGAACATAAACATTATCAAATGGATGAAAGTGAATATGTTTCTAAGAAAGAAATAGGAAGAGCACTAGAAGAAGTAGAAAAAGGATTAATAACTATAAAAGAAAGTTAATTCTTTTTTTTTTGCAATAATAATTTACAACAAGAAAATATTAAAGTAAAATAAAAATGTATAGGATGTGATAATATGATAGCAAGAAAAATAGTACCACAAGAAAGAAAAAGAATGCTAGAAGACTACGTAGTAACAGGACATTGGGAAACGCAAACAGTAGTAGATTCAGCAGCAACAAGTAGTGCAAGAGAATCATGTAGAAATGGATGGCAAGCAACAATAGATAATTTAAATACAGAACTAAAGAATTGTAATACACAAATAATGAAGTTAAATAGTTTAAATACAGAGATAGAAGAAAAGATGGGGACAATAAGTGAATTAGAAGGACAATTTAATTCAGTACAAGGAGTAGTAAGTAATGCAAATATAGATTTCAATATAATAGAAGGAAATGTAGCATGCATGCAAAGGATAAATGGAGAATTAACAAAAATGAAGAGTAATTGTGCAAATCAATTAAAAGAATGGGAACAGAAGAAAACAGATACAAAAAATGCGTTAAGAGATGCAAGATTACAAAAAGCAGAATGTGCAAATATAGTTAAATATAAAACAATATCTGTTTATGTTGCTTAATAAAAGAGGTGTAAAATGCTAAAAATAGATATAAACAATAGACAATTTTATTCAGCAAATGATGAACATGGAGAACCGGAAGTTAATTTTGATTTACCTTCTATATATAGAGCTGAAAAGGAATTAACAAGATTGCAAGGTGAAATATCTGATAAATTTGCTTCAATAACAAGTTTTAAGAATTCATCAGATTATGTAAGTGCTTCTGGTTTTGAAAGTAAAATATCATGTGCTGCAGGAGATAGTAGTTGTGCCGGTTTTAGTAATACTGTGGAGTCTGCTTTAAAGCAAACAGTTGATGTACGTAACGCGCTTTTAAGAGCACAAGGAATGACTGAAGAAATGTATGAAGAATATTTAAATATGGGACTAGATGATTTTGCTAGTGGATTAGATGGTGGTGAAGTAAGTCAAGAGTATGTAACATCTCTATTTTATGATAATGATGGGAATCCTTTATATGAAGGTATAGAATCAGTTAGTGAACCAATTGCTTATGACAATGGAAGTGTGCAAGTAACTGTAACAGTTAGTGAAGCAGATGGGAGAACTAATGAAATTACTATTACTATTAATCCTAATCATACTGATGATGCATTTGTACTTGCTCCTGGTACTGGTGGAGGAGCATTTCATGATTTTGTTTGTGAAGTGGCTTCAGAAAATCCTTTTACAACTGTTTCATATGGTACAGCACCTTCAACACATACGAGAAGCGATGCAATAATAGCAGATGTACTACATAATATTAATAACAATCAAAATTTAGATAAATCTGTTGTAGCTGGTGCAAGTGCAGGAGGGCCTGCCACAATTAATATGACTAGAGAGTTAATGGGTATAACTGCAAAGCCTGTAGATATTATGCTACTTGATTCAGCAGATTTAAATGGAGGATGTCAAACTTTTTCAAGAGAACTTTTAAATGACAGTAATTCTGATGTAAGAGAGTATTTAAAAAATGGAAGTATAATATATGCATATGAAGCTATATCAGCTGAAGCAAATGGAGGTCCAAGTAATTCAGATAAACCACTACAAGATTTAGCTGATAATGGACTAATTGTAGTTATGTGTATAAATGAAAATTATCAAGTACATTCTGGATATGGAGTAAGTCCAGAAACACAAGCTGTAAATGGTGAAGTGTTAGATGTCATGAACAGAGGTAATTCACAAGTAGTGTTACTATCAAATAATCCACAACTAGGTAAAAATGGTAACCAATATGCACTTTATGTTCCTGGTGGAACTGGAGTAACAACTGGACAACAGATAACAAATCCAATAACAAGAAGTGATTTAAATAATTTATTAGATAAATAGTTATTTTAAAATACTAGTACTCACTAGTATTTTTTTTATTTTTGTGCTATAATCATTAAAGCATTTGAACTTTTTATTTAAAGGAGATGAATATATGAGTAAAATTAATATAATGAGTTTAGGTGGCCTAAATGAGAATGGTAAAAATTTATATACAGTAAGCATAGATGGAAAAATCTTGATTTTTGATTGCGGTATGAAATATGCTCCAGATAAAATGTATGGTGTAGATTATGTAATACCGGATTTTGAATATTTAATAGAAAACAAAGAAAACATTGTAGGACTGTTTATAAGTCATCCTCATCATGAAAATATGGGGGCTCTTACTGATTTAATTAAAGCTTTACCAAATTTACATGTTTATGCATCAAATTATACAACTAAAATAATTGAATATATGTGTGAAGAAGAAAAAGTTGAAATTAAGAATCTACATGTTATAGCAGCACATAGAAAAATTGATTTTAAGGATTTTAGCATTTTCCCATTTAGTGTAACTCATAGTAGTCCTGAAACACTTGGTTTTTGTGTAAATACTCCTGATGGAGCAATTATTTATATGGCTGATTTTGTCATAGATCCAACAATGAATGGACATTATGATATGGATTTAGGAAAACTTGCATATATTGGAAAACAAGGAGTACTATGTTTGATGGCTGAAAGTGTATTTGCTGAAAAGAAAGGCCATACTAGTCCTAATCATAAATTAGAAGGATTCTTTAGAAAAATAATTGATAAAAATGAAGGTAGAATTATTTTTTCAGTACTTCCATTACACATATATACTATTAGTGAAATATTTAATGCATTAAAAGGTAAAAATAGAAAAGTAGTTATCATGGGAAAAGAACTTCATACAATAGTTTCATTATGTGTTAAAAATGGATACTTAGATATGGAAGAAGATATGCTTGGTAATTTAACTGATTTAAAATCATCAAATACAATAATACTTATTAGTAATGATAGAGAAAGTCCTTATGCCAATATTAATAGAATATTATCTGGACATGATAAATTTGTAACATTAGAAAAATCAGATACAATTTGTTTTGCAGAACCAAGCTACGATGCTTATGAAAAACTACTTGTTAAAATAATGAATGAACTTGCTATTAAAGGTGTTAATATAGAACCAATACCAAAAGATAAAAGTGTTAGACATCATGCATCTAGTGAAGACTTGATGCTACTAATTAAATTATTTAATCCAAAGTATTATATGCCAATAAAAGGTGAATATAGATATCAAGTAGAAAATGGTAATCTTGCTTATAAAGTTGGAGTACCAAAAGATAATATAATTCTTAAAGAAAATGGCTATATAGTTACTTTTGAAAATGGAGAACTTGTTGAAAACTATGATAAAGTATTTGTTGATGATATTTTAATTGATGGTAAAAGTAGTGAAGATGTAGGAGATGTAGTTTTAAAGGATAGAGAACTACTAAGTAGTAATGGTTTAGTACTTATATCTGCTACTCTTGATAAGAAAGAAAAACGTGTTTTAGTTGGACCGGAAATTATGACTAAAGGTTTTATTTATGCTAAAGAAAATATGGATATAATTGATGAAATAAAGAAAATAAGTATTGAGACAATTGATGATAACATACATAATAAATATGCAGATTATGTTAAAATAAGAAATGATATACGTGAAAAAGTTGGTGCTTATTTATATAAAGAAACTGAGTGTAAACCAGTAATACTTACTGTTATTCAAGAAATAGAGGTGTAATATGATTTATTTGGATTATAGTGCGACTACTCCTGTAGATGAAAGGGTGTTAGATTCTTATTGTAAAGTTACAAGGGATTATATAGGAAATGCAAATTCTATTCATACATTAGGAGTAAAATCAAAAGAATTATTAATGCAAGCAACTAATCAAATAGCAGATATATTTAAATGTCATCCTAAAGAATTAATATTTACTAGTGGAGCTAGTGAAAGTAATACTACAGCTATTAAAGGTGTTGCATTCAAATATGCTAATCGTGGAAAACATATTATAACATCTAAACTTGAACATAAAAGTGTTTTAGAAGTGATGGGATATTTAAGCAATATAGGTTATGAAGTGGATTTTGTTAATATACTTCCAAGTGGTCAAATTGATTTAAAACATTTAGAAGAACTTATAAGAAAAGATACTATATTAATTAGTATTTGTGCAGTAAATTCTGAAACTGGATTTAGACAACCTCTTAAAACAATTAGACAAGTTATTAACAAGAAAAATCCAAATGTAATATTTCATAGTGATTTAACACAAGCATTAGGTAAAACTAGATTTTATTTGAGTGATTTAGATCTTGCATCTTTTTCATCACATAAAATATATTCACCTAAAGGAATAGGAATTTTATATAAAAAACGCGATTTACAAATTGATACATTAATATATGGTACAACTGAGAATTGTCCATTTAGAGGTGGAACACCACCACTTCCTTTAGTTGTTGCTTTTTCAAAAGCAATAAGACTTATTAATGATAAATTAGAAGCAAATATTAAAAAATGTGAAAAATTAAAAGCAGAATTATTGAAAGGACTTTCTAAATATCCAATTCAAATAAATTCTACTGATCAAAGTGTTCCACAAATAGTTAATTTTAGTTTACTTAAGATAAAATCTGAAACATTTGTACATGCTTTAGAAAGATATGAAGTATATGTATCAACTACAACAGCATGTTCTTCTCTTGAAGAAAGCACAGTATTAAATGCTCTTTCAAATGGTGATAAAAGTGTATCAACTACTTCAATTAGAGTAAGTTTATCTCATTTAACAACTATGGCTGAAATACATGAATTTTTAGAAATATTTGATAAAGTTTGGAATGAATTATTATTAAAATGAAAAAAGTTATATTAATAAAATATGGAGAATTAACAACTAAAAAAGATAACAGAAAGTTCTTTATTAAAACATTAAAAAAGAATATTTTTAATAAGTTATCTTCTTTTGATTTTGATATAATTGATGATTATTATAGAATGTTTATTATTCCTAAACATGATGATATTGATGATATAGTTTTACATCTTAAAGATATATTTGGTATTCATGAAATTGTTATTGCTTTATATAGTGAAGATGCAAGTGAAGATAATATTAAAAAAATAAGTTTAGAATTAATGAAAGAAAGTAATCTTAAAACATTTAAAGTTGAAACTAATAGAAGTGATAAGAGTTATCCTATTAAGTCAATGGATATGAATAATATAGTAGGTGGATATATTTTAAAAAATACTAGTTTTAAAGTAGATGTACATAATCCTGAAGTTTTATTAAATATAGAAATAAGAAAAGAAGGAGTATATATTTATAATCAAAGAATAAAAGGGTTAGGAGGATATCCAGTTAGTACTTTAGGTAGAGCGTTATTAATGCTTAGTGGAGGAATTGATTCACCAGTTGCAGGATATTTAACAATAAAACGTGGTGTTGAACTTTATTATTTATATTTTGAAAGTAGACCACATACAAGTATAGAAGCAAGAAATAAAGTTATTTCACTTGCTAGAAAACTTGAAAGATTTAATTCTGGTGGAAAACTTTTAGTTGTTAACTTTACCAAAATACAAGAAGCAATATATAAAAATTTAGATCCATCATATTTAATAACTATAATGAGAAGAAAGATGTATACAATAGCTGAAAGAATAGCTAAGAAAAATCATTGTCTTGCAATTGTTAATGGTGAAAGTGTAGGTCAAGTTGCTAGTCAAACATTATCTAGTATATTAGCAGTAAATAATGTTACAAATTATCCAATATTAAGACCTCTTTGTTCATTTGATAAATTAGATATTATAGAAATATCAAAAAAAATAGATACTTATGAAACTTCTATTCTTCCATATGAAGATTGTTGTACAGTATTTGTACCACGTCATCCAGTTATTAATCCAAATTTAAAACATATTATTGAAGAAGAAAAGAAATTTGATTTTGAGCCTTTAATTGAAGAAGCAGTTAATAGTGTTGAAATTATAGATTTAAAGGAAAAAATTAGTGATTTATTATAAAAGAAGTGTTAAACTTCTTTTTTAATTTTATTTACAATATATTAAGAATAAAGTAAAATTTAGTTGGATGTGATAGGATGATAGTAAGAAAAGAATTGATTTGTGAAAGAAAACGTTTTATTGAAGACTATATATCACCCGTTTCAACAGGACATTATGAAACTATACAAGTAGTTGATTCAGCTGCAACAGCTAATGCAAGAGAAGCATGTCGTAGTGGATGGCAAGCAACAATTGATAATTTAAATAATGAACTAAAAAATTGTAACACACAAATAAATAAATTAAATAGTCTAAGTAGTGAAATTGATGAAAAAAAAGCAATTATAAATGATTTAAAACAAGAATTTAATTCAGTTCAATCAACAATAAATAATGCACATATAAATTATAATATTACTGATGGAAATATTAATTGTATGGTAAGAATAGGTACAGAATTAACTCAAATGAAAACAAACTGCAATAAAGAGTTAAAAACATGGCAAACTAAAAGGAATGAAACAAGAACAGCACTTAAGGATGCAAGACTTCAAAAAGCAGAGTGTGGACATATTGTTAAATATAAAACAATTACAGTTTATGTTGCATAACAATTAAAAAGCAAAGGTGAAAGTGAAAAATCATTAGGTGAACATTTAGAAAATTATAATCCATATAAAGTTGAAAATATATAATTGAATAAAATTTTGTTGAATTTAAAATATTTATGTAGTATAATTTATTCGTATTTCGCTGATGAAGAGAGTAGTAAATTAAGAATTTTTAAAGAGAATTAGTGGTTGGTGTAAACTAATAATTGAATTAATTGAACTTGCTTTTTTAGAAATAATCGTAGATTGGCGTTAACAATATTAAGATGCATAAAACTTTATGAATTAAGGTGGTACCGTGGGTTAAACTCATCCTTAAGTTATAAAGTTTTTATTTTTGAGGAGAATTATTATGGAAAATGTAGTTATGTTTTTATACGACTTTGTATTATTATTCTTACTTTTTTACCTCGTTTATACAGTGTTTTTAAATAAGAAGAAAAAAGAATACTCAAAATTAAAGAAAAATGATGTAGTTAAAATATTTATTGCTAGATATAATTTAGATATGAGAAAAACAGAGTATAAAAGTGTTTTAAAAGTAGTAACAATAATAAATTCATTTATTATCTCATTTACTGCAACATTAATACTTCATATAAATAACTTTTGGTTAAAGGTTGCTGTATGTTTTGTAGTAATATTTGTATTAATTTATTCACTGTTTGAAATAGCAGGTAGATATTTAAAAAACAAGGAGGAACAAAAAAATGTATAATTTTAGTGAAATAGAAGAAAAATGGCAAAAGAAATGGTTAGATAGTGATTGCTTTAAAGCATATAATGATAGTGATAAGGAAAAGTATTATTTGTTAGTAGAATTCCCTTATCCAAGTGGTAGTGGACTTCATGTAGGACATGTAAGGAGTTATACAGCACTTGATGCGATGGCAAGAATTAAAAGAATGCAAGGATATAATGTATTATTTCCAATGGGATTTGATGCTTTCGGAGCACCAGCTGAACAATATGCAATAAAAAATCATGTTTATCCTGCAGAAATGGTCAAAAATAGTATAAAAACATTTAAAACACAAATGATGAAACTTGGTTTTTCATTTGATTGGTCTCGTGAATTTGCAACAACTGATCCAGAATATTATAAATGGACTCAATGGCAATTTTTACAATTTCATAAAGCTGGTCTTGCATATAAAGCAGAAAAAGAAGTTAACTGGTGTCCAAATTGCTTAACGGTTTTGTCAAATGAGGATGCCGAAGGTGGAGTATGTGAAAGATGTGGAAATAAAACTGAAAAGAAATTGAAGAGTCAATGGATGCTTGCGATGAGCACTTATGCAGATAGATTATTAGAAGGACTTGATAAAACAGAATTTATGGATAAAATTAAGACTGCTCAAATTAATTGGATAGGAAGAAGTGAAGGAGCAGAAGTTGATTTTAAAATAGATGGTGAAGACGATATATTACAAGTATTTACTACTCGTCCTGATACTTTATATGGTGTAACATTTATGGTTATGTCACCAGAACATAAATTTATAGAAAAATATGCTTCTAAAATTAAAAATATGGATGAAGTAAAAAAGTATCAAGAATATGCAGCTAGTAAAACTGAAATAGAAAGAACAGATTTAACTCGTGAAAAAACAGGTGTTAAATTAGAAGGATTTGAAGTTATTAATCCTGTTAATAATGAAAAAGTTGAAGTTTGGATAAGTGATTATGTACTTGCAAACTATGGAACAGGTGCTATTATGGCAGTTCCTGCTCATGATGAAAGAGACTTTGAATTTGCAAATAAATTCGGAATTCCAATTATAGAAGTTATTAAAGGAGGAGACATTTCTAAAGAAGCTTATACAGGTGATGGAGAAATGATTAACTCTGGAGAATTAAATGGATATACAAACAAAAAAGAGTCAATATCTAAAATGATTAGTATTTTAGAGAATAAAGGTGTAGGAAGAAAAAGAGTAAATTATAAATTACAAGATTGGATTTTTAGTAGACAAAGATTCTGGGGTGAACCAATTCCAATGATACATTGTGAAAAATGTGGATGGGTAAGAGTACCAGAAAATGAATTACCATTAGTATTACCAGATGTACCATCATATGAGCCAACAGAAAATGGAGAAAGTCCTCTTGCTAATGTAACTGATTGGGTAAATACTACTTGTCCTGAGTGTGGTGGACCAGCAAAACGTGAAACTGATACTATGCCAAACTGGGCTGGTTCTAGTTGGTATTGGTTAAGATTCATGGATCCACATAATACACAAGAATTTGTAGGAAAAGATGCATTAAAATACTGGGGAATGGTAGATTACTATAATGGTGGTATGGAACATGCAACTAGACACTTATTATATGCAAGATTTTGGCATGAATTCTTATATGATCAAGGATTAGTACCTACAGAAGAACCATTTAAAAAACGTGTTAGTCATGGAATGATACTTGGTGAAAATGGCGAAAAAATGAGTAAATCAAAAGGAAATGTAGTAAATCCTGATGATATGGTTAAAGAATATGGCGCAGATGCTCTTAGAACATATGAAATGTTTATAGGAGATTATTCAAAGGATGCATCTTGGAGTGAAAATGGACTTAAAGGATGTAAAAGATTCTTAGATAAGATTTATAGATTAAAAGATAAGGTTATTGATAAGGATGAATATACAAAAGATTTAGAAATATTGATTAATAAAACAATCAAAAAAGTAGAAGAAGATATTAATACAATGAATTATAATACTGCTGTTTCTGCTTTAATGATTTTATCTAATGAATATGAAAAACATGATAATATCACTAAGAAAGATTATAGAACAATTCTTCATTTATTAAATCCAATTGCTCCACATATTACTGAAGAATTAAACGAAATAGCTAAACTTGGAAAACCATTCTATGAAAGTGAATTTCCTAAATATGATGAAAATAATATGACAGAAGATGTAGTAAATATTGCTTGTTCTGTTAATGGAAAACTAAGAGCTACATTTACAGCACCAATTAATGCTAGTAAGGAAGTTTTATTAGATATGGCGCGTAGTCAAGAAAATGTTATTAAACATATTGAAGGTAAAGAAATTATCAAAGAAATAGTTGTTCCAAATAAAATAGTTAATATTGTTGTTAAATAGAAAGTTCTTATGAACTTTCTTTTTAATGTAGATTTGCATTTTAATAAAAATATTAGTATAATTAATTTGAGGTGTGATTATGATAGGATTTTACGATTATACAGTTATATTAACATATTTAGGTTTTGCGTCAGGCGTACTTGGTATACTATCTGCGTCCACTGGACATTTATTTACTGGAATTATATGTTTAATGTTTTCAGGTTTATGTGATATGTTTGATGGAAAGGTAGCAAGAACTAAAAAAAGAAGAACTGAAGAAGAAAAACATTTTGGTATTCAACTTGATAGTTTATCAGATTTAGTTTGTTTTGGTATTCTTCCTGCTGTTATTGGATATCATTTGGGTATTAATAAAAGTTATTTGATTCCAATTATAGTTTTTTATCCATTAGCTGCATTAATTAGACTTGCATATTTTAATGTACTTGAAATAATGAGAAAGGGTAATGGTCCTGTAAAAGAGTATATTGGTCTTCCTGTTACTTCATCTGCATTAATATTTCCATTTTTATGGATATTTAAAAAATTTATTGGACCATATTTCGTATATATATATGGTGCATTATTATTAATAGTTGGATTATTATTTATTAGTAGGATAAAAGTTAAAAAACCTCAAACAAAAACAATGATTTTATTTATAATAATAGGAGTTATAGAAATATTGTTAATTCTTTCTATACGTAGATTTATATGATATATTATTCAAGACAAAGAAATAGTAAAGAAAATATTATTACAGAGTCTAGTAAGGCTCTTAATTTTTTTTATGGGAATTTTATAGGAAGAGTATTATTGAAAGTTATGATTACTAAGCCAATTTCTAATTTGATTGGTTTTTATATGAATAGTAGATTATCTAAACATAAAATAAACAAATTTGTTGATAAAAATAATATTAATACTTTTGAATATGAAGCTAAAAATTATAAATCATATAATGAATTTTTTACAAGAAAAGTTATTCCTTATAAAAGACCAATAAATGCAAGAAGAGATATATTTATTTCTCCTTGTGATAGTAAACTACTAGTATATAAAATAAATGAAGATTTAACATTAAAAATAAAAGATTCATATTATAGTATAGATACTTTAATAGATAAAGATATTATGAATGAATATAAAGATGGTTATGCATTGGTATTTAGACTATCAACAGATAATTATCATAGATATTGTTATATTGATAGTGGTAGTAAAACAGATAATTATTATATAAAAGGAGTATTTCATACTGTTCAACCTATATCATTAAAAAACTATAATTTTTATAAAACTAATTCAAGAGAATGGACAGTTCTTAATACAAAAAACTTTGGTAAAGTAATTGATATAGATATTGGTGCACTTGGAGTAGGTAGAATTAAGAATAATCACAAAGATTATGAATTTAAAAAAGGTGAAGAAAAAGGTTATTTCGAATTTGGCGGTTCAACAATAGTATTGTTGGTTAAAAAGAATATTATTAACATTGATAAAGATATTATGGAAAATTCACTTGAAAATATTGAAACAATTGTTAAATATGGGGAAGGTATTGGCAAATCAAAATTTATAAATAAAATAATTAGTAGAATAAAAAGTATCTAGATCATTTCTAGATACTTTTCATATGCTTTGATTGATAATTCATCACTTATTTCATATTTAAGATTTTTCTTTTCACAAACATTTTTTAACATGTAGTCTGTTAAATATGGATTACGTATTAATAATGGACCAATTATATGTGTTGCATAAACATTTTTATATTTAAATCCTTCATTATTATTTTTTAAATCATTTGAATATTTCTCATCTAATTTAAATAGTGGAGTTTTAATATTATAGTTTATATCACATCTATTTTGAAAGCCTATTATTTTTTTATCTATTAAAGTAGTTGTTCCTTCTATTTGACCAACAATTCTATCTTTAGAGGCATTTTTAAATGTACTTTCATTTATAAACTCAGTTGTATAATCAAATATATTTAGTGCTTTTATTTTTTCATTATTTGTTTTTATATATTTCCCAAATAAATCCATTGCATTACCAGTTAAAATTAAACATTTGTCTTCTTCTATATATTTTTTTAAATCATTTTTTCTTTTGTTGATATCGTTAAGCGCTAATAATAAATTTTCTTCGCTACCTTGTCCAATATAAATGATGTCATACTTATCAAAATCAATATCATCATTTATACTTTTTAAATCAACTCTAACTTTTATTTTATTTAATTCAAGTGATCTTTTTATACATCTAGTATTAGCATTTTCACCATATAAATTTAATAAATCATAATATAAATGTAATACATTAATCATTGTTTTCACCTTCGATTATTTTTTTAAGTTCTATTTCTTTATCAAAACATACCATTGAATAAATATTTCCTTTAGTTTTATTTTTAATTATATTTGGTAAATCTTTTAAATCTTCTACTAAAAGTATTTTGTTTTTATCTATTCCTGCATATTCCATACGTAAACGCATATCATTACAGAACCTTCCTATTAGTATTATGTTTTTAACTTTTGAATCATTTAATTCCTCAAAGTCAATATCCCATATCCATGATATATCATTTTCTTTGTATCTTCTACTTGAATTATCAAATCCTAGTATTATAGTTTTATCAACATTTTGATGAATGATGTAATCTAGTGATTGCTTATAGCTTAAATTGTTTTCATTTTTACTTACTAACATTTGCCATTTTCTTTTATCATAATCATATATTTCTAATCTCTTTGTTTTTAATGATTCACTATTTAATACTTTTATAATATCTTTTTCTTCAATTCCAACTGCAAAGCTTAATGCATAGCAACCAGTTACAAAATAAACAGTATACAAGAAATCAGATGGTAGATTTATTTTATTATCTCTTATTTCTATTGTTTTATTATCAACATCAACATTCTTTGCTTCAAAATTTGGAGTTCCTCTATTAAAATGATATTTAGGGCAATGATATGAACCAATGTGTCCATAGTGATAATAATCATATTCTAGCTTTTTATGGCATAGAGGGCAATATGCAGCATCTAAATTATTTAAGTTATTTTTAAATGAATAGTTGTTTTCACTCATTCCATATGTAGTTATTGCGCCTTTATGATTTATTCTAAGTCTATTTACAAATGGATCATCTGTATTTAGTATTAAATGCGTTCCTTCTGGAATAGCATTTTTAATTTCATTAAATATTTTTTCTGGATGAGAGTTTCTAGGTGGTTGATCCCTTGTAATATTTGTAATCATTAAATGAGTAGGTGTTATATATTTAAAAATGTACTTCATAAACTGTTCATCTAATTCCATTAGTAATACATCTTTTTTTAATTTGCCAAAAAGAGTAGAGTTATTTAAAATAAGAGCAGTAATTGCATTAATAGTATTACTTCCTTCTTTATTATAAACAACAGAATAATTGTTTTTAGTTAAAATATTATACATTAATTCTGTAGAAGAACTTTTTCCACTTGAACCAGTTATTCCAATTACATATTTAGGTAATTTAATTTTCTTTAAAATATTTTTATCAAGTTTTAAAGCATAATATCCACCAATAACGCTTCCTTCATGATGCGTAAGTTTACTTAATTTATTTATAAATTTACAAGTTAAAATTACAAAAAATTTCCACATAATACCACCTAAATATATTATATAACAAAATCGATTTTTTATAAAGAAACTAAAAAAAGAAATATTTCTATTCCTTTTTATGGTCTTGGATTACTAGATGAAACATAATTAAGTGGATCAATTCTAGTTCCATTTAATTCCATTTGGAAGTGTAGGTGAGGTCCTGAAGAACAACCACTACTTCCTGATATACCAATTACTTGACCTTGCTCTACATGGTCTCCAGCTCTCACAGTTATGGTGTTTTTATATAAGTGTTGATATAATGTTGTGATACCATCTCCATGATCTATTTTTACATAATTTCCATTTAGACCAGCACAATTATATTTTCCATTTTCATCAGGTTTTATTGCTTGATCTGGATAATCTATTCTATCATTTTTTCCAGGATATACTACAGTTCCACTTTTAGATGCGATTACATTATCTCTATATGCTCCGATATCTATAGCGCCATGTCCACCACCAAGTCCTTTATGAACTGCATCATTGCCTCCAAAGTAGGCTGTTATTCTTGTTGTGGCAGGTTCACCTTCAGCATAAGTTACTCCATTAAGTGTAGTGGTTTGTTTACTACCAACTGGCCACCACCATCCAATATCTCTACTTTTAACATTCTCTTCAAATTCTTTTAAGAGTCTTTCTCTTATCTTTTCATCACTTATTGCTTCAAGTTTAGCTTTTAATGATTTATATTTTTCAGAATCATATTTTTTAGCAAGTTCATATATTTCATTTCTCATACTAATATAAGAACTAATTAATTCTAATTCTTTTGTTAATTCATTTTTAACACTATCAGTTTTAATTTTATTAACCATTCTATTAGCTACATAATAATCTGGATTTGATAATGATTCTTTTGCTTGAACTATATATTTTTTAGCTTGTTCTATTGTAAGTTCTTCAATTCTTTCATTAGTTGAATTTTGAAAGCATTTTGCTATTTCATTTGTATCAGCACTTCCTAAGTCAGCAAGAAGATTAATAAAAGTAGGAATTAAGAATATAAGTAATGCTGCGATTACCTTTCTTACCCAGCTTTTTAATAGTTTTCCACTTATTTCAACATCATTAGATGTTATTATACTGATAACTTCTATCATACAAGAAACAATAAGAATTATTGGTACAACTATTTTAATAAGTAATATAGCTGTTTTAACAATTCTTAATATTCTTAAAATATCTAAATTATCACAAATACTTAATATCATTATTTACCTCACTTCTTTATATAAACTGGAGTTCCAACACTAACCATATTATATAGTTTTTTCATTTTTTTAGTTGGTACATTTATGCATCCATGACTACCTGTATAATAATAGTTTTTAGTACCAAAATTACTTCTCCAAGAAGCATCATGAATACCAAAACTATTTCCACTATAACCCAACCAATATTTTACTTTAGATTCATAGTCTTTTCCTTTTAGAGTTGTATTTCTAACTTTATTTCTAACTTTAAAATTTCCTTTTTTAGTAGCATTATATCTTCCAGTAGTTACTTTAGTGGTTAATACTAACTCTTTATTAACATAATAATATAATTTTTGTTTTGAAATTGAAACAATTATATAATTAAGTTCATTTTTCTTTCTAACATGAACATTAATAGTTTTAGTTACTTTATTATTACTAGAATCACTAGCAGTATATGTTAGAGTATAATCACCTTTCTTTTTGATATTTACATTAGAATTAATATCTACTTTAATATCTTTGTCATAATTATCTGTTACTTCATACTTACATTCTTTATAAGCAGAATTAACAGCAAAATAAATATCATCTTTACATTTTACATTTAAATCAGGTGGAAGACTATCAACAACTTTTACAATTCTTGTTATTGATTTTGTTACATCTTTATAACTTGCTGTATAAGTTACATTATAAGTTCCAATTTTACTTGTATCAACATTGTTTTCAAATTTTATATTTCTAATACTTTTATTATCTTCAATAGAAGCAACAAATCCTTCATCTTCATATGTAGAACCATAATCAATAGTTACTTCATTATTACCTTTAAGATAAAATCCTTTATCTAATTTAGTAATTATTTCATTATCAATTGTTCTTTTATGAAAAAAACCAGTCATGCTAAGTACAATTAAAATGACTGTTAATAAAATAATAATTTTAAATATTATTTTTTCTTTCATACTACGTTAATATAATAACATAAATAACTCTAAAAGTTAATATTTTAGAATAAATATATTTGTGTTAAAATATATTTGATAGGAGTGAATTATGAAAGAAATAAAATTAAAAATTGATGGAATTCATTGTGATAATTGTAGAAATAGAATAGCAAAAGTTTTACTAAATAATGATGAAATAAAAGAGGTTAGTGTTGTAGATAATGTCGCTATAATCAAATATGATAAAGACCTTAATCATAGTAAAATAATTAATACAATAAATGATATAGGATTTGAAACAAAAGAAGAGTATTTTTATGAATAAAGTAATATTAAGAATAGATGGCATGAGTTGTAGTGCTTGTTCTTCAGGACTTGAAAAGTATTTAAATAGACAAGATGGAATTATTAGTGCTAGTGTAAATTTAGTTCTTGCAGAAGCTTCAATTGAATATGAAGATAATTTAACACTTGAAGATTTAGATAGATTTGTAAGTGAAGCGGGATTTGAAAGTCTTGGAGTATATGATCCAAGAAAAGAGGAAAAGAAAGTAAATAAAAAAAATTATTTTCTTGTTTTTGCTTGTCTTTTAATTTTGCTAATGTATATTTCTATGTCTCATATGATTGGACTTCCAGCAATACCATTATTAAATATGTCTACTCATGCAGTTAATTATGGCGTATTTCTGCTAGTATTAACAATACCATTTTTAATATATGGATTTGACATAATAAAAAATGGAATTAAGAATTTATTAAATAGAATACCTAACATGGATTCCTTAGTAACAGTAGGAGTATTATCAAGTTTTATATATAGTTTGTTTTCTTTAATAATGGTAATAAATGGTAAAAATGAATACGTTGAAAGAATGTATTTTGAAGGTGTTGCTACTATTATATTCTTTGTTAAATTAGGTAGAATTATAGAACATAAATCAAATGAAAAAACTAAAGAAGCAATTGAAGAATTAGTGCAAATAACACCAGATTATGCATTTTTGAAAACAAAAAATGGTGAAAAGAAAATTACTATTGATGAAGTAAAAAAAGGAGATATTCTTATATGTAAAGAGGGAGAAAAAATAGCTGTTGATGGTTTTATAGTATCTGGTAAAACACATGTTGATGAATCGTTTATAACAGGAGAGAGTACTCCTAGTAAAAAAAGAGAAAAAGATTACGTTGTAGCTGGATCTATGAATATTGATGGATATATAGAATATAGAGCAGAAAAAATAGGTAGAAATTCAACTATATCAGAAATAGTAAGATTAGTTATAGAATCAACTAATACTAAAGCAAAAATCTCTGCACTTTCAGATAAAGTAAGTAGTTATTTTGTACCAAGTATTTTTATAATAGCATTTATTACCTTTATATCTTATTTATTATATGGTTATGAATTTAATGAATCATTAATTTCATTTGTAAGTGTTCTTGTTGTAGCGTGTCCTTGTGCTCTTGGACTTGCAACACCACTAGCTATTGTAATTAGTGAAGGAAAATGTGCAAAAAGTGGTATTTTAATTAAAAGTAGTCAAGTATTAGAAAATGCAAATTTAATTGATACAATAGTTTTTGATAAGACAGGAACATTAACATATGGAAAATTAAAAGTATCTAAAATTTATAATTATAGTAATTATTCTGAAAGTGAACTAATTAAAATAGTGTCCATGATAGAAAAACATTCTAATCATCCAATTGCTAGTGCATTTAAAAATGAAATTGTTGAAGATAAAGTTGATAATGTTACAGTTATTGGTGGTATAGGATTAAAAGCTAAGATTAACAAAGATATATATTATCTAGGAAATAACAAAATATTTAGAAAGGTTAATATAGAGAATAATTATAAAAGTGATGAAGAAGAACTTGCTAATGATGGAAATACAATAATTTATGTAATTGAGAATAGAAAAATAATTGGTTTAATTGGAGTTAAAGATATTTTAAGAGAAAATATTAAAGAAACAATAGATGAATTAAAAAGAAGAAATATTAATGTTATTATGCTTACTGGAGATAACGAAAAAACAGCTAATATTGTAGCTAAAAGTATAGGAATAAAAGATATAAGAGCAAATGTGTTACCTAAAGATAAAACTAACATTATAAAAGAACTTTCCAAATCTGGTAAAAAAGTAATGATGGTAGGGGATGGAATAAATGATGCTGCAAGTCTCGCTAGTTCTTTAATTGGTGTCAGCATTAAAAGTGGAACTGATATAGCAAGTAATTCAGCTGATGTAATATTAATGAATGATAATATAAATAATATTATTAAATTAATTGATAGAAGTAAAAAAACTATAAAAATAATTAAAGAAAATTTGTTTTGGGCTTTTATTTATAATATAATAATGATTCCAATTGCAATTGGATTATTTAAGAGTTTTTCAGTAAGTATAAATCCTATGATATCATCAATTTCAATGATGATAAGTAGTTTAACTGTAGTAATAAATTCTCTTAGATTAAGGAGATAATATGGAAGAATATAGAGAAATTGAAAGAAGTATTATAAAAAAATATAGAAAAGAAATATGGAGTAAGTTTGTTAAAGCAGTACAAGATTATGAACTGATAAAAGAAAATGATAAAATAATGGTTTGTATAAGTGGAGGCAAAGACTCTTTCCTACTTGCTAAATGTATGCAAGAAATAAAAAGACATGGAAAAATTAATTTTGAATTATTTTTTGTAGTTATGGATCCAGGATATAATGAAAATAATAGAAAACTTATAGAAGAAAATGCTAAGAGATTAAACGTTCCAATAGAAATATTTGAAAGTGATATTTTTGATGTAGTAGATAAGGTAGCATTTAAGAGTCCATGTTATATGTGTGCTCGTATGAGAAGGGGATATTTATATAATAAAGCACAGGAACTTGGTTGCAATAAAATAGCATTAGGGCACCATTTTGATGATGTAATAGAAACAACTCTTTTATCAATGTTTTATGGCTCTGAAATTAAAACTATGATGCCTAAATTACATAGTGATAATTATGAAAATTTGGAACTTATTAGGCCAATGTACTTAGTTAAAGAAAAAGATATAATTTCTTGGGCAAAAAGTAATAATATTAAATTCATTAATTGTGCATGTAGATTTACTGAGATGTGTAATATAGAAGATGATAATACTAGTAAAAGAAAAGAAATGAAGAAGTTAATAGAAGAAATGAGAAAAACAAATAAAAATATTGATTTTAATATTTTTAAAGCACTTGATAATATTAATTTAAATTGTGTCTTAAGATATAAAAAGGATGGAGTAGAACATTCATTTTTGGATGATTATGATAAATAAAAAAAGCAACATAGTTGCTTAATTATCTTTATGGTAGCCCGTATGGGGTTTGAACCCATGTATGCAAGATTGAGAATCTTGTGTGTTAACCGCTTCACCAACGGGCCAAATTAATTACTTAAATATAATAACATAAAAATATTTTAATATCAATAAAAAACATTAGGAGGAAAAATGGAAGAAATTAAAATTCATGGTATATATAAACATTTTAAAGGTGACTTATATATTGTTGAAGATATAGCATATAACAGTGAAACTGATGAAAAGATGGTAATATATAGAGCGTTATATGGAGACAATAAATTATGGTGTAGACCACTTAATATGTTTTTAGAAGAGGTTAATAAGAATAATCAGAAATATAGATTTGAATTACAAAACATAAAGAGTGTTAGAGAATAGAAATGCTTTTTTATTTTATGTTTGATATAATTAAAATGAGGTGATATTATGAATGATAAAAAAAGTATATTGATTAGTATAATATTAATATTTATTGTTTTAGTAGTTCTCATATTTGCTGTACCACAAAATTTCGAAGTAGCAAAAGATTTAGTATTAGAGGAAACTTATGAATTAAAGGATATTATTATTGAATCAAATGTTTCAAACATACACATTAAACATAGTGATGAACAAATAATTAAAGTAAAAATATATGGAGATAAAAATAGGACTAAGATTGATGATTATGATAAATTGAGTATTGTTTCAAAAGTTAAAGAATGTAAAATATTTTGCCGTAAAAATAAAATTGCATCAATTGAAGTAACATTACCAAAAGATTATGATTATAAATTAAAAATTAATAATGATTATGGAAATGTCAGTGTTGATAACTTTGAAAACGGTATTTTTGATGTTGAAACAGATACTGGTAGAGTTACAATTGATGAAGTTAAGAACTTGAAATTAGATGTTGATGTTGGTGATATTATAATAGGAAAAATAAATAATAAATTAGATATAGAAGCAGATGCAGGAGATTTAACAATTAAAGAAATTAATTTAAATGAAAATTCTATTATTAATATAGATACAGGTAATGTTAAAATCAATAAAACAAACGAGATATATTTTGATACAAAAGTTGATGTTGGAAAAGTTGATATTAATAATAATTATAGAAAGTCTGATATAGAATTAAAAATAAAATTAGATGTAGGTAATATTAGTATAAAAAATTAATATTTGTAAATACTAATATTATGAAAAATGAAGAATATGATAAATTAATAAAAGAAATAGTAGTAGAAGATAACATTGTAGGAAATATTATTATTTCTTTTTTTAGTGGTGGATTAATTGGATTAATTGGCGAAATTATATCAAATTTTATATTTAAAAATTTTAACACAACATTAAGTGATTCATATATGATAACATTTATGATTTTTATATTTATTGGTTCTCTTTTAACAGGATTAGGTTTTTTTGACAAAATACTTAGTGTTTGTAAATGTGGCCTTATAGTACCTTCAACTGGATTTGCTAATACTATGACAAGTAGTGCAATGGATACAAGAAGTGAAGGATTTATTAAAGGAATTGGTTCATCAATATTTAAGTTAACTGGAAGCATTATATTATATGGAATAGTTTTTGGAATTATATTTGGATTTATAAGGGGGATGTTATTATGACAAACTATTATAATGATGTATATATAAAAGATAAATATTCATTATTAGCTTCTAAAAAATATAATCCAGTAGTTATACCTAATGTTAATAAAATAATTGAAGATTATTATATGGGAGAAAAATCAATAGAACTAGCTGAAAGTAAATATCAAGAAATTACAATTAAATACTTAAAAAATAAATACAAAAAAATAGATTTAATTATCTCAGGAGACCTTCAAAATCAAATTTTATCTTCAACATTAGCTTCTTCGAAATTCAAATTACCAACACTTGGAATTTATTCAGCATGTGCTTCTTTTATAGAAGGAATAATAATCGCAAGTTCAATAATTAATAACAATAAATGCAATATAATAGTTTCAACATCATCACATAATTTAGTGAGTGAAAAACAATTTAGATTTCCAGTAGAATATGGAGCAGTTAGAAAAAGAGTTAATACATGTACAGCTAGTGGTAGTGTTAGTGCAATTATTACAAATGAAAAATCAAATATTAAAATTGAAAGTTCAACAATAGGATTTATCACTCAAACAAATCATAGAGATGCAAATGATATGGGTTCTGCTATGGCACCTAGTTGTGCTGAAGTATTAAATATGCATTTAAAAAATACAAATAGAAGTATAGATTATTATGATTTAATTCTTACAGGTGATTTAGGAGAATATGGTCTTAAAATCATGAAAAGATATTTTAAAATAATAAATGGTAAATCTTTAAATAATGTAATTGATTCTGGAAATATTTTTTATAAAGACAAAAATATATATGCAGGTGCTAGTGGTCCTGCATGTTTACCACTTGTTTTTTTTGATTATATTATTCCTAAGAAAAAATATAAAAAAATATTATTAATTGGTACTGGTTCAATGCACTCTGTAACAAGTACAAATTTAAAAGTACCAATTCCATCTATTAGTCATGCAATAGGTTTGGAGGTGAATTGTTGATATATTTTTATTCTTTCTTATTTTGTGGATTTGTATGTGCTATATCTCAATACATTTTAGAAAAAAGTAAATTAACGCCTGGTCACATTAATACAATACTAGTAATACTTGGATGTATTCTATCAGGATTTGGAATTTATGATAAACTAATTAGTAAATTTCATGCTGGTGCTACAGTTCCTATTACTAATTTTGGCCATTTATTAGTTACTGGTGCTAGTTTAGGCTTTAAAGAATCTGGTGTTATAGGATTATTTAAAGGAATATTAATAAATGCAGGACCTGGAATATCTTTTGCAATAGTTTGTGCTTTTATAATTTCATTATTATTTAAAGTTAAACATTAAAAGAATAAAAATAATGACTTTTTATTCTTTTTTTGATATAATTTTTTATAGAAATAAGAGTAGAAGGTGAAACTATGAATAATAATGAAAATCAAGGACAAATAAATAATACACCTCAGACACCACTTCAACCACAAAACACTAATGTACCTCAATCACCAGTACAACAGCCTGTTGAAGTAAATAATAGTGTTACTGAAGTACCAACTGTGCCTACAGGAAATGAAGAAATAACAGTAGTAAATACTGAAAGAAAAAAAACAAGTAGTATTATAATGTTAATATTAGTTGGAATATTAATAGCTTTTGTTTTTAATATAGATAAAGTTATTGAATACTATGATAATTATATGGCTACTGGTAATTTAACATCAAAAACTAACAATGAAACTACAAATAATTTAGTTAATGGTTTTATTTTAATAGGAGAAAATACTAGTAGAATACAAATAGATAAGATTATATTTTATAATTTCAAAAAGAAAGATGAATCTTCATCAATTATTTTCAATTATGAATCTAGTTTGAAATATGACAATGTACCCTCATTAAATATTTATATTGAATTTTATAATTCAGAAAAAGAATTGATTTATAAAAAGTTATTTGATTTAACTAATACAATTGAAAAAGATGTTGTTAGAACAGATAGTGTAATAGTACCAAGTGATGTTCTACAAGATGCATATTATGCTCTTGTTAAGAAATATACACAAAGTGAATTAAATAGTACGCAAACATTAACATGCAAATACAACAAGAATGAAGAAGAACAAGTGTTAAATTATAATATTGTTTATAATTTCAAAAATAATGAACTAATTAATTATATAGTTAATAAACAAATTCTTAACTATAATACTGATAGTGAAAGTTATAAATCATTAAATTTAGAATATCTTGTTGCTTCACAAAAATTGAATGCAGTATTTCAATCTGGAAATTTAAATTATACAATTGATTTAGAAAAAGATTTAAATGGTTATACACCATTATATGAAAAAGGAACATTAAGGACTATTATAAAAAATAAAGAAAAATTAAAGGAATGGGTTTGTGAATAATGGACAATTTATTAATAGGGGATTTTGAAGGTCCACTTGATTTACTTCTTCATTTGATAAAAAAATCTAAAATGGAAATATTTGATATAAATATATCAGAAATTACAAATCAATATTTAAAATATATTGAAGATATGTCAGAAATGAATTTAGATATCGCTAGTGAATATTTGGTAATGGCAGCAGAATTGATTGAAATGAAAAGTAAAAAACTATTACCAGTTAAAGAAGAAGAAACACTAGAAGAGGAAGAAAATTCAGAAGAAGTATTAAAGAAAAGATTAATTGAGTATAAAAAATACAAAGAGAGCACAGAAATATTTAGAAATCTTGAGGAAAATAGATCAAATTATTATACAAAAGCACCTGAATCATTAAAAAATTATTCAAAAGAAGTTCTAGAAAATGATGGAACTGTCAGTGTAGAAAATTTAATTGAAGCTTTTCAAAGATTACTCGAAAGACAAGAATATAATAAACCAGTTAATACAAAAATTGCTAGAAAAGAGTTGTCAGTTAAAGAAAGAGTTGTTAAAATAAGAGAGATACTTAAAGAAAAGAAAAAAGTTAATTTTGTAGAATTATTTGATGATTTTAGTAAACCTTATGTAGTAGTTACATTCTTATCAGTTTTAGAAATGGCTAAAAATAGGGAAATTACTCTAAAGCAAGATAATAATTTTTCAGATATTTATTTAGAAAGAGTTGATTAAAGTGAATCACAAAGCAATACTAGAAGGAATCCTATTTATAGTTGGTGATGAAGGAATAACTATAAAGGAAATGGCTAATATTTTGGAAATAAGTGAAGAAGATGTTAAAAATACTTTACTTGAATTAAAAAAAGATTATGAATCAAATGATCGTGGTCTTAGAATATCTTATTTGGGAAATACATTTAAATTGACTACTAAAGAGGAACATAAAGATTATTATGAAAAATTAGTTACTGAATCAAAAACAACTAATTTATCTAATGCTGCTTTGGAAGTACTAGCAGTAATAGCTTATAATGAGCCAATAACAAGACTTAAAATTGATGAAATAAGAGGAGTTAATTCTTCTCAAATAGTTAGAAGATTACTTGCTAGAGGTTTTATTAAAATATGTGGCAAGGAAGATACAATAGGAAAACCAAATTTATATAAAACTACAAATGAATTTTTAGATTATTTTGGTCTTTCATCAAAGGAAGATTTACCTGAACTTATAGTACAGGAAATGAAAGAAAATGATGAAGGAGACTTATATGATTCAACATATAAAGAGACTATATAATTTATAGTCTCTTTTGTAATATTTGTAATGATTCATCATATATTGATTCATCTATACTATCTAAACAATCAGGAGTTTCATTAAAGATATAATAATCATCTCCTAGAGCATATCTATAAAACTCTTCAAGATTATCTGGTAAAAATCTAAACAGATTTTCTTTGTTTTGACAAGCACGAGACATTGGATGTTCAAATCCAAGTTTAAATTTCATCCAGTCAGTATTATAAATGAATGATAAAGCGAATAATGCAAACTGTTTCGATGAGTGCAAGTATGCTGGATGATAACTTACATTTGCATTAGTTGTTCCTTTAAATACACCACTATCTAAGTCTACTATTTTTACATCATCATCTTTAATTAAGAAATTCCCACCATGTATGTCATAGAAAGCAAATTGTTGTCTTTTTAAAAACTCTAGAGTTTCATAAAGCTTTAATACTATCTTTTTTCTAACTTCGAAAGGATAATCTTTATTTTTAGAAAAAATTGTATCAGAAACTATCTTATCTAATGAAGTATAATCACTATAATAAATCATACCATAACCTAGAAAAGATTTTCTATCATGAAGCAAAAATTCAGGTATTACAATATTAGGGTGAGACAATTCTTCTAATCTTTTTATTATCTGTTCTCTGTCATCTTTTAAATATTCACTTTTAATAAATTTAAGTAAATATTTTTCATTATGAAACATAGTTGATTCTTCACCTGTTCCAAATAAGCAAGGAGAGTAATCAGATATAAATTTTTTTGTTACTAATTTGTTTTCCATTTCTACCTCAATCTTAAAATATGTCTTGCATATTCAACTTTTTCTTCATCATATGAATCTATATCTTCTTCAATATCAATTATTGTATCCGTGCCATTATCATACGTAAATACTTTTTTAATAATTTCTGCTTGATTTTTATTTAATGATTTTAATAATTTATTGACTTCTGAATCATTTGGAAAATTATATTCAATAATTGGATTATTAAATAAAAGAGAAAGTGACATAAGAGCGAGCCTCATATTTGTAATAGCTTTCCTTGCATTTTTACTATAACTAGATATATGTTCATATGGAATAGACCCATCTAAATCTATTATTTTAATTCCTTTATCATTCATAAGTATATTTTCAGAGTGTAAATCAATAAATGAAATACCATTTCTTTCTAAATAATCAATGGCTCTACAAAGCATTTTAATACATTCTTTTCTTATTTCAAATGGAATATAATTGTGACTTAAATATTCAAGCATTATTGTATAATTATATTGGTACTCCATTTCATAGCCACAAAAATCACCTTTTTTATTTAATAAACCATAATTTGGAAATACACAAAAAGGATTTGAAAATTCACTTAGTAATTCTATTGTTTCTTTTCTTTTAGAAGTAATTTTATCACCATTTAATATTTTAAATAGTTCACTTCCTTTTATAAAAATTCTACTTTCTGAATGATGTGAGTCTGTAAGTTCTCTAGTTCCTTTTAAATTAAATGTTTTATATTCCATAATAAACCCCTTAAAATCGCGCTATATTATATCAAAAAGTATCTTTAAAGTCAAATTAATGTATGTTAAAATATAATAGGAGAAAAACATGATAGAACTAAAAGGAATAAGCAAAACTTATAAATCTAAAAAAGGCATAATAACAGAAGCACTAAAAGACATTAACATAGAATTTGAAAATAAAGGCATTGTTTTTATTGTAGGAAAAAGTGGTAGCGGTAAAAGTACTCTTTACTTTTCTAATAGCATTTATATTATGGATATTTGGTATGATAATGTGGCTTATTGAATGTAGAGTTTTAAATAACTATTTATTTGATAATTTATTTTTTACATTAAATGGGATAGTAATTAAACCAATAGTTGTATTTATAGTTTTAATATTTAATATATTTATATCATTTATTATAACTTCAATATTAATAAATAAGATTAACAAAGTTAAACCAATAGAAGTAATTCTTAATAAATAATGCTAAGTAATTAGCATTTTTATTTGAAATAAAATAGTTATTATGATATAATATGCTCGTTTTTAAAAAATATTTTAAAAAAAGAAGTGTTTTAATTTTTTCCAGCGTATATATTTATTAGGAGGGCAAAAATGGCATTTGTTTCAAAAGAGATTATTGATGAAATAAAATCTCATAATGATATAGTTGATGTTATTGGTAGTTATATTAACTTAAATGAAAAGAACAAAGCTCTTTGTCCTTTCCATGATGACCATTCACCATCATTTAGTGTACATCCTGACAAACAAATATATAAATGTTTTTCATGTGGAGAGAGTGGTAATGTAATAACATTCGTTCAAAAATACAATGGAGTATCTTTTGAAGAAGCATTAAAAATACTTGCTGATAGAGTTGGCATAAAGCTTAATGTTAAATCTCCGGCAAAAAAGAATAGTGCATACCAAAAATTTTATGAAATTAATGATACAGCTTTAAAATTTTTTAAAAACAACTTGATATCTAATGAAGGACGTGAAGCTCTTAAATATTTAGGTGATAGAAATATTGATAAAGATATTATTAATGAATTTAATATTGGGCTTGCTACTAATAATAAATTAACTGATTTATTATCAAAAAAATATGATGTTAATGATTTAATAGAAGTTGATATTTGTAAAAGTATTAATGGAAAAACATATGATACTTTTCAAAATAGAATTATTTTTCCTATTATAGATGAAGACAATAATGTTATTGCTTTTTCTGGAAGAAAATACTTATCTGATGATTTAAAAGATAATACGTTGTCAAAATATTCAAATTCTAGGGAAACAAATATTTTTAAAAAGAGTGGTACATTTTATAATATTAATAATGCATTAATTAATATTAAAAAAAGTAAAGAAATTATTATCACAGAAGGATTTATGGATACCATTAGAATGTCTACGATTGGATATAAAAATGTAGTTGCATTAATGGGAACAGCATTTACGCGTGAACATTTAGATAAAATTATTAAATATAAATGCAGAGTTATTTTAAATCTAGATCAAGACGATCCAGGTAAGAATGCTACATTAAGTATTGGTGAAGAATTAATAAAAAACAATATAGATGTTAGCGTAATTGTATTTGATGATTATAAAGATAGTGATGAATATATTGTTCATAAAGGAAAAGATGCATTTGATATTGCTTATAATAATAGAATACCTTTTATAGATTTTAAATTAAATTATTTAAAGTCAAATAAGAATATGAAAAATTCTGATGAGATAAGTAAATATATAAATGAAGCAATAAAAGCTATTAATGAAATAGACGATGATATCTTAAAAGAATTAAAAACAAAAGAAATAGCAAATGAATTTGGAATAGATGAGTCGATAATTAAGAGTAAACTTAAAACAACTGGTAATAAAAAAGTTGTTCAAGAAGAAAAGAAAACTAAAAGATATAATAAATATGATATTAGTGAAATAAGAATAATTTATCTAATGCTTTATTATGATGATGTTATATTATATTTTGAAAATAGTCTTGGATACTTAGTTCATGATAATATGTCAAATCTAGCATATAAGATAATTGAATTTAGAAATACTTATGGATATTTTAATTATAGTGACTTTATTGATTATATTAGTGATAATGAAGTCTTAAATGAAACACTAAAAGAAGTAATGAAATATCATAATGATGAAAAATATACAATGAGTGAATTAGATGATTATATAAATACAATCAAAAAATACTCAATAGAAAAAAGAAAAAATGAATTAAAAAAAGAAATGAATGAAACGTTAGATATAAATAAAAAAATAGAAATAGCAAATAAAATACAAAATATGAATAAGGAAGTGTTAAAATGGTAAACAATATTAAAACATTTGATGAAAGAATCGAAGAATTAGTGAAAACAGGAAAGGAACAAGGTTATTTAACTTATGAACAAATAGCTAAAAAAACAATAGATTTAGATTTAGATAGTGAATCTCTTGATAAACTATATAATATTCTAACTGAAAATAAGATTGATGTAAGAGCTGAAGATGATGAAGATGGTGGAGAAATTAACCTTAAAGACGATATTATTGTTGATGATGTACCTGATGAAAGCAAAGATATGTCTGTTAATGATAATGTTAGAATGTATTTAAAAGAAATAGGTAAAATAAGCCTTCTTACATTAGAAGAAGAACAAGAATTATCTAGACGTGTAGCAGAGGGAGATGAACATGCTAAAAATATTTTGGCTGAATCAAACTTACGTTTAGTTGTTAGTATTGCTAAAAGATATGTTGGTCGTGGACTTTTATTCTTAGATTTAATTCAAGAAGGTAATATTGGCTTAATGAAAGCAGTAGAAAAATTTGACTATGATAAAGGATATAAATTTTCTACTTATGCTACATGGTGGATTAGACAAGCAATAACACGTGCTCTTGCAGATCAAGCAAGAACAATTAGGGTTCCTGTTCATATGGTTGAAACAATTAATAAAATGGCTAGAATCGAAAGACAAATGACTTTAGAATTAAATAGAGAACCAACTGATCAAGAATTATCTAAAAAAATGGGGTTATCTGTTGATAAAATTGCTGAAATTAGGAAAATTAGTCAAGATCCTGTATCTTTAGAAACACCAATAGGTGAAGAAGATGATTCACATTTAGGAGATTTTCTTGCAGATGAAAGAACAATGTCTCCAGAAGAATTTGCAACTTATGAAATCCTTAAAGATGAACTTCGTGAAGTGTTAGATACTTTAACAGTTCGTGAAAAAGAAGTGTTAGAACTTAGATTTGGATTATTTGATGGATCAAGTCATACATTAGAAGAAGTTGGAAAGCAATTTAAAGTTACTCGTGAAAGAATTAGACAAATTGAAGCAAAAGCTCTTAGAAAATTAAGACACCCATCAAGAGCTAAAAAACTTAAAGATTTCTTAATTGAATAGAATAGAAGCAATATTTTCATTTATTGATGAAAAAGATAAAGTAGTTGATGTTGGGTGTGATCAAGCAAAACTTTCAAAATTATTATTAACAAGAAATCAATGTTCTATAGCTTCTGATATAAGTGAAAAGGTAATTAAAAAAGCAAAAGAAAGTATTAAAGATGATAGGATTGATTTTAGAGTTTCAAACGGATTGGAAAAAATAAATAAAGATGAAGTTGATACATTAGTTTTATCTGGAATGGGAACTCATACAATAATTGAGATTTTATCTAATACTAAAATAAAATTCAAGAAAATAATCACTATATCTAATAATTATCATGATATATTAAGAGAAAAGATGAATACTTTTGGGTATATAGTTAGTGAAGAGCAAATAATAAAAGAAAATAATAAATATTATAATTTAATATTATTTGTTCCAGGGAATAAGAATTATAGTGAAAGTGAATTATTAATTGGTTTAAATCATAAAGATATAGATTTATATAAAGAATATTTAGAATACTTATCAAATAAATATAAAATAATTAAAAAAACATCGGAAGATAAAAATAAAAAAGTTGATAAAATGTTAGAAATTATAGATAAAAAATTAAAAACTGTTTAATAAAACAGTTTTTGTTTACTATTTTTTTAAAAAAATGTATAATTAATATAGGTGATATTATGAACGATATAAATATATTAAAAGAAAATGGTGTAGATTTGGAAAAGAGCTTAGATTTATTAGAAGATATGGAAACATATGATGAAATAATGAGTGAGTTTCTAAAAAAGGCTAATGAAAAATTAAATGATTTAAAAACTTTCAGTGAAGCAGGAGATTTAGAAAGCTATGGAAGAAGTGCTCATGCTTTAAAGAGTGATGCAAGATATTTAGGTTTTACTCATTTAGCTGAAATGGCACTTGAACATGAAATGGAAAGTAAAGATGGAAATATTAACTATGTACATGATCATTTAAATGAAATATTTGAAGAAACTAATAAAATGATAGAATTAGGAAGAAGATATTTAGTAAATGCACCAATAGAAATCGTTGATGAAAATAATGGTACGCCTAAAGAAGCAACTATTTTAGTTGTTGATGATTCTGATTTAATAAGATCATTTATATATTCAATATTTAATGAAAGATTTGATGTTGTTGTAGCAGTTGATGGTGGAGAAGCAATAACTATTATAGGTAATGATACAGAAAACAAGATTAAAGCAATGTTTCTTGACTTAAATATGCCTAATGTTGATGGATTTGGGGTTCTTGAATATTTTAATCAAAATAATTTATTTGCTAAATATCCAGTATCAATAATAACTGGAGCAGAAGATAGAGATTTAATAGATAAAGCATTTCAATATCCAATAGTTGATATGTTACAAAAACCATTTACAGAAAAAGATGTTAAGAGAATTGTAGAAAGAACATTATCTAGAGCTAAATAGGAGTAAAATCCTATTTTTATTTTGATAATAAAATGGTATAATGACTCTTGGAGGCATATTTATGAAAAATATAATAGTTGGTCAATCAGGAGGACCTACTGCTGTAATTAATTCAAGTATAGCAGGTGTATATAAACAAGCAAAAAAAATAGGGGTTAAGAATATCTATGGAATGGTTAATGGTATTGAAGGTTTTTTAAATGAAAATATTATTAATTTAGATGATTATTTAAGCGATAAAAATAATTATGAATTATTAAAAAGAACACCAAGTGCATTTTTAGGTTCTTGTAGGTATAAATTACCAAAAATTGAAGATAATAAAGAAGTATATGAAAAAATATTTAACATTTTAGATAAATATGAAATAGATGCATTTTTCTATGCTGGTGGAAATGATTCGATGGACACTATTAAAATGTTAAGTGATTATGCAAAAGAAAACAATAAGAAGCAAAAATTTATTGGAGTACCTAAAACAATAGATAATGATTTACCTATAACAGATCATTGTCCAGGATATGGTAGTGCTGCTAAATATATAGCTTCAAGCATAAAAGAAATAATAAGAGATAATGCATCTTTTAACAAAAGTAGACTTACAGTTTGTATAGTTGAAATAATGGGACGTCATGCTGGATGGCTTACTGCTGCTGCATCTCTTGTTAAAGGTGATGATTCAGAAGGCGTTGATGCAATCTATTTACCTGAAAATGAATTTGATTTAAATGAATTTTTAGATAGAGTGAAAACTTTAGCTAAAACTAAATCTAGTATAGTAATTGCTGTTTCAGAAGGAATCCAAACTGCAGATGGAAAATTTGTATGTGAACTCTCTGATGATAATAGAAAAGTAGATGCTTTTGGTCATAAACAATTATCTGGTTGTGCTAGCACTCTTGCAAGTATTGTGGCGAAAGAAACAGGACTTAAAACAAGAGCAATAGAATTTTCAACGTTGCAAAGAGCTGCAAGTCATTTGTCATCATTAACAGATATAAAGGAAGCAGAGAAAGTTGGTATGAAAGCTGTTTTAGCAGCAAACCAAGGAAAAACTGGAATGATGGTAGTATTAAAAAGAAGTAAAAATGAAAAATATTCATGTACAACTAGTTTATTTGATATTCATAAAATTGCAAATGTTGAAAAGAAAATACCAAATGATTGGATAGATATAAAGAACAGACAATTAAAGAAAGAATACTTAGATTATGCAAGGCCATTAATAATTGGTGAACTAAAACCAATATTTAAAAATGGACTTCCATGTCATTTAGTAAGAAAATAAGAAGAAGTAAAATTCTTCTTTTTTAGTAAATTTACACTATTATTTATATTTATAATTAATTTATAAAATCATTTGTGTTAAAATTACTTTGAGAGGGAAAATAATGAATAATGTAAAATCAATAATAAAGAATTTATTAGTATTTGTTATATTAATTGCAGTTACATTTTTAATAATTTTTAAGAGCTATGATTTTAAAGAAACCATTAATATTGTTTTAACTGCTAATTATAAATATGTTATATTAGCAGTTTTGTGTATGATATCATATTTTGTTTTTGAAGGTATTAATAATAAAATGATTTTATCATCACTAGGTAAAAAAATTAAATTAATTAGTTCAGTGAAATACTCTATAATTGGTTTTTTCTTTAGTGGAATAACTCCAGCTGCAACAGGTGGACAACCAATGCAAATATATTATATGAATAAAGATGGTATTAGTGTTGAAAATGCAACACTATCTCTTATGGTTCAACTTGCTTCATTTCAAATTATTACAATTGGCCTAGGAATTGTTGGAGCCATTGTAAATACAGAATTATTTACAGATGGTTTTATTTGGCTATTTTTAATAGGTACATTTATAAAAATGATTGGTTTATCAATTATGATAATAGGTTTGTTCTATAGTAAATTTAGTAAAAAACTAGTAAATATAATAATTAAAATATTAGAAAAGTTCAAATATGATAAATTAGAGGAAAAGAAGAAACAATTTAATAATATGATTGATAATTATAATAAAGATGCTAAATATATAAAAGAAAATAAAGAAATAATATTTAAATCTTTATGCATAGTATTCTTACAATTTATTGTATATTATACAATATCATATTTTGTTTATAGATCATTTGGTTTAAATTCATTTAGTTGGATTAAATTAATAATGATGCAAGCATTATTATTTGTGAGTGTCTCAAGTCTTCCATTACCAGGATCAGTTGGTGTAAGTGAAGGTGGCTTTTTAAGAATATATAGTATTATTTATGGTAGTGCTGTTCTTGGTAGTGCAATGATATTAAATAGAGTAATTAATTTCTATTTATTTATGTTAGTTGCAGCTATTGTTATAATAATCATTAACATAATAAATTCTAATAGAAAGAAAAGTAGAATTGACATAAAAAATTAGCAATGATATAATAATCATTGCTTTTTAATTATGGGGGATAATATGATTTTAGAAGAATTAAAAACTGGTAAAAAAGTAAGATGTGTATGTGAATCATGTGAAGGGACAGGAATATATAAAGGTGTAGCTGAACATGATGATTTGGGTGTGATTTGCCATTATTGTAATGGGACAGGAAATTATGTTTTAAATGTTGAAGATAATATGCAATTAGTAAGAGATAATAATAATGGTGTTGTTTATGTAGTAATAGATGGAATAATATCTCATCAAGTAGAACTTTTTAAAGAACTAAATAGAAGAACTGATGTAAATTATGTGATGTATGGTACTGGTAGATTCTTTTCACCAACTTATTTATTTGAGCATGGAGCATCTGAAATAAATGTGATTAGATATGAAGAATTTTTAAATGGGGTGTTACCTTTGCCAATAAAAGAATATGTATGTCCTAGACAATTATCTCAAGATTATGGTGATTGTTCATTTGATAATGATTGTTTTTCTCATTGCAGTGGTTCATTTGCAAAATGTGATAAATATGGCAAATTAGAGTGTTGGAATAAATTCTATGATGGTGCACAAACTATTGATGAAAAGCAAGCTGTAATGAGAATGATTAATAAAAAATATTAAACACATAAAAAGAGAACTTTAAAAAATAAAGCTCTCTTATTTTTTATATATTGGTGCAAGAGAAGGGAATCGAACCCTCAAGGTAAAAATACCGGCAGATTTTGAGTCTGCTGCGTCTACCAGTTCCGCCACTCTTGCAGTTACTAAATTATTATAGCACATTTTTCTTTTTAATTCATAGTATTATCTTTAATTATTTGTTATAATTATATAAATAGGTGATAATATGAATGATAATAATGAAAAAAATTTTGGTGATAAAGTTGGAGAATCATTTGAAAACTTTATAAATACTACGGATCATGATAAAGAATATGATGCTGAAGATAAGAAAAAAAATAAATTAGAAGCAATAGCATCATATATTCCTTTTGTTCCTTTATATTTTATTATTACTTTAAAGTATAAGAATTCATCTTATTTTAAATTTCATGTAAATCAAGGTTTACTTGTAACATTCTGTTGGGTATTTAGTATCTTTGCATCACTTATTCTTTCTGCCATATTTAAAAGAGAAAGTATGATTATTAATGATATACCTCTTTGGATAAGTTTGATATCTTATTTGCTTTATTGTTGCAGTTTTCTATTAACTATATTTGGCATAATAAATACGGCCAATGAAAGTTCTAAAGAACTACCATTAATAGGTAAAATAAAAATTATAAAATAGTCTTTAAAAAGACTTTTTTTATTGACACAATATATGAGTAATAGTAAAATGTTAACTAGAGTTAACAAAGAGGTGAAACATGTTATCTAATGTATCAAAAGAGTATTTAAAAACAATATATGTTTTAAAGAAACAAAATAATGAAATAAGAGTAACTGATATAGCTAATAAAATGAATTGTTCTAAACCAAATGTTACAAAACAATTAAATATATTATCAGAAAATGGTTTAATTAATTATGAAGCGTATGGAAAAATAGAAATTACTAATGAAGGAGAAAAAATAGCTATTGATGTTTTAGCTAACTATGATATTGTTTATATATGGTTAAATGATGTAATAGGTATGAATAGTATACTTGCAAAAAAAGAAGCAACTAATATTAAAAATGTTATTAGTAAAGAAGCTTTAGATTTTATATCAAATGATGTTAATAAGAAACTTGGATTAAATAAATTAAAATGTTCATTTGATGTAAGAAATGAAAAATGTAGAAATTGTATAATGAAAAATAAAGAGGTATTAAAATGATAGAATTAGTTAATATATGTTATGAAAAAGATAATAAAAAAATACTTGATAATATTAATTTAAAGTTTGATAGTAATTTTACTGTTATAACGGGGCCTAATGGAAGCGGTAAAAGTACACTTGCAAAAATAATAATGGGTATTTTAAAACCAACAAGTGGAAAAGTATTGTTTAATGGAATAGATATAACTGATTATAGTATAGATAAAAGAGCCAAAGAAGGAATATCATTTTCTTTTCAACAACCTGTTAAATTTAAAGGTCTCACTGTTTATGATTTAATTAGACTTAGTTCTTCAGAAGAATTAGATTTTATATCATGCTGTGATGTTTTATCAAAAGTTGGTCTTTGTGCTAGAGAATATATTGGTAGAGAAATTGATGATTCATTATCAGGAGGAGAACTTAAAAGAATTGAAATTGCAACAATAGTTGTTAGAAATTCAAAAGTTAATATATTTGATGAACCGGAAGCTGGAATAGATTTATGGAGTTTTAATAATTTAATAAATGTTTTTAAAGAATTAAGAAATAAAAATAATTGTAAAACAATAATAATATCTCATCAAGAAAGAATTATATCTATTGCTGATAAAGTTATATTATTAGAAAATGGAAAGGTTAATGATTCAGCGTTAGATAAAATAGAATTTAATAAAAGTTGTTCTAAACTTGAGGAGGTTAACAATGAATGATTTAGACAAACATATTCTTAAAATAATCAATGAAGAATTAAACAAGAAAAATAGTGCTTATAATATTAGAAAAGATGGCAAAAGTATTGAAAGAGCTAGTTTAGAACATGTTAGAATAGAATCTAAGAAAGATAAGGAAGGCATAAACATTTATGTAGATGATAATACTTTAGAAGGATATGTTCATATACCAGTTTTATTAACAAAAAGCGGACTAAATGATAAAGTATATAATGATTTTTATATAGGTGAAAATTCTAATGTTGTAATTAATGCTGGATGTGGTATACACAATGATAAGCACAAAGATAGTGAACATGAAGGAATACATAGATTCTTTGTTGGAAAAAATTCAAGTGTTAAATATATTGAAAAACATTATGGTGAAGGTGAAGGTACTGGTAAAAGAATATTAAATCCTGTTACTGAAGTGTATTTAGAAGAAGGATCTACTTTAGAAATGAATACAGCACAAATTAAGGGAGTATCATCAACAGTAAGAAAAACGAAAGGTGTATTAAAAGATAATTCAAAATTAGTTATTAATGAAAAAATAATGACACATGATAATCAAAGCGCTAAAACTATATTTGATGTAAAACTAAATGGAAAAAATTCAAGCGTTAAAGTTACTTCAAGAAGTGTAGCTATTGATAATTCTAATCAAGAATTTGTATCTAATGTAGTTGGTAATGATGATTGTTTTGGTCATGTGGAATGTGATGCAATTATAAAAGACAATGCTAAAGTTATAAGTAGTCCTAAAATAGAAGCTAACAATATCAATGCAAGATTAATTCATGAAGCAACAATTGGTAAAATAGCAGGAGATCAATTAATTAAATTAATGACACTTGGTCTTTCTAAAAAGAAAGCTGAAGAAACAATAATTAATGGTTTTTTAAAATAATAATTTTTAATGCTTTTAGATATAATTAATTCTACAACGTTAACCATATTTGATAATAGTAGTTGTAAGTATAATAAAAAAAATAATATATGTAAACTAATTGTATTTTATATATAATTAGTTTTTTTATTATGATAAAATTATAAAGTAGGAGAGTGATTTATGAGAGATGTAGGTACTATAGTTCGTGGTATTAGAACACCTATTATTAAAGAGGGGGATGACTTAGCTACTATCGTATGTGATTCAGTAATTAAGGCAAGTAAGAGTGAACACTTTGAATTTGAAGATAGAGATATTATTGCTATTACTGAAGCTGTAGTTGGTATTAGTGAAGGAAATTTTGCCACATTAGATCAAATAGCTAAAGATATCAGAAACAAATTAAATTCTGATCATATAGGAATTGTATTTCCAATATTAAGTCGTAATAGATTTGCTGTTTTACTTTCTGCAATGGCAAGATCAACTAAAAAAATTACTTTATTATCTAGTTATCCAAGTGATGAAGTAGGAAATGATATTCTTTATAGAGAAGACTTAGTTAAATATGGAGTTAATCCTTCAGTGGATGTAATAAGTGAAAAAGAATATAAAGAAAGATATTCTCATTTCAAACATTTATTTACTGGTGTAAATATGTATGAAGTATATAAAGATTTAGTTGAAAAAGAAGGTTGTAAATTTGAAATGGTATTTTCAAATAGACCAGAAACAATTTTAGATTATACAAAAACAGTAATTAATTGCGATATACATACTAGAAAAGAAACAAAAGAAAAATTACTTAAAGCTGGTGCTGATAAAGTATTGATGATGAGTGAAATTTTAAATGAAAGTGTTGACGGAAGTGGATATTCACCATATGGTCTTTTAGGATCAAATCGTTCAACAGAAGAAAGAGTTAAACTATTTCCAAGAACAGGCGCAGCATTAGTTAACAAAGTTCAAGCATTAATGAAAGAAAGAACTGGAAAAAATATTGAAGTAATGGTTTATGGAGATGGTGCATTTAAAGATCCAGTTGGTAAGATTTGGGAACTTGCTGATCCAGTAGTAAGTCCTGCTTATACAGAAGGGTTAGAGGGAAGCCCAAATGAAATTAAATTAAAATATTTTTCTGAAAATAAATTTAAAGATTTAAAAGGAAAAGAATTACAAGAAGCAATGAAAGAAGAAATCAGAGCTAAGGATAAAGAATTAAAAGGTACTATGGCTACTCAAGGTACAACACCAAGACGCTACACAGATTTACTAGGAAGTCTTTGTGATTTAACAAGTGGTAGTGGAGATAAAGGAACTCCAGTAGTACTAATTCAAAGATACTTTACAAACTATAGTAATGATTAGAAGCACTTGCTTCTTTTTTTGTACTTATATGCTAAAATTAAAATGGGTGATAATATGAAAAAAGGATTTACACTTGTTGAATTACTAGCAGTAATAGCAATAGTAGCAATAGTAGCAATATTAGTAATAATAGCATTACCAAATGTAATGGGAATGTTTAATCAAGCAAGGGAAAGTACATTTACTACAGAACTTAAAAAAATATATAGATGAGCAGAAGAAAAATATGTTAGTGATTCAATAAATAATTCTGGGACAAAAGTATATTCTAAATGTAAAAGTGGATGTACTAATGAACTAGATATGAGTGTTAGAGATGATCTTGAATACTATATAGAAGTTAATAGTAGTGGAAAAGTTATTAAGTTTTATGCAAAAGACAATTCATATTAGTTTAAATATGATGGAGAAATGACTATTAGTGATATTGAAAGTGTTGAAGTAATTGCTCAAGTTAATGAATCTAATAAAATATGTATTTCTGGATACATGGATTAATGTATAATAAAAAAGAAACTATTTAGTTTATTTTTTTTATGTTAAAATATTTATGGAGGCACTAATGAAAATTAATAAGTTTAAAAAAGTTGGTAAGAATAAATATAAAGTGATATTTGATAATACTGAATTAACTTTATATGAAGATGTTATTTTAAAATATGATTTATTAATTAAAAATGATGTAGATATAGATTTAATAGATAAAATAGTTGAAGAAAATAGAAGTTATGATGTATATGAAACAGCTTTAAATTATATTGAAATTAAGATGAGAAATAAAAAAGAAATATATAAATATTTATCAAATAAAGGTTTTGATGAAAAATTAATTAATGAATCTATTAAAAAATTAGAAAAAGCTGGATTTATAAATAATAAAAGTTATATTACTGCATTTATTAATGATAAAATTAATTTAAGTAATGATGGGCCTTATAAAATAAAAAAATCACTACTTGACTTAGAATTTGATGAAAATAATATAGATGATTATTTATATAAAATAGATGATAATATTTGGAAAGAAAAACTAGAAAAAATTGTTAATAAAAAGAAGAGTATAATGAAGAGTAAAAGTTATTATATGTTTATTAACAAGATGAAAAATGATTTATATAATTTGGGTTATGATAAAGATATGATTGAAAGTGAATTATCTAAAATAAGTTATGTATCTAATGCTATAGAAAAAGACTTTGAAAAAGCTAAAAAGAAATATAAAGATGATAAAACTAAAATTATTAATTCTTTACTAAGAAAAGGATATAGTTATGAAGAAGTAAACAATATGTTTACAAAATAAAACTCACTATAATTGAACTGCACCCCTTAGAGGAGACATCAAATAAAAAACCAGTTCAAGAATAATGATATAATACACTTCCGAAAGGAGGTGTATTTTTCAATGGCTAAA
>CACWUS010000008.1 GCA_902764145.1 uncultured Erysipelotrichaceae bacterium | reverse complement strand
ATGGGATTTAGATTACTTAGATGCAAATAGTGGATATATGTTTAGTTACAATGTATCAGTTTCAACAGGAAATAAGGAAAGTGTGTATGTAGTAACAAGTAGTGCAAGTAATGAAGAAAACACAGAATCAATAGTATCAAATGAAGCAAGAGTAACAACACCAGGAATGGGAAGTAATGATACAGAAGAAGTAGTAAATCCAAAGACTGGAGATGAAAGACGTTTTGTAATAATACTTGGTTTATTAATAGGAAGCATAGTATTATTTACAATAAAGGGTAAAAAACCATTAGGGTTATAGAAGTGTCTATTTAAGACACTTTTAATTTGAAATAAAATAATGTATAATTATGATGAGGTAATAATATGAGAGGAGTTTATATACATATTCCGTTTTGTACTAGTATTTGTTCTTATTGTGATTTTTGCAAATTTACATATAAAGAAGTATGGGCTAGTGCTTATTTAGATATTTTAGAAGATGAAATAGACGAATACTATGAAGGCGATACGGTTAAATCAATATATATTGGAGGAGGAACACCTTCTTGTTTAAGTATTGGTAATTTAAAAAAACTATTTAAAGTTATTAAAAAAATTAAATTATCTGATGATGGTGAATTTACTTTTGAATGTAATATAAATGATATATGTGAAGAATTATTAATGTTTTTAAAAGAGAATAATGTTAATAGACTTAGTATTGGCGTTGAAAGTTTCAATAAGTTTAATCTTAAATTTTTAAATCGTAAACATACAAAAGAAGAAATAATTAATAATATTAAACTTGCTAAAAAATACTTTAACAATATTAACGTGGATTTAATATATGCTCTGCCTATTGAAACAATGCATATGTTTATGAGTGATGTTAATAATTTATTAAAATTAGATGTTAATCATATAAGTACATATTCTTTAATATTAGAAGAACATACTGTTTTATACAACAAAAAAATTGCTGCGATTAATGAAGATCTTGATTTTAAAATGTATAAATATATTTGTAAGAAACTTAAAAGAAAAGGTTACGTTCATTATGAAGTAAGTAATTTTGCTAAGAGTGGTTTTGAAAGTAAACATAATTTAACTTATTGGGATAATAATGAATACTATGGCTTTGGATTAAGTTCTCATGGGTATATAAATAATATTAGATATGAAAACACTAGAAACTTTAATAAGTATTTAAAAGGTGAATTTAGATTTAATGAATTACTTGTTTCAACTCAAGAAGAGATGGAAAATGAAATAATGTTGGGTCTTAGAAAACTTAAAGGAATAAGTATAGAAGAATTCCAAAATAGATTTGATTTAAATATATTTGAAGTATTTAATTTTGATGAAGTGATTAATAAAGGATATATTATTAATAAAGATGGTTATTTGTTTATACCTGAAGATAAGATATATGTTATGAATGAAATAATTAATATGATTTTAAAGTGAAGAAATTCACTTTTTTAATTATAAAAGAAGTGTTTTTATATTTTAAAAGCTAATAATACTATTAGAGGGAGGAAAGGAGGTTATTATAAATACAATTGAAATCTTAGAAAAAATAATATCTGATTTAGAATTGTTAAAAAGTAATTTATTAAATAATTCTGAAGATTATAATAAAGAAGAAATTAAAACAATGGTTAAGTCAATGAGAAATGATAACATATGTATTGATGATATAGCTACTCTTAATAATATTAGTGTTAGAGAAGTTGTTGATATTTTAGAATTATAATGTTAGAATAATTAACAATTAAATGGAGGGAGTATGGAAGATAAATTTCTTGTTGAATTAGGTGATTATAAAATATTAAATGAAGATGACCCAATTGGATATGTTAGAGATATTCATACTTGTATAGCAATACTAATACACAAAGATAAATATAGTGCTTTATTACATGTGGAATCATATCAAGCTAATATTAATATAGACAATTTTGTAAGATTATTACGTAATGAAGATGACAATCAAATTAAAGATATAGATATATTTGTGGGAGAACATACATCTATTGGTAATTTAAGTATTATTAAATTTATATTACATAAACTAAAAATTCATTATAATATTTATAATATATTTGAAAATTTATCTAAAGAGACTAGTGTTGGATATAACTTTTTAACACATGAGTATTATATGGTTGAAATGGATAAGGGTAAACCAACATTTATAAGAAAACTTATAAAGTAATATTAGTTATTTATAAAGAGTTTGATAATAAACTCTTTTTTATTGACAAAAATTTTACAAGATTTTGTGAAAAAAGTATTTACAAAGACAATTAAAAATAGTAATATAGTGGTAGGAAGTGAAACAAAGTGGTAGAAAGTGGGGTGCTCCGATATGTTAATGGGTGAATTTCATCATAATATTGATGAGAAAAATCGATTAATAATTCCTTCTAAATTTAGAAGTGAACTCGGAGAAAGATTCATTGTCACTCGTGGCTTTGATAAATGCTTGTTTGTTTATTCTGAAGTTGAATGGAACAAAATGATGCAAAAAGTTAGCACTCTACAAGTTACCAGAAAAAATGTAAGAGCATTCGAAAGAGCTCTTATAGGTGGAGCTTCTATTACCGAATTCGATAAACAAGGTCGAATTAATATTACCTCACCGTTAGTTCATTACGCCAATATTCAAAAAGAATGTGTGATTATTGGCGTAAATGAACGACTAGAAATTTGGAGTTTAGAAGAATTTAATAAGTACATGGAAGAGAATGAAGATACTCTAGAAGAAATGATAGAAGATATTTTCGATAATAAGTATGAAGCATAAAAGTGTCTTATTAGATGAGGTAATAGAATATTTAAATGTGTCAGAGGGTAAAACTTATATAGATGCTACTGTAGGATACGCAGGGCACTCAGGCGTAATATTAAAGAAATTGAATAAAAAGGGGTTTCTTTTCGCCTTTGATCAAGATGAAACAGCAATAAAGTATTCAAATGAAAAATTATCTGCAATTGGAGATAATTTTAAAATTATTAAAAGTAATTTTGTAGATATGAAAAAATATATCAATAGTAAAGTAGATGGAATACTATTTGATTTAGGCGTTTCAAGTCCTCAACTTGATGAACAAGATAGAGGATTTAGTTTTCATAAAGATGCAAGATTAGATATGAGAATGGATAAAGATAATCCATTAGATGCTCACTATGTTGTAAATAATTATAGTTATGAAAAGTTAGTAGAAATATTTTATAAATATGGAGAAGAGAAAAATGCTAAGGCAATAGCAAAAGCTATAATTAATAATAGACCAATTAATACAACATTAGAATTAGCAGAACTAATTAAAAATAATGTTCCAATTAGTTACAGAAACAAATCACATCCTGCTAGGAAAGTATTTCAAGCAATAAGAATTGAAGTAAATCACGAACTTGATATATTAGAAAGTTCACTAAGAGATGCTTTTGATTTATTAAACGTAGGTGGAAGGCTATGTGTGATTTCTTTTCACTCTCTAGAAGATAAAATAGTATCTCATGTATTTAAAGAATTGTGTAGTGATGATGAAAGTGCTAAAAAGTTACCAATTGTTCCAGAACATTTAAAAGCAAGAGCTAAAAAAATAGTGAAAATTACGCCTAGTGATGAAGAACTAGACGATAATAATAGAAGTAGAAGTTCAAAATTAAGAGTTATAGAAAGGGTAAAATGAAAAAGAAAAGATATGTAAAACTTAAAGGTGAAAATATGATGATGACATTAATCATCTTGTTTGTTGTTGCAACTTTTATAACAAGTTTTATAGGTCAAGCTAAATTACAATCTCATAACTCAGAGCTTCAAAGATTAAAGAGTAAGATACAAACACAAGAACAATTAAATGCTAGTATACAAATGAAAATAAATGAGTTATCTTCATTAGATAATGCTTTGGAGGTTGCAGATACTTTTGGTTTGAAGTATAATAATAGTAATATTAGAGTAGTTTCAAAGTAAGAGGTGTAAATAGTGAAAAAAATAAGAACAATAAAAATAAACGTAATATTTGCTATTATAGTTGTTTTTATTTTTTTATGCATTATTTACAAACTTTTATATATAGGTACAGGTCATGTTATTGTTAAAGGGGAAACTCTTGCTGATTTTGCATCTGAAAGAGATACAGTTAAAAAAACTATTGTTGCGCCTCGTGGAACTATATATTCTAAAGGAAAAGAAGTATTAGCTAAAGATGTAAATAGTTATACAGTAATAGCATACCTAGAACCGAGTAGAACTAAAGATCCTAAAAGACCATATCATGTAGTTGATAAAAAGAAGACTGCTGAAAAATTAAGTACTATTATTAATATGAAAAAGGAAACAATTTTAGGTTTATTAAACACTAGTATTAAAAAGTGTGATGAAAATGGTAATAATTGTGTTTCTAGTGTCCCATATCAAGTAGAACTTGGTCCTGGAGGAAGGGGCATAACTGAGCTTGTTAAAGATCAAATTGAGGCGTTAGATCTTCCAGGAATTGATTTTATTTCAAGCACTAAAAGATATTATCCTAATGGAGACTTCTTATCATATTCTCTTGGTTATGCAAGAAGAAATGATAGTGGTAATTATGAAGGAGAAATGGGACTTGAACTTTATTTTAATGATGATTTGACTGGTGAGAATGGTTATATTGAATATCAGTCTGATTTATATGGATATCAAATAACTAGTACTCCAAGTATTGAAAAGAAAGCAACAAGTGGAAATGATATTTATCTTACAATAGATACAAATATTCAAATGTTTACAGAGCAAGCAAGAACTAAATTAGAAGAGTCTGGATTAGAATGGGCTACAGTATCTGTTATGAATGCTAAAACAGGGGAAATACTAGGTATATCATCTAGTCCTAGTTTTAATAATAATACTCTAGAAATAAAGTCTTACTATGATCCATTTGTAGCAAACACTTATGAGCCTGGATCAACTATGAAAATATTTAGTTTTATGTCAGCTATGGAAGCAGGAATATATGATGGTAAATCTACTTATAAAAGTGGACATATTAAAGTAGATGATGCGACTATCAAAGACTGGAATAATTATGGTTGGGGAACTATTACATATGATGAAGGATTCATGGGCTCTTCAAATGTTGCAGCAACAAAGTTAGGATTAAAGCTTGGTAGAGCAAAGTTAAAAGACTTTTATAGTGATTTAGGATTTGGTACTAAAACAGGTATTTCACTTCCTAATGAGAGTAATGGTATTATTAATTTTAGATATAATACTGAAGTTGCGAGTGCCTCATTTGGTCAAGGTATAACAGTAACTGCAGTTCAAATGTTACAAGCACTAAGTGTTCTTGGAAATGAAGGTACAATGATAAAACCATATATTGTTTCAAAAGTGGTAGATAGTAATGGGAATACATTAATTGAAAATAAAAGAACAGAAATTAGAAAAGTATATAGTAAAGAAACTACAGATGCTATGATTGAACTAATGAGAGGTGTAGTTGATGGGTCTGCTAGAATGTCTACTGGTACTGGATATAAAGTAAAAGGATATGATTTAATAGGGAAAACTGGTACTGCTCAAATTGCATCTCCTAGAGGAGGATATTTAACAGGTAGTACTAATTATGTTAGAAGTTTTGCAGGTGCTTTCCCAGGAAATGACCCACAAATTATTGTTTATGTTGCCGTATCAAAAATAAAGAAATCAAATGATATTAAAACTGCTGTTAAAAATTTAGTTAAGAATGTAGGAACATATTTGAATATATATGAAACAAAAAGTGAAAAAGAGTCTTCTGCATATACTCTTAGTAGTTATATAAATAAAGATACAGCAAATATAGAGTCACTACTTAAAACTTTTTCATTAGATCCAATTGTTATTGGAGATGGTAATAGAATTATTAAACAATATCCTTTAAGTGGTATTACATTAAATTCAGGAAGCAAAGTATTTTTGCTTACAAACTCATCTGAATATAATTTACCAGATATTAAAGGCTGGTCAAGAAATGATATTGAAACAATATGTAAATTATTAGATATTAGTGTCACATTTGAAGGATATGGATATGCTAAAAAATACACTCTTGTAGATAATAATTTAGAAGTAACTTTGGAAGTAAAGTATACAAATGAATAGCTTATTTTAAATAAGCTTTTTATTTCGACAAATTTTTTAATAATTATTTATTAAAATATAATTGGTGAAGAAGATGAGAACATTTTATTTATTTGAAGTTAAAGATAATATTTTGAAAAATTATAAGTATAATTATGAAGAATTATATGAATTATTAGAAAGTATTCATTATTTAAAAACAGAAGATATAGTTTTAGGTTATAATATCTTTAATACTTTAGTTAATCCATTAAAAAAGGAAGAGTTTAATGAATATATTAAAAAAAATAATCTTTCTAATGAAAATTATATTTGTTATAATTATACTCATACAATTAATGATTTTTATTTAAATGAAACAACTAAAATGATAATAAATAATTCTCATATAAAAATTAAATCTAATAAAAACATCCCATCATTTTTTCATAATATAAGAAGACTAAAAAATATATTTGTATGTGATTTTGATAATCATGATTATTTTTTATTAGAGGAGACAATTTATAATTCTTGCATAAACGTGTAATATTATGATAAAATTATCTAGGAGGAATTGTTATGTGGATGGACATTTTATATTTGACTATAGGATTAATCGTTGGGTTACTTGCAGGTTTCTTTATAACTAGAAGAGTTTTTCAAAAACAATTGAAAGATAACCCACCAATAAATGAAGAAATGATTAAAACTTTAATGAGAGGAATGGGTAGAAATCCTAGTCAAAAACAAGTTAATCAATTAATGAAACAAATGCAAAAATATCAATAATTATTTATTGATTTTTTAATGGAAGTGAATTAGATGAAGTATTTTTTTAAACATTTGCATACAGTAAATATTCATAGATGGGAAGTATTTAAATTATGTTGTAAGGTTGGTATACCTTTTAGAGGATTAATTCATGATTTATCTAAATATTCTTTTGAGGAATTTAGTGAATCTGTAAAATATTATAAAGTATCAAAAGGTGCTTATAGTCCTTTATTAGCATGTAAAAAAAGAGAAGGATATTCAAAAGCTTGGTTGCATCATAAAGGAAGAAATAAGCATCATTTTGAATATTGGTATGATTATGCAGCTCCAACACCTGCACCAATTATTCCATTTAAATATATGCTTGAAATGATATGTGATAGAATAGCGGCTTCTAAAACATATAATAGGGGACATTATACTGATAAGTGTGCTATTGATTATTTTTATAAAGAAGAAAAAAATATAAAGATGAATGAAAATTTAAAAAAGTTTTTAGAAGAAGTATTAATTAGATTATCAAAAGAAGGGGAAAGCTTTCTAACTAAAAAGAATATTTATAAATTATATCTTAAATATACAAAAAAGGCTCATTAATTTGAGTCTTTTTTAAATTTAAGTAAATATATTGTATTTTTCTTATAAAAGTAATAATTTCCAAAGTATTCTTCTATATCATTGTACTCATTTAAAAGTTCATTATCTTTGTATATTTTTAAATTTCCATCACTATTTAGTGTATATGAATATCCATTGTCAAAATATTTAATTAGTGCTTCTTTTTCATTTGATTCTTTTGAATTGAATAAATCTACATAATATGTTTTATTTAATGATACTTTTGAGTAATAAATTCTTATTTCATAATAATTAGTATTAATTGCTTGATTTAAAGAAATGTTATATTCATATGCTTTCTCATAAGGAAATGAGTAGGTATAATATTCATAAAAATCTTTATCATAGAAAGTAATATTAATATTTCCATTATTCTGTTTTAATGAGTAAAAATAATTAATTTTTGTTTTATTAATATCATATAAAGGTTCTATTAAACTATCTATTTTTCTTATTATACCTTTTTTCGTTATTAAATATGCTCTAGAATTATTCCAATATGTATTAGAATAGTAATCTCCTATATATGGAGAAATTAAATATAGATTATCATTTTCTAAATATGTATATATATTTTCAAATGAAATATCTTCTTTATAATATGGAATAACATAATCTACTATTAGTTTTTTGTTATAAAAAATTCCAATTTTATCTTCTTTTTTAACTATTTTATAATTACCTTTATAATATATAAAATCATATTCAAAATTTAATATAGTTTCATTTTTAGAATTAATTAATCCATATTTATCATCTTTTAATGCAATATATTCATCATTTGTAGAAGAGTTATATAAAAAGTCATATATAAAATCTAAAACAGTATTTCCATTTTTATCTATTAATCCATATTTATTATTTTTATTTAAAGCAATAAAATAATTGGTATTATTAGCATTTTTAAGTTCTGCTTCTTCTGGGCTTAGGTAAATAAATATATCACTAATATTACTATCTAACTCAGTTAGTTCATAAGTTTTAATATTTAATAAATTTAATGATCCATTTCTTTCAAGTAATATATAATCAAATTTAATATTTCCATTTTTATCATAATAATTAATTGTTTTAGCAGTATCATAATCAATATCTACATAATTTGTTGGCTTTTTGATATATATTGTTTCATTTTCAGTATCAAATGATACATAATTTATATCATTTTCATAATCTATATTTTCTTTCTTAATTTCTATTGGATTTGAATATATTTTTCCATATTTACCAATTATATAATATTGTGAGCCTATATTTTTTGAGTACATTCTTATTTCATCTGAATTTTTATCATAATATAAAAAATCATCATATGTTTTATATACATCTAGATTTGTTTTATTATAATTTTCTTTTATTTTTGGTATTACTTCACTTATATCAAACCTGTGTCTTTTATTTCCATTACTTATATTTGTTACGTAAACATAAAATGATAATACTAATATAGATAGTATTATGCTAGATATTATTAATCTAAGTATTATTTCCCTTTTTATCATATCAAACCTCTATTATAAAAATTATAGCATATATTATATTTTTCATAAATATTTTTCTTTAAAAAAAGTTTAATTTAATATATAATTATTAAAGAGGAAGTAAATATGAAAAAAGTACAAGAATACATAACTTTTTTATCACCGGAATTTATATATGTTCCATATGATAATGAGGAATTATTAACTTTAAGTAAGAATAGGGAAGTATATAATAATAGTTTACTTGGTACTAGAAATAATGGTCAAAAGATATTTAGTCCAGTTAGTGGAAGAATAATTGGTAAAAAGAATACTTTTTATAATGGTTTTAGTAGTACATCATTAGTTATAGAAAATAATTTTATGGATAAAAGAGTAAAACTAAATCCAACTAAAAATATGAATAAGACTAAAAAAAGTGAAATAGTTTCTTTATTAGAAAAATATGGTTTAAATAAAAAAATAAATAGCAAGACTACATTAGTAGTTAATTCTTTATATGATAAAAAATATGATTTAAAAGATGTTGTAATTAATCATGAGTCTTATGAAGAAATATTAGAAGCAATAGATGAATTTTTAGATATTTTTAATATGAAGAATTGTTATATTTGCATAGATAAAAACGATTTATATTCTATAAATGCATATGAAAAATATATAAATGCATTTCTAAATATTTGTATAGTTCATTCTAATAAAAAGTTTAAAGATAATAATTGTGTGTTTTATAGTGTAGAGGAAATACTTGCTATTCATAAAGCTATACATTTAGATTATTTATATGATAATACAATTATAACTATTAATAATGGTAAACCAATTATAGTTAAAGTAAAATTATATTCATGTTTAGGAGAATTATTAAAAGCATTAAGAATTCCATTTAAATCAAAAACTATTATTGTAAATGGTAAAGAAATAGCTAGTGTTAATGATTTTGCTATTGATCCAAGTGTAAGAAGTGTAATAATAAAGGATAAACAGATATGATATATGTATTTTTAGGAACTGATTATAATATTGTAAAAAAGAAAATTGATGATTTAACTAATAGTTTAAATATTAATAATATTATTAAATATGATTTTAGTGAAACTAGTATTAGAGATATATTAGATGAAGTTAACTATATAGATTTATTTAATGAGCAAAAACTGATAATAGTTTCTAATTTTTCATTTAAAAAGCTAAAAGAAAAAGATGAAGAATTATTTAAAAAATATATAGAAAATATGAATGATAATGTAATAATAATTAGATGCATAGATGAATCATTGGATGAAAGAAAAAGTATTATTAAATTACTTAAAAGTAAATGTAAAATAGAAGAAGTAAAAAAATTAGATTATAAAGAGTTACATGAATATGTAACTAATATGTTAAAAGATAATAAAATAAATGCAACATATAATCAAATAAAAAAAATATTAGATTTGTGTGAATATAATGTAGATTATACTATAAGTGAAGTTGAAAAATTAATCTTATATAAATATGGTCAAAATGAATTATATGATAAAGATATAGATGATGTGATAACAAGAAGTACTGAAAAAGAAATATTTAATTTTACTGAAAATGTTTTAAAAAAAGACATCGCTAATTCTTTAAATTCATATAATGTTTTAATGAGTAAAAAGAAAATGGATGAGATTTTATTAATAGATGCATTAGAAAAGCAATTTAGATTGTTATTTCAAACTAAAGAATTAAGAGGTAAAATGAATGAGGTATCACTGTCTAGAAGTCTTGGAGTAAATCCATATGTTATAAAAAAACTTTATCCATATTTAAATAATTATAGTAATGAAGATATAGCTAATATATTATATAAATTAAGTGAAATGGATAAAGATATTAAGATTAATGGATATGATAAAAAATTTGTTTTTGAGTCATTTTTAATTAATTTATAATACGTATACTTTACATATAATAAATAAAAATATTACTTTTAATTTAATTATTAAAGTATAATGTAATAGAGGAGTGAAATTATGTTAATATTAGCAAAAAGTATTTTAGGATTAACATTAGGTTTTTTTGTTTCTATTATTTTGGGATGGTTTATGATTCCAACATTAAAAAAGATGAACCTAAAACAAAATATTAGTTTGTTTACGGCATTTAGACATGCTGATAAGAACGGAACTCCTACTATTGGGGGATTAATATTTATAATCCCAACACTATTAACTATGTTATTTTTATACTTAAGAGGTAGTTTAGAAATATCTCATAGTTTATTAATAATTATATTTGTATTTATATCATATGCAGCTTTAGGTTTTGTTGATGATTATTTAAAAGTAAAATATAAAAATAACGATGGACTTACTATTCCACAAAAATTACTTGTACAAGTATTAATTGCATTAGTATTCTTTTATATATATATGCAAGGTGGAGGAAATGCATATTTGACTATTACTTCGCTTGGTATAGATATAAATTTAGGATGGTTTTATGGTTTGTTTATTTTATTCTTACTAGTTGGCGCTTCTAATGCTGTTAATCTTACAGATGGACTTGATGGACTTGCTGGTGGATTATCACTTGTAGCATTTCTTAGTTTTGGTATATTATCATGGGGATCAACATGGATTGAAGGTAATCAAGAAATAGCAATTTTCTGTTTTATACTTGTAGGATCATTATTAGGTTTTCTTGTTTATAATGTTCATCCAGCAAAAGTATTTATGGGTGATACTGGTTCATTATCTCTTGGTGCCACACTTGCTGCAATTGCAATTCTTACAAAACACGAATTATCTTTAGCTCTTATTGGTGGTGTATTTGTAGTTGAAACTTTAAGTTCAATAATACAACTTACAGCAATAAAAAAATTTGGTAAGAAGGTATTCTTAATGACACCACTTCATCACCATTTTGAAAAATTAGGATGGGAAGAAACAGATATAGTAAAAATGTTTTTAATAGTAGGATTTATGCTTGGTATGATAGCAATTTATTATGGAGTTTGGATGTAGTAATTTATAAAAGGGGGTTAAATTATTACTAAGAATAATAAAATAATAATTATAACTACATTAATTATTTCAATATTTGGAATAATAATGATATATTCAAGTAGTTATATTTATTCTTTATACAAATATGGAAATGCTTATAAATATGTATTACAACAAGGAATATTCTTTATAATTGGTACATTTCTAATGTTTGTTTTTTCAAAAATTAACTACAATATTTACAGAAAATATGCAAATACTTTTTTAGGTATTTGCTTTTTATTGCTAATATTAGTTTTAATACCAGGTATTGGAACAATTAGAAATGGTAGTAGAAGTTGGTTTGGAATACTTGGTCTTGGCTTTCAGCCAAGTGAACTTACAAAATTAGCACTTATTATTTTTGTGTCAAAGTATTTATCAAACAATGATAAAATAAAAAGGAATACATTTAAATTTATGGGACCAATTTTATTAATTATCATTTTATTTTTTGGACTAATTATGCTTGAACCTGATTTTGGTACAGGCATGGTAATTGTAATGTCATTAATCGGTTTAATATTTATATCTGGATGCGATGTATCAATATTTTTTAAACTTGGAATATTAGGTGTTATTGGAATAGTGATTCTTGTTTTAATAGCGCCATATCGACTTGATAGAATAACTTCATTTATAAATCCATGGAGTGACCCTCTTGGAAGTGGTTTTCAAATGATACAAAGTTTATATGCAATTGGTCCTGGTGGACTTTTAGGTTTTGGCTTTTTAAATTCAAGGCAAAAACATTTTTACCTTCCAGAACCTCAAACAGACTTTATATTTTCAATTATAACGGAAGAATTTGGATTTATTGGTTCAATTGTATTAATAACTCTCTTTATAATTCTTTATTATCATATAATTAAAAATGCCATAAATACAACTAATTTATTTGGTAAATATTTAATGTTTGGACTAGCATTTTTATTGTTATTTCAAACATTACTTAATTTGTGCGTAGTAGTTGGACTAGTTCCAATTACCGGGGTAACTTTACCATTTATTTCTTATGGTGGTTCATCTCTTTTAGTTAGTATGATTAGTATTGGAATAATATTAAATGTATCAAAATAAGGGTATCAAATTTGACACACAAGAGTTTTTGTGTTATAATATGTTCGCATTTTGAGGAGGTAAAATTATGGATTTTGATATCAAAAAATATATGGAAACTATCGTAAAACAAAATCAATTAATTATTGAACAAAATAGATATTTAATTGCTAAAGTATATAGTATTTATTTTGGAAATAATACAAATATTTTTGATAGTAGAAAGCTTGATGAATTACAATCAAAAGCAGATTTATTACTTGAGTATGTAGATGCTAATGTATTAGGCAAATCAAATGATGAACAATCATTACAATTAAAATAATTATTAGCATATAATAAATATATATAATTGACAAAATAATGAGTCAATTGTATAATTTAATTACATTGAACGCTGTTCAATTGTAAATGTTAGCCGCTTATGGATGGTGCGGGATATAAATGATTCCAATCGTGAAATGTTAGTCGCTTACGGGTGGTGCGAGTTATAAGTAATCCCGAAGGAAAATGTATGAAAACTCTATTTTAGGATAGAGTTTTCTTTTATCTTATGATAAAATGTTTTAAAAGGAGGATTTATAATATGGAAATTAAAACAGGATATATTTATCATATAAAAGATGAATTCTTTGATAAAATAAATGATAAAGGATTAATGATTAATCATGAAAATGGCAAAGCAAGACCAACATATTTTACAATTAAAGATAAAGATATATTATGGTTTATTCCACTTAGTAGTAGAGTTAGTAAATATAAACCAATTATTGAACAAAAAATTAATAAATATGGATTATGTAAATCTATTATGATAAGTGAAATTGCAAGCAAGCCTTCTGTTATATTAATTCAAAATGCTTTTCCAACATTAGAAAAATATATAGATCATCCTCACATGAAAAATGGTGTACCAGTAAGAGTAGCTGACAATCTAAAGAAGGAAATATTAGCTAATTTTAATTCATTATTAGCTATGAAAAAGAAAGGTATAAATTTATTCTTTCCAGATATTGATAAAATAAAAGAAATAATGTTAAGTGAACTATAGTGTTATTTAGTTCATTTTTTTTATAAAAAGTACATTTGGTTAGGGGTAACCTATCAAAATCGTACCACTTGCTATGGTATTACAGGATTAACATTACCATTTATCAGTTATGGAGGTTCTTCTTTACTTGTTTCAATGACCAGTATTGGTATTGTACTAAATATATCAAAATAGTGTATTAGATTTGACACACAAGCAGTTTTGTGGTATAATTAAGTGGAATTTTTAGAGGGGGGTTATAAAAATGAATTTCAATGTAGGAAGTAAAAGTTTAACTAGCAATTCAACAATAGTATCAAATTTAAATAGAAACATTAATGAAGATATTGCAGAAGCTAAGCTTAATTCATTTTTCTATGGAGCTGGTAGTGTATTTCCAATCGCATTAACTGGTACTCTTGAATATGCATTGTTAAACGCAATTGCTAAAGATCCTAGGTATATGTCATTATTATTACTAAATATACCTTTACTTCCATTAAGTGCTTTTGCTACTAAAGAAACATCTACATCTTTATTAAATGAATTAAAAAGATTAAGAAAGTTAATTACATTAAAATTATATATGTCAGATGAAAAAGATAATAGTAAAGAAGCACCACATTTATTATCAAGATATAATAATATTAATAAGAATTTTAGATAATAAGTTTATAAAAAAAGAAAGATTAATTAGTAACTATCTTTCTTTTTTTTATAATTTATGATACAATATTAAGGAAATTATGGGGGAATAAAATAATGAAAGAAGATAAAATATATTTTTCTAAAAATCTTTTTGTAGTTAAACTGGGAAAATTAGTTAGAGATGGTGGATTTTATAAAGTATTAGATAAAGGAATAATAACTATTACTGAACATCTTATTTCTAAAATTGAAGAAGGTTACTATACTGATATATTTACTCAAAGAAAGTATGCTCATGGAAATGCAGTTTTTGACTTTGACTATAGAATGGAACATTATGGAGATTATTTTGTAATTAGAGTTGAACCAATAGATCAATATTTAATAGTTAAAAAAGATACACTAAGTCTTGATGAACTAAGAGAAATATTAGAAAGAATAGTAGGTCCTGAAGATAAAAGACCTAAAGAGGAAATATTATCATATATATATTTAGCTAATCAAAAATTAAAGAACGCTGATATTAGCGATGAAGAAAGAAATGATTTTGCATTAAGATTACAATCATTAGCAAGTAGATATATAGAAGAAATTAAAAATTATAAGAGATTACGTAGCCAAGATAATAATGCTTATATATCTGAAAATTCAATAAGAATAGATTTTATGAAAAAGATATTTGCTATTGAAGAAGAAATTGATAGTTTTTTAACTATGGATGATAGATTCTTAGATAAAGAACTTGAAGAATTAAATAAAGATATTTCATTAAATTTAAGAAAGTTATAATAATAACTTTCTTTTTTTTATAAACTTGACAAATATTATTTTAACTTATAATATTATGTAATGGGGAAGAAATAATATTTAGAAAGGTGAAAAATGAAAAATCTTGTAATAGTAGAAAGCCCTAGTAAAAGTCATACTATTGAAAAATACTTAGGGAATGATTATAAAGTGTTATCTTCTATGGGACACATTAGAGATTTAAAGACAACTGGTAAATATGGTTTAGGTGTTGACTTAGATGATAATTTTAAACCTAATTATGAAATTATTAAAGGCAAAGGAAGACAAAATAAAAGTAAACTTGTTAACGATTTAAAGAAAGAATGCAAGAGTGCTGATCATGTAATATTAGCAACAGACCCTGATCGTGAAGGAGAAGCTATTAGTTGGCATTTGAAGGAAGTATTAGGTCTTAAAGATAATGATTATGATAGAGTTGTTTTCAATGAAATAACTGAGAATGCTATCAAAGATGCCTTTACTCATTTAAGAAAGATTGATGATGATTTAGTAAAATCACAAGAAACAAGAAGAATTTTAGATAGAATTATTGGTTTCTTATTATCAAAGTTTGTTATGTATAAAACTAAAGGTAAACATGCTGGTAGGGTTCAAAGTGTTGCATTAAAATTAATTGTTGAAAGAGAAAGAGAAATTTTGTCTTTTGTTCCTGAAGAATTTTATAAAATTGAAGCAGACTTTAAAGACTTCAAGGCAGAACTAAAAAAATATAAAGGAAAAGATATAGAAATCAAATCAAAAGTCGAGGCTGATGAAATTATTAATACATTATCTAATGCATATAATATAGATAATGTTGAAAGTAAAGAAAAGCATCAAGCTAGTGAACTTCCATTTACTACAAGTACAATGACTCAAATGGCATCAAATAGACTTGGATTTCCTGCTAAAAAAACAATGAGCATTGCACAAGTGTTGTATGAAGGAATTGATATTGGAAGTGAAAGAGTAGGTTTAATTTCTTATATGAGAACTGACTCTGTTAGACTTTCAGATGTATTTGTAAATGATACTAAAAAGTACATAGCAGCTAATTATGGTAAAGAGTATGTTGGTTATGCTAAAACTTCTAAGAAAACAGAAAATGTTCAAGATGCTCATGAAGCAATTAGACCAACAAGTATATATAGAACACCAGAAAGTGTAAAAAAATACTTAACTCCTGAACAATATAAGTTATATAGCTTAATATATGCTAGAACATTAGCTAGTTTAATGAGTGATGCTATTATTAATACAACTACAATAGATTTAGAAAATAGAGGATATATTTTTAGAGCTTCTGGACAAATTTATGTGTTTGATGGATATTTAAAAGTATATAAAGATTATAAAGAAGTTAAAGATGTAATATTACCTGATTTTGCTAATTATAAATCTAAAGTACTTGTATGTTCAAATGTAAAAGCAATTCAACATTTTACAGAACCTAAACCAAGATATACAGAAGCTACTTTAATAAAAGAAATGGAAAAGAATGGAATAGGTAGACCAAGTACCTATGCAACTATTATCGATAAATTAAAAGAAGAAGATGTAGTAATAAAAGATAAGAAGTTTATTCCAACTAATCTTGGGTTTGAAGTAAATGATAAAATACAACAATGTTTTTCTTCTATAATTAATGTTAAATATACATCAAATATGGAAGAAGATTTAGATGTAATTGCTGATGGAAAAATAATCTGGCATAAAATATTAAATGATTTTTGGAATTCTTTTAAACCAATGTATGATAATGCTCTTAAAGAAGTAGAAAAATCTGCTCCTGAGGAAACTGGAGAATATTGCCCTGAGTGTGGAAAACCATTAGTAGTTAGACATGGTAAATATGGAAAATTCGAAGCATGTTCAGCTTATCCAGAATGTAAATATATTAAAAAAGAAGAAAAGAAAATTGTTGAAATATGTGACTGTCCAAAGTGTGGGCATAAAATCATTGAGAAAAAAACTAAAAAAGGAAAAATCTTTTATGGTTGCAATAATTATCCAAAGTGTAGTTATGCTCTATGGGATAAACCAACAGGCGAAATATGTAAGACTTGTGGTGGTTTGATGGTAGAGAAGAAAGACAAGGTTTATTGTCCAGAATGTGAAAAATAAGATTTAAGATTGTTACTTAAATCTTTTTTTGTTATTATATTATTATGGATAGATATGAAATAGTAGATGAAATTTTAGCTTCTTTAATTGAAACTGGAAGCAATATAAGTTATATAAAAGAGCTTAGGGATAAAAGTACAGAATTAATTGGCAAAGATATGGACTTAAAAGATGTTTTATATGGAATTGCTAATGATGTACAAACATATACCGAGATGTTTTTGAGTGCTAAAAATGAGTTTGATGTTAATTTAATAAGCGGTATATCTACTGGAATTTATCTTCCGGATTATGAAAATGGTGGTTATAAATTCAAAATTCTTGGTGGCACTACTAAAAGAAATGGTGAAGAAAGAATTAATGATGAAACAAAATTTGATATAGCATCAATAACTAAACTATATACACTTATATTGGTTTTTAAGTTGGAAGAATTAGGTTTAATAGATTTAAATTCTAAAATAAGTGATTTAAATCCTGATATACAAGGATTAGAAGATTATACTTTTAATGATTTAATAAGACTTCATGGTGTTCTTAGAACTAATGGTAATGTAGCAGAAGCTTCTAGTTATGAAGAAGCCTATGAAAGATTTAAAACATTATATTTACTTGATAATAGTAGAGAAAAAAATACATATACTGATTTTGGTGCTATGACAATTGCTAATACTATTGAAAAAGTATTATCTAATTATTTTGGTGAAGATTTAAAAATAGATGAAATAATGAATAGATTTTTATTTATACCTTTATACATTAAAAATACTACATTTACTCCTGGTATAATAAATGTAGCTGGAAATAATAATGATTTAGGATTGCCACATGATCCAAAATCAAGAATTCTTGGTGGAAAAACAGGACATGCTGGTCTATTTACAAATAGCGAAGATTTGATGAAATTATCTGATGGTATTATGAAAGGTGAATACTTATCACAAGAACACGTTTCAAAATTAGGAGAAGTGACTTTTGAAGGAACATCTAAGGGAAATTTAGGTGTTTATGTTAAACACGATGGTGGTTGGGACTATACATATACCGCTCCAGAGTTTTCTAAAGGTAGTTTTTCTCATCAAGGATGGACTGGTGGAGTTGCTGCATTTGATCCAAATAATAAAATTCATAATAGTATATTAGTTAATGCAATATATAAAAGTGATAATAAAAGTGAAATAAAAAATGATAAACCAATTAATTATAAAGATCATTTTGGTTTATATCAAAGTGAAATAACCAAAAGAATTATGTTAATGTATGTTGTTAAAAAATATTATAACAAATATATTGGATATAAAGAGGAAATAGAAGATGAGAGAATATTAAGGTAAGAAAATGTAAAATCTTGCCTTTTTTAATGGGTTATTATTAAAAAAATAGTGAAATTACTTGCAATTTATATTGGTTATGTTACAATTAATATGTAAGCATTGTATGAAAGTACGATGCAAAATAAAATGGGAGGTAATTTACGATGAGTAAAACTGAATTAGTAGAATTCGTTGCTGGTAAAGCCGGATTAACTAAAGCAGATGCAGGAAGAGCATTAGATGCTGTTTTAGAAGGAATTACTACTGGACTTAAAAAAGAAGGAAAAGTTGCATTAGTAGGTTTCGGAACATTCACAGCTAAAAAAAGAGCTGCTAGAGAAGGAATCAATCCTTTAACTAAAAAAGCTATCAAAATCCCTGCAAAAGTTGCTGCTGGATTTAAAGCTGGAAGCAAATTAAAAGATGCTTTAAATTAATAAAGAAAGCCTATTAGGCTTTTTTTAATGACTTTTTTTTTACTTTGTGATAATATATAATTATGAAAGATATAATAGAAAGATTAAATAAAAATGGGTATGAAGCATATGTAGTAGGTGGTTATGTAAGAGACTACTTACTTGGTATAACTTCAAATGATATAGATATATGTACAAACGCACCTATAGATGAAATAATGAAAATATTTAAAGGTGAAGGTAAAGCATTTAAAGAATTTTATGCTTATCATATTGAAAAAGATGGTTTTTCATATGATATTACTACTTTTAGAAAAGAACTTAAATATAAAAAAAATAAACCAGTTGAATTAGAAGTAGCTGGAAGTCTAGGTGAAGATTTATTAAGAAGAGATTTTACTATTAATACATTTGCAATTGATAATGCAGGAAGACTTGTTGATTTACTTGGAGCTAAGAAAGATTTAAATTCAAGAATTATTAAAACAGTAGGTAATGCAAAAGAAAAATTTACTGAAGATAAAACTAGAATATTAAGAGCAATTAGATTTGCATGCACACTTGATTTTGACTTAGATCCTGAAATTATGGAGTTTATATATAAGAATAATTCTTATTTATTAAATGAAGTATCTAAAGATTTTAAAAGAAAAGAATTAGATAAAATATTTGATAGTAATGGAGTAGATAAGTTTTTCTATATATGTAATAGATATAACTTAAAAAAATATTTGAATATTAAATATGATTCAATTGTACAGTCATTTAATAAATATGGTATATGGGCACAAATAGAAACTGATTTACCATTTTCTAATAAAGAAAAGAAGATTATTGATAGTATTAAAGAGTTAGTGTCTCACAGGGATATAACATTAGAAGATTTTAAAAACTATGATAGAGAAATAATATATAATGCTGCTAGTATATTAAGAATTCATGATAAAATTAAATTTTTTGAAGAATTCTCTAAATTACATAGTATAATAGATATTGACTTTGATTTTGATTCATTTGTTAAGCTTGTTAAACCAAGTGAAGCAATTAAAGTATATAAATTAGTAGAAAGAAGTATAATGAAAGGGTTACTTTTAAATAGAGCTAGTGAAATTGATGAGTTTATAAGGAAGCTGTAGTTATGAGTGATTTAAGAAAAATATTTGAGAGTAGAGATTTTGTTGTTAATAGTAATATCATTAAAAGTATTAGTAATATTGATATTACTCTTGATGAATTTTTGCTTATTTTATATTTTATAAATATATCTTGTTATTTAGATACAAATGATATTAAAGATAAAATAGGTTTTGATGATGAAAAAACATATAATACATTTAGTAGTTTATTAAATAAAAAATATATTGAGATAGAAGTTACTAATAAAAATAGTGGAGTTTCTGAAAAAGTTAAATTAGAACCATTGTATGATAGACTTGCGTTAAATAAAACAATAGAAACTAATGAAACTGATATATATTCATTATTTGAGCGTGAACTTGGAAGAACACTTTCATCTTTTGAATATGAACTAATTAACAAATGGATAGAAGATGGTGTTAATGAAGATACTATTAAAAATGCATTAAAAGAAGCCATTTTAAACAATGTAAGAAGTTTTAAGTATATTGACAAGATTATTTATGATTGGACTAAAAATGGTACTAAAAAACGTGTTAAAGATGAAGGTACGCTTGAAGATATGTTTGAATATGATTGGTTAGATGATAATGAATAAAGATTTAATAGTTAAGGAAATGAATAATTTGTTTCCAAATCCAAAATGTGAACTTAATTATTCAAAAGATTATGAATTATTATTATCAGTAATGTTATCTGCTCAAACAACTGATAAAAGTGTAAACATAGCTACAAAAGAATTATATGAGAAATATAATTCTTTAGAATTATTAGATACTCTTAGTATAGATGAAATATCTTCATATATTAAAAGAATTGGTTTTCATAATGTAAAATCAAGTAATTTTAAAAGTATTGTAAGTGAAATTAAAAAAATAGGATATGTACCAAATGATAGATTATATTTAGAAAGTCTTCCTGGAGTAGGTAGGAAAACGGCTAGTGTTGTATTATCTAATTTATATGATTCACCTGAATTTGCAGTTGATACTCATGTATTTAGAGTTTCTAAAAGACTTGGCATTACAACTAAAAAAGATGATGTATTAAAAACAGAAAAGAAATTAAAAAAATACTTTGATGAATCAACTTGGAATAAACTGAATTCACAATTTGTATTATTTGGAAGATATATATGTACAAGTAGTAAGCCAAAATGTGAAAATTGTAATTTAAAGAGTATTTGTAAATATAAAAAAAATTGACTTAATTGTCAATTTTTTTATTGAACTGTAATTGTTTGAGTAATTGTTTTTGAAATATTACTTCCATTATATGTAAATGTTATTGAGTAATTAGCTTTATATGTTCCTGCAACCTCAGTAACTTTACTAGGAGCAACATTTTCACCAGCACTATTCGTTATTGATGTGTTAGTGACACTAAGTGAAGTTACATTATCTTTTATATTTGTTCCTTTATAAGTTATTGAACTAATTGAACTTGCATTAAGTTCACTATATGAAGATCCAATAGATAATGTTTGACTTTGATTAGAAACATTTACTGTTATATCTGATGATTTAATTCCACTTTCACCAATTGTAAATACTACTTTATAACCATCTGATGCATTTGATTTAAATATTGAATACATACTTTTAATTATTACACCATCATATATTCCTGAATATTTACTCATATCTATTGTATATGATGTATCTTTTGTCCAATCTACATATACAGATGAAGTTCCTTGTGTTAAATAAATTGCAAATCCAAAGTCACCAATGTTTTTTGTATTATAACTAATTCTTTTCTTTAAATATTTATCAGTCTGAATTTTCCAATTTTTATTAAACCAATCTGTTAAATAATCTTTATCAATAGCACTTGGAGTTCCAGGAGAAGTCCAAGAAAGTTCAACCTTGTTGTTATTAATGTTATATGTTACACCTTGAGGATTTGTCAATTTTGCAAATCTTTGAGATGTTTCACTAGGACCAGTATTTCCAATGAATAGGAAAGTACCAGTTAATTTACCTGGTGTATAGTCACTTGGTGACATTGCTGGGATAGTTTCAAGTTCAACTTTTGCAGAACTAATTCCACCAGGATTTTTAAATCTAGCATTTTTTTCATATATTTTATTACCAAGCCATGCTTGAATTTTAATTCTTTCACTAGTTGCTGTACCATTCATTAAGTAGTGTTTCTTTTTAACCATATCTTTTGTAAGACCATCTGTGTAACCTAGCCAAATTGCCATAGCATAATCACTAGTAAAACTTGATGTCCATGAATCTGGAATAACTGAACTAGTTAAGCCAAACTTTCTAAGTACTGATGTATCATATGATGTAGTACCAGTCTTAGTAGCTATTGATGTACCAGATACATGTACACTTGAACTAGTGGCTCCAGTAAGTACATTAGCTATTAAATAAGCTGTTTGTGGTTTCATAACTTGTTCAGTAATTATAACTGGTTTTACTTCTTCTTCAGTTTCTCTATAAATAATTCTTGTATAAGAGTGTGGCGTGCTTCTTTTTCCATTATTTCCAAAAGCAGAGTAGGCACTTGCAAGTTGTACAGGACTAACTCCATTAAATGCACCAATTGCAAATGAATCAGGTAATGTTTCTTCTGGGAATTCAACACCAAGTTTAGCTGCAAATTCTTTCTTTTGTTCGTTGTTTGTTAATCTAAATGCTTGTAGAGCACAAGTGTTAATAGATTTTCTTAAACAATCTCTCATTGTCATGAATCCACTATATCCACCATTAAAGTTTCTCATGTTTCCGCCACCATATGGTGTTTTATCATCTATAAATGGTCCATATGTACTAAGATTAGCATATTCAAATGCAGGTCCATAATCAAGTATTGGTTTAGCAGTAGAACCAGGCATTCTCTTTGTTTGATCACTAAATGTAGCAACGTTAAGTGTCATAGCACCAGTTTTATTTCTACCAGCACCAACAGCTATAATTGCACCAGTTTTATTTTCAATAACTCCAATACCAACTTCTAATTCTTTTCCTTTGTCTTTAAAGTTTTTAAAGTTATATGATTTATAGAATTTGTTTATTATATCTTGTTTACTTTTTACCATAGTTGTATATATATCCATTGGAACAACATATGGATTATTTCCAGTATTATCAATTACTTCTTGAACAACTGTATCTATAAATCCTTGATATTCATTAACAGTTGTTGTACCACCTTTAAGTAAATCCTTAACTTGTACTTGTATTCCAGCTTGATATTCAGTATCTGTTATATAACCATGTCTTTTCATTAAGTAAAGAACAGTATTTTTTCTTTCATTAGCATCATTTGGATTTATATATGGATTATATCCATTAGGAGATTGGAACATACCTGCTATTTGTGCAGCTTCAACTAGATTTAAGTCACTTACATCTTTTCCAAAATAATAATGACTTGCTTGTTGAACACCATAAATATTTCCTCCCATACATGGATTATTTACATAATATTCAATAATTTCTTCTTTAGTTAGATTTTTTTCAATTTTAAATACTGCCATATAAATATCAGTAAATTTTCTAACTATACCATCAAATCCAGTAGCTTCAGTACTTGTAAATGCAAGTTTTGAAAGTTGCATTGTTAGAGTAGAAGCACCACCACCACCATGACCTAACACTTGACTTATTGATGCTTTTAAAAATCTTGGGGCATCAAATCCATTGTGTTGGAAAAATCTTGAATCTTCTGTCGCTATAATAGCATCTACTAATACTTGAGGTAATTCATCATATGTAATTTTTTCTCTTTGTTCAGTACCAAGTGTTGCAAATAAATTACCTTTAGAATCAAATAATCTTGATGGTTCTTTTTCAAACATTTTTTCAATATCATATTCTGGAGCACCTTTAACTATGTAATAACAAAATCCTGCTCCTGCAATAAATACTAATATTGCAAAAAATACTATTAATACTGTTAACCAGTATAAAAATCTAAATCTTCTTTTGTGTTTTTTTGTTTCCTTCTTTTTACTCTTTTTCATTTTTAAACGATCAATCCTTTCTTTATTTTCACGTTTAACTTTATCAAAGTTTATCTTTTTCATGTCACTCCTTAAAATAAGCATTATCTACTTCATCTAAATACTTAAGTCTAGGTAAATAGCTTTCACTAATTTTATAACCATTTGATTTAATATATTCAAACTCAATAGATTTTCTTGTATTATTATTAATATAATTAATTATATCTTCTCCTTTAAGTAAATAAAATTCATTATTCATATATATAATTAAAAATACAATTCCTTTTTGTTTAATAACTTTTTTAATATGTTCTAATTGATGAGCTTTTATATTTGAAAGTGGAAAAGAAGAAGTACTATGACATTCTTTAGCATCAAATTCAATATAACGTTCTCTATATATTCCATTATAGTCAAGGGTTGATATATTAGAATATACTGCTTTATCAATTAAGTGTGACGTATTACTAGGATAACTAACATTTAACACTTTTATTGGAGTAGGTTTCTTATATATTAAACATTTTTCAATACTATTATAGTATGTATTTGAATCATTTATAATATTTTCAAGAAACATACCTCTGTTTTTATAGTTAGAATTCTTCATAAAGTCACCAAAATAATTATACTATATTTATTATAAAAATTCCATTAATACTCGAAATTTATTGTAAAGTTCCATATTTTTATTCTAATTGTGTATTTATACACTATATGTTATTATATTTATAGTAGGTGAGTATATGAGGAAGATATATAAATTAATTATTATTCTTACATTAAGCTTATTTTTGGCAAATATTGTCCATGCAGAAGTTAAGATTCAGTCATTTGTTTGTTTCTATAAAATGAAAAGCAATATAAATGATAATCTAGGAAATATACAAATCATGGTTTCTAATTACAATGATGGTAATGGTCCATATTCTTATAACGTATTTTATCAAAATGCTAGTGGATTTACTGAATACAAAGGTGGATCAATAGATGATTATGTAAATTATGATAACAATGGTAGTAAATATATAATGATGTTTTGTGGGGGACAAGCATTGTGTAACAAAGTTAACTCAGATTCTATGAAATCATTTACTAATTATTTTGTAGGAAAAGGTACTTGTAGTCCAATATACTATAATTATGTTAATGAAATGACTGATAGAGTGGAAATTAATGCTATTAATCCAGATGATAATATTAAATTGGATTCATATAGTATTAAATTTAAAGTTCCAGGTGGAACAGAATGGATTACAAAGGAAGAATTAGATAAAAAAACAAGTAGTACTCCACCTACAACAACAACTAATAATGATTTGAGTTGCAATTACAAAATGCACTTTGATCTTTTGAATAATACTAGTAGTGTTAACTTTACTAAAAAAACAAATGAATATAATGGTAATGTAACATATTCAATAACAATAGATGGAGTAGAAGAAACACTAAGAAATCTTGAAGAAACATTTGTTATGCAAATAGGTCAATATACTGGTGGTCAAGTAAAAATAACTTCTGAAGATTTATATAAAATATTTAACAGATCAGAATGCTTAAATTCAAAAGATATATATCATTACTTAGAATCACAAAATTCTGATGCATTTATTTATTATATTACACTTGATCCTCAAAAAGCTTATGATGAAGGAACAGCAAATAGAGTTGGTGATGGTTCAGGAGAAAAACCAAGTCAAGAAATAGGACAAACAGCAATAGAAAAACAAGGTAAGAAGCCTGAAGTTCCTGATGGAGGATTTGGTTCTGGATATGATAAGTGTACTACTTTATTAGGCCCAAATCTTACAAAAATTGTTAGTGTTGGTATTACAACAATACAAATAATTGGAGCAATTTTAGCAATAGTAAAAGGAATGATTACACTTATACCAGCCATAATGGCAAAAGATTCAGATGGTCTTAAAAAGTCACAAAAGAAACTTGTTCTTATGGCAATTATACTATTATGTATATTCCTACTTCGTTACTTAGTAAGGTGGATAGGAAGTATTCTTGGATATGATATTAGTTGTATAGTTTAGGTATGCATGAGCATACTTTTTTATTGAATTAAAATATTGAAAATGTTATTATATGTATAGTAGGTGAAAATATGAAAAGACTATTAAATGTTATATTTTTTATATTTCTAATTTCTTTTTCATTTGTAATTGTTTATGCAGAAGATGATGATTTGAGTCCAACATCTAATAGTCAGATTGCTAAACAAAAAGAAACAATTGAGAATTATTGTGATAAAAATAAAAAAATAGATGGTTGTATTTATGACAAAAATAATTCAATATATACGAAAAGCTCAAAACTTAATTTTAGTCATATATCAAGTAATTATGAATCTGGAAATGCAGACTATGGTCCAGCCACATTTAATTTTCCTGCTGATATTCCTTTAACAAGAGGATATCAAGCATTTGATGGAAATGGTGATGCAGTATTCGCTGGGTGCTATAGATATGTAAATAATAATGATTCATCTAATCTTGCTAAAGGTACATATTTCTTGTTTGAAATAATTAAAGGTAATTGTGGTGTTAAAGATTCATTTGTTGTGCCTTCAAAAGGAACAAACATATGCTTTTGTAATTGGGCTAGTACATCCATAAATAATTGCGAATGTAATAGTAATGCAGGTACTTATAATGGTAAAAATCAAATGCTTCGTGAATTTTCTATTCATACAAGTGCAGCTAATATAAATAATTGGACAGCTGTAGATAATGGAGATTGTCCTAAGGTATTTGGATATACTGCAAATACTAGATGGTATACTACATTAAAAAATAAGTACATATTTTCTGATAACAAAGGTGACTTTAATATAGGTACAATATCTTTTTGGGGAAGGGAAGAATATGTTGGAAGACCTGGTTGTACAGTTGAAGATACAGATGGAAATGAAAAAGCACAAGAATTATTAAATGGTGTTTTATCTGAAATAAATAATAAACAATGTCCTTCTAAAATAGAAGATATGAATTCTTTTCAAGATGATTTTGAAAATTGGTATAATAGTTTAAGAAATAATAATGATTATAGAGTATTATGGAGTGCTGGATTAATAGATTCAGTTACTAAAAAAAGTGCAAAAGAACAAATTAATGACGCAATTAAAAGCAAAATTAGTGATTGTCAATATAAAATATGTGATATTACAAATGAACAAAAAAACAAAATTGAGCAAAATCTAGGTAGTAGTTGCAAAAATGGATGTGGATTATCTAATGTAAGAACTCAATCAGATAATGAAACAGCAAAATGTTATTGTTGTGGTTCATCAAGTCAAGGATGTACTTATGAGTGGACTGAAAGCCCAGGGAATTCATGTTCTTTACAAGATAGTGTTCCTAAAACCCAGTGTATTGGAACAACAAAAGATTTAGAATGTAGAAATTGTTTAAATGAAGCATATGTAAAAGCAGGACTTAGCGACAAACAAAAAATATGTATGGCAGGAAGTGATATTGCAAAACTATTAACTGAACAAAACCTTAGAAAAGCAAATGAAGAAGCTGCTAATGCTGATGTAGCAAAAGAAATAGAAGAGAACAAGCAAACAAGAGAAGATATATTTAAAAAAATGGGTAAGAAACCTACAATTAAAGAATTTGGTTTTGGTCAAAACACAATGACATGTGCTCAAATATTAGGTCCAAATCTAACAAAACTTGTTCATGCTGGTATTACAGCAATACAAATAATCGGAGCAATTTTAGCAATAGTAAAAGGAATGATTACACTTATACCAGCTATAATGGCAAAAGATGCAGATGCTCTTAAGAAAGCTCAAAAAACGCTAGTATTGATGGCTATTGTACTATTATGTATATTCTTACTTCGTTACTTAATAAGATGGATAGGAAATATACTTGGTTATGATATTAGTTGTTTAGTATAAGAAATAGAGTTTTTTAAAAGAAAACTCTTTTATTTTGTTTAAAATTATGCTAAAATAAGTTGGCTTTAAGAAAAAAGACATACTTATTGATTTAATATTCTAGTGCTTAAATGAGTATATTTTAAGTGAATATTAATTTAAAGATAAGTAGAAGAATTAACGAAAGGAGAGAATATTATGGCAGTAATTGCAAAAAGTTATTTATTAGAAGCTGGTGTACACTTTGGACATCAAGCTAAAAGATGGAATCCTAAAATGAAGGAATACATTTTCACTACAAGAGATGACATTCATATTATTGATTTACAAAAAACTGTAGAAAAAATTGAAGAAGCTTACGCTGAACTTCTTAAAGCATGTGAAAACGGTGGTAAGGTTCTATTTGTTGGTACTAAGAAACAAGCTAAAGAAGCTAGTCAAGAAGAAGCAACAAGATGCGAAAGTTTTTATGTAACAGAAAGATGGTTAGGAGGTACTTTAACTAATTTCAGAACTATAAGAGAAAGAGTTAAAAGATTATCTCAAATTGAAAAAATGGAAGAAACAGGTAAATTTGATTTACTTCCTAAAAAAGAAGTTGCTAAAATCCAAAAAGAATATGAAAAGTTAAATAAACTTCTTTGTGGTATTAGAGGTATGGAAAGTTTACCAAAAGCTATTATTGTAGTAGATCCAAGAGTAGAAATTAATGCTATTCGTGAAGCTAGACGTTTACATATTCCAGTATTTGGAATTGTTGATACTAACTGTGATCCAGATGATGTAGATTATGTAATTCCAGCTAATGATGATGCTGTTAGAAGCGTTAAAGTTGTTTTAGGAGTTTTAGCTAATGCTGTTTGTGAAGCTAATAATTTACCACTTGTAGATTATGTAACTGAAGATGAAACAAAACCAGCAAAAGAAATTAAAGTTGAAACTAAGGTTGTTGAATTAGATGATTTCAATGAAGAAGAAAAAGTAGTTGAAAAGAAACAACCAAAGAAAGAAACAAAAAAAGAAACTAAAGAAGTAAAAGAAGAAACTGTTGATTATAGTAAAATGACAGTTGCTGAACTTAAGAAAATAGCTAAAGAAAAAGGTATTTCTGGTTATTCAACTATGAAAAAAGATGAACTAGTTTCATCATTAAATTAGGAGGTTCTTATGAATATTAGTGCTAGTATGGTAAAAGACTTAAGAGAAAGAACTGGAGCTGGAATGATGGATTGTAAAAAAGCTTTAGTTGAAACTAATGGCGATATGGATAAAGCAATCGATTATTTAAGAGAAAAGGGTATTTCTAAAGCTGCTAAGAAAGCAGAAAGAATCGCTGCTGAAGGACTTGCAAATTTCTATGTTAATAAGAATGATGCAGTAGTAGTTGAACTAAATAGTGAAACTGATTTTGTAGCTAAAAATGCTGAATTTAAAGAACTTCTAGATACAATCGGAAACACATTACTTAAAAACGATGCTAAAGATATGGAAAGTGCTTTACAATTAAAAGTAGGAAATGATACATTAAATGATTTAATTGTTAATGCTACAGCTAAAATAGGTGAAAAAATTAGTTTAAGAAGATTTGAAAAAATAACAAAGAATTCTAAAGAAGTATTTGGTACTTATTTACATATGGGTGGAAAAATTGCTTCACTAGTAGTAGTTGAAGGAAAAAATGAAGATGTTGCTCGTGATGTAGCAATGCAAGCAGCAGCTATGAGACCGCTTTATACAAAAATTGAAAGTGTACCAGAAGAAGATTTAGAACATGAAAAAAGTGTTATTAAAGAACAAGTTATTAATGAAGGTAAAAAACCAGAATTTGCTGATAAAATTGTAGAAGGTAGAATTAGAAAATTCTATGAAGAAACAGTTTTAGAAGAACAAGCATTTATTAAAGACTCAGGAATGAATGTTAAAACATATTTAAAAAATAATGATTCTAAATTAGTTAAACTTGTTAAATATGAAGTAGGCGAAGGTATGGAAAAAAGAAATGATAACTTTGCTGAAGAAGTAATGAGTCAAATAAAATAAATTATTATAAGGAACATATGTTCCTTTTTTATTTGCAATTTTTTAAATATTTTGATATAATATGTTTCACTTATGAAAGGGTGGTTTCATGAATACATTGGAACAACAATTAATAGAATTATTAGTTAAAATTTATAAACCAAATGGATATGATTGGATGGGAACACCAATTACTAAGAATAATCCACTTACATATCGTCATATAGTTAAAAAAGATGGAAATAATACTACGCTTTCAAATGGAGCTCTTTTAACCAAAAGTTCTCATAGAAAATTAAATATGCTTGAAAGTAGAAATTTAGATTTATATAATGAATGGAATTGGTTATTTTATGCAATTAATTGTTCTGAAACTAATCCTAGTTACGCTTACTTAGAAATGATGGAAGAATTAAAAAATAAAACCAATGAAGTAATATATGGAAAAGAAAAATCATTAAGATTAAAATAGAATTCTTGTGTAAAGAATTCTTTTATTTTATAATTTATATATAATAGAAAGGAATTTGATATGAAAAGAATTAGCTCAAGAGCAATTATTATTGAAGATAATAAACTACTAGTTATTTTTAGAAGAAAGATTAAAGATGGAGTTAAAAAAGAATATTATGTTATTCCTGGAGGTGGACTAGAAGAAGGGGAAACATTAGAAGAAAATGTAATAAGAGAAATAAAAGAAGAACTTAATATAGATATAGAAATTATAAAAAAATTAGAAACACTTGAATTTGATGAAACCATTGAAAACTATTTTCAATGTAAAAGAATTAATGGAACACCTAAATTAAGTGGAGAAGAAAAAGAAAGAATGAGTGATGAAAATTATTATGAAGTTAGATATATAGATTTAGATAAATTAGATGAATATGATATAAAAGCAAAAGATATAATAAAAAGATTACTTTGAGGTAATCTTTTTTTTGCTTTCTAATAATTTAGAATATTCTTCTTTATCTTTTATAAAACATTTTATACAAGGAATATTTCTATACTTTTCATCTAAATCAAGTCCATATCCAACTACAAAATAATCAGGAATAGTAAATCCTACATAATCAACATGGACATCTTTTACTATACGTCGTTCTGGTTTATCAAGAAGAGTACATAATTTTAAACTTTTAGGTTTTTTGATCTTTAAATATTTTATTAAATATGAAAGAGTTCTACCTGAATCTATTATATCTTCAACTACAATAACATTTTTGTTTTCTATAGAATTGTTTAAATCTAGTTTTAATTGAATTTCACCGCTACTTTCAGTACCACTTCCATAACTAGAAACTCTCATAAATTCAATACTTAAATTATTCTTAATTCTTTTAGTTAAATCAGTGAAAAAATAAATAGATCCTTTTAATATACAAATAACAGTTATATCTTCATTTTTATAGTCGTCTTCTATTTCATGAGCAAGTTCTTTTATTCTTTTTTGAATTGTTTTCTCATCAATAAAAGTTTTAATCATAATTATTTAACCTCACATTTATTGCTATTATTAGTCCATTTATCTGGAGAATATACAGTTCCAAAAAACCAGATTTTATTACTATTTTTTTCTTTTATTATATATAGAAATGGTTTATTAAATTCAATATTGATTATTTCTTTATCATTTATCATAGCTGCATTTTTATCCATTATTATAACTGTAACAGCAGAAGCCTTTGTACCATTTTCACTAAATTCAATGTGAGATTTGTGTATTGCTTCTGATACATATAATCTAAATTTATCTTTTTTAGCAGTTTCACTTAACATATTAGAAAAATCAGAAACATTTGGATTAAACATATCTTTAAGTCCTAATGTTTTTAAAGAACTAACAAATTTATCATAATTGAAGTCATATGTATATCTTGGAATACTATAAATAATATCCAAATTTTCATTAGATTTTTTCTTAGAATTTAATAATTTATTAAATTCGTTATTGTCAAAATTATTGATGTATTCATGAATATTATCATTTGGTAGAATAGCTATGTATTCAAGAGCAACTGTGTCTTTATTTTCTTCACTAACAGCTTCACCAGTATTTTTATCATATATTTTATAATCTTTAATAATTCCTTTTGCTTTATCGCTTTCAATGTATGATACATCATTTGATGACCTCATCATTGGAGTGTTCATTTTTTTACCATCAATTAAAGTAAATTCTTTTTCTGTAGTTATATTACATTCAAATTTATTTTTCCATTCAACATCAATAGCAATAGCGTTAGCTATACCAAGAGTAAAGTCACTTGATAGTTTATCAATTGTGTTATTAATCATATTAAATGTTTTTTCACTTATCCAATCATTAATAACTTTAGGAGTTTTAAACTCATCTATTAATAAATCTGAATTATAATTTTTTTGTATTTTTGTAATGTAATTTTCATCAATATATTTTTTGTTTGATTCTCTTATAAATAATGTATTAGCAATACCAATTCTATCTTTTATACTATATGTATTATCAAGTTTATAATTATTTAATAAAATAGATAATTGACTTTTAGTATTATTTTTAGCCCCATCTTTTAATATACTAAGAGCATAAGCTATTGACATAGGACTAATCATATAATTACTATTATAATTATTATTAACTTCTCTAATTATTTTATAATTAAATTCATTAACATTTATATTATCTTTTTTATCATCATTTTCAATATTTGGTTTGTCTTCTTTTTCAACAATTGGATTATCATTATTATTAGGTTTATTTTCTTTAATTACCAATTCATAAATACCAATTGCTCCAAATAACAAAATTAAAACTATACCAGCTATTATAAATTTAATATTAAAATTTTTCATATCACCACTCCATTATAAACTATATCATAAAATAACATAATTTTCATTAATTTTACTTGAAATTCGACAAATTTTATAATATAATCAATTATAGTCATGAAGGGAGGGAAGAAGAATGACACACGTAGATGTTAAAGACGGAAATGTTGAGGGTGCATTAAAACGTTTTAAAATGAAAGTTCAACGTAGCGGAGTCCCTACTGAAATGAAGAAAAGAAGAGAATATTCTAAACCTGGCATTGTTAGAAGAGAAGCTAAAAAAGAAGCAATTAGAAATGCTAAGAAACATAATAAACAAAGATATTAATTATAAGGAGTGATACTTGTGTTATATGATAAAATTTCAAAAGATATGATTGATGCTATGAAAGCTCATGATAAAGATAAAGTCAGCACATTAAGATTATTAAAATCTGGTATTGATAAATACTTAATTGATAATAAAATGGAAAGACATGAAGCAAGCGATGAAGTAGTTATTGAAGTTGTTAGTAAACAAGTTAAAACTCACAAAGAAAGTATTGAACAATTTAAAGCTGGAAATAGACAAGATTTAATAGATGGACTAAATAAAGAAATAGAATTATTAAGTACTTATTTACCTGAACAATTAAGTGAAGAAGAACTTAAAAAAGTAATTGATGAAGTTTTTGATAAAGTTAAGCCTTCATCTATGAAAGATATGGGTACAATAATGAAAGAATTAAAACCACTTGTTAATGGAAAAGCTGATATGAAATTAGTTAATACTATTGTAAAAGAAAAATTATTATAACTCTATTTATAGAGTTTTTAATTTGTTATAATATTTGAGTAGGTGATATTAATGACAAATATAATTCATGAAGTTAATGATTTAACACTAATTAATTCAGATAATCATTTAAGTAGATGGTATATACCTAATGATTTAGTTATTACTGATAATAATGAAAATAATTTTCATTGTTATGATGATCCTGATTTAAAACCTATGATAAGTAAAAGGGTATTAATAAGTTTTTTGAAATTACAAAAAGAAGCTATTAAAGATGGATTTAATATAATAATTGATAGTGGATATAGGAGCTATGATTATCAAGATAACTTATGGAATTATTTTTTTCAAAAATATATGAAAGAGCTTAAAAATATGAGTGAAGTAGAAAAAACTAAAATGGCTTTTGATCTTACTTCTAAAAGAGTTGCAATTCCTGGAGCTTCTGAACATCAAAGTGGACTTGCTTTTGATATAGCATGTTTTAGAAATGGAAAATATTGTGATGAAATAGTAGATAGTGATGAAAGTAAATGGATGATAGATAATGCATATAAATACGGATTTATATTACGTTATCCAAAAGGAAAAGAAAACATAACTGGATATAATTATGAACCATGGCATTATAGATATGTAGGATATCCTACATCACTTGAATTCTATGATGGAAAATATAAAACACTTGAAGAATATCATAAAGAAAAGAAACTTACACTATAAGTTTCTTTTTATTTGTGATAAAATATTTGATATGAAAAAGATAGTTTTAATTTTAATTTTATTTGTACCTATTTTTATTAAAGCTAGTATTACTGATGTATTTATTGATAGTGAAGTAGATATTTCAGGTAATTTAATAATTAGAGAAATAGTTAATATTAATGATAAAAATGATGTTATTAAGATATATTATGAAAATAATTTAAATGATAAATTATATTTATCAAGTGGCATTAAAATTAATAGAATAGGCATTTATAATGGACAAGATAGTAATGGTAATTATATTATAGAAGATACTAAATATAGTCATGTAGAAAAAGATGGATATTATAATATTAAATTTGATGATATTGGAAAATATTATATAGAATATATAGTATTAAATGTTTGTGTTAAACATAAAGATTCAAGTGAATTATATTATAGATATTTTAATAAAGTTGATAGTGATATAAATAATATAACTATACTTACTAAATTACCAGATTATAGTAAACTATTTGATATTCATACATATAAATACAAACCAAAAAGAATTAAAGATAATAATTATTATATTATCAATAAAATAGATAAATTAAAAAAAGGTAATAGTTTTGATTTAAGAATACTTTATGATAAAGAATTATTTAGTATTAATATTAATAAAGATAAAATTACTAATTTTAATATGTATAAAACTTTAAATAATAATAGATATATTTTTTATAATATAATACTAATAATTATATTTTTTATAATATTAGTTTTACTATTAATATTAGATAGTCATAATAAAATAGATGTTACTAGATATAATATTAAAAGTAAAAAGATAGATAAAAATATTAAAATTATATTTTTAAGCGATTTACATAATAGAGATATATCATATAAAATCAAAAATATTATTGATAAAGAAAACCCTGATATAGTTTTATATGGCGGTGATATGGTTAATGAAAGTATTAATAAAATAGATAATTTTATTAAATTAGATTCACTTGTCAATTATAAGAAATATTATATTTACGGTAATCATGAGTGTAGAATGAATGAAGAAGATTATGAAAAATACAATAAGATAATTGATGATTTAAAAATTAACAAATTATTTAATAAAAAAAATAAATTATCTAGAAATATTAATTTAATTGGATTTGTTAGTGATTATGAAAAATATCAAAAATTTCATAAGCTAACTTTAGATAAAAAATATATTTTAGATAAAATAGGAAAACTAGATACCAAAAAATTTAATATACTAGTTGCTCATAATCCTTTAGAATTTGATAGTTATGTAGATGTTGACGTAGATTTAGTGCTTAGTGGTCATGTACATGGTGGCGAAATAAAATTACCATTAATTGGGGGATTATTTTCTCCTGACTATACATTTTTCCCAAAATATTCTGAAGGCTTATATGAAAAAAATAATACTAAAATGATAGTATCAAGAGGATTAGGTTTTAGTGAAAGACTTCCAATAAGAATATTAAATCCTGCTGAAATAGTTGTTATAAACTTAATGAAAGATGAGTAGATTTATGATATACTTAAATATAAGGAGTATATTATGGAGTATATAGTATATAAAACATTAAGAACAACACTAAAACCATTATTTTTATTATTATATAGAGCAGAATATATTGATTTAAAAAACATACCTGATTCTGGTCCAATCATACTTGCGGGTAATCATACTAAGTTTATGGATGCTGCTATTATGATAGGAGGGCCTAAAAGAGTAATTCATATGATGTCTAAAAAAGAATTATTCAAAGGAAAAGTAAAAAATAGATTTTTTAGAAGTATGGCATGTATTCCAGTTGATAGAAGTATTCATGATGAAAATGCAAAAAGTGAGGCTATAGAAGTACTTAAAAATGGTGCTTTACTTGGAATATTTCCAGAAGGTACAGTAAATAAAACAAAAGAGAAATTATTGCCATTTAAATATGGAGCAGTTTCATTTGCTAAGAAAACCGGTGCTTTAATAGTACCTTTTGCTATTACTGGAAAATATAAATTATTTAGACGTAGTATTAAAATAAGATATGGTAAACCATATAAAGTAACTGGTGATTTAGAACTCGAAAATAAAAAATTAATGAATAAAGTATTAACTCTAATGAAAGAAAGTGAAACGGATGAAAAGTAATATGTCATTATATCAAGTATTTAGGGAAGTGGCTTTAAAATATCCTAATAATATTGCATTTATATCAAATGGAAATAAAATTAGTTATAAAGCACTTTTAAAGAAAATTGATGAAGCATCATCTTCTTTTAGTATGCTTGGCGTTAGAAAAAAGGATTATATTTCAATTTCTTTGTTTAATAGATTAGAAGCTATTATAGTTATTTATGCATTAAATAAATTAGGAGCAGTAGCTAATATTTTAAATCCATTATATAGTGAAGAAGAATTAAAATATACATTAGAATTAACTAAATCAAAAATAATTATATTATCAGATATAACATATAAAAAAGTATTAAATATTAAAGATAATACTAACTTAGAAACTATTATTAAAGTGGATGAACCAAATAATATAAGTAAAATTAATAAAATAAAACAATTATTATTTAATGATATAAAAGAATTAAATGATAATTTAAGTATTTCATTTAATAAATTTATTGGAATATCTAGACAAAATAAAGAAGATATTAAAGATACTGTTTATGAAGAAGCAGTTATTGTGTACAGTGGGTCATCAAGTGGTAAATTAAAAGGAACTATTTTAACAAATAAAAATATAAATAGTTTTGTTCTTAATATTAATATATCAAATGATAATGACATTATATTAAATATGTTGAGTATATTTACTGGTTTTGGTATAGGATTTACTCATTATGCTTTTAAAAATGCATTAGAGCTTGTTTATAGCGATAATAAAAAAATAAATGATTCAATTATTAAATATAAACCAAATATATTATTGTTAAGCCCAAATTTATTAAATAATATATTAATTAGTAAAAAACTAAAATCTAAAGATTTATCATATATAAATAAGTTTATTTGTATGGGAGATATATTAAGTGAAGATATTATTAAAAAAGTTAATAATTATTTATATGAACACAATTCAAATGTACTTATAGATAATATGTATGGTCTAAATGAGTCTACTTCTGGTATTACAATAACAAAAAGTGAAAACAATAAATTAGGAAGTATAGGTTTACCTATTAATAATACAATAGTTAAAATATTAGATAATAAAACTAACAAATTTTTAGGTACAAATAAAATAGGTGAAATATGTGTTAGTGGACCAACTATAATGAAAGAATATCTAAATGAAAAAGAACTTACTAATAACAAACTAGTGAGTCATGATGGAGTTTTATATTTACATACAGGAGACTTAGGATATATTGATAAGGATGGTTATATATACTATGAATCTAGAATAAATGAAGTAATAGTATCAAATGGATATAAAATATATAAAAGACATATTGAAGATATTATTATGGCTCATCCATATGTAGAAAAATGCGTAATAATAGGTTTACCACATCCATATAAGAAAGAAGTAGTAAAGGCATATATAGTATTAAAAAAAGGATTAGTGCTTAATAGTGAAATTAAAAAAAGTATAAAATCATATTGTGAAAAAAATATATCATCATATGCTCTTCCATATGCATATGGATATAGAAAAGAAATACCTGAAAATATTAGAGGAAAAGTATCATATAAAGAATTAATAAATGATAAAGATGAGGAGATTTAATATGAATATTGGTTATCATATATTAAAACCATTTGTTATAATTTATTATAAACTTAAATTTCATCCAACTGTAATAGGAAAAGAAAATATTCCAAAAAATGGACCAATAATATTATGTGGAAATCATAAACATATTCATGATCAATATAATGTAATGATGGTAACAAAAAGAGTAATACATTATATGGCAAAGGATGAATATTTTAAAGGAAAAACTGCATGGTTTTATAAAATGGCAGGTTGTATTCCAGTAGATAGAACTATACATGATGAAAATGCTAAATCTAAAGCACTTAAAGTATTAGAAAGCGGAGGTGCACTTGGAATATTTCCTGAAGGAACTAGAAATAAAACTATTGGTACAAAAGATGAAGTAGATTTATTACCATTTAAATTTGGAGCAGTATCAATGGCAAAAAAAACAGGTGCACTAATTGTACCTTTTGGAATAAGTGGAGAGTATACTGGTAAAAAAGGAAAACTAGTTACAAGAATAGGAAAACCATTTAGTGTAGAAGGAATGGAACTTGAAGAAGCAAACAACGCTTTACGTGAAAAAATACTAAAATTAATGCAAAAATCAAAATAATAGTATATAATAAATCATACAAAGACATGTTGTATTCATGAAATAAAGGAGAAATGTTTATGAAATTTATTTTAACTGCTGGTGGAACAGGAGGACATATATATCCTGCATTATCAGTATTAGAAGAAATAAAAAAAGACAAAAAAAATGAATATTTATACATAGGTACTAAAAATAGAATGGAAAATGATTTAATACCTGGAATGGGTATTCCATATGAAGGATTAGAAATATATGGTCTTTCAAAAACTGATGTAATTAGAAATATTAAAAATATTAAATGTATTAAATCTTCATATAATAAATGTTTAAAAATAATGGATGAATTTAAGCCAGATGCTGTAATAGCTTTTGGAGGATATGTAACACTCCCAGTATGTCTTGCAGCTAAGAAAAGAAAAATTAAAGTTTTTTTACATGAACAAAACATGTTACCTGGTAAAACAAATATATTTTTATCAAGAAAAGTAGATGCAGTATTTGTATCATTTAAAGATGGTAAAAGACGTCTTAAATGTAAAAATATAATATATACGGGAAATCCAGTTAGTCAAAGAGCCGTAGAGTGTAAAAAATATAACAAAACAGATTTAGGATTTTCAAAAGATAAAAAATTAATTATTATAGTTATGGGATCACTTGGCAGTACTTCTGTAAATGAAAAACTACTTGATTTCTTAAGAACATATGAAAGAGAAGATGCAGAAATACTATTTATAACAGGTAAAAAAAGTTATGCAGAACTAAATAATAATTTAATAGTACCAAAGAGTACAAAAATAGTTCCATTTTTTGATAACTTACCTAGTTTAATGAAAAGTGCTGATTTGATTATTTCAAGAGCTGGTGCTTCTACAATTGCTGAAATAATGGCTACTAAAACACCATCTATATTAATACCAAGTCCATATGTGGCTAATAATCATCAATACTATAATGCATTAGATTTAGTAAATAAAAAAATAAGTTTAATGATAGAAGAAAAAGACTTAAATAAAGAATCACTAATAGAAGCAATAGATGAAATGTTTAGTGATGAAGTTATGAATGAAGTAAAAGAAAATTTACGTGAAATTAAAGATATAAATTCTAGTACAATAATAATGGATGAAATAAAAAAGATATTAAAGGGTAAAGATGAAAAAAAGAAAGAAGAAATTTAATTTTAAAAAATTATTAATATTTCTATTTATAATTATTATATTATTCATATGTATAAGATTTTTATTAAATATAAGAACAAAAAACATAATAATATTAAATAATAATTATTATACAGATGAACAGATAATAGAAACATCTAATGTAGAAAATTATCCAAGATTTATATTGCTTAGCAAATCAAAAATAAGAAACAAATTAAAAAAACTTGATTTAGTTGAAGATGCTATTATTACTAAAAGATTTGGTTCTATATTAGAAATAAATGTAAAAGAGAAAAAAATATTATACTATGTTCGTAGTAAAGATAAATATATGCTTAGCGATAATGAACTATATGATTTAGATAATGTAATTGGTATTCCAACACTTATTAATTATGTTCCAGATAATATTGAAACTTCTTTTGTTAGAGAACTATCTAAAATAGATAAAAATATTATTAGTTTAATAAGTGAAATAGAATATGCGAAAACTTCATATGATGAAAAAAGATTTTTACTTTATATGAATGATGGAAACGAAGTATATGTAACAATAACAAAATTAGATTTATTAAACAAATATATAGATATAGTAAAAAAGTTAGATAATAAAAATGGTATATTATATCTAGATAGTGGTAATTATTTTGAAATTAAGAAATAGATACATTTTATCTATTTCTTTTCATATAATTTAATATGTCAAAGTTAGATAATTTTAAAAAATTTATTTCAAACCATCCAGAATTTGTAGACTATGTAAAAAACAACAATACATCGTGGCAAAATCTATATGAATTATATGATTTATATGGTGAAAAAGAAGATGTATGGAAAAAATATATGAAAGAAGATCAAATAAATATTAAAGGACTATTTAATACCCTTAAAAATATTAATTTAGATTCACTAGAAGAAAATATTACATCTATTCAAAAAGCAGTAGGTCTTGTAGAAGAACTTACAAAACCAGAAGAAAAGGAAGAAGTATCATCAAAAGAAGAAAAAATAGATAAATTATATGGAGAATAAATGAAAAAAGAAGTATTAGAAAAATTAAAAAATAATAAAAAGTTTTTAAATTACTTACATGAAAACTCTAATTATTATAAGGAATTAAATAGAGACAAAGACTATTACCAAGAATTTATTAAAAAAATGAAAGAAAAGTATAAACTAAGAACAATAGATAAAGTGGATAACTTTGTAGATAGTGTAGACTTAATAACTAAAATAATTAATAATTGAATTAATAGTGTATTTACGCTATAATTACTAATGTAAATATAATATATTAAATGTTAAAGAATGAAATGTAGTAACAATAAGTAACTAACTTACACTTTACACAATATTTAAGAATATTATTGACACAAAAAAAATCATATTGTACAATTAATACATAAGGTAAGGGTAAACCCCTAAAGAAAGGAAAGTGAAAAATATTGATGGTAGAAAATAAGAAAGGATTTACATTAGTAGAGTTATTAGCAGTTATCGCTATCTTAGCTATCTTAGTTATCATAGCATTACCAAACGTTATGGGTATGTTCAATAGTGCTAAGAAGAGTACATTTGTTACTGAAGCAGAAAAAATTTATCAACAAGTTACTACAGATTTTGTTAGTGATAATTTAAAGAAATCAGGAGAAAGAACTTATTGTCAAATTGATGGAACTGCAAATGTAGAAAAGGCTACTACTACTGGTGTAACTTGTGATGAAGCTAGCAATACAGATTCTACAAAGAAAAAATTAAATTTAAACACTACAAAAAATTATTATATTGAAGTTGCTTCAGATGGTACTGTTGGTAAATTTATAGTATATGATAATTCATTTGTTGTAGCTTATCCAACAGGTGTAACTAAAGTTACTGATATTAAAGAAACTGCTGTTAAAGATATTAGCAAAGTAGATAATTTTACAGTTACAAATGCTACTGTTGCTGAAACTTCAACTAATCAAGGATAATAATTAGAAACTCATTTGAGTTTCTTTTTTTATGTGTTAAAATAGTTATGGTGATGTTTATGAGTTTAATAATTGGAAGTCATGTTAGTTTTACAAATAAGACACAACTTTTTGGTAGTGTTAGTGAAGCTATTAGTTATGGGGCTAATACATTTATGTTTTATACTGGTTCAACTCAAAGTACTCAGAGAAGTGAAATAGATGATACTTTAACTTATGAAGCATTTAGATTAATGGTTAACAATAATATTAACAGTGATAATGTTATTGTACATGCTCCATATATTATTAATCTTGCTAATAGGGAACATGAAGATAAGTTTATGTTTTATGTTAGTTTTCTAGCAGAAGAATTACTTAGAGTTAGAACACTTGGATTTAATAAAATGGTGTTACATCCTGGTAGTGCTGTTAATTGTAGTAGGGAAGATGGATTAAAAAACATTATTGATGGATTAAATCTAGCATTTGAGAAATCTTGTGATACTGTTATTCTTCTTGAAACTATGGCAGGTAAAGGAAATGAACTTGGAATAAATATTAATGAAATTAAGACTATTATTGAAGGTATTCATGATAAGACTAGAATAGGTGTATGTTTAGATACATGTCATTTAAATGATTCTGGTGTTGATATTAATGAGTTTGATAAATACTTAGATGAGTTTGATAAAGAGATAGGTATTGATAAAATTAAATGTGTTCATGTTAATGATAGTATGAATCCAATTAATTCTCATAAAGATAGGCATCAAAATATAGGATATGGAACAATAGGATTTGATGCATTAAATAAAGTTGTTCATAATGAAAGGCTTAATGGTATTCCATTTATACTTGAAACTCCTTGGGTAAATAGAAATAAGGATGATGAGTATCCACCATATAAATATGAAATAGAAGCATTTAGAAAAGAAAAGTTTGTTGATTTTATTCAATAAACTTTTTATATTCGTTATATTTTTCTACTATTTTTAACATTAGTTGTTTATTTAAAATGATATTGTGTCTTTGCATATAAGATATTGGTTCAGAATTTAATAATTCATCAGTATCATTTTTAATTGAATTATAAATAATATCTATTTCTTCATTTGATGCAGTTATGCATTCGTGAGATAAATAATCAATTATATTTTGTTTGGTTAATTTGTTTATATAGTTTTTTATTAGTTCTTTTTTCATAATAAAAGTCCTCCTAAAAATAGTATATTTAAGAGGACTATATTTTATTCTTTTAATTTGTTAATTGCATTTAGTATAGCGATTCTTCCATATTCATAAGTTAGAGATCCTTGTTGAAATAATACATATGGTTTTTTTAGTGGTCCATCACAAGATAATTCTATTGAAGAGCCCTGTGTAAATGATGGACTAGCCATTATTATATCTGTATCATATCCAGGCATTGGTGATGGGATTGGTTTTACATGTGAATCAATAGCGCCACTTTCTTGTATACCACTAGCATAATTAATTAACTCATCTTTTGTATTAAAATATATTAGTTCTACGATATCAGCTCTTTTTTCATTATATTTAGGTGTTACATTGTAACCTAATTTTTCTAGTGCTTTACTTGTTAATATTGATGTTTTAAGTGAAGATGCTACTACATTAGGTGCAAAGTATAATCCAAGAGCAAACATTCTATTAGCATTATCTGAAGGTCCTACATCTTTTCCTTCTCCAGGAAGAGTAAGCCTTTCTGAACAAAGTTTAATTAATTCTTTTGTTCCAACTATATAAGCTCCATTAGTAGCAATACCTGCACCAAGATTTTTAATTAAAGACCCTGCACATATATCAGCACCAACTTCAATAGGGGATTTTTCTTCTACAAATTCACAATAACAATTATCTACAAATATAATTATATTTTTGTTTATATTTTTAATGTATTTTATAACTTTTTCTAACTTATCAATTGTAATAGATTCTCTTAGAGAATATCCTCTAGATCTTTGTATATGAATTACTTTAATAGTATTTTTTAATTCATTTTTTATTTTTTCATAATCAAAGTCATTGTTTACTAAATCTATTTCTTTATATTTAATTCCATAGCTCATTAAAGAACTATTATTTTCTTTGATACCAATTACTTCATGTAGTGTATCATATGGAGTTCCTGTAATTGTTAAAAGTGTATCATTTGGTCTTAAAAGAGCTTGTAAACACACATTAATAGCATGAGATCCTGATATAAATTGATTTCTAACAAGAGCATCTTCTGATTTAAAAATTTCTGCATAAATACTTTCTATTTTACTTCTTCCTTCATCGTTATATCCATAACCAATAGTACCATGTAAGTCACTCTCACTAAGTTTATATTTATGAAATGCATCGATTACTTTTTTAGAATTTAATCTTGCTAGTTCATCTATTTTATTAAATTCTTCTTTTAATTCATTTTCACATTCAATTATAAAATTTTCATCTAACATTTAATACCACCATCTATTCTAATAATACTATCATTTATATAACTTGCTTCTTCTGTTGATAGAAAATAAACTAGATTTGCTATTTCATTTGGTTCTGCAAAACGATTAAGTAATATTTTATTTGTTTCTTCTTTTATAAATTTATCATCTAAATCTTTATTCATTGGAGTTTTTACCCAACCAGGGCAAATACAGTTAACTCTAACATATGGCGCAAATTTATTAGCTAAATTATGTGTTAAATTTATAACTCCTGCTTTTGATGCATCATAATCCATACTAAATTCATAGTATGTATCTATTCCATTAGTAGAACTTATATTAATAATACTTCCATGTTTTTGTTTATACATATATTCACCAAACACTCTAGATACATTAAATGTTCCATATAAGTTCACTTCTAATGTTTTCATAAAGTCTTTTTTAGTTTTAAGTTCAAATAAAGTATCTAAAGCAATACCTGCATTATTTACTACAACATCAATTCTATTAAATTCATTTATAATTTTATCAAACATACTCTTAACTTCTTCATCATTTGATACATCTGCTTTAATAGTAAGACATTTAACATTATATTTTTTTTCTAGTTTTTCTTTTAATTCATTTGCTTCTTCTTTGTGACTAAAATAATTAATTACACAATTATAATTATTACTAGCATATTTTTCTATGATTGATGAGCCAAGCCCACTAGAAGAACCTGTAACTAATACCACTTTTTTATCCATATTTTTTTCACCCGTGCATATTTTACCAAAAAATCTATTAAAAATGAAGTGTTTTGATATATTTGTAGCTAATTATAATAATAGAGGATATTAATATTGTTATGAATTATAGATATATGAAATTTTTTATTGTTAAATTATTATTAATATTAAAAAGAAATAAATATGAATATAAAGATTATTTTAGGGCAATAAAAAAAGGATATTGGCTTGGTAAAATGCAATATTGTACTGATATTACCTATAAATGGTTAAATACGAAGAATAGGAATAGAACTGTAATAATACACAATAATTATGAATATTTTAAATATAAAGGAAAAAAATATTATATTGATAATTATAGTGTTAAATGTGATTTTAAAAATGAAGAAGTAGAATTTGCTAATATTATACAAAATTTAACAAATAAACGTATTGAAATGTTTCCAAGATTTGATAGATTCAAATCAACTGATGTTAAAATTGGAAGAGAATATATAGATTTTAAAATAACTACGAGTGGTACGGATAAATTTATATTTAATAATATTAATAAAGCTAAAAATCAGTCAAATAATTTTTTGTTTTGGATAAAAAATAAAAAGGTCACAAAAGATATTATTAATTATCAAATAGACGATATTTTTAGGAGGATAGACACTATTAATTTAATTGGATATTATATAAATAATAATATATTTATTTTCAAAAGAAAAAGAACTATCGGAAAATAACGGCTTCCTTAAGTTCTTTTCATAATTAATGTTATCAAAAAAATATATTTATGTCAATTTATTATATATATAGAGAAGTTTATAAAAAATAATGAATTTGTTAATTATATATTAGAAAAGCAATATTTTTCTTGATATTTAATAATTTGTTTGTTATAATTTTGATTGTACAAAAAGGAGGAATGTATTCCTATGGCAAAAAAGGAAAATAGAGAAGGTGTAGCTTTACAATGTACTATTTGTAAAGATATTAATTATTTAACAAGTAAAAATAAGAAAAATACTGAAGGAAAATTAGAAGTTAAGAAATTCTGTCCTAAATGTAATAAAACAACTCTTCACAAAGAAAGAAAGGCTGCATAGTTTATGATGTTTAATATTAATGATATAAAAAATGGAATGACTATTAAATATGAAGGCGTTATATATCAAGTAGTTGATTTCCAACATGTTAAACCTGGTAAAGGTAGTGCTTTTGTTAAGACTAAGCTTAAAAATTTAAAAGCTGGAACTACTCAAGAAATTACTTTTAATGCAGGTATTAAAATGGAAAAAGCTGATGTAAGAAAGAGTCAATTATCTTATTTATATGCAGCAGGCGATAATTATGTATTTATGGATTTAAATACATATGATCAATTAGAACTTCCTAGTAAATTAATTGAAGATCAAGTTAAATTTTTAAAAGAAGGTATGGAAGTTGAATCTATGAGTATTGAAGGAGAAATAGTTGGTATTACTCTTCCTGAAAAAGTTTCATATAAAGTAATTAGTGCTCCTGATGCAGTTAAAGGTAATACTACATCAAGTGCTCAAAAAGATGTTACTATTGAAACTGGATATACTCTAAAAGCACCTTTATTTATTTCAGAAGGTGAAGAAATAGTTATTACAACAAGAGATGGAAAATATTTTAGTAGAGGATAAACATTGAAGAAATAATATTAGTTATGAATAATTAAATAGAAAATTAGTGGTTGATGGAAACTAATAATTATCATAATGAAGTTACATATTTTGGAGTTTATAGGTGATGCGATATAATCACTAGAGTTAGATTTTAATCTATGAATTAAGGTGGTACCACGACATAGTTCGTCCTTATAATGGTACCTTTTTTATTGGAGGAAATTATGAGAAAATTTGAAAAAATAAGTTTTGAACAATTTAAAAAAGATGTAAGCGATGATAAAAAATTATATGATAGTATTGTATTACCTGTAAGAAGTACATCCAAAAGTGCTGGATATGATTTAAGAAGTATAGAAAGTGGAATCATTAAGCCAGGTGAAAGTATGGTATTTAAGACTGGACTTAAAGTATCTATGAATGATGATGAAGCGTTCTTTATTTTTGATAGAAGTAGTTTTGGATATAAATATGATGTTAGTTTATCAAATAGTGTTGGAGTAATTGATGCTGACTACTATAATAATGAAGATAATGAAGGACATTTTAGTGTAAAATTAATAAATCATGGTAAAAAAGATTTTGAAGTTAAAATAGGAGATAGAATAGCACAAGGAATATTTATTAAATATTTATGTGTTGATGATGAAGAAAAAGTAGTTAAAAAAAGAATTGGTGGATTTGGATCTACTGGTAAGGAGGAATAAAAATGAATTTTTTTGAAGAATTAAAATGGAGAGGTCTTGTTAAGGATATAAGTAGTCCTGAAATAGAAAGATTATTAAATGAAGAAAAAGTAACTTTTTATTGGGGGACAGATCCAACTGCAGACTCACTTCATATTGGACATTATTGTTCACTAGTTACTGCTAAAAGACTTGCTATGCATGGACATAAACCTATACTTCTTTGTGGTGGTGCTACTGGTTTAATTGGAGACCCTAGACCAACTGCTGAAAGGGAAATTATTAGTTATGATACAGTTAGAAAAAATATAGAGGGAATTAGAAATCAAATAGATAAAATACTTGATGGTAAAGCAAAACTTGTAGATAATTATGATTGGACTAAAGATGTATCTTATTTAGATTTTTTAAGAGATGTAGGTAAATATATAAATGTAAATTATATGCTTGATAAAGATATTATTAGAAGAAGACTTGAAACTGGTATTACTTATGCAGAATTTTCATATACATTAATTCAAGGAAATGATTTTTTAGAATTATTTAAACGTGAAAATTGTATAATGCAAGTGGCAGGATCAGATCAATGGGGTAACATTACTACTGGTATTGAACTTATAAAGAAAAAATTAGGTAAAGAAGCATATGGATTTACAATGCCATTAATTTTAGATCAAAATGGTAATAAATTTGGTAAAAGTGAAGGAAATGCTTTATGGCTTGATAAGGAAAAAACTAGTCCATACAAAATATATCAATATTTAATTAATACTGATGATTCAAAAGTAATTGAATATTTAAAAGTATTTACATTTTTAACTCCTGAAGAAATAATGAAATTAGAAAAGTCTGTTAAAGAGGAACCAGAAAAGAGACTTGCACAAAAAACTCTTGCTTATGAGTTTGTTAAAGATTTACATGGAGTAGAAGAAGCATTACTTGCTCGTAAAACTAGCGAAGAAGTGTTTTCTAAAGGATTTAGTGAAGAAGGAATGCCAGAAGAAAATATTACTTTGAGGGATAATATGAATATTATGGATTTACTTGTAAATGTAAGAATAGCTCCATCTAAAAGTGAAGCAAGAAGATTAATATTAGGTAATGGAATTAGTATTAATTCTGAAAAAGTAAGTGATCCTAATATGTTAATTATAAGGGATATGTTTAAAGATAAATTCATAGTTAGTAAGGGTAAAAAGACTCATATTAAAGTTAACTTAGTAAAATAAGTTAACTTTTTCTTTAATAAAAAATAATAATATTATATAATTACAATAGGTGTATGTATGTAATGAAAAAGAGTATAGGAATAATTGTATTATTATATTTGATGATATTTCCAGTAATTATAAATGCAACAGAGAAATATAGTGGGTCTGTACAAAGAGCAAATAATTATATAAATGAAGATGGATATTCATCAAAAAGTAAATATTTAATATATGGA